>JAIYCQ010000021.1 GCA_027487945.1 Caulobacteraceae bacterium
CCGGCGACCTGAATTCCGGGTTGCAGCGGCCGCGCCGCGCCGCTACATCGCGGTCGATGTCCTTCGCGCCCACCAAGCCGATTACCCGCAAACCGACCCGCACCGGCGGGGCGATTTCGGGTGCGCGCGCCTAGCGCCGCGACCGGACCGCCGCCCCGCCAACCGCGCGGGGCCCTCCAGACAGAGACAGCCAGGTCCCCGCGCGTCACCCCTTCCCAGGAGACGCCCCATGACCCATCCCCCCTCGATCCCCTCGCCCGCCAACGTCGGCATTGTCGGCGCCACCGGCCTCGTCGGGTCGATGATGCTGGAGCTGCTGGCCGAGCGCGGCTTTCCGGTAGCGTCGCTGCGCCTGTTCGCCTCGTCCCGATCGGCGGGTTCGACCCTGCCGTGGAACGGCGGCGAGGTCGTGGTCGAGGACGCCGCCACGGCCGACTACAGTGGCCTAGACGTGGTGTTCTTCTCGGCCGGCGGCTCCACCTCGCGCGCCCTGGCGCCGAAGGTCGCGGCGGCCGGCGCCATCGTGATCGACAACTCGTCTGCCTGGCGCAACGACCCGGAGGTTCCGCTCGTGGTGTCCGAGGTGAATCCGGAGGCGCTGCGGGACATTCCCAAGGGCATCGTCGCCAATCCCAACTGCACGACGATGGTCGCCATGCCGGCCCTGCGCCCGTTGCATGACGCCGCCGGGCTCAAGCGCCTTATCGCGAGCACCTACCAGGCCGTCTCCGGCGCCGGGGTCGAAGGCATCCGTATCCTGGAAGCCGAGGTCGCGGCGGCCGGGAGCGACGCTGCCGCCCTCGCCCGGAACGGCGAGGCGATCACCTTCCCTGCCGCCGAGAAGTGGTCGTCGACCATGGCGTTCAACGTCAATTCGCTGAACTACGTGCTGGGCGAAGACGGCTACACCGAGGAAGAGACCAAGCTCCGCGACGAAACCCGGAAGATCCTCGGCCTTCCGGACCTGCCGGTCAGCGGGACCTGCGTGCGGGTCCCGGTGTTCACCGGTCACTCGCTGTCGATGAACGTCGAGTTCGAGCGCCCGATCTCCCGCGAACAGGCGCTGACCCTGCTGGCCGACGCGCCCGGCGTGGTGCTGACCGAGGCGCCCAACCCGCTGGCCGCCGCCGGTCAGGACCCGGTGTTTGTCGGCCGCGTCCGGGCCGATCCGACGGTCGAGCACGGCCTGGCGCTGTTCGTCAGCGGCGACAACCTGCGCAAGGGCGCCGCGCTGAACGCCATCCAGATCGCCGAGGTGCTGCTTCAGGGGGCTCGATAGCCCCCTACCCCTTCTTGCTGCGGGCGGCGAAGGCGGCGATGCGGTCGCGCATGTCCGGCCCCACGCCTTCGCCCCTGTAGATCTCGTGCGCCAGACCCGCACCGATCGGCAGGCCGTCGGTCTGGGTCAGAAGCCGCTTGTTGGCGGCGTGGCTGAAGGGCGAGTTGGCGGCGATCTCGGCGACGAGGGCGTGAATCGCAGCCTCAAACCCGTCGTCGGGGACGCAGCTGTTGGCCAGGCCCATCGCCTCGGCCTCGCGGCCCGAATAGGTGCGGCAGGTGAACATCATCTCGCGCGCCTTGTAGGTCCCGACCCGGCGCGGCAGGCGCTGGGATAGGCCCCAGACGGGGGTCAGGGCCCAGCGGGCGTGGGTGTCGGCGAATTTCGCGTTCTCCGAGGCGAGGATGATGTCTCCGGCCAGAGCCAGCTCCAGGGCGCCGGTGTAGCAGTGGCCATGCACGGCGGTGATCACTGGCAGGGGCAGATCGGCCAGCCTCTCGATCACATGGGACTGGTAGTTGGCGCGCGGCAGCTTCTCGCCGGTGGCGATGTCGCCAAGGTCGTGGCCGGCGGAAAAGCAGCGCCCTGCGCCGCGCAGCACGACGACGGCGACACTGCCCGGCGCGCCCTCGATGGCCTTCACGTGGGCCTCCAGGGCCTCGAAGACCGGCACGTTCAGGGAGTTCAGCTTGTCCGGCCGGTTCAGGGTCAGGATCGCCGCTCCACCCACGTCCTCGCGCAGCACCAGGTCGCTCATCGTGTCATCTCCCCACCGGTTTTGTTGGCGGCAGCCTAGAGGTCGCCGCGCCGGGCCTCCAGCCTGTCCCTGGGTAAAGCGGCGGCGCTTCCTCCCTTGCGGACCGCCGCGGCGAGGCCCATTCTGGGCATGAGGGACTGACGACGAGACTGGAGACCAGCGCATGCGCCTGCCCGTTTTCCTGACCACTGCGGCTATCGCCGCCGCCTTCGCCTTGTCCGCCCAGGCGGCGCCGGCGGGGATCGCGACCATCAATATCGATATCGGCGCCGAACTGGCCGACAAGACCGACACGGTGGACGACCGCGATCTCGAGTTCCTGAAGACCGAGCTGCGCGAATCGCTGGAGCGCGAGCTCGGCAAGAGCGGCGGCCTGACCCCGGACGGCGCGGTCCTCAACCTCGTTATCGAGGACGCCACGCCCAACCGGCCGACCATGCGGCAGCTGACCCGCACGCCCGGCCTGTCCTACGAAAGCCGGGGCATCGGCGGCGCGACGCTGTCGGGCACGCTGGTCACCGCCGATGGCGCGGTTCCGGTCCGCTATCGCTGGTACGAGAGCGACTTCGGCAACACCGTGGCGGCCGGCACCTGGAGCGACGCGGAGACCAGTTTCGACCGCTTTGCCCGCAGGGTGGCCCGCGGGGACTCGCTGGCCGCCAAGTAGCAGAACTTCTGGGCTTGCCCCGTCGCCGTTCACACGGTCTCTTGGCTGGTGAACGGCGATGCCAATTCGCCGACTGATTAGCGTGAGGCGACATGGCCGGCGGCCGACGATCTTTTCTGACCCTTGCGGCCTTCGCCGCCCCGTGTCTGCCGCTGGCGGCCTTCGGCCTGCCGCTCGTGATCACCCTGCCCCACTACTATTCCGAGACGCTCGGGGTGAACCTGTCGGCGGTCAGCCTCGCCTTCGTTATGGTCCGGCTGATCGACATCGGCTTCGACCCGGTTTTCGGCGGCGTCCTCGACCGCACGCGCTGGTCCTTCGGCCGCTTCAAGGGCTGGCTGGCGATCAGCATCCCCTTCCTGATGCTGGCCATATACATGCTGTTCATGGCGAAGCCGGGCGTGGGGGCCGGATACCTCTGGTTCTGGCTGATCGTGGTCTATTTCGGCCTGTCGATCGCCACCCTGGCCCACACCTCGTGGGCCTCCAAGCTGACCACCGACTACCATGAGCGGTCGCGCATCTACGCCTTCTGGCAGACCGGCAACGTCGTCGGCATGATCATCATCCTGACCCTGCCTCTGCTGCTCAGCCGCATCGGCCTTGGGGATGGCGAGACCGAGATCGTGGCCGGCCAGGGCTGGTTCATCGTGGTCCTGCTGCCGCTGATGGCTCTGCTGGCGCTGTGGCGCGTGCCCGAGCCGCCCGTGGTGGAGGACGCCAACCCCGAGAAGGCCTCCCTCAAGGACTATTTCCGCCTGGTCGGCCGCCCGACGGTGGTCAGGATCCTCGCCGCGGACCTGCTGACGGGCCTTGCGCCCGGCATCGCCGGAACCCTGTTCTTCTTCTACTTCACGCGGGTGAAGGCCTTCACCTTCCTGGAGGCCTCGACCCTCCTGCTGTTCTACTTCCTGGCCGCCATCCTGGGCGGCTTCATCTGGACCATCCTTGCCAGGCGGGTCGGGAAGGCGAAGGCGCTGATCGCCGCCTGCGTCACCTATGCCGTGGTTCAGTTCCTGGTGGTCACCCTGCCGGCGGGCAATTTCTGGCTGGCCGTTCCGTTCCTGATGGCGGCCGGCATCCCCTATTCGGCCGGCGCGTTGCTGCTGCGCTCTATGCTGGCGGACTACGGCGATGAGGAGCGGCTGGAGTCCGGCAAGGACCGGACCGGGCTGCTCTATGCGATCCTGACCGGCACGGTGAAGGTCGGTTCGGCGCTCGCGGTCTGCAGCCTGTTCCTGCTCGACGGCCTCGGGTTCGACGCGGTCAACGCCGCCAACAGCACGCCGCTGTCGATGCAGGGCCTGGAGATGCTCTACGCCCTGGCCCCGGGCGTCATCGGACTGCTCGCGGCGGCCTGCATGATCGGCTATCCCCTGACCGAGGCGAAACACGCCGAGATTCTGCGTCAGCTCGGCGACAAGGACGGAACGCTCCCGCCTCCGACTCCCGAGGACGTGGCAGGGACCAACCCCAATGTCGTCAATCCCGTCATCCCCTGACGCCCACCCGCTCTTCAGGCTGGTCGAGATCATGGCCCGGCTGCGCGACCCGGTCGCCGGCTGCGCCTGGGATCTGGAGCAGACCTTTGCGACCATCGCCCCCTATACGGTCGAGGAGGCCTATGAGGTCGCCGACGCCATCGAGCGGAACGACCTGAGAGACCTGAAGGAGGAACTCGGCGACCTGCTGCTGCAGGTGGTCTTCCATGCCCGCATGGCCGAGGAACAGGGCGCCTTCGACCTGGGCGACGTCGCCGACGCGATCAACGACAAGATGATCCGCCGCCATCCGCATGTGTTCGGTGACGAGCGTTACCGCACCAGTGGCGAACAGACGGTCGCCTGGGAGGTCCTCAAGCAGCAGGAGCGCGACCAGAAGGCCCGCTCCGGCATCCTGGACGACGTCCCCGTCGGCCTGCCCGCCCTGACCCGGGCGGTGAAGCTCAACAAGCGCGCCGCCCGCGTCGGCTTCGTCTGGCCCAGCGTGAAAGAAGTCCTCGACAAGCTCGACGAGGAGGTCGCCGAGCTGAAGGTCGAGGTCGAGGCCGGGGATCGCGACAAGATGCGCGGCGAGCTGGGCGATGTGCTGTTCGTGCTGGCCAACCTGGCCCGCGAGCTGGACATCGAGCCGGAGGACGCCCTGCGCGCCACCAACGCCAAGTTCGTCCGCCGCTTCGGCTTCATCGAGGCGGCGTTGGCGGAACGGGGCAGGACGCCTGATCAGTCAGATCTCGCCGAAATGGACGCCCTGTGGGACGCGGCCAAAGCGGCGGAGCGTTCCGCTGGGTAACCGGTGACCTCCCCCATCCCCTGCTGTTAGGCTGGAAAAAACACAGGGGGATACGACCATGGCCGACGGCTCGGTTCAGGGATTCACGCAAGACCGCTTCGCCGAGGTCCGCAAGGTCTTCGAAGGCAATCTGGCCAGCGGCGCCGACCTGGGCGCCTCCTTCTGCGCCACGGTTGAGGGCGAGACGGTCGTCGACCTGTGGGGCGGCTTCGCCGACGCGGCGCGCACCCGGCCCTGGGTCGAGGACACCATCGTCAACGTCTATTCGACCACCAAGACCATGACCGCCCTGACGGCGCTGATGGTGGCCGATCGCGGCGAGCTGGACTTCGACGCGCCCGTCGCCAGGTACTGGCCGGAGTTCGCCGCCAACGGCAAACAGGACGTCAAGGTCAGCCAGCTGATGAGCCACTCGGCCGGGGTTTCGGGCTGGGAGCTGCCGGCCACCGGCGAAATGCTCTACGACTGGGAGAAGGCCACCGCGCTGCTGGCCGCCCAGACGCCGTTCTGGGAGCCCGGCAGCGCCCCGGGCTATCACGCCATGAGCCAGGGCTATCTGGTGGGCGAGGTCATCCGGCGCGTTACCGGAAAGTCCGTGGGCACGGTGTTCCGGGAAGAGATCGCCGGGCCGCTGTGCGCCGACTTCCACATCGGCCTGCCGGCGTCGGAGGACCACCGCGTCGCCGAACTGATCCCGCCGCCGCCGGCCGACGCCTCGATCGGCGAAGGCTCGGGGACCTACAGGATCAACAACCCGCCCATCGACGTCTCCGCAACCCGCACGCGGGAATGGCGCGGGGCGGAGATCCCCGCGGCCGGCGGCACAGGCAACGCCCGGTCGGTTGCGCTGGTTCAGTCCATCCTTGCCAACGGCGGCGTCGCCAAGGGCAAGCGCTTCCTGTCCGAGGCCGGTTGCCGCAAGGCGCTGGAGCTGCAGATCGAGGGCAAGGACCTCGTGCTGGGCATCCCGGTCCGCTACGGCATGGGCTTCGGCCTCGCCGGCGGGATGGTGCCGCTGCCAAGCCCCAACACCATCTACTGGGGCGGCTATGGGGGCTCGCTGGTCATCATCGACATGGATGCCCACACCACCGTCGCCTACGCGATGAACCGCATGGCCGGCACCACAACGGGCGACATGCGGGCGTTCGGTCTCGCCATGGCCTTCTGGGGCGCGCTGGCGGAGTAGCTGGTCGGGGACATGCACTTCGGTGCATGTCCCCCGCCCCGGCTACTTCGCCATGTCGGCAATCAACGGCACGATCTCATCCCGCCACGCCGAGCTGGTCGGGTCGATCAGTTCGAAGTGGCCCGCGCCCTTGATCGTCAGCTCGGTGGCAGACCAGCGCGCGGCGAACGGCGGGCCGAACACCGGCGGGACGATGGGGTCCAGTTCGCCGGAGATCACCGACACCTCGCCCTTAGGCGTGGCCAACCGGGCCGGCGAGGTGTCGGCATAGACGTCCTGTCCCGCCCGGGTCGCCACGGACACCAGGTCGTCGATGGTCTGTGGCCCGCCGCAGCGGTCGGGACCGGTCGCCCGGAACGCTTCCAGGTCGTTGATCCCGGCCAGGCTGACCACGCCGCTCACCGGTAGCGGGTCGGCGGTCCACAGTGGGGTGTCCTTCGACAAGCCTGACCGCGCGGCGGCCCAGCTGACCAGATGTCCTCCCGCCGAGTGGCCGAGCAGCACGACGCGGGAGAGGTCCAGCCCGCGCGGCCGGGCGATGGTCCGCAGATGGTCCAGCCCGGTCGCGATATCCTTGAAGGTGCCGGGCCAGGCGCCGCCCGGATGGCCGATACGGCGGTACTCGAGGTTCCAGACCGCGTAGCCACGATCCCGAAGGTCCGCGGCGAGATAGTCCATCAGCTCCGTCCCGGGCAGATCGGCCTGCCAGCAGCCGCCATGGATCAGCACCACCACCGGAAAGGGCCCCTGCCCCGCCGGCAGCCACAGCTCGCCGAACTGCTGCGGGGCCGGGCCGTAGGCGATCCTGGCGTCGGCGGCCGCCCGCGGACGGGCGAGCAGGTCGCTGAAGCTGATCGTCTCGGCGGCAAAGGCTTCGGAAGGCGGGGCGCAGGCGGTCATCAGCGCCAGGATAGCGGCAATGACGCCGCGTTTCACGCGTCCGCCTCGGCGACCTGGGCCGCCGGGAACAGCCGCTCGAAGCGGCCCAGCGCCTGGCCGTCGAGCCGGACGCGCAGGTGCAGATCCAGCTCGCCGTCGTGGCGGCCGACCACGCGGCCGTGGCGATAGAGCCAGGCGAGGGCCTCGCCATCCGACTGGCTCAGGACGACATCGATCTCCGGTGTGACGTCGACCAGCACCGCCAGCCGCTGCAGCAGCGCCTCGCAGCCCAGGCCGGTGACCGCCGAGACCATGGCCGCCCCGACGCGGCGGGCGGCGCCCTCGGCGTCGTCGCGGTCGTCGGGGGTCAGCAGGTCAGCCTTGTTCCAGACCTCGATGATCCGGCGGCCCTCGTCGAGGGTGACGCCCAGCTCCTTCAGCACCGTCTCGACGTCACGCTTCTGCGCGTCGGTGTCGATGTTGGCGATGTCGCGCACATGCAGGACCACATCGGCCTCCTGCACCTCCTCGAGGGTGGCGCGGAAGGCCTCGACCAACTCGTGCGGCAGGTCGGAGATGAAGCCCACGGTGTCGGACAGGATGGCGGGACGGCCGCCGGGCAACTTCACGGTGCGCAGGGTCGGATCAAGGGTCGCGAACAGCATGTCCTCGGCCACCACATCGGCTTCGGTCAGGCGATTGAACAGCGTCGACTTGCCGGCGTTGGTGTAGCCGACGAGCGCGATGGTCGGATAGGGAACCTTCTTGCGCTGGGTGCGGTGCAGGCTGCGCGTGCGCCGCACCTCCTTGAGCTGCCGCTTCATCAGGATGATGCGGTCGGCGATCTGGCGGCGATCCAGCTCGATCTGGGTCTCGCCCGGGCCGCCGGTGTTTCCGGTGCCCCCGCGCTGGCGTTCCAGGTGGGTCCAGGTGCGGACCAGACGGGACTTCTCGTACTCCAGCCGGGCCAGCTCGACCTGAAGCACGCCTTCCTTCGTCCGCGCGCGACGACCGAAGATCTCCAGGATCACGCCGCTGCGGTCCACGACCTTGACCTGCCAGGCCTTCTCCAGATTCCGTTGCTGGACCGGCGACAGGGAGTCATCGACCACCACGACATCGACCTTCTCGACCTCGCAGAGCAGCCGCAGCTCCTCGACCTTGCCCTTGCCGAACAGGGTGGCCGGCGTGCGCTCGCGCAGCGGGACGACCCGGGACTCGACCACCTCGAGGTCGAGCGCCAGGGACAGCCCCACGGCTTCCTCAAGCCGGGCCTGAGGATTGCGCACATTGGTCTGTTGCCAGGACCTGACGGGATGGAGAACGAGGGCCCGCTGAACGGGGACGCCGTGGTCTATGAGTTGGGTCAATCGTCTTGTTCGGGACCGGGCTCGTACAGCTGGACCGGCTGGGCGGGCATGATTGTCGAGATGGCGTGCTTGTACACCAGCTGGGACTGGCCGTCGCGGCGCAGCAGGACACAGAAGTTGTCGAACCAGCTCACCACGCCCTGCAGCTTCACACCGTTCACGAGGAAGATGGTCAGCGGCGTCTTGGATTTCCGCACGCTGTTGAGGAACGTGTCCTGCAGGTTCTGTTTCTTGTCGGTCATGGGGATTCCCCTTCTTGTTCTTGGCCGGAGGGCAGAAGGCCCTCCACACACGCAAGCCCGCAATGCTTGGCGGTTATCGTGGCCGACCGCAACCGCGAACGGTCCCGTCGGAGTCAGATGACCGAAGCTTGGGCGGCATCTATGTAGAGCGCCCGCAGCCGCGTCGCCACCGGGCCGGGCACGCCGTCCCCGATCCTGTGGCCGTCCATCGTCACCACCGGCAGCACCAGAGCGCCGGCCCCGGTAATGAACGCCTCACGGGCCTCCCTGGCTTCCTGCGGCGTAAAGGCGCGTTCCTCGAAGCGGATGTTCTGCTCGCCGAGGAGGGCGATGACACTCTTGCGCGTTACGCCGCGCAGGATGTTGGCGCTGGTGTCGCGGGTGCGCAGCACGCCGTCGGCGTCGACGATCCAGGCGTTGGACGAAGCGCCCTCGGTGACCAGGCCGTCGCTGTCGATGAACCAGGCCTCGGCGCAGCCCTGCTCCTTGGCCGCCTGCTTGGCCATCGCGTTTGGCAGCAGACCGACGGTCTTGATGTCGCAGCGCCCCCAGCGGTTCTCCGGCAGGGTGATGACCCCCACGCCCCTGGCGGCGCGCGCCTCGGCGGCCTGCCGGTCGAGGGACTTGGCGGTGATCACCACGGCGGGCGGCGGCACGGGATCGGGGAAGGCGTGATCCCGGCGCGCCACCCCGCGGGTGACCTGGAGATAGACGAGGCCATAGCGGACGCGGTTGCGGCGAACCGCTTCGCGGAGCACCAGCTCGAGCGCCTTGCGACCCATGGGCCGGGTGATGCGCAACTCGTCGAGACTGCGCTCCAGCCGCTCGAAGTGACCCAGGGTGTCGACCAGCTTGCCGTCGAACACGGCCCAGACCTCATAGACCCCGTCGGCGAACTGGTAGCCGCGGTCTTCGATGTGGACCGCCGCATCGCCGTGACGGACGAAGCGACCGTTGACGTAGGCCCAGCGCGACATCAGTCCTCCACGTCCTCGATGATGCGCGTGCCGGTCAGGCCAAGGGACTTGAGCTTCCGGTGCAGCGCCGACCGCTCCATACCGATGAAGGCGGCGGTGCGGGAGATGTTTCCGCCGAAGCGCAGGATCTGGGCGTTGAGGTACTCGCGCTCGAACAACTCCCGCGCCTCGCGCAGCGGCAGGGCGATGATCTTCTCGGTGCCGATGGCGTTGCCGGCGGAGTCCGGCGGCGCCTCTGAGGGGAGCATCGCCGCGGTGATCGGCTCACCGGGGTCGCCCGACGCCAGGATCATCATTCGCTCGACGTTGTTGCGCAGCTGCCGGACGTTGCCGGGCCACTCGTGCACCTGGAGCGTCGCGAGGGCGTCCTCGGCCAGTCGTCGGCGCGGCAGGCCGGTGGCCTCGGCGATCCGGTCGATGAAGTAGCTGATCAGTTCGGGCAGATCGTCACGGCGCTCGGCAAGGCCGGGTACGCGGATCGGCACGACATTGAGGCGGTGGAACAGGTCCTCCCGGAAACGTCCGGCGGCGATCTCCTCGCGCAGGTCGCGACTGCTGGACGAGATGACCCGCACATCGACCTGGACGTCGTTGTCGCCGTCGACCCGGCGGAACCGCTGCTCGACCAGCACACGCAGGATGCGGCTCTGGGTCTCGCGCGGCATGTCGGCCACCTCGTCGAGATAGAGGGTGCCGCCGTGGGCGCGCTCGAACACCCCGATCCGGCTGGGACGACCGCCCTCGCCTTCGGCGCCGAACAGTTCGAGGTCCATGCGCTCGGGCGCCATGCCGGCGGCGCTGATGGCGACGAACTCGCCCTTGGCGCGGGGGCTCGAGGCATGGATCAGCCTGGCGACCAGCTCCTTGCCCGACCCGGCAGGCCCGGCGATCAGCACCCGGCTGTTGGCCGGCGCCACCTTGGCGACCAGCTGGCGCAGCTGCTGGGCCGCCGCCGAGCGGCCGATCAGCCCGTCCGGTGTCAGGGTCTGGGTGCGGAGACGGCGGTTCTCGCGCTTGAGGCTGGCCTGTTCGATCGCCCGCTCGACCACCATCAGCAGCCGGTCGGACTTGAACGGCTTTTCGAGGAACTCATAGGCCCCGCGCTTGATGGCGTTGACCGCGGTCTCGATGTTGCCGTGCCCGCTGATCATGATGATCGGCAGGTCAGCATCGAGGGTCTTGACCAGATCCAGCAGCTCCAGCCCGTCCATGCCGCCGCCGTGCATCCAGATGTCGAGCACGATGAGGGTGGGCTTGCGCGCGCGGATCGCCGCCAGGGCCTGTTCGGAGTCGGCGGCGGTTCGCACCGCGTAGCCTTCGTCAGACAGGATGCCGGAAACCAGTTCGCGGATGTCCGCTTCGTCATCGACGACCAGAACGTCAGCCGCCATGCGCCGCCTCCTTCATGTCAGGCGCGGCCGTCCTACGCGCGGTTGGGAATATCAGTGTGACGCTCGCGCCGGACAATGACCTGGCGTCCCCCAACGCCAGTTCTCCGCCATGGTCCTCGCAGATCCGTTTGACGATCGCGAGGCCAAGGCCGGTGCCCTTCTCGCGGGTGGTGACATAGGGCTCGGTGAGTCGGTCGCGGTCCCGCGCCGGCAGACCCACGCCGTTGTCCTCGACGACAAAGCACAGCACGTCGCCGTCGACGCGCAGCGCGGCGCGGATCCGCCCCTCGCCCGAGGCCAGATTTCGGCTCGAAACGGCCTCGGCGGCGTTCTTCAGGATGTTGGCCAGGGCCTGGCCGACCATGCGCTCGTCACAGCTAAGGGTCTGGTCCTGCGGCGGCTCGTCCATCTCGACGACAATCTCGGGACTGGCCACCCGCTGGGCGAAGACCGCCTGCCGCAACATCTCGGCCGGGTCGGTGGCGGCGAAGCGCGGCGTGGGCATGCGGGCGAAGGCAGAGAACTCGTCGACCATGCGCCCGATGTCGCCGACCTGGCGAATGATGGTGTCGGTGCAGCGGTCGAAGGTCTCCAGATCGCTGGTGATCTCCTTGCGGTACTTGCGCCGGATGCGCTCGGCCGAGAGCTGGATCGGGGTCAGGGGATTCTTGATCTCATGGGCGATGCGCCGCGCGACGTCCTTCCAGGCGGCGTTGCGCTGGGCCGTGATCAGGCGGGTGATGTCGTCGAAGGTCAGAACGACGCCGTCGGCGGCCGCGCCGCTGGCCCGCACGCGCAGTCGACGAGTCTCGGCCCCGCGAACGATGTCGACCTCTTCCTCGACCTCGGCGCTGATCTCGACGGCCCGCCCCGCGACCGCGACCAGTTCGGGCGCGAGGACCTCAAGCGGCTGGCCGGACATGGCGCCCGGTTCGACGCCCAGCAGGACGGCCGCCTGCCGGTTGCTGGCGGACACCGCGCCGGCGCCGTCGAGGCCGATCACCCCGGCGCTGACCCCGGAGAGCACCGTCTCGATGAAGGTGCGACGCGTCTCAGCGTCCAGGCTGGCGGTCTTCAGCGCAACCTGCTGAACCTGAAGATCATTCGTCATACTGTTGAATGCACGGGACAACATCGCCATTTCTTCAGGTTGCCGCTCGGTGTCGACCCGGGCGTCAAGGTCCCCCTGCGAGATCCGCCCGGCGGCCTGGATCAGCCGGGCGACCGGCGCGGCGATCGAGTTGCCGACCGGTATCGCCAGCCAGGCGGCGCCCACCAGCAGCAGCAGCACCGTCTCCACATAGGTCAGGGCGAAGGCCGCCTGAAGCCGCAGCTTGTTGTCGTCCGCCTCGCGGTAGGTGACGAGCTGGGCCTCTGCATCGCGTAACTGACCCAGGATGCCCGGGCTCGCCGGCGTGACGACGTACAGATAAGCGTCCTCATAGGCGCTGAGACGGTGCAGGCCCCGCAGAAGATCGGTCGACGGGAAGGTCTCGGCGGAGGTCACGCCCTCGTCGGCGGAGTCGAAGCTGGTCTCGGGCGGCGCGAGAAAGGGCGGCGCCCCGCGCCCCTCGCTCCGGGCCATGATCCGGCCCTCGCGATCAATCACATAGGCGGCAGTGAAGGCCCGGCCGGACAGCTGCGACAGGTACTGGCTGTAGGCAAGGGGCGAAGAGTAGAGGGCATCCCGTGCCTGGTTAAGCTCCTGACCGACCGTGGTGACGTTCTGGCCAAGACTGTCGGTGCGCTCCTTGACGTAGGTGCGGGCCACGCCGGCCGAGTTCTCGACGATCGTGCGGACCTTCTGGCTGAACCAGTAGTCCACGCCGGAGATCACCACCCCGCCGAAGAACAGGGCGACCACGATCGCAGGCGCGACCGTGGCGAGGCCGAAGATGGCCATGAAACGAAGTTGCAGCCGCGCGCCGGCGTCAGCATGGCGGCTGCGGAGCAGTCGCAGCACGCGCATGGCCACCAGGCTGGCGAGGACAAGGATCAGGACCAGGTTCAGCCCGAGCAGCGCCAGCATCACCTGGACGTCGGCGTCGATCGGACCGACCTCCGGCGGGCGCGAGGCCAGCAGCGCGCCGGTGATGGTCAGAATGACCGCGAGGACATAGCCGCCACCCAGCAGGTAGCGCGACTCCACGACGCGCCGCCAGGCAGGCAGCGGTGCGTCGACGATACTGTCGTCAGGTGACGCGGTGGAACCCATTGCAGCAGCCTAGGTCGAACTGCGTCCTGACTGCAACAGCCATGTGGCCGAACAGTGTCAGCGCTTGCCGCGCACCATCTCCACGCCCAGGTCCTGGATCTTCTTGCGCAGCGTGTTGCGGTTCAGGCCAAGGATCTCGGCGGCCCGGACCTGGTTGCCGCGGGTCGCCGACAGGGTGAGCTGGATCAGCGGCCGCTCGACCTCTTCCAGCACCCGGTCATACAGGCCCGCCGCCGGCACGCCGTCAGGCTGGTCGGCAAAGTGGGCCGCCAGATGCCGCTCGACCAGCTGTGACAGCGTCAGCGGACCAGACTCACCGACCACCGGCGCGTGATCCTGAAGCTCGCGCTCGACGATCCGGGCGGTGATGAGCTCCTCGCCGTAGAGGGCGCAGACTCGCCGTACGAGGTTCTCAAGCTCACGCACATTGCCCGGCCAGTCGTGGGTCTTCATCCGGTCCAGGGCCGACTGGTCGATGGTCTTGGACGGCAGCCCCTCGCGGGCGGCGCGCAGCAGGAAGGACCGGGCGAGGTCGGGAATGTCTTCGACCCGGTCCCGCAGCGGCGGCAACCGCACCGGCGCGACATTCAGGCGGAAGAACAGATCCTCGCGGAACAGCCCCTGCTGGATCAGGCCGCGCAGGTCACGGTTGGTGGCGGCGATGATCCGAACGCTGGGCGGGCGGCTCGTCTTGGGATTGATCGCCGGCTCGGCCCCGTCGATGACCCGCAACAGACGGCTCTGGGCGTCGAGCGGCATGTCGCCGATCTCGTCGAGGAACAGGGTGCCGCCGTCGGCCTCGACCAGTTTGCCGAGGTCGCCCTCGCCGCGGCCGAACAGCTCGGTCTCGACCCGCTCACGCGGCACGGCGGCCAGGTTGATGACCACGAAACGACCGTCGCGACGGCGTCCCAGGTCATGCAGGGCGCGGGCGACCAGCTCCTTGCCGGTGCCGCTTTCGCCGAGGATCAGCACGGTGAGATCGGCGCCGACCAGGCGGGCGACCGTGCGGTAGACCTCCTGCATCGCCGCCGAGCGGCCGATCAGCGGCAGGCGCTCGTCCTTCATGGCCCGGGCCTGGGCCTTGGCGGCCTCGCTGTCGGCCGGTCGCGACAGGGCCCGACGCGCGGCCGCCGTGATGTCGTCCAGATCGAACGGCTTGGAGATGTACTCGAACGCCCCTGCGTCGGCGGCGTTGACCGCCGTCAGCAACGTGTTCTGGGCGCTCATCACAATGATCGGCAGCTTGGGCCGCTCCTTGCGGATGCGGGGCAGGACGTTGAACACGTTCTCGTCCGGCATCATCACGTCGGTGAGGATCAGATCGCCCTCCCCCTCCTCGGCCCACTTCAGCAGCGTCGAGGCATTGCCGGTGGCCCGGACCTGATAGCCCAGGCGTGTGAACGCCTGGCTGAGAACCAGCCTGATCGAGCTGTCATCGTCGGCAATGAGGATCTTCTTCGACGCGTTGGCGGCGGCGTTCATTCGGCGCTCTCGATGTTGGCGACAGGCAGGAGGACGCGGAAGACGGTCCGGCCCGGCTCGGATTCAAAGTCGATCAGTCCGCCGTGCCCGGTGACGAGCTTGGCGCAGAGGGCGAGACCCAGCCCCGCGCCCGACGCCTTCGAAGTCACGAAGGGCTGGAAGAGGTGGTCGCGCATATGGACCGGGACGCCCGGACCGTTGTCCTGGATGCGGACCTCCAGCGGGGCGCCCTTCAGGACCTGGCCGTCACTGCCGCGGACCCGAACGCCGGGGCGCCAGGCGGTCGAGACGGTGATGGCGCCGCGACCGTCGCCGCGACCATGAGCGGCCTCGGCGGCGTTCTTGACCAGGTTCAGGAAGATCTGGATCAGCTGGTCCTCGTTGCCCCAGGTCGGCGGCAGCGAAGGGTCGTATCGTTCCTTCAGCTGCAGGCCGTCGGCCACGCCGTTGGCGACCAGCGCCCGGACGCGATCCAGGACCTTGTGGATGTTGACCGCCTCGCGTTCGGGCGGCGCGTCGTCGCTGAAGGCCTCCATGCGATCAACCAGCCGGCGGATCCGCTCGGTCTCGTCGACGATCAGCTGGGCCAGGGGCTGGTCCTCGGCCGCTGCCCCGGTCTTCAGCAGCTGGGCGGCGCCACGAATGCCGGCCAGCGGGTTCTTGATCTCGTGCGCCAGCATACGGCCCAGGCCGACGACGGACCGCAGTCCGGCCGGATCGGCGCTGCGCTCGGCGCCCAGGCCGCCGCCCCGCACGTGCAGGGTCAGAAGCACCGCCTCTCCCCCCAGCGGCGTGGCGGCGCAGTCGGCCTCGAAGGCCGGATGCCCGAACAGCGCGATCTCGACGGCGTGCTCGCGCACCCGCACGCCTTCGTCGAGCGCCCTGGCGATCAGCGCCACGAGCGGCGATGCCGGCGGCAGGGCCCCGGTGACCCGCCCGCGCGCAAGCAGGCCCAGCCCCTGGCCGAACAGCGCTTCAGCGGCCTCGTTGGCGGCCGAGAGGGCGCCGTCGCCGTCGATCAGCAGCGCGGGTTCGGGGCTCTGGTCGAAGGCGGCGGACTTGAGGTCCATGGCGCGGGCGCCGGCGCTGGGATGGTGACGACCGGTCATGCCGCAATCCTTTCGACGGGACGCGTCCACAGCGCGGCGAGACCGGCCTCGACGGCCGCCGGCTCGTCCTCGCTGCACAGGCGGGCCCGGGCGGCGCGCCGGTCGTGCGCCTCGACCGGCCAGGGCGCGGCCTCGATGTAGGCGGCCAGATGCTTGCGGAACATGCGCAGGCCGAGACGCTGGCCGTAGAAGGCCAGGCTGTCGCGGAAGTGATCGATCGCGATGACCAGCCGCTCGGCCATGGCCGGCTCGGCCTGGTGCGGCCGCCCGTCCAGCTCGGCCTCGATGGCGCGGGCGATCCAGGGGCGTCCGACGATGCCTCGCCCGACCATCACCGCGTCCGCGCCGGACTGCGCGAGCGCCGTAGCCGCCGTGGCGCCATCGACGATATCGCCGTTGACGATCACAGGGACGGAGACCGCCTCCTTGACCGCCCGGACCGCCGCCCAGTCGGCCGCGCCCTTGTAGAACTGGCAACGGGTCCGGCCGTGCACCGTGACGGCCCGGGCGCCGACGGCCTCAGCCCGGCGGGCAAACTCCGGCGCATTGCGGCTGGCGTCGTCCCAGCCGAGGCGCATCTTGACGGTCACCGGAACCTCGACGGCCTCCACGGCCGCGGCCACGAGGCTTTCGGCGAGGTCCAGATCACGCATAAGGGCGGAGCCCGACTGCACGCCGGTGACCTCACGGGCCGGGCAACCGAAGTTGAGGTCGATGATGTCGGCCCCCGCCTCGGCTGCCAGACGGGCGCCTTCGGCGATCCATCGCGCCTCGCGCCCGACCAGCTGAACCACCATCAGGCCCTGGCCGTCCCCCATCGCGGCGCGGCGCAGCACGTCAGGCCGACCGCGCGCGAACTCGGCGCAGGCGACCATCTCGGTCGCGGCGTAAGGCGCGCCCAGCCGGGCGGCCGCGGTGCGGAAAGGCAGGTCGGAAATGCCCGTCATCGGCGCGATCCACACGCGCCCCGGTATCTCGATATCCCCGACCGTGAGCTTGATGCTCATTCTGTAATCACCCCAATCGCTTTCTTTTTAGGCACATTGTGCGGTGCGGTAAAGTCCTGTCAGCAAGCGCCGCGCCAGCGCCCCCTTTCCCATCGGTGCGCCGCCGCCTAGACAGACGCCATGAGTTTTTCGGTCGTCATCGTCGCCGCGGGCGGCGGAACCCGCGCCGGGCCCGGGCTGGCTAAACAATGGCGTGCGCTGGCAGGCAAGCCCGTCCTGCGCTGGTCGGTCGAGGCCCTGCTGGCTGCCGGGGCGCGCGAGATCATCGTCGTCGTCTCGGAAGACGGCGAAACCCTGGCGACAATGACGCTGGCGGGACTGACCGGCTGGCGCACGACCCGGGGCGCCGCGACGCGCGCCGGATCGGTCCGCAACGGGCTTTCCGCGCTGGACGGACCGCCCGGGGAGCCGGTGCTGGTGCATGACGCCGCCCGCCCGTTCGTGACTGCCGGCCACGTCGCCGCTCTGCTCAGGACGCTGGAGGGCGCGGACGGCGCCATCCCCGCCCTCCCCGTCGCCGATACGCTGAAGCGAGAGGGCGAGGCAGGCCTCAGCACGACCTCGCGCGAGGGACTATGGCGGGCCCAGACGCCGCAGGCGTTCCGCCGCGACCGGCTGCTGGCGGCCTACGCCGCCTGGACCGACGGGGAGCCGACCGACGACGCCCAGGTCGTCGAGGCGGACGGCGGCCGCGTTGCGATCGCGCCCGGCGACCCGCTGCTCATGAAACTCACCTACCCCGAGGACTTCGACATGGCCGAACAGCTGGCAGGCGCGGCCCGGATCACGCGGACAGGACAGGGCTTCGACGCGCACCGCTGGGGCCCGGGCGAGGCGGTGTGGCTCTGCGGCGTCCAGATCGAACACGACCAGACCCTGATCGGCCACTCCGACGCGGACGCCGGCCTGCACGCCCTGACCGACGCCATCCTGGGCGCCATCGGCGAGGGCGACATCGGCGACCACTTCCCGCCCACCGACCCGAAGTGGAAAGGCGCCCCCAGCGACCTGTTCCTGAAGCACGCCGCTGGCCTGGTGACAGCGAAAGGCGGCCGCCTCATCAACATCGACGTCACGCTGATCTGCGAGCGGCCGAAGATCAAGCCGCACCGCCAGGCCATGCGCGAACGGCTGGCGCAGATCCTGGGCCTGCCCCTCGACCGGGTGTCGGTGAAGGCGACCACGACCGAGGGCATGGGCTTCACCGGTCGCGGCGAGGGCCTCGCCGCCCAGGCGCTGGCGACGGTCGAGACGCCGGCCTAGGCCGACAGGATCACATGCAGCTGCGAGGCCTTGCCGCGGGCGACCGCGGCAAGGCGCCAGACACCCGCGAGGCCCGGGACGGCCACAGGCGGCTCCGAGCCCAGGCGGCCCAGAACATCGTCCGCCAGCCGCCGGGAACCCTTGGCGGCGGGCCGATCCTCCCGAAAGGCCATCGCCCAGTTCACGACAGCCGTGCGCTCGTCCTCAGCCGTAATCTGCGAGACGTAGGTTCCCCCGGCGTATTCACAGACGACGGTATAGAGCCGTCCCTGCCCCGACGCCTCGGTCACCGCGCCCACCCGGCAGACAGGTTGCGCCACAGCGCCCCGACAAGGTTGGTGTAGTCGTCGGTCCAGGGTTTGACGCCGTGGGTCGGCGCCTCGGTCCAGAAGCCTTCGGCCTCATAGGGGGCCAGCGCCGCCCGGGTCTTGCCCACGATCATCACGTCCTCGCTGGATTCCCAGTAGCGTGGGAAGGCGCCGCCCTGGCGATACTCCTGCAGCAACGGATAGCCCCCCGCCGCCAGCACAACAGCGGCCGCAGGCGACTTGAGCTCCAGGTTCCGGTTCGAGAGGTGAAGGATCAGCACCCCGTCGGGCTTGAGCTTGGCGAGGAAGCCCTTCACCGCCTCGACGGTCATCAGGTGGGCGGGAATGGCGTCGGACGAGAAGGCGTCGATCAGCAGGATATCGAAGGCCGCGTCGGGTTGTTTCTGCAGCGTCAGCCGGGCGTCGCCGACCACGAAGTCGACATCGCCCCTGGCGCATTCGGTGGTGTAGGTGAAGTCGCCGCTGGCGTGGGCGATATCGATGACCAGCGGGTCGATCTCGAAGAAGGTCAGATGGTCGCCGGGTCGCACATAGGCCGCCACCGAGCCGGTGCCCAGGCCCACGGCGCCGACGCGCATGGTCGGATGGACGTGCTGGCTCATGGTGAAGACCTGCCCGATCGGCGTCTCCTGGGCATAGTAGACCATCGGCTTGCAGCGCCAGCGCGCGTCCGGGACCTGCGCGCCATGCAGGGTGGTGCCGTGGGCCAGCAGCCGGATCGTCCCGCCGAGACGAGGCTCCTGCACCGTGGTCTGGCGCAGCACGCCGAAGAAGGATCGCTGGGTGCTGATCACCTCGGCCGGATCACTCACCACATGGGCGCCCACCGACAGCAGGGCCAGCATCCCGGTGAAGACCAGTCCCCGCTCCCGAAGCAGGAAGGCCGACACGATCCCCACCGCGAGCATGGTCTTGAGGGTCAGCATGCGGTCGAAGGTCAGGATGTCCCGGACGTTGCCGGCGAACAGCACGGCCGCAAGCGTCGCCAGGACGCCCGCGATCAGCACCCCGGTCTCCCAGACCGTGAGCCTTCCCCATCGCCAGGGGCGCGCCAGCGCGGCGAGGACGAGGACCAGGGGGTACTCCATCACCCAGTCGAAGGCCTGGGGCGCCACAAAGGCGTTGAAGGCGCCGCCGACCACACCGCCGATCGACAGGCAGAGGTAGAAGATCGTCAGATGCGCCGGGTCGGGCCTGCGGGCCACCAGCGCCTGGTGGCAGACCAGCGCCGACAGGAAGAAGCAGCCCAGGTGAAGTACCAGCTGCAGTGCGAGCGCGTTGCCCTGCTGCGGCAGCAGGAAGACCGTAGCCGGCAGGGCCGCCGCCTGCAGCAGCAGCGCCCAGTAGGGCGGGATGATCGGCCGTGGCTGGAAGGCGATGATGAAGGTGACCAGGTAGAGCGCCAAGGGCGCGACCCACATGAAGGGCGCCGAGGCCACGTCGGTGGCCAGATGGGTGGTGACGCCCAGCATCAGACTGGACGGGATCGCGGCCAGGGCGATCCAGATCAGCCGCTCGCGCAGCGTCGGCGGGGCGACCGCTGTCGGCGCGGCGGCGGCCGGGGCGCCCGGCGCCGCCTGCGTCGAGCGCCAGACCATCAGGGCCAGGGCGCCGAGGATCAGGACGAAGCCGACGTAGCCGGCGCTCCAGGTGAAGCGCTGCGCCTGCAGGGTCAGCAGCGGCTCCATCAGGATCGGATAGGCGAGCAGGGCCAGCAGGCTGCCGAGGTTGCTGGCGGCGTAGAGGGCGTAGGGCTCGCCGCTCCCCTCGCCCATATGGGTCCGCGCATACCAGGTCTGCACCAGCGGGGCCGTGGCCGACAGGATGGCGAACGGCAGACCGATAGACAGGGTCAGCACCCCGATCAGCCACAGGGCCGGCGCGGTCGAGGACGGCTCGCCCATCAGGCCGCTGATGCGCAGGGGCAGCACGAAGGCGGCGATCACCAGCGCCGCGATATGGACGATGATCTGCCGCCGTACCGTGGGCAGCGTCTGCAGAAAGTGCGCGTAGCCGTAACCGACCAGCAGCGCGAACTGGAAGAAGGCCATGCTGGTGTTCCACACCGCAGGCGAACCGCCGAGCAGCGGCAGCACCAGCTTGGCCACCATGGGCTGGACCATGAACACCAGCGCGGCGCTGGTGAAGACCGCGATCACGAACAGGGGCGGCGTGCGGACGGCGGCAGCGGCGCGGTCGCCGGCGGGGATGTCGGTCATGGCGCTCGAATCGGGGCTTGATAGTCGGCGTTGGAAGCCGATGTTGGGGCTAATCCACGCGTCGTGGCCAGTCCGGGAGATAACCTTCAATGTTTCCGCTCGAAGTCGAGACCCTCGCCCGGCTGCTGATCGACGAGGTTCGCGAGCGGCACCTGCGGGTAACCACGGCCGAGAGCTGCACCGGCGGCCTGGTCGCCGCGGCCATCTGCTCTATCCCGGGGGCGTCGGACGTCTTCGAGCGCGGCTTCATCACCTACACCAACCGGGCCAAGGAGGAGATGCTCGGCATCCCCGGCGATCTGATCGCCGACTTCGGGGCGGTGTCCGAGCCCGTGGCGCGGATGATGGCCGAGGGGGCGCTGAACAACAGTCGCGCACACATCGCCGTGGCCATCACCGGCGTGGCCGGTCCGGGCGGCGGCTCGCCGATGAAGCCGGTCGGGACGGTGCACATCGCCACAGCGCGCAGCACCGCCGGCATCCGGCACCGCCACGAGACTTTCGACGGCGAGACCCGCCTCGACGTTCAGATGGCGGCTGTCGCCGTGGCGCTGCAGATGATGCGGGATGCGATCTGAGGAGATGCGTGCATCGACACGCGCTCTGCGAGCGCTGCTCAGCATGACTGGCTCAGGGAGCTTTCCAACCAAGTCATCCTGAGCAGCCGCGAAGCGGCGTGTCGAAGGACGCAGGGCCCGTTATCCCGCCCCGTAGAGCGCCTTCGCCCGTTCGTCGAAGCAGCGGATCAGCTTGTCGACGGCGTGGTCGAAGTTGGCGTTGAGCAGGCGGTCCAGGAAGGCAACCTTGAACTCGAAGTCGATCTCGAACTCGACACAGGTCCCCTGATCGTGCGGCAGGAAGCGCCAGCGGTTCTGCAGCCGCCGGAACGGGCCGCTGATCAGCGAGACGTCGATGCAGCGTGCTGGCGCATCGCGGCGCACATGGGTCGAGAACCGCTCGCGCAGGAAGGAGAAGCCGACGCCCGCTTCCGCGTCGAGCGTGGTCACGCCGCCGCCCTCGTCCTGCCGGTTCCAGGTCCTCAACGAGGTCAGCCAGGGCACGAACTCGGGATAGCGCTCGACGTCGCCGACCAGCGCGAAGAGCTGCTCGGGCGTATAGGGCAGGATGCGGGTCAGCCGGTGGCGCAAGTCAGCCCGCGGCCTCTTTGGCCTCACGCGCGGCCTTGAGGCGTGCGAAGTCCTCGCCGGCGTGATGCGAGGAGCGGGTCAGTGGGCTGGCCGAGACCATCAGGAAGCCCTTGGACCGGGCAATCTGCTCATAGGCGGCGAACTCGTCCGGCGTCACGAAGCGGTCGACAGCGGCGTGCTTGCGGGTCGGCTGCAGGTACTGGCCGATGGTCAGGAAGTCGACGCCGGCGGACCGCATGTCGTCCATCACCTGCATCACCTCCTCCTTCGCCTCGCCCAGGCCGACCATCAGCCCGGACTTGGTGAAGCGGCGGGGATCGCGGTCCTTGACCCGCTCCAGCAGGCGCAGGGAGTTGTAGTAGCGGGCGCCCGGGCGGATCGACAGGTACAGCCGGGGCACGGTCTCGAGGTTGTGGTTGAACACGTCCGGGGCCGAGTCGATGACGATCTCGGCGGCGCCGTCCTTGCGCAGGAAATCCGGGGTCAGGATCTCGATGGTCGTGCCCGGCGCGGCGGCGCGAATGGCATAGACCACGGCGGCGAAGTGGGCCGCCCCGCCGTCCGCCAGGTCGTCCCGGTCCACCGAGGTGATGACCACATGCTTGAGGCCCATCCTGGCCACCGCCTCGGCCACGCGGGCGGGCTCGGTCGGGTCCAGCGGATCGGGCTTGCCGGTGGCGACGTTGCAGAACGAGCAGGCCCGCGTGCAGATCTCGCCCATGATCATCATGGTGGCGTGCTTCTGGGTCCAGCACTCGCCGATGTTGGGACAGGCCGCCTCTTCGCAGACCGTCGTCAGCCCGTGCTGGCGGACGATGTCGCGCGTTTCATTGTAGCCGGCCGAGCCGGGCGCCCGCACGCGCAGCCAGTCGGGCTTGCGCAGCAGGGGCGTGTCCGGGCGGTTCTGCTTCTCGGGGTGGCGCGGGCGCGCCTTGAGGGTGTCGATGACCGTCGCCATGGGGCCTAGATCGGCCTTCCGGGCCGCCGGATCAAGCGCCTGTCGCGGGAGCGGCCTTGCGAGCGGCGCAAAAGCACGAAAACCTTGCGCCGATGCGTCGCCTGACCGCCCTCGCCTGCCTGCTTGTGCTCCTGTCTGGCTGCGGCGGGGCGGGCGACCGCGCGCCCTTCACCGACAGCCGCATCCCGCCATCGCTGGGCCCCGGCTTCTGGGCGCCCGAGGGCTGGGCCTGGGGCCTGATCGGCGTCGGCGAGGCGCCGGTGCAGCGCTATGGCGTGTCGAGCACCCTGATCGCGCCCCGCGCCAATATCCTGATCCTGACCGGCGAGGGCGAGACGGCGGAGGTCTGGTTCGAGACGGTTCGGGCGCTCAACGCGTCCGGCCACACCGTCTGGGTGCTGGAACGCGCCGGCCAGGGCGGGTCGGCCCGCTTCGGGGGCCCACAGGACCTGATCCACGCGCCGTCCTTCGATGACGACATCGCGGCCGTGAAGACCCTGACCCGCACCCTGGTGCAGGGCTCGCCGGACACGCCGGTCATTCTGGTCGGCGCCGGCGTCGGCGGCCTCGTCGGTCTGCGCGCAGCGCAGCAGGGCGCGCCGGTCGATGGCCTCGTGCTGTCGGCCCCTGACATCACCCCGAACGGGGCGCTTGAAGGTTGGCAGATCTGGCTGGCCAAAGCCGGCCTGGGCGCCGTGCCGCAGGGACTGCAGGCCGGCTGGAAGCGCGGTGCGCCGGACGCATTCGCGCGCGGCCTGACTGGTGACAGGCAACGCGGCGGGCTGCAGATGGCCTGGCAGATGGCCAATCCGGATCTGAGGATGGGCGGAGTGAGCCTGGGCTGGCGCGGCGCCTTTGCGCAGGCCGCGACGGCGGCGGGCGACGATCTGGCCGGGACGCGGACGCCGACGCTCTTGCTGGCGGCGCCCGGAAACGAGAGTGAGGCCGCCTGCAGCGCGATGCCGGCCTGCGAAGCCGCGCCGCTGGCCGGCGCAAGGCCCCTGCCCCACCTGGATCGCGCGCCGGTCCGCGCGGCCTGGCAGGCGGGTCTGGAATTGTTCGTGAGCCAACGAATCACAGCACGGGAGGCTGCGCGGTTCCCGCCGCCGACAGCGCGGCCGGATCACCCTTTGTGACACATCTTTTCAACGCCCCCGGCGACCGATAGGGTCGCTGCAACAAGATTATCGGGAAACATTCGGGGAGTTTCACCCAAGATGCCGCGTGCTTACGATCCGCGGGACGGCGAGCGGTCTGTCTTTGACGCCCTGCTCGAAGCCCGCGAACGATACGGGGCCAAGAAGCCGATCCTGGAAGACCAGGACCGTAATCCGCTCAGCTATACCGACCTGATCCGCGCCAGCTTCGCGCTCGGCCGCAAGATCGCCAGCTTCACCGAGAAGGGTGAGCGGGTCGGGGTTCTGCTGCCGTCCGGATCCGGCGTCGTGGTCACCTTCTTCGGCCTGCATGCCTTCGGGCGTGTGCCGACCATGCTGAACTTCACCGCCGGTCTGCGGAACCTGCGGGCGGCCTGCAAGCTGGCGGGCGTCAAGCGGGTGCTGACCGCGCACCGCTTTATCGAGCAGGGCAAGCTGCACGACCTGATCGACGCCCTCGAGGAGAGCGCCGAGGTCATCTATCTGGAAGACGTGCGCGAGAAGGTCGGCCTGGCCGACAAGCTGTACGCCGCCACCGCCGGCCTGTTCCCGAAGCAGTTTCGCGCCAGTCTGAAGCCGAACGAGCCGGGCGTGATCCTGTTCACCTCCGGCAGCTTCGGCGCGCCGCGCGGGGTGGTGCTGAGCCACGCCAACCTGGTCAGCAACGTCCGGCAGATCGAGGCCCACATCGACCTCGACCCGGACTGGGTCATGTTCAACCCGCTGCCGACCTTCCACTGCTTCGGCCTGACGGGCGGCGTTCTGCTGCCGATCCTGACCGGCATGAAGGCGTTCGAATATCCCTCGCCGCTCCACATCAAGCAGATCCCGCCCCTCATCAAGGACAGCGGCGCCTCGATCCTGCTGGCCACCGACACCTTCCTCAACCAGTACGCCCGGTCCTCGGACGCGGACGAGCTTTCGGGCCTGAAGTTCATCGTCTGCGGCGCTGAAAAGGTTAGGGAAGAGACCCACAACCTGATAGCCGAGCGGTTCGGGAACATCCCTGTCCTGGAAGGCTATGGCGCGACCGAGGCCTCGCCCGTCGTGGCGGTCAACAAGCCCGTCGACAACCGTCGCGGCACCGTCGGCGGCATGCTGCCCGGCATGGAAACCCGCATCGAGCCGGTCGAGGGCATCGCCGAGGGTGGCCGCCTGTTCCTGCGCGGCCCCAACGTCATGGCCGGCTACCTCAACGAGGCCGGCGGCGTAGATCCCCTACCCGGCGGCTGGCACGACACCGGCGATGTGGTCACGCTCGACGGCGACGACCGCTGGGTCACCATCAAGGGACGGGTCAAGCGCTTCGCCAAGATCGGCGGCGAGATGGTCTCCCTGACCGCCGCAGAGGATCTGGCCGTCGCGGTCTGGCCCGAGGGCCGCCACGCCGTCATCGCCATGCCCGACAAGAAGAAGGGCGAGCGCCTGGTGCTGTTCACCGACCGCGCCGACGCCGATGTCGCCCCGCTGGTCGCCCACGCCCAGAGCATCGGCGCGCCCGAGCTGGCCGTCCCGCGGCGGATCATCAAGATCGCCGAAGTGCCTGTCCTGGGCACCGGCAAGACCGACTATGTCGCCATCCAGCGCATGGCCGATACGGACTCGCGGGCGGCGTAGCGCCAGAGGGGAACTGACCGATGGAACGACTGTCCGGATTTGCACCGCAGGTGCTCGGCATCCTGCGTTTTGTCGCGGGCCTCGCCTATCTGCAGCACGGGCTCATCAAGATCTTTCAGTTCCCCGTGGCGTCTCAGATGGAGGGCCCGCTGCCGCCCATCATGCTGGCGGCGGGCTGGCTGGAGATCGTCGGCGGAGTGCTCATCGCCCTCGGCCTGTTCACGCGACCGGCGTCGTTCCTGATGTCGGGCATGATGGCTGTCGCCTACTGGGTCGCGCACGGCTCCAAGGGCTTCTACCCCGCCACCAACGGCGGCGAGCCGGCCC
>JAIYCQ010000004.1 GCA_027487945.1 Caulobacteraceae bacterium
AACTTCGGCCCCCTCTATCCCGCCACCATCATGCTGGACGACATCGCCGCCGCCCAGCGCACCTACGGCGTCAACACCACCACCCGGACCGGCGATACGGTCTACGGGTTCAACTCCACCGCCGACCGGCCCTGGTTCGCGACGACCAGTAACAGCACCAAGCTGGTCTTCGCCGTCTGGGATGCCGGCGGTGTCGATACGTTCGACTTCTCCGGCTACAGCCAGAACCAGATCATCACCCTGATCCAGGGCCACTTCTCCAACGTCGGGGGCCTGATCGGCAACGTCGCCGTCGCCATGGGCGCGGTGATCGAGAACGCCATCGGCGGATCGGGCGCGGACACCATCATCGGCAACGCCGTGGCCAACCGTCTGACCGGCAATGCCGGCAGCGACACCCTGACCGGCAACGACGGAGCCGACATCTTCGTCGCCACCGTCGGCGGCGGCGAAGACACCATCACCGACTTCTCCGCCGCCAGCGACCGCATCGATGTCAGCGCCTTCGGCGGTTATGCGGGCGCCGTCCAGAGCGGCCTCAACACCATCGTCACGGTCGCAGCCGGCATAACCTTCACCCTGCTGAACGTCACGGCCACGGCCCTGACCGCCGCCAACTTCATCACCGGCGCCCCGCCGGTGGATCCGCCGCCGGCCGGCTACAACCGGGTCAACGGCACGGGCGCGGGCGAGACGCTGAACGGCTCGGCCGCCAGCGACCAGATCTACGGTCTGGGCGGAAACGACCTGCTGGTCGGCAATGATCTGCCCGACTGGCTGGAAGGCGGCGAGGGCAACGATACGCTGAACGGCGGCGCGGGGGCCGACCAGATGATCGGCGGGGCGGGAGACGACGTCTATCTGGTCGATGACGCCGGCGACGTCACGGTGGAGGCGGTGAGCGGCGGGCTTGATCGCGTCGAAACCGGGCTGGCGAGCTGGACGCTGGCGGCCAACATCGAGCGGCTGACGGGGACCTCGGGCGCCGGCCAGACCCTGACCGGCAATACGCTGGGCAACCTGATCCAGGGCGGCGGCGGCGCCGACACCCTCAACGGCGGTGAGGGCGACGACACCCTGAACGGCGGCGCGGGCGCAGATACCCTCAACGGCGGCGCGGGCGACGATGTCTACGTCGTCGACAACGCCGGCGACGTCGTGAACGAGGGCGCGGCGGGCGGCAGCGATGCGGTGTCGACGACACTGGCCAGCTACACGCTCGGCGCCAATCTCGAGTTCCTGGTGGGCGAGGCTGCGACCGGCCAGGCGCTGACCGGCAACGCCGGCTCGAACGCCATCACCGGCGGAGCGGGCGGCGACACGATCAGCGGCGCGGGCGGCAACGACACCCTGCGGGGCAATGGCGGGGCGGACAGCTTCGTCGCCACGGTCGGCGGCGGCGTCGATACCATTGCAGATTTCGTCGTCGGGACCGACCGGCTCGATGTGTCCGCGTTCGGGAGTTACCAGAGCATCGTGCAGGACGGCGCCGACACGATCGTCACCGTCGCGGCGGGCGTCAGCTTCCGACTGGTCGGGGTTACGGCGGGCAGTGTTACGGCCGCCAGCTTCTCGGGCATCACCGGCCCCAATGTGATCACCGGGACCAGCGCCAACAACACGCTGACCGGAACGGCCGTGGTCGACCATATCTTCGGTCAGGCGGGCAACGATACGATCCGCGGCGGCGGCGGCGCTGACCAGCTGGATGGCGGGGCGGGGGCGGACAAGCTCTACGGCGAGGACGGCGACGATGTCCTCACCGGCGGCGACTCGGGGGATCTTCTCGACGGCGGAACCGGCGCGGACACCATGAGCGGCGGGCTCAGCAACGATACCTACGTCGTCGACAACGCCGGCGATGTCGTGATCGAGGGCGTCGATCTCTCCAAGGACATCGTCCAGACGTCGCTGGCGACCTATGTCCTGGCCGCCAATGTCGAGACCCTCATCGGCACATCGGCGAGCGGACAGACCCTGACCGGCACCGGGCTCGCCAACACGATCACCGGCGCCGGGGGTGTCGACACGCTCTACGGCCTTGCCGGTATCGACACCCTGACCGGCGGCGGCGGCGGCGACACGCTGTATGGCGGCGCTGATGCCGACAAGCTGTACGGGGAAGGCGGCGACGACGTCCTGTTCGGCGGCGACGGCAATGATCTCATGGTGGGCGGCGACGGCGTCGACATCTTCCGGGGCGAGCTGGGCAACGACAGCATGACCGGCGGCGCCGGCGCCGACAGGTTCATCGTCTCGGTGGGCGGCGGCGCCGACACCATCACCGATTTCGACATCACATCCGACCGGATCGACCTGTCGGCCTATGGCTTCTACCAGGTGATCGCCGCCTCGGGCGCGGACACGCTGATCACCTTCGCCACCGGCGTCACGCTTCGGCTCAAGGGCATCGCCGTCGCCTCGGTGACCGACGCCATCTTCATAGGTCTTCCGACCGGTGGCGGCGTCACCGAGATCACCGGCACCGCGGGGGCTGATATCCTGTACGGCACGGGCGGCGCCGACCACATTGTGGGCCTTGCCGGCATCGACACCATCAAGGGCGGCGCCAGCGCGGACTGGATCGAGGGCGGCTCGGAAGGCGACAAGCTGTTCGGCGACGCGGGCGACGACCTGATCGACGGCGGGACCGGCAACGACAACATGCAGGGCGGCGACGGCGCCGACATCCTGCGCGGCGGCGCCGGCAATGACACCATGGGCGGCGGCCTCGGGGCCGACATCTTCGAGGTGTCGCTCGCCAACGGGGCGGACGTCATCGGCGACTTCGAGGTCGGCGTCGACCGGATCGATGCGACAGCCTTCGGGGCCTACGTGTCCATCGTGCAGAAGCTGAGCGACACCATCATCACCTTCGCCACCGGCTCGACGCTGAAGCTGAAGAACATCACCGCGACCTCGATCACCGACGCCAGCTTCATCGGCCTGTCGGGCAGCGCGCCGTCCGCGGCCGTCGCTCCGGCGACTCAGAAGGAGGCCGCGCTGTCGGCGGCGCCGGAGCCCGTGGCCCCGGAGCCTGTCTGGCAACCGGTCGAGCTCTCGCCGGACGTCCTTGTGTCCGACTGGCTGCTCTAGGCGAACGGCGTCCGGCACGGTCGACGGTTGACCCGCGCGCCGCGCGGGGCAAAGTCATTCCCATGACCAGCGCCGCGACCCGACCCGTCCTGCTCCTCTCGCACGAGATGCTTCTGCCGCTGCAGGCGGCGCTTGAGCCGACCTATCGTGTGCTCCGGCTCTGGGAGCATGCCGACCGGCCGGCCTTTCTCGAGGGGCCAGGCCGCGAGGTGCAGGCCATCGTCCATGCCGGCGAGATCAAGCTTGGCCTCGACTTCCTGTCGGCGCTGCCGCGCCTCGGGCTGATCGCCTGCGTCAGCGTCGGCTACGATGGCGTCGACGTGCCCTGGTGCCGGTCGCGCGGCATCGCGGTCACCCATTCCCAGGGCCTCAACGCCGAGGATGTCGCCGACCATGCGGTGGGCAGCTTCCTCGCGGTCTGGCGCGCGATCGTGGTCGGTGACCGCACCGTGCGCGAGGGGCGCTGGACCCATGCCGACCGCATGCGGCCCCGGCCGGGGCTGCAGGGCCGCAAGGCCGGTATCGTCGGCCTCGGCCATATCGGCCAGGCCATCGCGCGCCGGGTCGAGCCGTTCGGGTTGTCGGTGGCCTGGTGGGGGCCGAACGACAAGGAAAGCCCCTGGCCCCGCGCCGCCAGCCTGCTGGACCTGGCGCGCGAGAGCGACGTCCTGTTCGTGGCCTGTCGCGGGGACGCCGCCAATCATCAACTGATCAGCAAGGCGGTCATCACGGCCGTCGGTCCGCGCGGCTGCATCGTCAATGTGGCCCGCGGTTCGGTCGTGGACGAGGGGGCGCTGATCGCCGCCCTCATGTCCGGCGAACTCGGCATGGCGGCGCTCGACGTGTTCGAGGACGAACCGACGCCGGCGTCGCGCTGGGCTGACGTGCCCAACACCGTCCTGACGCCGCATACGGCGGGCGGCACGCTCGAGAGCATCCCGAAGATGGTCGGACAGACACTGGAAAACCTGCGTCGGCACTTCCACCAGGAACCGCTCCTGTCGCCGGTTCAGGCCTGACCGGACATCAAGGCCCCGTCGGGCGCCGTCCCGCGGGGCGGTCGCTTTCGCCCTGGTCTCTGACTATGCTGCAAGCCTCTTCCGCGAGGCTGGCGCCTTCCCTTCGATCCGGGGCATTTCCTGCTTTACATAATCACATAAAGATATCTTTATGTCCCTCATGAGAGTGAGTTCCGGTCAGACGGTGGAGATCCTGCGCGCGGCGGGCGAGCCTACCCGCCTTCGCATGCTGTCCCTGCTGGCTCGCGAGGAGCTGTCGGTGCTCGAGCTGTGCCGCATCCTGGACCAGAGCCAGCCGCGCGTATCGCGGCACCTGAAGCTGCTGGCCGACGCCGGCCTGGTCGAACGCTTCCCGGACGGGGCCTGGGTCTTCTACCGCCTCGCCGCCTCGGGGCCCGGTCGCCTGCTTGCCGACCAGGCCCTGACCCTTGTCGACCCCTCTGACGCCACCCTGCGCCGCGACAGCGAACAGCTGGCCCAGGTCGAGACCGAGCGGTCTTCCGAGGCGGCGGCCTACTTCGCGCGAAACGCCGCCCGGTGGGACGAGATCCGCTCCCTCTATGTCGCCGAGGCCGAGGTCGAGGCCGCCATCGAACAGGCCGCCGGCGAAGGCGCGCTGGGGCGGCTGGTCGATCTCGGTGCGGGCACCGGCCGGATGCTGACGCTGCTGGGCGTCCGGTCGACGCGGGCGCTCGGACTCGATCTCTCACAGCAGATGCTGAACATCGCCCGGCTGAACGTCGGCGAGGCGGGGCTGTCGGTCTGCGAGCTGCGCCACGGCGACATCTTCGCCACCGGACTGCCGGCGGGCAGCGCCGATCTCGTGACGGTCCACCAGGTGCTCCACTACCTCGGCGACCCGGCCGCGGCGGTCGCCGAGGCCTGCAGGCTGGTGGCGCCGGCCGGGCGGTTGCTGATCGTCGACTTCGCCCCGCATACGCTGGAGTTCTTGCGCGAACAGCACCAGCACCGGCGGCTCGGCTTCTCCGACGAGGAGATGAGCCGCTGGCTGAACACCGGCGGTCTGGTCCCCGACCAGACCCTGACCCTGCCCTCGACGGTCGAGCGGGGACTTACCGTGAAGATCTGGACGGCCCGCCGTCCGGCCGATGTTGAAAGGAATGCCGCATGAGCCCGCTGACCGCCCTCGGCCCCGTGGCCCGCGCCGGCGGCCGTTCCGACGGCGTCAGCGTCTCGTTCGAGTTCTCGCCGCCCAAGACGCCGGAGGCCGAGGAAAGTCTGTGGGCCTGCATTCGCCGGCTGGAGCCCCTCAATCCGTCCTTCGTGTCCGTGACCTACGGCGCCGGCGGCTCGACGCGCGAGCGCACGCACCGGACCGTCAAGCGGATGCTGGACGAGACCACGCTGAAGCCGGCCGCCCACCTGACCTGCGTCGGAGCGTCCCGCGAAGAGGTGGACGAGGTCGTCCGCGACTACTGGGAAAGCGGCATCCGGCACATCGTGGCCCTGCGCGGCGACCCGCCGGGCTCGATCGGCGGGGCCTATGTTCCGCATACGGACGGATACGCCAACGCCACCGAGCTGACGCGCGGCATCCGGGCCGTGGCGCCGTTCGAGGTCTCGGTCGGCCTCTACCCGCAGGTCCATCCCGAGAGCCCGGGCATCGACCACGACATCGACGTGCTGAAGGCCAAGATCGACGCCGGCGCGACGCGGGCCATCACCCAGTTCTTCTTCGACACCGACACCTTCCTGCGGTTCATGGAGCGGGTGCGCAAGGCGGGCGTGACCATTCCGATCTCGCCGGGGATCATGCCGGTGTCCAACTTCAAGGGGCTGCAGCGGATGGCCGATCCCTGCGGCATCCCGCTGCCGGGCTGGCTGGCCAACCTGTTCGACGGGCTGGACAACGATCCGGAGACCCGGCGCCTGATCGCCTGCTCCATCGCCGCCGAGACCTGCGCCCGCCTGGCGGAGGAAGGCTTCAGCGACTTCCACTTCTACACCCTCAACCGCGCCGATCTCGTCTACGCGATCTGCCGCGTGCTGGGCGTCCGCGAGGTCCCATTGTCGCCAAAGGAGGCCGCGGCATGAGCCGTCTGGACCGTATCGAACGTCTGAAGCAGATCGCCCGCGAGCGGATCCTGATCCTCGACGGCTCCTGGGGCGTCATGATCCAGCGGCGCGGCCTGACTGAAGAGGACTTCCGCGGCGAGCGGTTCGCCGATCACGCGGTGCAGATGAAGGGCAACAACGACATCCTGTGCCTGACCCGGCCGGACATCGTCACCGACCTGCATGACGCCTACTACGGCGCCGGCGCCGACATCAGCGAGACCAACACCTTCAGCGCCACGACCATCGCCCAGCGCGACTATCACGCCGAGGGCGCGGCCTATGACATCAACCTCCAGGGCGCCCGGCTGGCCCGCGAGGCGGCCGACCGCTGGACGGCGAAGGAGCCGCACAAGCCGCGCTTCGCGGCCGGCGCGCTGGGCCCGCTGAACGTCATGCTGTCGATGTCCTCGGACGTGAACGATCCGGGCGCCCGCACCGTCACCTTCGACCAGGTCTACGACGCCTACCGCGAGCAGGTGAGGGGGCTCTACGAGGGCGGGGTCGACCTGTTCCTGATCGAGACCATCACCGACACCCTGAACTGCAAGGCCGCCCTGAAGGCCATCCTCGACCTGCGCGACGAGGAGGGCCACGAAGAGCTGCCGATCTGGATCAGCGGCACGATCACCGATCGCTCCGGCCGCACCCTGTCTGGCCAGACGGTCGAGGCCTTCTGGAACAGCGTCAAGCACGTCAAGCCGTTCGCCATCGGCCTGAACTGCGCGCTGGGCGCTGACCTGATGCGGCCGCATATCGCCGAGCTGTCGCGCATCGCCGACACCCTGGTCGCGGCCTATCCCAACGCCGGCCTGCCCAACGCCATGGGCCAGTACGACGAGGAGCCGCACCAGACCGCCCATGAACTGCACGAGTGGGCGAAGGACGGCATCGTCAACATCCTCGGCGGCTGCTGCGGCACGACCCCGGACCACATCCGCCACGTCGCCGAAGAGGTCGCGGGCGTGACCCCGCGAGCTATCCCGGAACGGCCCAGGGCGATGCGCCTGGCCGGGCTGGAACCGTTCGAGCTGGTCTGAGATGGCGCTCGCACTCTCCCCCATCGAGGCTGAACAGATCCGGGATCTGCGCGCGCGGCTCAACCGCGTGCCTGCCGGATCGCTGGGCGACAAGTCCGTGGGCCCGCTGAGCAAGGGCTTCTTTGTCGTCTGCGGCCGGGTCGGGCTTGCGCCGCAGAGCGGCGGTGAGGGCTTCGCCTCGGTGGCCGAACTGAAGACAGCCATAGCCGCGGCCGACCTGATCCGGCTCAAGCAGATCGTCGGCCGGCTGCAAGGCCTGCAGGCTCAGGACTTCAAGATCTGGCGCACCCTGTTCAATCATGGGGTCCTGCAGGCCGTCCTGACCCGCCGCATGATCCTCGGCGGGCGCGAACCGCCGGTGGAGGCGTCCTAGTGGCCAAGACCCATGACGCCCTCGACGAGCGCCTGATCGCCTTCATCAAGGCCCAGAAGCTGTTCTTCGTAGCTACCGCCCCGCTGTCGGCCGAGGGTTCGGTGAATGTCTCGCCGAAGGGCTATGACAGCCTCGCGGTGATCGACGAACGCACCGTGGCCTATGTCGACCTCGGCGGCTCGGGGATCGAGACCCTGGCCCATGTGCGCGAGAACGGTCGCCTGACCCTGATGTTCTGCGCCTTCGAGGGGCCGGCGAGTATCCTGCGCCTCTACGGCCGCGGCGAGGCGGTGAATTTCGACGAGCCGGGCTTCGCCGGGAAGATGGCGCTGTTCCCGACCGTCGAGCGGGCCCGGTCGGTCATCACCCTCCACATCGAGCGCATCGCCGACAGCTGCGGCTGGGGCGTGCCGTTGATGGACTTCAAGGGCGAACGCGACCAGCTTCGCCGCCATGTGGACCATCGTCCCGAAGCCGAGTGGCGCGAGCGGCGCTACGACGGCAACGCCACCTCCATCGACGGCCTTCCGGGCCTCGTCCGAAACACCAAGGCCAGCTGATGCGTCCCGTCTTCGTCAACATCGGTGAGCGCACCAACGTCACGGGCTCTGCAAAATTCCGCAAGCTCGTCGCCGAGGGTGACTACACCGCCGCCCTGTCCGTCGCCCGCCAACAGGTCGAGGCCGGGGCGCAGATCATCGACATCAACATGGACGAGGGCCTCCTCGACTCCGTGGCGGCGATGAAGACCTTCCTCAACCTGATCGCCGCCGAGCCCGACATCGCCCGCGTGCCGATCATGGTCGACAGCTCCAAGTGGGAGGTGATCGAGGCCGGTCTGAAGTGCGTGCAGGGCAAGGCCATCGTCAACTCGATCTCGATGAAGGCCGGCGAGGCGGAGTTCATCGCCCAGGCCAGGCTGTGCCTGCGCTACGGCGCGGCCGTGGTGGTCATGGCCTTCGACGAGGTCGGCCAGGCCGACACCGCCGATCGCAAGGTCGAGATCTGCGAGCGGGCCTACCGCATCCTCGTCGACCAGGTCGGTTTCCCGCCCGAGGACATCATCTTCGACCCCAACATCTTCGCCGTGGCGACGGGGATCGAGGAGCACGACAACTACGCCGTCGACTTCATCGAGGCGACGCGGCGGATCAAGGCGCTGCTGCCGTATGCGCGGGTGTCGGGCGGGGTGTCGAACGTCTCGTTCAGCTTCCGTGGCAACGAGCCGGTGCGGCGGGCGATCCACTCGGTCTTCCTCTACCACGCCATCAACGCCGGCATGGACATGGGCATCGTCAACGCCGGCGACCTGCCGGTCTATGACGACATCCCGGCCGAGCTGCGCGAGGCGGTCGAGGACGTGATCCTCAACCGTCGCCCGAAGGACGGCGGATCCCAGACCGAGCGGCTGGTCGACCTGGCCCCGAAGTACAAGGGCGACGGCAGCAAGGTGGCGGTCGCCGACCAGGCCTGGCGGTCCCTGCCGGTCGCCGAGCGGCTGAGCCATGCGCTGGTCAACGGCATCACCGAGTTCATCGACGCTGACACCGAGGAGGCGCGCCTGGCCGCCGAGCGGCCGCTGCACGTCATCGAAGGCCCGCTGATGGACGGCATGAACGTCGTCGGCGACCTGTTCGGGGCCGGGAAGATGTTCCTGCCCCAGGTGGTCAAGTCGGCCCGCGTGATGAAGCAGGCCGTGGCCTGGCTGATGCCGTTCATGGAGGCCGAGAAGGAGGGCAAGCCGCGCGAGCAGGCCGGTCGAATCCTGATGGCCACGGTGAAGGGGGACGTCCACGACATCGGCAAAAACATCGTCGGCGTGGTCCTTCAGTGTAACAACTACGAGGTCATCGACCTCGGCGTCATGGTGCCGGCCGACCGCATCCTGGCCGAGGCGAAGGCGCACAACGTCGACATCATCGGCCTGTCGGGCCTGATCACGCCGTCGCTGGACGAGATGGTCTTCCTCGCCTCGGAGATGGAGCGCCAGGGCTTCAGGATCCCGCTGCTGATCGGCGGCGCCACGACCAGCAAGACCCACACCGCGGTGAAGATCGCTCCCGCCTACCGCGGCGGCTCGACCACCTATGTGCTGGACGCCAGCCGGGCCGTCGGCGTGGTCTCGCAGCTGCTGTCGAAGGACGACAAGGACCGGTTCGAGGCGGCGACCCGCGACGACTACGTCCGGGTTCGCGAGCAGTTCGCGCGCGGCCAGTCACAGAAGACCCGCACCTCGGTGGAGACCGCCCGGGCCAACCGCTTCCGCATCGACTGGGACGCCGCCCCGCCGCCGCCCCGCCCCACCTTCACCGGCACGCGGGCCTTCGGCCCCTACGACCTGGAGAACCTCGCGACCTTCATCGACTGGACACCCTTCTTCTCGACCTGGGAGCTGGCGGGACGGTTCCCGGACATCCTTGAGGACGAGGTGGTGGGCGAAGCGGCGCGCGACCTGTGGCGCGACGCCCAGGCCATGCTCAAACGGATCCTCGAGGAGAAGTGGTTCGAGGCCCGGGGCGTGGTCGGCTTCTGGCCGGCCCAGTCCGACGGCGACGACATCGTCGTCTACGCCGATGAAAGCCGCACCGGCGAGCTCGCCCGGCTGCACACCCTGCGCCAGCAGATGGCCAAGAGCACCGACAAGGCCAACCTGGCCCTGTCGGACTTCATCGCCCCGGTCGGCGGCCCGGCCGACTGGATCGGCGGCTTCGCGGTCACCGCCGGCCATGGCGAGCTGGAAATCGCCCGGCGCTTCAAGGAGGCGGGCGACGATTACTCGGCCATTCTCGCCGCCGCGCTCGCCGACCGGTTGGCCGAAGCCTTCGCTGAGGCGTTACACCATCGGGTGCGCACCGAACTGTGGGGCTACGCCCCGCGGGAGGACGACGACATCGACCGGCTGATTGGCGAGAAGTACCAGGGCATCCGCCCGGCGCCGGGCTATCCGGCCCAGCCCGACCATACCGAGAAGGCGACGCTGTTCAGGCTGCTCGACGCCACGGCCCAGACCGGGATCACCCTGACCGAGAGCTTCGCCATGACTCCCCCGGCGGCGGTCAGCGGCCTCTATTTCAGCCACCCGGACAGCCACTACTTCGGCGTCGGCCGCATCGACCGGGACCAGGTGGCCGACTATGCGTGGCGCAAAGGTTGGGACCTGGCGGTTGCAGAACGCTGGCTGGCCCCCATTCTCAGCTATGATCCCAACGGTGAGGCGCGAGGAGCGGCGGCGTAGTGCAGATGAGTTCATCCAGAGACCGGATCATCGGCGCGGCGGCCGTGGTCGCCGCAGGCCTGGTGGTGGGCGCGATCGTGCTGGACGCGCGACGCGTGAAGCCGGGTCGGTTCGACGGCCGGCTCTGGAGGCTGGTCGGGCCCGAGGATGATGACCGCCTGGCCATGGCCGACGACCTCATCGCCCGCAACCGGCTGGACGGCATGACCCGCGCCCGGGTTCGCAAGATGCTGGGCGAGCCGACGGACTCCGGCCGCTTCCAGCCCGGCGCCCTGGCCTATCGGCTCGGCCTCGAGCGCGCCTACATGCCGGTCGACTTCGAGTGGCTGGTCATCTGTTTCGACGACCAGGACAAGGTCTCGCGCTACTGGATCGCGACCGCCTGACTGTGCGGGCCGGCGTGAGACCGGTTGATGCGTCCTGTGGGTCTGACAGGTCACGCAAGGATGGTTCGATGCGCTCCAGTACCCCCGCCGTTTCGGTCGAGGCCTATCTCGCGGGCCTGCCCGGTGTGCAGCGCGCAGCCCTGGAGCATCTGCGGCAGGTGATCCTGTCCGCGGCCCCGCAGGCGGCCGAGTCGATCAGCTACGGCATCCCGACCTTCAAGGTGAGGGGCAGGGCGGTGGCCCATCTCGGAGCCGCGGCCGGACACTGCGCCTTCTACCCGGGGGCGGTGGCAGGGGCGTTTGCGGCGGAACTGACCGCCTTCTCGACCGGCAAGGGCACGATCCGCTTTCAGCCCGAAGCCCCGCTGCCGGATGACCTCGTCCGGCGGATCGTGCGGTTCAATATCGAGCGCCAGGGCGTGGCCCGGGCGAACCCGGACATCGCGTCGCCCGGTCAGACAGGGCGAGGATGACGGGCGCTGTGATCCGGGATAGGCCTTCGCCCATGACCCTGCTCCGTAACACCCTCGCCGCCGCCCTGTTGTTCGGCCTCGTCGCCTGCGGCCAGGGCCAGCCTTCGACGCCCGCCGCCGCGCCGTCCGCGGCGCCGCAGCCGTCCGGTCCCTCGCCCGTGGCGACGGGCGGGGCCGCCATCGCCCTCGACGCGGGCGGGCTCCTGATTGTGATGAAGGACACCGGCTCGAGCCGAATGATCGATTTCGGCCTGCCCCAGGCCCAGGTCGTCGACATCGTCAGCAACGTCGCCGGCGCGCCGGCCCCGGAGAGCACCAACACCGAGTGCGGCGCCGGGCCCGTCCAGTTCGTCGCCTTGCCCGATGGCCTGACCCTGCTGTTCCAGGAGCGGCGGTTCGTCGGCTGGAGCCTCGACAAGGACGCCGCCGGCAGGCAGTCGACCATGAGCGGTGTCGGGGTCGGCTCAACCCGCTCGGACCTGCTCGCGGCCTACAGCGGCGTCCAGGTGTCCGAGACGAGTCTGGGGCAGGAATTCAGCGCCGGCGGTCTGTACGGCGTCCTCGATGGCCCGGGCGAGGCCGGCAAGATCGAGGTCATGTGGGCCGGAACGTCATGCGTATTCCGGTAAGCCTCGCGGTCTGCGCCGCCGCCCTGTCCGTCCCCGTTCTGGCGCAGGATGCGCCCGGGCCTGACCGGGGCGCGGCGGAGGCTCCATCCTATGTCTGGCATGCCTACACCGCGGACAGCGTCGCCTACGGCGTTCCTGAAACCGACGACCGGGTCATTCGCATCGATTGCGACGCCGGTCGGATGGTCCTGATGGCAGCGGTGGATCCCGAGATCGTCGAGGACGGCAAGGTACAGGTTATCGCCTGGGGGCCAGGCGGGATGGACATGATCGAAGCCGGCGTCGCGGAGATGGGCGACGGCCTCAACTTCGTTGCGCCTTTGCCGCGTCGGTCCGATGCGCTCGCGGGCCTCATGGCGGGCAAGGACATCACCCTGATGCTCAAGGGTGAGGAATGGACCGTGCCCGGCGGCGGCGCGCCGCCGGTCCTCGGACCCCTCGTCCGGCGCTGCGGCGGCTGACGAGCTGGGTCAGGCGACCGCTCGCTGCGCCCCGGTCGACCGACCCGCGCCGCCATCCAGCTGGAACTGGCCCACGGCGTCGTTGAGGCGCGCGGCCTCCTGACGCAGCGTGTGCGCCGCCGCCGTCGTCTGTTCGACCATGGCGGCGTTGCGCTGGGTGGTCTGGTCCATGTGGTTGACGGCGTTGTTGACCTCGGCCAGCCCCATGGACTGCTCCTGCGCCGAGGCCGAGATCTCCGACACGACGCGGGCGATATCGCCGACCCGGTTGAGGATGGCGTCCAGAGACTTGCCCGTCTGCCCGACCAGATTGACGCCCTCGGCGACCTTGCTCGAGCTCGCCGAAATCAGGCCCTTGATCTCCTTGGCGGCTTCCGCGGACCGCTGGGCCAGGCCGCGGACTTCCTGGGCGACCACCGCGAAGCCCTTGCCGGCGTCGCCGGCGCGGGCGGCTTCGACCCCGGCGTTCAGCGCCAGCAGGTTGGTCTGGAAAGCGATCTCGTCGATCACGCCGATGATCTGGGTAATCTGGGAGGAGGCGGCTTCGATGTCCGAGACGGCCCGGATCGTCTCGGCGACGGTCGCCTCGGTGGACTGGGCCTCGCGGCGGGTTTCGCCGACGATCCGATCGGCCGTGGCCGCGCCCTCGGCGGTCTGCCGAACGGTGGCGGTGATCTCGTCGAGGGCCGCCGCCGTCTGTTCGAGCGCGGCCGCCTGCTGCTCGGTGCGGCGCGACAGATCGTCGGAGGCGCGCGCGATCTCGTCGGCCCCGGAGCCCACGCCGTCGGCGGACGCCCGGATGGTCCGCAGCGTCTGGCTCAGCCGGCTGGCGGCGGCGTTGAAGTCGTTGCGCAGTCGCTCGTACTCGGGCGCGAAGGCCTCCTCGATGCGATGGGCGACGTCGCCGGCCGAGAGGTGGTCGAGCCCGCTCGCGAGACGGTCCATCGCCTGGTCGCGGCGGTCGCTGTCGGCCTTGCGCGCCGCTTCGTCCGCACGGCGGGCCGTGTCGGTCCGGGCGCGGTCCGCCTCGCTCTGTTCGCGCAGGGTGCGCCGCTCGAGCACGCCTTCCCGGAAGGTCGCCACCGACTTGGCCATGTCGCCCAGCTCGTCTTCACGACCGAGGAACGGCACTTTCCCTTCGTAGTGGCCGTCGGCCAGCTGGCCCATGTAGCGGGTGATCGCCTCGACCGGGCGCACCACACGGCGACGCAGGATGTAGATGCCGCCGACGATGATCAGGGCCATGAGCGCGCCAAGGGCGAACATGGCGCCGATGCCGATCGCCTGGACCCGGTCGGACTCCGCCTCGGCCGCCTCGCGTTCGGCGGTGATCATAGGCACAGCCTTCTGAATGAGCGCCAGATGTTCGTGATAGACGTCGTGCATGCGGGTGAAGGCGGCGTCCTCGGCGGCGATATCCCCGGCCTGACGCGCCGCGACCATGGCGTCGCTCAGCCGGAACATCTCCTGGGCCTTGCTGTCGGAGTCGACGAGCAGCAGCGTCATGGCCGGCGAGGCCTTGCCGTTCGCCCGCCAGTAGGCGACGCGCTCCTTGTAGCCTTTCACCAGCGGCGGCATCTCACCCAGCGCCTCGGCGCTCTCCTCGATGTCGTGGGCGCTGGTGAGGTCGCTCGCTTCGTGGAACTGGCTGTTGGCGAGGAAGTACTCCACCAGGAACAGCGGTGGCGGCAGGATGTCGGCGGTCAGGACTTCATTTGCGTGAATGCGCTCGTAGTGGGGGCCGTTGACCCTGACCTGGGCGATCGTCAACCAGGCGCCGAGCGCGAGCATCAGAAACCCGGCCCCGAGGAACAGGCCGAACAGGTTCATCGCCCCTGACAGACGTACGCGCATTTCGAACACCCCCGGTATCTTCGTCGTGACCTGCAATGCACGTCTCGTGCTTAGCAACGGTTTTACCCGGTTTGGGCCTATTGGCCGGGAGCGGGCGGCGCGGCTCGCCCGAAGGTGGTGAAATTCTCGGCAGCGGCCGGAAATTCTCAAAGCGGGTGTCCGGGGCTGCCCGGATCGTCGAAAACTCTTTCGAAACGTACCGAGGCGATCAGTCACGGCCATTAACGGGCGTTTTGATCGCGACGCTGACCGGCTAGGGTGGCGACCGCTGAGGAGGCCCGCAATGACCCGTGATGTGATGACGCTTTGGCACGAGGTCGTCGAGGCCAAGGATGAAGCGCTGCTGCGTGACCTGCTCGACCCGGAAGCGGTCTTCGAATCGCCGGTCGTGCACACCCCCCAGGTGGGGCGGGACATTACCGCCAGGTACCTGATGGCCGCCTTCTCCACCCTCAACAATGAGAGCTTCCACTACCTCGGCCGCTGGGATGGCGAGGCCTCGGCGGTTCTGGAGTTCGCCACGGAGATCGACGGCATCCGGATCAACGGCGTCGACATGATCTGGTGGAACGCAGCGGGCAAAATCACCCGCTTCAAGGTCATGGTCCGGCCGCTGAAGGCCATCAACCTCCTTCACCAGAAGATGGGCGCCACGCTGATGGCGATGAGCGGCGGGGCGTGAGCCGGACCGACGCCATCGTCCGCCTGCTGGCGCGGGACGAGGGCCCGATTTTCCGCACCCTGCGGCTCGAGGCCTTGACCCTGGACGCGGAGACCTTCGCCTCCGACGCGGGGATGGAGGCGGTCAGGCCGGCGGAGTGGTTCGCCGAACGGGTCGTGGAAGGGGTGGCGGGTGCCTTCGTCGGCGGCGAACTCGTCGGCGTGGCCGGATACTCCCGGCACACAAATCCCAAACAGGCGCACAAGGCCACGCTGTTCGGCATGTACCTGCGCCGCGCCCATCGCGGGTCGGGCCTTGCCGGCCGACTGGTGTCGGCGGTGATCGAGCACGCGCGGGCGGAGGGCTGCGAAAGGCTGCTTCTGGCGTGCAACGCCCGGAACGACGGCGCCATCCGGCTGTATGAGGCGGCAGGCTTCCGCCGCTACGCCATCGAGCCCCGCGCCTTGAAGCAGGTCGACGGCTCCTATGCCGACGACGCGCTCTACGCCCTCGACCTCGCCTGAGGCTCTTCAGCCTCCCTTAAGCCCGATGCAGGCAATCTCTGTTCAATCAGAGCGCCTTAAGGGAGGCCGCCATGTCCGTGACCCGAACCGGAAGCTTCCGCCGGCAGCACGATCATTTCGAGCCGCAGGACGACAGCGACCCCAACGCCGCCCGGCGCATCCGGGGTCAGCTCGAACAGATCGACTATACCGCCTTCGCCTCCAACAAGGAGGTGATCGGCCAGATCCTCGGCGCTTCCGAGGCCGTCCATTTCCAGAAGCTGGCGGTGGCCGCCGCCCATGCGCGGGCTGTCTGGGTCTCCGAAGCCCTCAAGATCGCCGAGGCTGGCGGCCGGGTGACGCCCGAAGATCTCGCCCGCCTCGCCCATCTGCGCGCCACCTTCGAGGAGCTGGCCGAGGCTTATGAGGCTCTGCGCCGGATCGTCGAGCGGGGTTACGTCCCCTATCGCGGCCTGCCTTGAGGAAAATACCCGGGTAATATTGACTCCCTGAATTGCCCGGGTAGAAAGCGCTCCAGTTCTGGAGCCAGCTCATGCACGACGCCTCAATCCCCGTCACCGCCTTCGAGGGCGATCGCCGCCTCGCGCGCGGGACCCTGGCAGATGTCGCCCGCCGTGTCGCCGCCGCGACCGAACCGGGGGCCGTCCTTGTCTTCCGCGACGACGACGGCCGCGCTCTGGATCTCGACCTGCGCGGAACGCCTGATGATGTCGTGGCGCGGCTGATCCCGGCGGCGGAGCCGGCGCCGCGGGGGCCGGGCCGTCCCAGGCTTGGGGTCACGGCGCGCGAGGTCACGCTGCTGCCGCGTCACTGGGAGTGGCTCGCCCGCCAGCCGGGCGGGGCGTCGGTGGCTTTGCGCAAGCTGGTCGAGGCCGCCCAGCGGGATCCCGCCGAGCAGGCGCGCGCGGGCCGGGACGCCGCCTACCGTTTCCTGACCGCGATGGCCGGCGACAGGCAGGGCTATGAGGAAGCGACACGCGCCCTGTTCGCCGGCGACGCCGATGGGTTTCGGCGGCGGATCGAGGACTGGCCCGCCGATGTCCGCGAGCACGCGCTGGCCCTGGCGAGGCTGTCATGAACCGGGATCGCAAGCGGGCGCTGACCGCCGCCTACAGGGAACGCAAGGCGCGGCCCGGGGTGTTCGCGATCCGCTGTGCAGCGTGCGCCGGGGCCTGGGTCGGGACGAGCCGGGAACTGGCCAACCGCCAGAACGGCATCTGGTTCGCCCTCCGCATGGGGACCAGCCTGAACCGGGCGATGCAGCAGGCCTGGCGTGATCACGGCGAAGCGGCCTTCACCTATGAGGAGCTGCAGGTCCTCGACGGCGACGACCTGTCGGCCTGGTCTCTGGACCAGGCGCTGAAGGACGCCGGCGCGGCCTGGCGCGAACGGCTGCAGGCGGCGGCGGCCTGATTTCGCGAGCGTCGCGGCGCGTCGGCGGCTATGGGGAAGGTCATGACCTCACCGCCGTCCGCCGCCTCGATCCTGCTCCTCGCCGTCTGCGCCTGCGTGGTCGGGGGCATGTTCACCGCCCTGCAGGCGCCGACCAACGCCATGCTGGCGCGGCCGTTCAACTCGCCGGTCAACGCGGCCTTCGTCTCGTTCGCGGTCGGAACCCTCGTGCTGCTGGTCGCGGTCATCGCCCTGCGGGCCGCGCCCGACTGGGCGGGGGTTCAGGCCCTGCCCTGGTACGCTTGGCTGGGCGGCGCCTACGGCGCGGTGTTCGTGGTCGCCGCCGCCTTTGCCGCGCCGCGCCTCGGCGTTGCCTCCACCATCACCCTGATGATCGCCGGGCAGCTGGTGGCGGGGATGGTGGTCGACCATTTCGGCGGCTTCGGCATCGCCCCGAGGCCTGTGACCCTGATCCGGCTGCTGGGGGTCGGGCTGGTCTTTGTCGGCGTCGTGCTCGTGCGGCGCTTCTGACGCGTCCGCGCCGGGCGCGGGGCGATGACCGCGGAGTGCGCTGTTTGGGCAACATTCACCGCGTCGCAACGCCTCGGCGCTAGCCTCGCCTTGACCGGGATTCGCCTTGCGGGCGAACCTCGATCCGGCGGCGTTGAAAGGTGACAGATGAAACTCGGGACGCGGATCGCGCGGGAGGTCCTGTTCTTCAAGGGGCTGCAGCGCACGTTGAAGTGGGTGAAGTCCATCGCCCCCGACAGCCGCAACCTGATCTGTGATGACCTCGAGGCGGCGGTCGACAGGCACCGCGAGCGCCCGGCCATCACCTTCGAGGGGCGGACGATCACCTATGGCGAGATGGACGCCCTCGCCAACCGCTACGCCCACTGGGCCAAGGAACAGGGCATCACCCGGGGCCAGACCGTGGCGCTGTTCATGCCCAACCGCATGGACTACCTGCCGATCTGGTACGGCCTGACCAAGGTCGGGGTGGCCACGGCCCTGATCAACAACAACCTGACCGGCGCGGCGCTGGCTCACTGCCTGAACATCTCCGGGGCGCTGCACTGTCTGGTCGACGCCGAGACCTCGCCCGCCTTCGAAGCCGTGCGCGGGCAGCTGACCAAACATGTCGCCCAGTGGACGCTGGGCCCGGTCGCCGGCGACCGCCGCGACCTGACCGCCGCGCTGAAGAGCTGCAGCAACCTGCGTCCTGACCGGCTCACCGCCCGCGACGAGCTGCGGGCCAGCGACACGGCGCTGTGGATCTACACCAGCGGCACGACCGGGCTGCCCAAGGCTGCGCGCATCACCCATATGCGCGCCCAGCTCTATATGCGCGGCTTCGCCGGCTCGACCGGGGCTCTGGCCTCGGACCGCATCTACCAGGTCCTGCCGCTCTACCACGCCACCGGCGGCCTCTGCGCCATGGGCGCGGGCCTGCTGACCGGCGGCTCGATCGTGCTGCGCAAGAAGTTCTCCACCACCCATTTCTGGGAGGACATCCACGCCGAGAACTGCACCATGTTCGTCTATATCGGCGAGCTTTGCCGCTACCTGGTCAACGCCCCCGCCGACCCGCTGGAGCGGTCCCACAAGCTGCGCCAGGCCTTCGGCAACGGCCTGCGCGGCGACGTCTGGGAGGAGATGGTCGAACGCTTCGCCATCCCCAACGTGCTGGAGTTCTACGGCGCGACCGAAGGCAACGTGTCGATGTTCAACTTCGACGGCAAAGCCGGCGCCATCGGCCGCGTGCCCAAGTACATCCGCAAGCGCTTCAACGCGCGTCTGGTCCAGTTCGACATCGAGACCGAGCTGCCGATCCGCGCCGCGTCCGGCCTGTGCATCGAGTGCGGCCCCGACCAGATCGGCGAGTGCATCGGCCGGATCGACGCGAGCGACTCCCGGACCAGCTTCACCGGCTATGCCGACAAGTCGGCCACCGAGAAAAAGATCCTGCGCGACGTCTTCGAGAAGGGCGACGCCTGGTTCCGCACCGGCGACCTGATGCGCCAGGACGCCGAGGGCTATTTCTACTTCATCGACCGCATCGGCGACACCTTCCGCTGGAAGGGTGAGAACGTCTCCACCGGCGAGGTCGCCGACCGTCTGGCCGAGGCCCCCGGCGTCGTGGAGGCCAACGTCTACGGGGTTGCGGTCCCCGGTCATGATGGCCGCGCCGGCATGGCCTCGCTGACCGTAGACGACGATTTCGTGCTGACCGACTTCCACGCCTTCGTCGAGGCCTGCCTGCCCTCCTACGCTCAGCCGTTGTTCATCCGGCTGCAGCGCCAGATCGAGACCACCGGCACCTTCAAGTACCGCAAGGTCGACCAGGTGGCCGAGGGCTACGATCCGACGAAGATCAAGGACCCGGTCTACTTCCGCAATCCGGTGAAGAAGGCCTGGACCAAGGTGACGAAGGCGAGCTTCGTCAGGATCAACGAGGGCGGCTTCCGGCTCTAGGCGGGGGCGACGTCGCACCCTTGCCCCGGGGTGGGTGCGCGCCCCGGCGGGGGGCTGGCAAAACGCGCCACAGCCTGTAAGGGCTGAGGCCATGACCGATACCATCGCCCCCCAGTCCACAGCCGCCGCCGGCCCTCTGCTCCTGCTGTCGCCGGGGTTCTCAGACTGGCTGGCCGCGCAGGGCGCGGCCCTGGCCCTGACCACCTACCAGGCCGGGCGGCTGGTGATGGTCGGCCGACGCCCCGACGGGACCGTTCGCGCCCACGAGCGGATGATCGAGCAGTGCCAGGGCCTGTGGACCGACGGTCAGAGCCTCTGGACGAGCAGCCTCTACGCCCTGTGGCGGTTCGGCAACGACATGCCGGCCGGGGCCGTGACGGCGGCAGGGGTCGACCGGAGGTTCGTCCCGCGCGAGGGCCGGATCACGGGCCGTATCGACTGTCATGACATCGGTCTGGGCGAGGATGGACCGATCTTCGTCAACACCCTGTTCAACGGCCTGTGCGGCATCAGCGAGACGGGCAGTTTCCGCCCGCTGTGGAGGCCGCCCTTCATCTCGGCCTGGATCCCCGAGGACCGCTGCCATCTGAACGGCCTCGCCATGGACGGGACGCGGCCGGCCTACGTCAGCGCCGTGAGCCGCAGCGACACCCTGGACGGCTGGCGGGAGCGGCGGGTCGACGGCGGCGTCATCGTCGACGTGGCCAGCGGCGAGATTGTCTGCAGCGGCCTGTCCATGCCCCATTCGCCGAGGCTCTATAACGGGCGGCTGTGGGTGCTGAACTCGGGCCGGGGCCAGTTCGGCCATGTCGATCCCGCCACCGGGGTCTTCACCCCCGTCGCCTTCTGTCCCGGCTACGCTCGCGGACTGGGCTTCATCGGCCGCTACGCCGTGATCGGCCTCTCACGGCCGCGCCACAACCATACCTTCTCTGGCCTGCCGCTGGACGACGAACTGGCCTCGCGCGATGCGACCCCGCGTTGCGGCCTGATCATCGTCAACATCGACACCGGCGTGACCGAGGAATGGCTGCGCTTTGCCCACACGCTGGACGAGCTCTACGACGTCGCCGTCATGCCGGGCGTGGTCCAGCCCGAGATGATCGGCTTCCAGGGCGACGCCATCAAGGCGACCATCTCCCCGGAGCCGACGGCCTGAGGCCGCCGGCCCCCTGATCGCCCGCCTTTCCAGCACCCGGTCGGTGACCAGCTTGATCCCGATGTCGCTGTCGTTGAACAGGAAGGTGTCGGCCCCGGCGCCGCCGCTGAGAGTGTTGCCGAGGCCGTTGCCGGTGAGGGCGTAGTTCAGCCCGTTGCCGGCGCCGGTCGCCGTCGCTACCCCGGGACCACGATGTAGCCTGCCCGCGGGAAGTGGACGTGCACGGTTCCGACGGCCTCGTGATCACGGGCCAGGACCACCCGTTCGCGGTTGGCGGCGACCAGGGTTCCGCTCACCGGGTCCCGGCCGTAGTCGTCCGCCATCACCACCACGGCGGCGCCGACGGGCAGACCCAGCGGGTCGGCGGCGTCATGGGCGGGGGCGGGCGCCGGGGCCGAGGCCCGCGCCAGCGCCAGGGCCTCGGCCGCCGGCATTTCGCTGCGGGCGCCGTGACCGATGGCGCGCACCCTGGCCGACCAGTCGCCGAAGTGCTGGAAGCCTGTGGTGAGCGGCGCCGAGGCGCCGGGCAGGGCGTTGTCCAGGAACCAGACGTTCATCCAGGCGGCGATGTCGGCCAGGCCGGCGGTCTCGCCGTTCAGCCAACCCGTGCCGGAGGCGGCCAGCTGGTCCTCGATCCAGCCGGCATGGGCGCGCCACTGTCCCTTCAGCGGACCGCCGGCGGCCTTCATGGCCGCGACATCGAACGGCCGACCGGACATCGCCTCGCGGTCCTTGATGAAGTCGGCGGGCACATGGTCTCCCAGCACGCCGAAGATGATCGGCACCGTCGCCTGGAAGAACAGCCGGTCGGCCCACAGGTTGATGGCCCAGTCCAGGCCCCCGCGCACCGCCGCCGGAGCCGTCCAGCGTCGCTCGATCTCGGCCAGGATGACCTGGGTGTCGCAATAGACATCCGCGCCGATCTGCAGCGACGGGGTCCGCCGATAGCCGCCGGTAAGCGGCAGATAGTCCGGCTTGGGCATCAGGCTGGGGATCTCCACCGACCGCCAGGACAGGCCCTTGAGCCCGAACAGCAGCCGCACCTTCTCGGAGAAAGGCGAGGCGTCGAAGTGGTGCAGAATCGGCGTGTCGGACATGGCGGGGCTCCCTGATGACGCCATCGGGCCCCGGCGCCCTTGCGGACGTCCACGGAAAAGCACTTTACAATGCAAAGTAAACTGCGTAGATCCGGGTCATCGCAATCACGAGGGCCGGGAGGGCCGAGATGACCGACGACAAGATGCAGACGCTGAAGGACGACATCGCCTTCATGAAGGCCCTGGCCCGCGAGGGCAGCACGACCCCGCTGCTCTTTGGCGGGGTGATGGTGGCTGCAGGGCTCATCTTCGGGGCCGGCTCGGTCGGTCACTGGATGATCAACACCGGCGTCCTCCAGGTTCCCGACTGGGCCTATCTGGTCAACTGGCTGGGCGCCGGGGCGGTGTTCGGCGTGGCCTGCACCCTGATCCTGCGGCGCGCGAAGTCGCAGCCGGGCTACAGCTCGGGCGTCAACAAGGCCACCGGGGCGGCCTGGTCCGGGGTCGGCTTCGCCATCTTCGCCATGTGGCTGGGGATGATGGCCTTCGCCTACCGGACCGGGAACTTCGAGGTGATGAACATCTTCCCGGTGATCATCTTCGCCGTCTACGGCGCGGCCTGGTCGGTGGCCTACGCCATGACCGGCAAGGCCTGGATCAATGTCGTGGCGCTCGCCTCGTTCGCCGCGGCCGTGGGCATGGGATTCCTGAGCGGCGCCTCGGCGCAGATGCTCGGCTATGCCGGATGCCTGCTGCTGCTGGCGGTCCTTCCCGGCTGGATCCTGATGCGTCAGGAACCGACGGACATCGTGTGAGAGGAAGCCGCGTCATGGAAGGCTTCGACATCGACCATATCGACGACGTGATCCACGGCCGGGTCCGGCTGGGCGTCATGGCCTACCTCTCCGGCGCCGGATCCGCCGACTTCAACACCCTCAAGACCCGGCTGCAGGCCACGGACGGGAACCTCTCGGCCCACCTGCGCAAGCTCGAGGACGCCGGCTTCGTCCGGGTGGAAAAGGCCTTCGTCAACCGCAAGCCGCTGACCACCCTGACCCTGACCGATACCGGGCGGACGGCCTTCGCGGCCTACCTCGACGCGATCGGCAAGCTGGTCGAGGGACGGTGACGGCAGGGGGCGGCGACGCGGCGGGGTTGCGTCGGCCGCCCGTCGCCTTAGCTTGCGACGCATGATGACCCGACGGATCGGATTGACCGCCCTGGCGGCGAGCCTGGCTTCGGCCTGCTCGCCGCTCAGCCTGTTCGCCACCCTGGCGCCCAAGGACGCCGCCCGCCGGGAAGCCCGCGGCGTCGCCTATGGCGAGGGCGAGCGGCGGCGGCTCGACGTCTACGCGCCGCCGGTCAGCGGCACGGCGCCGGTGGCCATGTTCTTCTACGGCGGCTCCTGGGACTCGGGCCGACGCGAGGATTACGGATGGGTCGGCCGGGCGCTGGCCGCCCAGGGCTTCGTCACCGTAGTGCCCGACTATCGCCTCTGGCCGGAGGTCCGCTTTCCGGACTTCCTCGAGGACTGCGCCGCCGCCGCCCGCTGGACGGTCGACAGCATCGCCCGCTACGGCGGCGATCCGTCCCGCGTCGTGCTGGTCGGCCATTCGGCCGGCGCCTACAACGCCGCCATGCTGGCTCTCGACCGGCGCTGGCTGGGCAGGGCCGGCGTGGCGGGGAGCCCGATCCGCGCCTTCGCCGGCCTGTCGGGTCCCTACGACTTCCTGCCGCTGGACGGGCCGGTGACCCGCCGCACCTTCGGCGAGGCGCAGGACCTGGAGGGCACCCAGCCGACCCGGTTCGCTGTCGCCGGCGCGCCGGCCGCCTTTCTCGCCACCGGCGACGCCGACACCACCGTGTTCCCGCGCAACACCCGCAGGCTTGCCGAGGCCCTGCGCCAGGCGGGCGGGCGTGTGGAGGAGCGTCACTATGCGGGCCTCAACCACGCCGACACGGTGCTGGCCCTCTCCCGGCCCCTGCGCGGCAAGGCGCCGTTGCTTGCCGAGATGACTGATTTCCTGAAGACCGCCCTCTAGCGGCGGCCTGATCGGCGCCTACCTAGGGCCATGCGTCTGAATCAGGTCACTGCCTCCGCCCGCGATCTCGCCGCCTCGACGACCTTCTACGAGACCCTTGGCCTGCGTCTGATCGTCCGCGCCGACCACTACGTTCGCTTCGAATGCCCCGACGCCGACGGCGGCGAGCCGGCGACCTTCTCGCTGCACCACGATCCCGAGGCGACCGGGGTGCGGCAGACCAGCGTCTACTTCGAGGAGGACGACCTCGACGCCACGGTGGCCCGGCTCAAGGCCGCCGGCCTGACCTTCGACAGCGACCCTGTCGACCAGCGCTGGCTGTGGCGCGAGGCCTGGCTGCGCGACCCGACCGGCAACGCCGTCTGCCTCTACAGCGCCCCGAAAACGCGGCGCTTCCCGCCCTGGCGGCTGGAGGAGCTGGTCGGCCGCGAAAAGTGATCATTCGCGCCGCTGCGATCTTTGCCAACGATTTCAGAAGGTTGACGTGCGCGTAAAGCGTCGCGGCCAACAAACTGATCGTTCCGCATGTTGCGGTGCGATTGAAACGTCATCCGGCAGGGGCTATATGCGCTGCCTCCCAAGGGCGGCCTTTGTTTGTGCGGCGCCGCGATCACTCCGACGATTGCAGGTAGTAACCCGATGCTGCTGACCATGATGAAGGCCAAGCTGCACCGCGCCACGGTGACCCAGGCCGACCTCGACTATGAAGGCTCGATCGCGATCGACCGCGATCTGCTCGACGCGTCCGGCATCCTGCCGCACGAGCAGGTCGATGTGCTCAACATCACCAACGGCGCCCGCTTCACCACCTATGCCATCGAGGCCCCGCGCGGGTCGAAGGTGATCGGCGTCAACGGCGCCGCCGCCCGGCTGGTCCAGAAGGGCGACAAGGTTATCGTCGTGACCTACTGCCAGATGCCGGCGGAAGAGGCCCGCAACTACAATCCGGCCGTGGTTCTGCTCGACGACGGCAACCTGCCCAAGCGCGCCGCCTGATCTTTCGCCGATGCTGGTTGAGCGCGGCGGGCATGCGGGGCATGCTCGAGAGATGAGCCGCGCCCTCCTGATCAGCCTTCCCGCCCTCGCCCTGCTGGCCGCCTGCAACCAGGCGCCGGCAGGAACCGACGTCAACCAGCTCGACGCCGCCGTCAGCGCCGCCGTCGGCGACCCCAACACCTGCGTGCTGCTGGTCGAGACGGGCTCGGGCAAGGTCGTCTATCGCTATGGCACCTACGCCAACTGCAGCCGGGTGCTGCCGGCCTGCACCGATCCGGCCGCCACCCTGACCGCCGACGCCCTGGCCAGGCTGGCCGCCGCCGGCGACGTGCGCACCATCAGCTGCGACAGCGGGCCGGAGGGCGAGAACCGCGTCGCCTGGGCGACCGGCCCGGTTCCGAAGACCCCGGCCTCCAGGCCAGGCGACCTCGCCTACGCCGCCGTGATGGAAGGCCCCGGCGTCCTGCCTGGCCGCGAGATCGCCATCCGGCTGGAAGCCGCCCTGGCGAAGGGCGGGATATAGCCCGTCGCGCTTTTTGTCCGCCCCGCCGCATGCTAACCGGCGGGGACCCCTCGGGGGCCCGTAGCTCAATGGTTAGAGCCGACCGCTCATAACGGTCTGGTTGGGGGTTCGAGTCCCTCCGGGCCTACCAACTTTCTGCCGGGGGCCTCCCTGACGCGCCGCCAACGCGCCTTAAAGGTGCGGTTCATGTCGGAGGCGCCACACAGATCGCGACGGGGACGTTCGAGCCCCGCACTGGAGAACACGTCATGAAAGCCCTCTTCCGCGCCGCCGCCGTCTCGGCCCTGCTCGTCGCGGGGACCGTCGGAATGACCGGCGTCGCCGCTGCGCAGACCGCCCCGGCCAGCGCCGCCGACACGGTCTTCCGCGCCACCACCATCAGCCTCTCGGCCTTCGGCGAGGTCCGCCAGCGTCCCGACCAGGCGACGATCAGCCTCGGCGTCACCACCGAGGCCCCGACCGCCGCCGAGGCCATGCGCCTGAACGCGGTGAAGATGAACCAGGTCATCGCGGCCCTGAAGAAGGGCGGCATCGCCGACCGCGACATCCAGACCAGCGGCCTGAGCCTCAATCCTCAGTACGTCTATGTCGAGAACCAGCCCCCGCGTCTGTCCGGCTACCAGGCGTCCAACACCGTCACGGTGGTCGTCCGCGACCTGACGAAGCTGGGCCAGGCGGTCGACGCCACCGTCAACGCCGGCGCCACCAATGTGGGCGGCATCAGCTTCGGCCTGCAGGACAGTTCGGCGGCCGAGGACGCCGCCCGGCTCGAGGCGGCCAAGGCGCTGCAACGCCGCGCCGAACTCTACGCCAAGGCCATGGGCTATCGCGTCGCCCGGCTGGTGACCCTCAGCGAGGGCGGCGGCTACAGCCCGCCGCAGCCGATGCCGATGTACGCCATGGCCCGTATGGACAAGGCCGAGTCCACCCCGGTCGAGGCCGGCGAGATGAAGGTCCGCATCGACGTCTCGGCCACCTTCGAACTGGTGAAGTAGTCTTCGGCGGGGCCTCTTCCGCGAGCGCGGGAGAGGCCCTCTCCGCCGGCGCGGGCCTTGACCCGCCCCGGTCCACACGGGTGTAGTTCCGTCAAGGACCGCGACCGAAGGGGAGGCCGGCGTGCCAAACACCATACCGCGGGCGCTCTTCTGCGCCGCCCTGGTCGCCGCGCCATCGCCCGGCCTCGCGCGAGAGGACCCGCGCGCCTTCGTCGGCGAGTACATGAACGAGTTGGGCGATTATCTGGTCGTCGACTGCGATGCGCCCGAGGCCTGCGTCTACACCCTGATCAAGGACGACCGGCTGCAGCGTCTGGTCGAGCGCTACGGCGACAGCGTCGGCCGGATCGCCTTCACCGGCGTGGTCGTCGAGGCCTGCCGCGACTGGCGCTCGACCCGCTACGCCTGCTCGACCTCGAAGGACGGCAAGGCAGTGTCCATCCTCTGGTGGACGGATTCGAAGGCCGTGGACTGAGGCGCCTACAGCCCCGCCGCCGCGCATACGTGCGCCCACTCCGCATCCGTCACCGGCTGCACGGACAGCCGGAACGAGGTGACCAGCGACATTGCGGCCAGCGCCGGATCGGCCTTGGCCCGGGCCAGGCTGAAGGGGCGGGGAAGGGGCTGGCCCGCCTTGATGTCGACGCAGACGAAGCGGGCGCTCTCGTCGGTCGGGTCGGGGTAGTGTTCGCGGATCACCTCGGCCACGCCGACGATCTCCTTGCCGGCCTGGGAGTGGTAGAAAAAGCAGCGGTCGCCGCGCTTCATGGCCATCAGATTCAGCTTGGCGGCGTGGTTGCGCACCCCGGTCCAGGGTTCGCCCGTCTCGCCGGTGGCGACCAGGTCGTCCCAGCCGAAGACGTCGGGTTCCGATTTCAGCAGCCAGAAGGCCATGCGCGCGCTCCGCCCGGGGATTTCCGCCGACGCTAGCAGGGCCGGGCCGGGCGGCCTATATCGCCTCCCATGGCCGAAGCCTTCAATGATCTGACCCTCTCCGCCGACCGCGAAGCCCGCTATGCCGAGGTCGCGGCCGAGATCGCCTCCGTGCTCGATGGCGAGCCGAACCTGACCGCGCGGATGGCCACGGTGGCTTCCATGCTGGCCGCCAGTTTCGACCACTACTTCTGGACCGGCTTCTACGTCGTCGATCCGGAGCGGGAGCGTGAACTGGTCGTCGGTCCCTACCAGGGTACGCTCGGCTGCCTGCGCATCGCCTTCGGCCGCGGCGTCTGCGGCGCGGCGGCGGCGACGGGCGAGACCCAGCTGGTCCCCGACGTCCACGCCTTCCCCGGCCACATCGCCTGCGACGGCCGCTCGCAGAGCGAGCTCGTCGTCCCGGTGTTCGGGCCGGACGGGGCGCTGCTCGCGGTGCTGGATGTGGACAGTGATCAGCCCGCGGCGTTCGACGAGGTCGATGCCCGGTGGCTGGAGCGGATCCTGGCGGCCACGTTCGGCTGAGAGGCTGTGCGTCCTTCGACACGCCGCGTTGCGGCTGCTCAGGATGACGTATTCTGAAAGCTACGCACCCACGTCATCCTGAGCGGCGCGCGAAGAGCGCGTGTCGAAGGACGCAGGGCGGTTAACCCTGCCTTCGCGCCCGTCCTGCACACTCCGACGCCATGATCCCCGCCGTCTCCATCGTCATCCCCACGCAGCGCAGGCCGGCCGGCCTGGCCGCGGCCATGGCTTCGGCGCTGGCGCAGACCGGGGTCGATCCGGCCGCGGTCGAACTGGTGGTGGCCGACAACGACCAGGTCCCGTCGGCTCGCGATGCGGTCGAGGCCGCGACGGACGCCGCGCCGTTCCCCGTCGCCTATGTCCATGAGCCCGCCGCCGGCGTCGCCAATGTCCGCAACACCGCCCTGACGGTGGCGCGCGGCGCCTTCATCGCCTTCCTTGATGACGACCAGGAGGCGCCGGCGAATTGGCTCGCCGCGCTGCTGGCTGTGCAGGCGGCCGCCGGGGCCGACGTGGTCTTTGGCCCGGTGCACGCCCGCGCGCCCGAGAGCGTCACCGAACACAGGGCCTATTTCGAGCGCTTCTTCTCGCGGCTGGACGACAGCGCCGAGGGGCTGATCGGTCACTTCTACGGCTGCGGCAACAGCCTGATCCGCCGCGCCGCCCTGCCGGCCCATCAGCCGTTCGCGGTCGAGCGCAACCAGATCGGCGGCGAGGACGACCTGCTGTTCGGCAATCTCCAGGCATCGGGCGCGCGCTTCGCCTGGGCGCCGGGCGCCTGGGTCTGGGAGGACCCGGTCCCGGCCCGCCTGACCCTGCGCTACACCCTGGCCCGCGCCTTCGGCTACGGTCAGGGTCCGACCGAGCACTGCTGGTCGTCGACGCCGCGCGACATTCCCGGCGTCATCAAGTGGATGCTCGTCGGCCTGGCCCAGACCGCCGTCTTCGGCCCCGTCGCCCTGGCCAAATGGGCGCTGGGGCGTCCCGACCGCGCCGCCGCCCTGGACCGCGCCGCCCGGGGTCTGGGCAAGACCTTCTGGTGGGGGCCGTTCCGGCTGAACTTCTACGGCCGCACCGCCTGACAGCGCTTGCCCCCGGACCCCTCGCGATCCAGATAGGGGGAATGAGCGGTCAGCACACCTTCGTTCCCGGCGGCGATCCGGCCGGCGACGCCCGCGCGCTTCGTGACGCCTTCGGCTGTTTCACGACCGGCGTCACCGTGGTGACGACGCTGGATGGCGACCGTCCGGTCGGCTTCACCGCCAACAGTTTCACCTCGATCTCGCTGGACCCGCCGCTGGCGCTGGTGTCGATCGGCCTGACCGCCTCCTGCCTGCCGGCGCTGACCGCGACCGGCCGGTTCGTGGTCAATGTGCTGCATGCCGACCAGCAGGACGTGGCCCGGCAGTTCACCCGCAAGGACATCGACCGCTTCGCCGGCCTGGGCGTCGAACACTGGGACAGCGGCGTGCCCGTCCTGACCGGCTGCATGGCCAACTTCGAGTGTGCAACGCACCACAGCTTCGACGCCGGCGATCACCGGGTGTTCGTCGGCAAGATCATGCGCGTCTTCCACGACGCCGACCACGAACCGCTGGTCTACCTGCGCGGCGGCTATCGCCGTGTGCATACGGATGCGCCCACCGAGGAGGTCGGCCACGCGACGCCCGCGGGCGACCGGGCGCTCTAGCTGCCCTCTTGCGCGAGCCCGGGCCTGACGCCACGTCATACTCGACGCGCACGTTCGTATGAGTAGATTGCCGCGAACGTAAACGAAAACCTCTCAGGGAGAGACCCCATGGGCGAAGCCTATATCGTAGCGGCGGGACGTACCGCCGGTGGCCGCAAGGGCAGCCGTCTGGCCGGCTGGCACCCCGCCGATCTGGCCGGTGAAGTGCTGAAGTCGCTGGTCGCCCAGACCAAGGCCGACCCGGCCCTGATCGAGGACGTGATCATGGGCTGCGTGGGCCAGGGCGGCGAACAGGCCGTCAACATCGCCCGCAACGCCGTGCTGGCCTCGGGCCTGCCGGAAAGCGTGCCGGCCACCAGCGTCGACCGTCAGTGCGGTTCGTCGCAGCAGGCGCTGCACTTCGCCGCCGCCACCGTGATGAGCGGCCAGATGGACGTGGTCATCGCCGCCGGCGTCGAGAGCATGAGCCGCGTGCCGATGGGCAGCCCCTCGGTCCTGGCCGCCAAGGCGGGCATGGGCACCTACATGAGCCCGCAGATCCAGGCCCGTTACCCCGGCATCCAGTTCAGCCAGTTCGCCGGCGCCGAGATGATCGCCAAGAAGTACGGCTTCACCAAGGACATGCTCGACGAGTTCGGCTTCTCCAGCCACCAGAAGGCCATCGCGGCGACCAAGGCCGGCGCCTTTGACGGCGAGATCATCGCGGTCGAGATCACGCTTGCCGACGGCACCAAGGAAATCCACGCGATCGACGAGGGCATCCGCTTCGACGCCAGCCTCGACGGCATCAAGGGCGTGAAGCTTCTTGTCGAAGGCGGCGCGGTCACCGCGGCGACCTCCAGCCAGATCTGCGACGGCGCCTCGGGCGTCATGGTGGTCAACGAGCGCGGCCTCAAGGCCCTGGGCGTCGAGCCGCTGGCCCGCATCCACCACATGACCGTCACCGCCGGCGACCCCGTCGTCATGCTGGAAGAGCCGGTCTTCGCGACCCAGAAGGCGCTGAAGCGCGCCGGCATGTCGATCAACGAGATCGACCTGTACGAAGTGAACGAAGCCTTCGCCCCGGTGCCGCTGGCCTGGCTGCAGGGCAACGACGCCGATCCGTCCAAGCTGAACGTCAACGGCGGCGCCATCGCGCTCGGCCACCCGCTGGGCGGCTCGGGCACCAAGCTGATGAGCACCCTGGTCCACGCCCTGCGCAAGAATGGCAAGCGCTACGGCCTGCAGACCATGTGCGAAGGCGGCGGTCTCGCCAACGTGACGATCGTCGAAGCGCTCTAGGGCGTTTCAGACGGTTTGAACGACGAAGCGCCCTCTCCGGAAACGGGGAGGGCGCTTTTCTTCGTCCCCCTCTCCCAAGGGGGAGAGGACTACCGGCTCACCCGCCAGATGATGTTGCCCACGTCGTCGGCCACGAGCAGCGCGCCCTTGCTGTCGGGGATCACGCCGACCGGCCTTCCGAGCGCCTGGCCCTTGGCGTCGAGGAAGCCGGTGAGGAAGTCCTGGGCCTTGCCGCTCGGCTTGCCGGCGGTGAAGGGCACGAAGACCACCTTGTAGCCGCTGACCGGCTTGCGGTTCCAGGAGCCGTGCTGGCCGACGAAGGCCCCGCCGCCGTAGGCCGCGCCCAGCGACCCGCCGACCGGATAGAAGGTCAGGCCCAGCGAGGCGGTGTGGGCGCCCAGGGCGTAGTCGGGAACGATCGCCTTCGCCACCAGGTCAGGGTTCTGCGGCTGCATGCGAACGTCGACGTTCTGACCGAAGTAGCTGTAGGGCCAGCCGTAGAAGCCGCCGTCCTTCACGCTGGTCATGTAGTCGGGGACCAGGTCGTGGCCGAGCATGTCGCGCTCGTTGACGGCGGTCCACAGGGCGCCGGTCACCGGCTCCCAGTCCATGCCGACCGGGTTGCGCAGGCCGCCGGCGAACTGCCGCATCGCGCCTGTGGCGAGGTCGAGTTCCAGGATGCCGGCCCGGTTCTTCTCCTTCTCGATGCCGCCCTCGGCCAGGTTCGAGTGCGAGCCGACGGAGATGTAGAGCTTGCTTCCGTCCGGGCTGGCCAGCAGGCCCTTGGTCCAGTGGCCGTTGGGCGCCTCAGCCGGCAGGTCGGCGACCTTCTCGCCGGGGCCGGTGGGCGCCGGACCGCCCGGGACATAGCGCCAGCGCCGCACCGCGTCGGTGTTGGCCACGTAAAGCCACTCCCCGACCAGGGCCATGCCGAACGGCGAGTTGAGGCCGGTCAGCAGCGGAGTCTTCACCTCGGCCAGGCCGTCGCCGTCGGCGTCGCGCAGCAGGGTGATGCGGTTGGCGCTCGGCACCCCGGCGCCGGCCCGCTTCATCATCATCTTCGCCACCCAGGCGGTCAGACCCTTTTCCTCGCGCGCGGGGCTGTTGCTCTCGGCCACCAGCACGTCGCCATTGGGCAGCCGGTAGAGCCAGCGCGGGTGGTCCAGGCCCTCGGCGAAGCGGGTCACCGTCATGCCGGCCGGCGCCGTCGGCTTGCCGCCGGCCGGCCAGCCGACGGCCTTGGCCGGATTGATCATCGGGATCGGTCCGTTGGGGTCGGGGGCGGTCAGGGTGGGCGAGGCGCCGTAGGTCGCTTCGCTGGGCAGTTCAGCGGCCCCGTTGCAGGCGGCGAGCGACAGCGCGGCGAGCGCGGCGGCGGAGGGACGAAGCATCAGGCGTTTCCTTGTTGTCGCGAGAGCATGGCGCCGATCTGAGCGGCGTTCAAATGACAACGCACGGGTGCGGCGAAAGGTTAAATCCCGGCCATGAACCCCGGCCTGCGCTTGCCCTGGGCGGGGGGGCGGACGAGATAGTGCCGCCAAACCGTCCGAATCCGGAGACTGACGTGATCCTGTTCCGCTCCAGCGCCGCCGGCCTCGCCGTGCTGGCCGCCTTCTCGACCGCCGCGGCGCCGGCCTTCGCCGCGCCCGCCGCGACGCCCGCCGTGGTCAAGCCGTCGCCGGCCCGGGTCGCGGCCACGCCGCGCCGCGCGGTCAGCTTCGCGGCCACCGCCCCCGCGCCCGGCGGGCTGCTGGTCATCCCGGCCTCGAGCCCCGATCAGGCCGCCGCCCGGGCCGCCGGTCTGCCGGCCGAGCAGCGCGCCGCCATCGCCCGCGCCGCCACCGCCGCCGGCTTCAGCTATGGCGCCCGCAGGACCCTGGTGCTGCGCGGCGTCGGTGAGTTCGACCAGATCGTCCTGCTCGGGCTGGGCGAAAAGCCCGCCGCCGCCGACGTCCAGATGGCCGGCGCCGTCATCGGCCGCGCCTTGGCCGGCGAGACCGGAGCGGTGACCGTGCTGGCCCCGGACATGGACGCCGCCGCCGCCGCCGAACTGGCCACCGGCTTTGGTCTCGGCGAGTACCGCTCCGACCTCTACAGCACCGACCGGTCGGCGACGACGCCGGCCCCGCTCACCGTCGTGGTCACCGCCGCCGAGGCGGCGACCGGCCTGTATAGGGGCCGGGGCCTGCCGCTGGTCGAGGCCATGGAGTGGGCCCGCGACCTCTCCAACGAGCCGGCCAACGTCATCTATCCCGAGAGCTTCGTGGAGCGCACCCGCGCCGCCTTCGCCGGGGTGGCGGGCGTCAGCATCGAGGTGCTGGACGTGCCGGCCATGAAGAAGCTGGGCATGGGCGCCCTGACCGGCGTCGGCGCCGGCTCGGTCCGGCCGCCGCGGCTTCTGGTCGTGCGCTACAAGGGCGCCGGCGCCCCGGCCGGCGGGCCGGTGGTGCTGGTCGGCAAGGGCATTACCTTCGACAGCGGCGGGATCTCGATCAAGCCGGGCGCCAACATGGGCAACATGAAGATGGACATGTCGGGCGCGGCCAATGTCGTCGCCACGGTGCTGTCGCTGTCGAAGTCGGCCGCCCCGGTCGACGTCGTCGCCGTCGCCGCCCTGGCCGAGAACATGCCCGATGGCGGCGCCATCCGCCCCGGCGACGTGTTGACCGCCATGAACGGCAAGACCATTGAGGTGATCAACACCGACGCCGAGGGCCGGCTGGTGCTGTCCGACGCCCTGGTCTGGTCCGAGCGCATGCTCAAGCCCGCCGTCGTGGTCGACATCGCCACCCTGACCGGCGCGGTCGGCGGGGCGCTGGGCGACGACTACGCCGGGCTGTTCAGCCGCCATGACGATCTGGCCGCGCGTCTGACCGCCGCCGGCGCCGCCACCGGCGAGGACCTCTGGCGCCTGCCGCTGCACCCCAGCTACGCCAAGGACACCAGCTCGACCATCGCCGACATCAAGAACAGCGGCGACGGCCCGGGCGCCGGCACCGGCGCCCATTTCGTCGGCGAGTTCATCAGCCGCGACATCCCCTGGGCCCACCTCGACATCGCCGGCGTCGCCTATGGCGGCCCGAGCGACTGGAAACCGGCCGGCTCGGCGGGCTTCGGCGTGCGGTTGCTCGACCGCTTCGTGCGCGACTGGGGGAAGTAGGGGCCGGCCCCAGGCTGCCGCCACCCGCTTCGGCTACAGGTTCCGCTTTCCCGCACGGCCGCGAGCGCGCATGATTCACGGCAACGACCGGAGTTCCGTCATGCGCCGCCTGCCCCCCGCCGTCATGCTGGCTGTCGCCGTGGTCGCCGCCCTCGGCATGACCCGGCATGAGCCGCCGCCCGAGGCCCCGCCCGTCGTCGCCCCGGCGCCGGTTCCCTCGGCCGAGCGCGGCCACGCCCTGGTCCAGCGCGACTGCGGCGGCTGCCACGCGGTCGAGGCGACCGGCGACAGCGACTTCCGCCCGGCCCCGCCGTTCCGGACCCTGCATGACAAATACCCGCTGGAGTCCCTCGAGGAGGCCCTGGCCGAGGGCATCCTCTCGGGGCACCCGGCCATGCCCGAGTACGAGTACGCCCCCGGCGAGATCGCCGACATCATCGCCTGGATGAAGTCGCTCGAGGCCCGGTCGGGGGCGCGCCGACCCGGCGGTTGACGGATCGGCTGTCCTGTGGCCCCCTTTGCTCTGTGCCCGGACCGTGCGGCTCGCCCGCTGGTTCGCAAGAGCAGAAAAACCCGGGGGGGTGACATGACGAAGAAGCTTCTTGTAGCGATGCTGGCGGCCGGTCTGCTGGCGGGCGGATCGGTCTCCTCGGCCGCGACGCCGCCGCCGCCGGAGATCAAGGCCTTCAACGCCCTGTCGCGCGCCTCGGGCGGGGCCGGCGTGATCCGGATCCGCTCCGACGAGGAGGATCCTGAAGAGACGGGCGCCTGTATTCACACGGTCAGCAGCCTCCAGGTCTGCAATGACATCACCCGCCGCTGGTGCATCACCGGCGGTCTGGCCAAGGCCAACTTCTATCCGGGCGAGACCTGCGACTCGCTCAAGCGGCAGGGCCTCTACTCCCGCGCCCCGGACCCCTCGACGCCGTCAGGCTGAGGCCCGGTCGCGTCCGCCTCGCTCCCGGCGGCGGCGCTCAGCCCGTCCAGCCTCGTCAGTAGCGGCCTGCCCAGCGCCCCGGCCAGGCTGTCGAGCGCATAGACCTGCGCGGCGCTGCCCGCGCGGCAGCCGTTCAGCCACAGCACGGCGGCGATGATCTCCAGCGCCTGGTCCGTGGCCAGCGCCCGGTCCGCCTCGTCGATCACCGCGCCATAGCGGTCCAGCCGCTCACGGATCGCCGCCGCCATCGCCTCCCGCCTGTCCATCCCGTCCTCCCGTTTGGAGCGGTGAGGAAAGCGCGCGGCGGCGGCGGAGGGAAGGGGGGGCGGCGCCGCACGGAACCCCTTCACACCCCCATCACCACCGTATTCTTCACCTCCTCCAGCACCGCATAGGTCCGCGTCTCGCGCACGCCCGGCAGGTTCACCAGGGTCTCGCCGAGGAACGCCCGGTACGCCGCCATGTCCGAGACCCGGGCCTTGATCAGGTAGTCGAACCCTCCCGCCACCATGTGGCACTCCAGGATCTCCGGGGTCCGCCGCACCGTGGCGGCGAAGCGGTCGAAGGTTTCGCCGGTCGTGCGGTCGAGCTGGATCTCGACGAAGATCATCAGGGCGCGGTCGATCTTCTCCGGGTCGAGCAGGGCGACGAAGCCGGTGATGAAGCCGCGCTCGCGCAGGCGGCGGAAGCGGTCGTGGCAGGCGGCGGGGGACAGGCCCACGGCGGCGGCCAGGTCCTGGTTGGTGATCCGGCCGTCGGCCTGCAGCACGCGCAGGAGGCGGCGGTCGGTCTCGTCCAGCGTATGAAGATTATTCGGCGGTGTCGGACTCATGCGTGGAAAGCTACGGTTGATGCGCGAAGATACCAAGCACATTCGCCACATTTGCGGGCATAACCGGCGTATCTTCAGCCCCCTTCGCCAACACGGTCGCCGCCCGCCATGCGCAAGCCCTCGCCCCTCGTCGCGGCCCGCGCCGCCATCGCGCCGCTCTACCGCGCGCCCGAGCCCGTGCGGCTGGCCGCCCTGATCCCGGACGCCCGGCTCGATGCGGCCGAGCGGGCGCGGGTCGAGGCCCAGGCCCGGCGCCTGCTGGCCGACCTGCGCAAGGCCGGGACCGAGGGCTGGGTCGAGCAGTTCCTGCAGGAATACAGCCTGACCACCGACGAGGGCGTCGCCCTGCTGTCGCTGGCCGAGGCCTATCTGCGGGTCCCCGACCCGCTGACCGCCGCCGACCTGGTGCGGGACAAGCTGGGCCGGGCCGACTGGAAGGCGCACCAGGGCGCGTCGGACTCGGTGCTGGTCAACTCCGCCACCCTGGGCCTGATCCTGGCGCGCGGCCTGATGGACGACGAGGCCGGGGCGCTCAAGAAGCTGGTCGGGCGGCTGGGCGAGCCGGCCATCCTCAAGGCCGTGGCCGCCGCCATGCAGATGATGGGCGAGGCCTTCGTGCTGGGCCGCACCATCGAGGAGGCGCTGAAGCGCGCCGACCGCCGCGGGTCGGCCGCCTTCCGGCACAGCTTCGACATGCTGGGCGAGGCCGCGAAGACCGCCGCCGACGCCGACCGCTATCTGAAGGCCTATATCGACGCCATCGAGGTGATCGGCCGGTCGGAAGGCGGCAAGGGCGATACGCACGCCCGCGACAGCATCTCCGTGAAGCTGTCGGCCATCCACCCGCGCTACGAGACGGCCAAGGACGCCCGCGCCGTGCCCGAGCTGGTCGAGCGCACCCTGCGCCTGGCCCGGCTCGCGAAGCTGCACGGCATCGGCCTGACCATCGACGCCGAGGAGGCCGAGCGGCTGGAGATGAGCCTCGACATCATCGCCGCCGTCGCCGCCGACCCGGACCTGACCGGCTGGGACGGCCTCGGCATTGCGGTGCAGGCCTATCAGCGTCGCGCCCCGGCGGTGATCGCCTGGGTCAACGCCCTGGGCCTGGCCACCGGCCGGCGCATCACCGTGCGGCTGGTCAAGGGCGCCTACTGGGACAGCGAGATCAAGCGCGGCCAGGAACGCGGCCTGGCCGACTATCCGGTCTTCACCCGCAAGGCGGCGACCGACGTGTCGTTCCTGGCCTGCGCGAAGGCCATGCTGGCCTCGCCCGGCATCTATCCGGCCTTCGCCACCCACAACGCCCTGACGGTGGCGACGATCCTGGAGTGGGCCGGGTCGCGCACGGACTTCGAGTTCCAGCGCCTCCACGGCATGGGCGCGGGCCTCTATGAGCGGCTGATCGCCGAGCAGGGTGTGGCGGCGCGGGTCTATGCCCCGGTCGGCGGCTACCGCGACCTGCTCGCCTATCTCGTGCGCCGCCTGCTCGAGAACGGGGCCAACACCAGCTTCGTCCACCAGATCGCCGACGACAGCGTCTCCGACGACGAGCTGCTCGCCGACCCCGTCGCCATCGTCGAGGCCGCCGGCCTCCAGCCGCACAGCAGGATCCCGTCCCCCATGGCCCTCTACGCCCCCGAACGCGTCAACTCCGCCGGCCTCGACCTGACCGACCGCGCCATCCTCGACGGCCTCATCGCCGGCATGGCCAAGGTGTGGAGCAAGTCGCACAAGGCCGCGCCGCTGATCGGCGGCAAGGCCGTGACCGGCGCCGGCAAGCCGGTGACCGATCCGGCCGACACGCGCCGCGTGGTCGGGCAGGTGGTCGAGGCCTCCGTCGCCGACGTCGACCGCGCCATCGCCCTGGCCCACAGGGCCCAGGGCGCCTGGGCCGCCACGCCGGTCGTCCAGCGCGCCGCCGTCCTGGACCGTATGGCCGACCTGATGGAGCGCGACCACGTCCAGCTGATGGCGCTGTGCGTGCGCGAGGCCGGCAAGTCGATCCCCGACGCCCTGGCCGAGGTGCGCGAAGCGGTCGACTTCTGCCGCTACTACGCCGCCCGGGCGCGCGAGACCTTCGTCCCCGTGGCCCTGCCCGGGCCGACCGGTGAGCGCAACGAGCTGGTCCTGACCGGCCGGGGCGTCGTCGCCGCCATCAGCCCGTGGAACTTCCCGCTGGCCATCTTCCTGGGCCAGGTGACGGCCGCCCTGGTCGCCGGCAACGCCGTGGTCGCCAAGCCGGCCCCGCAGACGCCGCTGATCGCGGACGCGGCCGCCCGGCTGCTGCTCGAGGCCGGCCTGCCCGCCGATGTGCTGGCCATGGTTCCCGGCGGCCCGCAGGTCGGCCAGGCCCTGACCGCCGACATCCGCGTCATGGGGGTGGTCTTCACCGGCTCGACCGGCACGGCGCGGAAGATCGCCCGCACCCTGCTGGAGGACGACCGTCGCCCGCTCGTGCCGCTGATCGCCGAGACCGGCGGCCTGAACGCCATGATCGTCGACTCCACCGCCCTGCCCGAGCAGGTGGTCAACGACGTGATCGTGTCGGCCTTCCAGAGCGCCGGCCAGCGCTGCTCGGCCCTGCGGCTGCTCTGCCTGCAGGAGGACATCGCCGGGAAGGTCCTGGAGATGCTGACCGGCGCCATGGCCGAGCTGACCCTCGGCGATCCCGGTGATCCGGCCACCGACATCGGCCCGGTGATCGACGCCGCCGCGCAGTCCGGCCTGAACGCTCACATCGAGGCGCATCGCGCGAAGGTCCTGCACCAGCTGCCGCTGCCGGCCGCCTGCGCGAACGGGACCTTCGTCGCCCCTACCATCATCCGTCTGGACCGGGTCGAGGATCTGACCCGCGAGGTGTTCGGCCCGGTGCTGCATGTCGCGACCTGGAAGGCCGGAGAGCTGGACTCGCTGGTCGACCGGATCAACGCCTCCGGCTACGGCCTGACCATGGGGCTGCACAGCCGCATCGGCGAGGCCGCCGACATCGTCCGCAGCAAGGCGAAGGTGGGCAACCTCTACGTCAACCGCTCGATGATCGGCGCCGTGGTCGGGGTGCAGCCGTTCGGCGGCGAAGGCCTCAGCGGCACGGGCCCTAAGGCCGGCGGCCCGCACTACCTGGCGCGGTTCGCCGTCGAGCGGACCCTGTCGGTCGACACCACCAGCGCCGGCGGCAACGCCTCCCTGCTGAGCCTGGAGGACTAGGGGGCAAACACCCGCACCGCCTTCGGCGCCACCCGCACGGCGCGGCCGGGGGCGGCGAGGGCGGGGACTTCCGCCGGCGACAGCAGCAGCTCGATCGTCTGGCCCAGCGCCTCGAGATCGATGCGCACCGCCGGGCCGCGCTGGACCAGGCCGGTGACCACGGCGGTGAAGCCTTCGCCGTCCGGACCGTTCAGGGCGGCCTGATCCTGGCGGAAGAAGGCCTGGACCGCGCCCTGCGGCGCACCGGCGGGCGCGTGCCCGGACCAGTCTCCGAGCGTCAGCCGGCCGGCCTCGACCTGTCCGGGCAGCCGTACCGCGCCGCCCAGGAAGTCGAACACGAAGGCGTCCGCCGGGTCGTCATAGACCGCCTGCGGCGCGCCGACCTGGACGAGGGCGCCGTCCTTGAGAATGGCCACCCGGTCGGCGAGGTCCAGCGCCTCCTCCTGGTCATGGGTGACGAAGATGGTTGTGACGCCGGTCTCGTCGTGGACCTTGCGCAGCCAACGGCGCAGTTCGCGGCGCACCTTTGCGTCCAGCGCGCCGAACGGCTCGTCCAGCAGCAGCATGCGCGGCTCGATGGCCAGGGCGCGGGCCAGGGCGACGCGCTGGCGCTGGCCGCCGGACAGCTGGGCCGGGTAGCGGTCCTCCAGGCCCTCCAGCTGCACCAGCCGCAGCAGATCGGCGACCCGGGCGGCGACCTGCGCCTTCGACGGCCGGGTGGCGCGCGGTCGCACGCTGAGGCCGAAGGCGATGTTCTTCGCCACCGTCATATGGCGGAACAGGGCGTAGTGCTGGAAGACCATGCCGATGCGCCGCTCGCGGGCCGACAGGGCCAGCAGGTCCTCGCCGTTGAAGCTGATGGCGCCGGCGTCGGGGGTCTCCAGTCCGGCCAGGATGCGCAGCAGGGTGGTCTTGCCTGAGCCGGACGGCCCGAGCAGCGCCAGGAACTCGCCCTCCCGGGCCTGCAGCGACACGCCGCCGAGGGCCGGAAAGCGGCCGAAAGCCTTGGCGACGGAGTCTACGATCAGCGTCATGAACCAGCCCGAAGATCACTGACGGCGCGTTCGCCGGCGAAGCGGCATTCCAGACGGGACCTGGCCGCCAGCATCAGCGGGCCGAGACCCGCGAGCAGCGTGGCGACCGCGACCGCGCCGACGAAGTTGCACGCCTTGTAGAGGATATCGACAGGCGGCGGCAGGGTGACCCGGAAGAAGGCCGACCAGCCTGCCGACGCCTCGTCGGTTGGGCAGGCGGCGCTGTGAGTCCCTGCGCGCGGGGCGGCGCAAGGCCTGTCAGGCAGCGGCGGCCGGGGTCAGGCGAAGCGTGCTGTGCCGGTCCGCCGCAGCCTGGCGCAGGGAGTCGATCCCGGCCGCCGGCAGCGGTTGGCTGTAGAGATAGCCCTGGATCTCGGTGCAGCCCGCGGCGGCCAGCCGCCGGCGCTGGTCCTCGGTCTCGACCCCTTCGGCGAGAACCGAAAGGCCCAGCGCCCGGGCGAGGCGGATGATGGCGCTGACCATGGCGTCGGCGGCCTCGTCGCTGCCGAGGTTGGCGACGAAGGACTGGTCGATCTTGATCTTGCTGATCGGAAACTGCTTGAGATAGCTCAGGTTCGAGTAGCCGGTGCCGAAGTCGTCCAGCGCCAGGCTGAAGCCGAGTTCGCGCAGGCGCTGAAGCGTGGCGTGGGTGTCGGGATCGTCGCCCAGAAGCAGGCTTTCGGTGATCTCCAGCTCGAAGCGACGCGGGTCGACCCGCAGTTTCTTCACCAGCGCCGAGACGGTCGTCACGAAACCCGGAGTCCGCAGCTGGATCGCCGAGACGTTCACCGCGACCTTGATGCCCTTCCAGCGACGGCTGTCCTCGAACGCGCGCGCCAGGGTGAACAGGCCGAGTTCGCCGATCAGCCCGCATTCCTCGGCCATCGCAACGAAGTAGGCCGGGGAGATGAAGCCGCGCTGCGGATGGCGCCAGCGGACCAAGGCCTCGACGCCGGTCATCACGCCCTTGGCCTTGACCTGGGGCTGGTAGACCATCTCCAGTTCGCCCTTCGCGAGCGCCGCACGCAGATCAGCCTCCAGAGCCCGGCGGGTCTTCACGGCGGCGTCCATCTCGATCTCGAAGAACCCGTAGGCGCTGCCCAGGTTGTTCGCCCGGGTGCGGCTCAGGGCAAGGTCGGCCTGCCGCAGCGCTTCGCCGGCGTCCATCGCGCCGTCGGTCACGACCGTGATGCCGATCGAAACGTCGAAGAAGGCCTCGCTGATGTCGAGGTCAAAGGCGCCCTGCATCACCTCGAGGAGGCGGCTGGCGAACGCAGCGGCCTGGCTGGCGCCGGCGTTGGGTTGCACGATTGCGAACTCGTCCGGTCCGATGCGCGCGCAGGTGTCCACCGCCCTGACCTGAAGCGCCAGCCGACGCCCCACCTCCCGGATGAGCTGGTCGCACATATGGTGGCCGTAGTGGTCGCTGAAGGCCTTGAACCGCCTCAGGTCGATGCTCAACACGGCGAAGGTGGCGTTCGGATCGCGCCGCAGATGCTCCAGCGCCTGGTCGAGGCGCTCCAGCAGTCGCATCCGGTTCGGCAGGCCCGTCAGGGTATCGAAGTAGGCCAGCTGCGTTGCGCGCGCCTCGCTGGCGACGAGTCCCTGCGCCATCGCGCTTGCGCGGCGGTCGAGCAGGAGGGCGAGAAGCGTCAGGGCGGACAGCGCGCCGACGAGTGGAATGCCGACCCTGCCGATCAGGTCGCTGCCGGGGGTCTGCGGGTTCCAGTCGATGGTGGCGACCGATTCGCCGACGACGGACGGAAGCGTAACGTGGGCCTGGTCGATCTCCGGCCGAGAGTCCCCGTTGTGGACATGCAGGCCGCGCAGGAGGAAGCGGCGGCCAATCCCCTCGATGAAGGCCTCATCGACGGGCAGGGCGGTCACGAGGATCGGAGCGCGCCCCTCCGACAGTCTGGCGTGGCCGAAGTCGGGCTGAACCAGCGTCGCCGACAGGATGACGATGCGCTCGTTCACGCTGGCGAAGGTGCTGACCTGGATATAGTCGGTCAGGGTGTCGACGGCCGCCGCCCGGGTCGCCTCACGCGCCCGCACCACGGTCACCAGCGGCGCGGCGGCGGCGGCATAGGGACCATAGGCCTCGACGACGCTCCCCGCCGACTCCGTTGAGGCAAAGCGAGGGCGGTCGGCGGCGTCGATGACGAAGATCGCGTCAAAGTCCGCCGTCGCCGTCAGGAACGCGCCGATGTTCTCGCGCGCCCAGCCGGCGTCGAAGTCATTGTCCAGATGGCGCACCGCATCGTCCCAGATCGCCTGGGGGATCACCCGACGACCGACCTCGGACACGACGCCGTCAAGACCGTTGGCGACGATGGCTTCCTCGCGCTCGCGGGCTACGGTGTCGAAGTGCAGGGCGACGCTGTAGATCAGACCGCAAAGCGCCCCGAGGAGGATGATGGCCAGCGTGGCCAGCGGCCAGAATCGGTCGTTCCTGCCCTGTGCGCGTTGCATCCCCGGCGCCCTCGTTCTACGTCCTCCAGCGCTTTTCGCGCATCAGTACTAATGGGCTGCAAACATTCCGACGATTTCGGGGAGATCAGGCGGTTCATCTGCTGCCAGATACAAGCAGACGCCCAGGAAGTACCCGTATCGGGTTGAATCGCTGACCTTGAAGTCTTCGCTGAGGTCCAGGTCTGGTCTCGTCCAGATACGGCAGCGCCCCCGGAGCGGGAGTCTCCGGGGGCGCGCCGTACGGCCTGTGTGTTCCGTGGGGGGCTACTGGAACAGGCCGAAGAGGACCGACGCGATGACGCCGGTCGCGATCGCGGTCAGGACCACGTCGTCACCGACGCGGCGGTATTCATAGCCGCGGGGCGGGGCCGCCAGGTGGTAGGCCCGGTAGTCGACGGCGTAGGCGCGGCCACGGTAGGCGGCGGGCAGACGCTCGCCCCGGCGCCAGTCACGGGCGTAGTAGCCGCGCGGGTGATAGTAGCGGCCGCCGTCGTAGCGACGCTCGGCGCGGCGCTCGTAGCGGCTCTCACGGCGATCGTCCCGCCGGTCGTAGCGGTCGTCGCGGCGATCCTCCCGCACGTCGCGGCGGTCGTCACGACGATCATCGCGGACTTCGCGCCGGTCGTAGCGGTCGTAGCGGTCGTAGCGTTGTTCCGCACGGGGGGCGTCGCGATCGTCGCGGTCCTGCGGACGGCCGTAGGACTGGGCGCTGGCGGCGCCGGCGCCGGCCAGCACGCTGAGGGCGATGGCCGCGGTCAGAAGCTTCTTCATGGAGGCTCTCCTGGGCGGCGGCCCCACCGGACAATCCCGTGAACGCCGTCGTTGGAGGGGTTATGCGCCGCACCCCTTGAGCCCAATCTGAACCGGGCTGCTCACCTCCCGTTCATCCGCTTCAACCGCCGATCACGCAGCCACTCAACGCCACGACCACCACCGACAGGGCGGCGATGGCCAGGCCGTCCGATGTCGCCACAGGGGCGGGGGCTCCGCCTTCCTGCCAGGCGAGATGACGTTCCCGGGCGATCAGGAACAGCGGCAGGGTGACGCTGATCGCGAGCACGAAACCCAGGGCGACATAGGCCCAGACAAACCGGATGCCGAGCCGCCGCGCCTCGAGGACCATGAAGGTCATGGCCGCCAGCGACAGCAGCAACACCTCGATCGTCACGGTTCGCGAGGCCCGGTTGGCCTGGGTGTCGGTGATGAAGCGGACCACGGCGGCGGCGAAGTCGGAGACGCCGGCCACGGAGCCGAAATGCCCGAGGACCTCGACCCAGACCGCGATGAAGGCGACCGTGGCGATCAGCCCGTAGAACAGACAAAGATACTGACGGTTGCGGGCCATAGGCTCCGGTCCTTGGGGCGGTCTGGCACAGGGCGGCGCGGATCGCATCCCCCGGGATCCGGCTGCGTTTACATTGTGGCGCTCGGTAAGTAGCCTGTCGGTGTTGACGCTGTCCAGCGTCGAAAGGAGTCCGCCATGCCGCGCCGGTCCGCCTCGGACGCCGCCCTCACGCGCGAAGCGATCGCGGCGGCGGCCCGGGCGGCCTTCGCGGCGGACGGCTATGCCGCGGCCTCCACCGCCCGGATCGCGCGCGACGCCGGGGTCAGCGAAGGGGCGCTGTTTCACCACTTTCCGACCAAGGCGGCGCTGTTCCGCGAGGTGTTCGTGGCCCTGGAGTCGGAGTTGGACGCCCATGTCCGCGCCGTCTCGCGGGACGGGGCGCCGTTGGACGCCTTCCTTGCCGGCTGCCGCGCCTCGATGCAGTTCGGAGCCCGGCCCGACTACCAGCGGATCGTCCTGGTCGACGGCCCGACCGTGCTGGGCGACGCCGAATGGCGCAAGGTCGACGCCCAGCTGGGGCTGGCCACCGTCGCCCGGGGACTGCGCAATCTCGCCGGCCGCGACAACCTCTCGGCGGAGTCGGCGCGGCCGCTGTCCGTCCTGGTCATGGGGGCGATCAACGAGGTGATCTTCGCCCTGGCGCGCAAGGAACAGGGCGTCGAGATCGAGGCCTGCCTCGAGGCGCTGGCCCGGATGCTGTCCCCCTGGATGGATGGCCAGGGGGACACCCCCGTTAAAGCGGAAGGGTCTTCCGCGTAAGCATGTGGAAGCGCAGGCACATCGCCGTCGCCGCCACCGCCAGGCCGAAGGCCAGGCCGATCCACACGCCCAGGCCCTCCATCCCGAAGTGGACCCCCAGCAGGATGCAGACCGGCGCCCCAGCCAGCCAGTAGGCGCCGCCGGCCAGCAGCATCGGCATCCGGGCGTCCTTCAGCCCCCGCAGCGCCATGGCCCCGACCACCTGCAGGGCGTCGACAAGCTGGAACGCCGCCGCCACCTTCAGGAACAGCGCCGCCAGGGCGATGACCTCCAGGCTCTGCGCGTCCCGGCCGGCGATGTAGAGGCCGGCGATCCACTCGCCGTTCAGGAACATCAGCACCCCGAACAGACTGATCAGCCCGGCTCCGACCACCATGGCGGTGAACCCGGCCCGCCGCGCCCCCTCGCGATCGCCCGCCCCGGCGAACCGTCCGACCCGCACCGTCGCGGCCATGGCCACCCCCAGCGGGATCATGAAGGTCACCGAGGCGAAGTTGAGCGCGACCTGGTGCGCGGCCAGCGGCGCGCCCCCGAAGGTGCCCACCACCAGGGTCATGGCGTTGAACAGCATGGCCTCGAACAGGATGGTGACCCCGATCGGGATGCCCAGCACCATGATCTCGCGCAGCTTGCGGATCACCGGCCGGTGAAAGCGCCGCAGGATGCGGAACGCCCGCAACGTCGGCGTCATCCAGACCACGACCACCATGGCCAGGAAGGACCAGACCGCCGACAGCGAGGTCGCCAGGCCCGCCCCGACCAGGCCGAGCCTGGGCAGTCCCAGCTCGCCGAAGATCAGCGCCCAGGCCAGCACGCCGTTGATCAGGATCGACGACAGCATGACCCACAGGGCGGCGTTCGGCCGGTTGAGAGCCGTGGCGAAGTTGCGCAGCACCTGGAAGCCGAACGAGAAGGGCAGGCCGAGGCAGAGCATGGCGGTGAACTGCCCTGCGCCCTGCGCCAGCATCGGATCCTGGCCCAGGTGGTCGAGGATCCAGCGGCTGGCCAGCAGGATCGGCATCAGCGGGATCGACAGCAGGATGGCGCTCCACAGGCCCATACGGACGACGTGGCGCACGCCCGCCTTCTCCTTCGGCCGGGCCCCGATCATCTGGGCGATCATCGGCGAGACGGCTGACGCCGGGCCGCTGCCGATCAGCCAGCAGAAATAGTAGACGGTGTTGCCGATGGCCGCGGCGGCCAGCGCCTGGGTCGACAGCCGGCCCAGCAGCACCACGTCCGTGGCCAGGACCGCCATCTGGGCCAGCTGGGTGAAGATCAGCGGGCCGGACAGGGTCAGCAGTTCGCGCGCCTCCACGATGAAGCGGTCGCGGCGCGCGCGATACTCCGTGCCGGGGGCGGGGGCCGCGTCCAGGGCGGCGGAAGGGTTCATCTCGTCGATCATCGATCGGACTTTCAAAGGGTCCGGGCCCGATGCGGGGAGGTGGAAATGAAAAACCCTCCGGAGCATCAGGCTCGGGAGGGTCGGAAGGCCTTGAACCCGCGGACGGTTCTAGGCGGCTTGTTCCTCGCGAGCAGGGTCGGCGCAACGACCGCCATCAACGGCGGACGGAAGCGTCCGGCAGTCAATGAAGGTGGCGACGGTCATGGTTCGAGGGCTCGCGGAAACAGGTCCGTACGGACCGATGGTGCAGGCGAGGTACGCTCGCCAAACGCGGGTGTCAATCCGGGGACTGCTGCCGTCGCTGGACGGTAGCTGTCCCGATGCTTCCTGTTCCCCTAACGCGGCAGGGTGAAGGTCTGGCCGCCGATCCAGGGGGCCGGTTTCGGGGCCGGGCCGGCCAGGGCCTCGAAGGCGGCGACGAAGTCCTCGTCCTTCAGCAGGCCGGGCGACTGGTAGCTGACGAACATCAGGCCGGTGATCAGGGCGTCGAGCACGATCACAAACTGGCCGGCCGGCATCGGCATCTCACCGGGCGGCAGCAGGCGGGTGAAGCCCTCAGCCATGGCCTGGTAGCCGGAGGCCTGCTGCAGCGCGGTGCGGGCCTTGGCCTTGGCGTTGGTCAGAAGATAGAGTTGGAAGGCCGCCGCCCCCGCCGCCATCGGCGCCCGGCGACGGGCCTCCGCCGCCACGGCCAGGCCGAGGATCCGCATCTGGGTGCGGAACGACTCGCCGGGTCGGAAGTCGGCGCTGACCGGGCGAAGCTGGCTGTCGACCACGGCCAGGAACAGCTCCTCGCGGCTGCTGAAGTTGCCGTGGAAGGCGCCGCGGGTCATGCCGGCCCGGGCGCAGATCTCTTCGAGGGAGGCGCGGTCGAAGCCCTTCTCGGCGATGACCCCGGCCGCCGCCTCGATCAGGGCCGCGCGCGTTCGCTGCCGCTTGTCGCCCTTGGGCGCGCCCTTGCCGCCGGCCATGTCTCACCCCGTTTCATACTCTATCGTATTTGATACGATCGCGGATTAAATGCCAAGTCCGTTCGATGGGCAAAGAGCAATGGCGATCGCGGCGCGGCCGGAAACAGCGTCGATCGTGCTGCTGTCAACTCGGCAGCCTCTCCTGGCCGGAATTGATGGGATTTGTACCATGCCGCCCCCCTTTCAGATCATTCGGCTGTGGCGCCCGGCAGGTGAACTTGTTGCTGACGATACGGGGCTTGGGATCATGACCTTGATGAGAAAGCCGCGACGACTGGCGGGCGTGATGGCGGCGGCGGCGCTGACGGCGACGGCCGGGAGCGCGGCGGCCTATCCGCCAAAGGACGCGGACTGGACGGCGCTGGAGGCCAACGCCGGTGCGGTGATCGCCGCCTGGGACCAGATGGACTTCGTCGCCACCTACAACGCCACCGATATGTCCGACATGGGCGCCTTCCGCGCGACCATGAAGGCCAGGATGGCCGGGGTGAACGCCGCCTGCGCCCAGCTGCGGGACCAGATCGGCTCTGGCGGCCTGTTCGGGCCGGAGATGTGGACCCAGGGCTTCCGCCAGACCTGCTGGGCGCTGGCCACCTTCCAGAAGGACTTCACCCCGAGCGGCGGGGACAAGCTGTGCGGCGAGGCCAAGGACGCCTTGAATTTCTTCAAGCAGTACAGGCCCGCGAAGTCGCCCGCCCGGTATCCGATGGCCGGCGTCCATGTGAGTCGCTTCGCCGAGATCAATGAGACGCTGAAATCGACCGTTGGAAAATGCCGCTAGCCTGACAGGGCGGCGCCCATCGCGACCATGGCCGCGCGCGTCTCGTCGTCGGCCGGAAACAGCAGCTCGAGCCGCAGGTCGCGGATGGTGACGTCCTCGCTGGTGCCGAACTGGGCGATCGTCGAGAGGAAGCTCAGGTCCTGCCCCGGCGCTCTTAACACCACCGGCGCCAGAGGTCGGCGTTGCAGGGTCGACGTCCGGTACGGATGGAGGATGGCGGCCGCCTGCAGGGCCTCCATCAGGTCGTGCAGGACCGCGTCGTCGCCGGCCTCGAGCGCCTCGAGCTGGATGCGGGCGGCCATCTCGGCCAGCACCTCGGGGTAGTTGGCGATGGCCACCGGCGCCAGCGGGCTGTCGGTCAGCATCCGGACCACGTTCATCGGCCCGACGCCGTCGTGCAGGGGCGTCAGCAGCGCCCGGGCCGTCGGGTTGGCGTCGAGTATCGTCCAGTGCCGGTCGCAGAGCAGGGCGGGGTAGGGGGAATGCCGGGCGATCATCTCGTCGAGCACGGCGCGGAACGGTCCCAGCGCCGCCGAGTCCAGCGGCGAGGCGGGAAACACCGGGGCGAAGCCGGCCGCCTGCAGCAGCGCGTTCTGCGACCCCAGCGGCAACAACAGGCCGTGGGCCAGCTGCAGCACCATCTCGCGGCTCGGCCGGGCGCGCCCGGACTCGAGAAAGGACAGGTGCCTGGCCGAGACGTCGCAGGTCAGGGCAAGGTCCAGCTGGCTCATCCGGCGGGCTGTCCGGGCCCGACGCAGGGCGGCGGCGAAAGGGCCCGTCTCCGGGCGGTCGAGGGTGTCGGACGCGCTCATGGCCGTCAGCGTCGCAGCGCCGCCCGATCCTGTCCATGACCCCCAAGGTAATTGCGACGCCTATGTCCCTCGACCACCGTGCGGCGTCTCACTGTGATGCCTGGAGGGTGGAATGACCGGTATTTGGAAGATCTGGATGCGGGCCTGGTTCGGCGCGGCGCTGCTGTTCGGCCTCGTGCTGTGGCTGGCGGGGGTTCCGGGCGCCGAAGGTCCGGCGCGAGTGGTGCTGGCGATGGTGAGCGGCGACCCGGCGACGGCCGATATGCTGGATCTGCCGGTGATGCGGTTCGCCCTCGCCCTGCAGGGCGCCCTGACCATCGGCTGGATGCTGACCCTCATGGCCGCAATCAAGGGCGCCGAGACGGTGGGGCCGGTCCTGTGGCGCAGGATCCTGGTCGCCGTGGTGGTCTGGTGCGTGATCGACAACGCCGTCTCGATCATGACCGGCTTCGGGCTCAACGCGGTGTCCAACACCCTGCTGACCATCGGATTCGTGATCCCGGTGCTGGGGTCGGGCGTCCTGCGGAAGGGGTAGGGCGCCTGTCCCGGGCGGCGTTTTTTATGTATGGGCGGGACCGACATGACCCGCCCGCCCCACACCTTCTCCGTCGCGCCGATGATGGACTGGACCGACCGGCATTGCCGTGCGTTCCACCGGGTCCTGACGCGCCGGGCGCTGCTCTATACCGAGATGGTCACCACCGGGGCGGTGATCCACGGGGATCGCCAGCGGCTGCTGGGCTATGACGCGGTCGAGCATCCGGTGGCGCTGCAGCTGGGCGGGTCGGAGCCGGCGGATCTGGCCGCCTCGGCCAGGATCGGCGAGGACCTCGGCTACGACGAGATCAACCTCAACGTCGGCTGCCCGTCCGACCGGGTGCAGAGCGGCCGCTTCGGCGCCTGTCTGATGCGCGAGCCGGCGCTGGTCGCCGACTGCATGGCGGCGATGATCGCGGCGGTGAAGGTTCCGGTGACCGTGAAGTGCCGCATCGGCGTGGACGACCAGGACCCGGAACAGAGCCTGTTCGAGCTCGTCGACCTGTCGGCGAAGGCCGGGGTGAGCACCTTCATCGTCCACGCCCGCAAGGCCTGGCTGCAGGGCCTGTCGCCGAAGGAAAACCGCGACATCCCGCCGCTCGACTATCCGCTGGTCCAGCGGCTCAAGCGCGAGCGGCCCGAGTTGACCATCATCCTCAACGGCGGCATGCCGGACCTCGACGCCGCGCAGGCCCAGATCGCCGGCGGCGTCGACGGCGTGATGCTGGGCCGCGCCGCCTATCACGAGCCTGCCCTGCTGGGGCAGGTCGACCGGCGGCTGTTCGGCGAAGCGACCACCGACGTCGACCCGTTCGCGGCGGTGGAGACGTACAAGTCCTACCTGTCGGCCCGCCTCACCGAGGGCTGGCGGCTGGCCTCGATGACCCGGCACATGCTGGGCCTGTTCCACGGCATGCCCGGCGGGCGGGCCTGGCGGCGCGTGCTGACGGTCGAGGGCAACAGGCCCGGCGCGGGCCTCGAGGTGGTCGACACGGCGCTGGCGGCGGTGCGCGAGGCCTTCGAGCGCCGGCGCGACGCGGCCTAGGGCTTCAGGATCAGCGAGGTCCGCGTCGCCTCGAACGACTGCAGCTTGCCCAGATAGCTCATGCCCAGCAGCGAGGTGTGCAGGCCGCGCTCCAGGATCAGGGCGTCGACATTCTCGACCCGGGCGCCGGCGATGGAGATCGAGCGCAGCTGCACGGCGGCGGCCTTGACCCTGCCTTCGGCGGTGATGACGTCGTGACGGTAGTCGAGCCCGGCCGGGTTGTAGCCCAGGCGGCGCGCGTCGTCGGCGGTCAGGGCCACGGCGGTGGCGCCGGTGTCGACAAGGAAGCGGACCACCTTGCCGTCGACCATGGCCTCGGCCCAGTAGTGGCCGTCGGCGCTCTTGGTGACCTGGGCGGTGACGGACGGGATGGCCGGCGCGCTCACCGCCGCCTCGGCGCGCAGCACGGGCGTAGCGGCCCGCGCGCTGTCGTCCAGGCTGGCGATCATGCGCGCCGCCCCGATGGCCGACAGCGCCGCAATACATCCGATCGCCAGCACCCTGATCATGACTGATACTCCGCCTTCTGGCTCTGCCGGAGGGCGCGCAACGCCCCTTCGCCGGGCAGAGTAGGGGCGACGGGTTTGCAACGCGTGAACGGGCGCCCGTCACGACGTCTCACGATTGGCCTCGCCATCCCCCACCCGGTCCGTCTCCGCCGGACCACCCTCCCCATGAAGGGGAGGGAAGGTCAGAGCCCCAGCTTCTCCGGCCGGATCTGTGACTGCCGGCCCGGCAGCTCGGCCATCAGACGGGTGCGCTCGTCCTCCGGCAGGCGGGCCCAGCCGGCGATTTCCATCAGGGTGCGGTAGCAGCCGAGGCAAAGGCTGCTTTCGGCGTCGACGATACAGACCTTGATACAGGGAGTGACGATCGCCTTCGGCGGTCCGGGGGGCGGTGCGGCAGGCAGGCTCATCGCGGGGCGCTTTCCGGAATGGCATAGGCGACCGTCGCCTTGGCGGCGGCACGGTCGCGGTTTTCGGTCCACATCAGTACGTCACAGGTCCCGATCCGTCGGCCCAGCCGCAGCAACGTCGCCTCGGCCTGCAGCTCGCCCGGCCTGCAGGGGCGCAGGAAGTGGATGGTCAGGCTGGTGGTCACCGCCATGGCCACCTCGCCGATATGGGCGAGGATCAGGGCATAGGCCGCCGTGTCGGCCATGGTCATAAGGGTCGGCCCGGAGATGACGCCGCCGGGCCGCAGATTGCGGCTCGAGGTGGCCTGGCTCAGCGCCACCCGCCCGGGCGCCGCGACGGTCACGCGGGGCAGCGCCGCGGCTTCCGCCTCCGGGAAGGCCCGGGCCAGGAAGGCGTTGAGCGCCGCCGCGTCCATGCGCAGGCCCGTCTCGCCGGTCGGGGAGGTCTGGATCATGCGTCAGCATCGCGACCTGCGCGGGCGGATTCAAGCATTACCGGAATTACATGTTTCCGTCATGAATTCGATAAGGACATTACAGTTCTGTAAGACATTACAGGCAGGTAATTGTTGAATCATGTCAGTCATTTAATTTGCGAATACAGACATCGCGCAGCATCTTGGCCTCGCCCCAATCAGGGAGATGGAGCGACCCAATGCGTATGATCACCGCCGCCGTTATCGCCGCGACCGCCGTGTCCGGCCTCGCCGCCCCCGCCGCCTTCGCCGCCGAAGGGCGCCTGAGCGACGCACAGTTCATGAAGGCCGCGCGCTGCGCTGGTCTGGCCGGCGACGAAGCCGAGGCCGAGAAATTCAACGCCCTGGTCAAGGCCAACAAGCGCGGCCGGGCCGAATTCGTCGTCGACCGGGCTATGGCCGCCAAGGCCGCCGCCGCCCGCACCGCCCGCTCTGCCGGCGAGGGCGGCAAGGCCGAGATCGCGGCCGAACTGGCCGGCGCCTGCGCCGCGCTGGTCGCCTGATCCATCACCGACCGGACGACCGACACTACTGATCGAGCACCCAGTAGCCTTGACGCCTCGTCCTTCGGGACGGGGCGTTCTTTTTTGGCCGGGGCCCTTGCCGAAGCGACGCCCAGCTTTACGTTGACGCTCGCGTCATCTTTCCAAACAACTGTTCGGTCGCTATGGTCGCGCCGACTTTGAACGGCCCCTTCAGAGGCCGCGCCGGGAGCCCTAAATGAACCTCGAATTCTCCGCCGAAGACAACGCGTTCCGCGCGGAAGTCCGCGCCTTCATCGAGCAGAACTATCCCGAACAACTGCGGGGCAAGCAGGACGAGGGCGACGACCTGACCAAGGACGACTACCTGTCCTGGCACAAGGTCCTGGCCAAGAAGGGCTGGGTCGCGCCGTCGTGGCCGGAAGCCCTGGGCGGCACCAACTGGACCTCGACCCAGAAGTATATCTTCTCCGAGGAACTGGCCCGCGCCGACGCGCTGCCTGTCCTGCCGTTCGGCGTCGTGATGGTCGCCCCGGTGATCTACACCTTCGGCACCAAGGAGCAGAAGGAACGCTTCCTGCCGAAGATCTACCACGGCGAGGAGTGGTGGTGTCAGGGCTACAGCGAGCCGGGCGCCGGCTCCGACCTGGCCAGCCTCAAGACCAAGGCAGAGCGCTTCACCGGCGACGACGGCAAGGAATACTACCTGGTCAACGGTCAGAAGACCTGGACGACCCTGGCCCAGCATGCTGACTGGGGCTTCTTCCTGGTCCGCACCGATCCGACCGCCAAGATCCAGGAGGGCATCTCCTTCCTGCTCATCGACATGAAGAGCCCGGGCATCGAGGTCCGCCGGATCACCACCCTGGAAGGCGGTCACGAGGTCAACGAAGTCTGGCTTGAGAACGTCAAGGTGCCGGTCGAGAACCGCGTCTTCGAGGAGAACAAGGGCTGGACATGCGCCAAGTTCCTGCTCGCCCACGAGCGTAGCGGCATCGCCGGCGTCGCCCGCTCCAAGCGCGGCGTCGAGAAGATCCGCGAGATGGCCGCCGCCGAACTGAGCGACGACGGCACGCCGCTGATCCAGGACGCCGCCTTCAAGCGCAAGGTCGCCGAACTGGAGATCGACCTGACGGCGCTGGAGTTCACCGAACTGCGCACCCTGGCCGCCGAAAGCGCCGGCAAGGGCCCCGGGCCGGAGTCCTCGCTCCTGAAGATCAAGGGCACCGAGATCCAGCAACGCCTCACCGAGCTGGCCCTGGAGGCTTCCGGCCACTACGGCTCGCCCTACCTGCGCGACGCCGGCGACAACGCCCGGATCGGTCCGGAGTACGCCGTCGGCCGCGCCGGCGCCTACTTCAACACGCGGAAGACCTCCATCTACGGCGGCTCCAACGAGATTCAGCGGAACATCATCGCCAAGATGGTGCTGGGCCTCTAATCTCTCCGATCAACGACAACACGCACGCCAAGAAACGCTCGTCAGGGACGCCCCATGGATTTCAACTTCACCGAAGAACAGTCGATGCTGCGCGACACCGTCGCCAGCTACCTCCAGGACAACTACGACTTCGACAAGCGTCGCAAGATGATCAGCTCCGAAGCTGGTCGTGATCCGGCGGTCTGGTCGGCCTTCGCCAACGAGCTGGGCATCCTGGGCGCGCCGTTCTCGGAAGACCTGGGCGGCCTTGGCGGCGACGCGATCGAAAACATGATCGTCATGGAAGAGTTCGGCAAGGCGCTGGTCGTCGAGCCCTACCTCGGCACCGTGGTGATCGGCGGCGGCTTCCTGAAGCACAGCGGCCACGCCGGCGCGGCGGACCTGATCGGCGGCATCATCGGCGGCGAGACCATCTTCGCCTTCGCCTATGCCGAACCGCAGGGCCGCTACACCTGGCACGACCTGAAGACCACCGCCAAGAAGGACGGCGCGGGCTGGGTGATCAACGGCCACAAGGCCGTCGTCGTCGGCGCGCCCTGGGCCACCCACCTGATCGTTACCGCCCGCACCGGCGGCGGCCAGCGTGAAGAAAGCGGCGTCTCGGTGTTCATCGTCGACAAGAACGCCAAGGGCGTCACCACCCGCGACTACCCGACCGTCGACGGCCAGCGCGCCTCGGAAGTCTACTTCGAGAACGTGTCGGTCGGCGCTGACGCCCTGGTCGGGGCCGAGGGCGCCGCCCTGCCGCTCGTGCACAAGGTCATGGACGAGGCCACCGCCGCCCTGTGCTCCGAAGCCGTCGGCGCCATGCGCCAGCTGCACACCGGCACGCTGGAGTACGCCAAGCAGCGCAAGCAGTTCGGCACGGCGATCGCCAACTTCCAGGTGCTGCAGCACCGCATGGTCGACATGTTCATGAACGTCGAGCAGTCGGTCTCGATGACCTACATGGCCACCATCAAGGTCACCGACGACGCCGAGCGCGCCAAGGCCGCCTCCGCCGCCAAGGTCCAGATCGGCAAGGCCTGCAAGTTCGTGGGCCAGAGCGCCATCCAGATCCACGGCGGCATGGGCATGACCGACGAACTGGCCATCGGCCACTACTTCAAGCGCGCCACGATGATCGAGGGCCTGTTCGGCTCGGTCGACCATCACCTGCGTCGCTACGAGACCCTGTCCTTCGGCAAGGCGGCCTAACACCGCCACCGGACAGGATTGCCTGGGAGGCGGGGTCGCAAGACCCCGCCTTTTTCTTTGGGCGCTTTCAGTCGAGGTTGAGCGTCCCGACGTCGATGAACAGGCGCGGGAATAGCACCTTGCGGGCCAGCCGCTCCGGGAGGCCGGCGATGGCGCCGGTCTCACCGTGGGGGAACTCGCCGATCTTCCCGCCGATCCTGTCCGCCCGCCCGGGACCCGCAGGCGTTATCGCGGATGATCTGGCGTGGACTCGTCGAACACCGCCACCGTCATCGCCACCACCGCCGCCTCGATCCGGGCCCAGCCGGCCTCGTCGAGGGCGACGCCGGCGAAGGGGCGTTGTTGTTCGCGGCGCAGCGCCAGCATCTGGACGCCCGCGATCAGCAGAGCGTTGATGGCCGGAACATCGACGCCGGCGGGGCGTGGGACGCCCTCCAGTCGCTGCGCGGCCCAGGCCTGCATCGCGACAGAGCGCGCCGCATCCAGCGTGCGCAGCATGGGTGTGTCCTCGACGGTCTCCCAGGCGACGAGGCCACGCATCAGCGGGTCGCCTGTCAGCGCGCGGCCGTAGGCCAGCACCAGCCCGGCGGCCGCCTCGCCGTAGGAGCCTGCGGGGGCGGCGTCTTCCGCCTTGCCAAGGGTCCAGTGGACGTCCGCGCCCAGCCGCTCGACGACACCCTCGACCCCGCCGAAGTACCGGTAGACCAGCTTGCGATCGACGCCCGCGGCTTCGGCCACGGCCTGTACGTTCAACGCTGCAAAGCCCTTTTCCGCGAGCAGCCCGGCGGCCGCCTGGATGATCGAGCGCTCGGTCGCGGGTCGGTCGCGAACGGCGGGCGCGGCGTCGGCTCGGCGCATGGCGAATCCTCTTGAATTGACATTGTCTCACACATGGGACATATACGCATGTCACACAACTGGGACAAACAATCATGACCGCGACCCATCCCGCCGCCGCCGCCGCCCGCCGTCTCGCCGGCGCGGCCATGGCTCTGTTTCCGCTGGCGGCCACCGTGCCGTACGTCCTGCTGATCGACCGCTTTGGCTACGACGACATTCTGCGCGAGCCGCCGCTGGTGGTGCTGAAGGCCTTTCAGGACGGCGGGCCGGATCTGGTGCTGATCTGGCTGGCCTTCGCCCTGTGCGCTGCCGGATTCCTCTGGGTCGCCGGCTGGACGGCCGAGGCTGTCCGGGCGCAGGGCGGCCGGTGGCCGCTGTGGGCGACCCTGGCCGGTGGGGGCTCGGCGCTGGTCCAGGCGATCGGACTGCTACGGTGGCCGTTCGTCGTGCCGGGCCTGGCGGCGACGGCGCTGGACCCGGCCGCCGACCCGGCGGCGCGGTCCGCGGCGGTGGTGGTGTTCGGCGCCTTGAACCAGTTTGGCGGCGTGGCCCTCGGCGAGCACCTGGGGCAGACGCTGCTGGCGGCCTGGACCTTCGCCCTGGCTGCGGCGGTCCTGCGCGGCCGGCTGGCGCCGGCGATCTTCGGCTGGGTCGGGCTGTCGCTGGTTCCGCTCTGGGTCCTTGGCCAGAGCGAGCTGCTGGCGACCGTCATTCCCGGCTTCCCGGTGGTCGAGGTCACGCCGATCGCCTTCATCGGCTGGCAGGTCTGGCTGCTGGCGCTCGGTGTGTGGTGGATGGTGCGGCCCCAGCGGGCGTGACCGGGCCGCCCGCCGCGTTGATGCGCTTGCCGTCTTGCGCTACGCCGGAACGAGAGGGCGCATCATGCGGAACGATCAGGACGCACGCCGGCGCGCTATGGACGCCGCCCGAGGGGCCTTCCTTGTCCCCGCCTTTCAGGGGCATTGGGTCGGAGTGCTGCTGTTCGCGGCGACAATAGTCGGCGCCGCGATGTTGTGGAGCTGCCTGCCGGTGGCGCGGAGCGTGCTTGACGGCGGCGAAACCGGGGCGGCCGATGGCCGGACGGCGGCGACTTTCCTGGTGCTCTATGCGGCGATGGCGGTCGGTCCGATCGGCGGCTGGATCCTTTGGGCCTCACGCCGCCGGTGGGCCGCCATGGCCGTGCTGGCGATCTTCGCCGTCTGCGTGGTCTGGCTGAGCCCGGCCGCCGTCCTGTAGATCAGCCCGCCAGCGCCTCGCGCTTCTCCTCCAGGCCCAGCCATTCGTCCTCGGCGGCGGCGAGGTCGGCGCGGGCCTTGTCTGCGGCCTTCATGGTCCGGTCGAACCGGGCGCGGTCGCGGGCGTACAGGTTCGGGTCGGCCAGCTCGGCGTCCAGCCTGGCGATCTGGCCGGGCAGGGTCGCGATCAGGCCCTCCAGCTCCTCGAGCCGACGCTGGTCCTTGTAGCTGAGCTTGACCGCCTTCTTCGTCTCGCTGCGCGGGGTCTGCACCGCCCGGGCGCCGCCCGGATTGCGGTCCTCGAAGAAGCCCGGGTTCTGGCCCATGAAGTCGGTCCAGCCGCCCGGCGTCTCCGCCACCTTGCCGCGACCGTCCAGGGCGATCGTCGAGGTGGCCAGCCGATCGATGAAGTCGCGGTCGTGGCTGACGAGGATCAGGGTGCCGTCGAAGTCGGCCAGCAGGTCCTCGAGCAGGTCCAGCGTCTCCATGTCGAGGTCGTTGGTCGGCTCGTCCAGCACCAGCAGGTTGGCCGGCCGGGCCAGGGCGCGGGCCAGCAGCAGGCGGTTGCGCTCGCCGCCCGACAGGCTGGAGACGGGCTGGCGCAGCTGCTTGTCCTGGAACAGGAATTCCTTGGCGTAGCCGGCGACGTGGCGGGGCATGCCGCGGACCATGATCTGGTCGCCGCCGCCGTCGGTCAGCACGTCCCAGAGGGTCTGGCCCTCCTTCAGGTCGCCGCGGGCCTGATCGATGTAGGCGACCTCCAGCCCTGTGCCGAGCTTCACCTCGCCGGCGTCGGGCTTCAGGTCGCCCAGCAGCAGCTTGACCAGGGTGGTCTTGCCGGCCCCGTTGGGACCGACCAGGGCGACCCGGTCGCCGCGCTGGATGCGGGTGGAAAAGCCGCTGACGATGACCCGCTCGCCGAAGGCCTTGCTGAGGCCCTTGGCCTCGGCCACCCGCTTGCCGGAGGTGTCGCCTGACGCGAGGCCCATGCTCAGGCTGCCCCGGGCCTCCTTCAGCACCGTGGCCTTCTGCTCGCGCATCGCGACCAGGCGGCGACGGCGGCCCTCGTTGCGGGCCCTGCGCCCGGTGACGCCGCGCGCCATCCAGTGCTGCTCGCGCTCGATGGCCTTGTTCAGGCGGCGGAATTCGTCAGCCTCGGCCTCGAGGATCTGCTCGGACCATTCGTCAAAATGCTCGAACCCCCGGTCCAGCCGGCGGACCTTGCGGCTTTCAAGCCAGAAGCAGCGCCGCGTCACCCGGCCGAGGAAGGCGCGGTCGTGGCTGACGATCAGCGCGGCGGCCCGGCAGGCCGACAGCTTCTCCTCCAGGGTCTGGATGGCGAAGATGTCCAGGTGGTTGGTCGGCTCGTCCAGCAGCAGGACGTCCGGCTGCTCGGCGAAGGCCCGGGCCAGGGCCACGCGGCGGATCTCGCCGCCGGAGAGGCCCTTGGTCGACTTGGCGGGATCGAGGCCGAAGGCCATCAGCTCGGCCTCGGCCTCATAGTGGGTCGCTCCGCCGGCCTCGACGTGGTCCAGCAGGGTGTCGCCGACGATCACCGGCTCCTGCGGCACCACGACGATCCGCGCGCCGGGGGTCATGAAGCGGTCGCCGGCGTCGGCCTCGATGACGCCGGTCAGAATCCTCATCAGCGTCGACTTGCCCGCCCCGTTGCGCCCGACCAGCGACGCCTTCACCCCCGGCTCGATGGCCAGGTCCACGCCGTCGAACAGCATGGTGGCGCCGTCGGCGAGCCGGACGTCTTTCAGGGCGAGGATCGGGGCGGCCATGGGCAGAGGATACAGTGCGTGCGAGGGGAAGGGGACGGGGAGGGGTCTATCCCCTGTTTTCGCCAACTCTCAAAGGCCAATCCATCCCTGCAAGCCGGGGCGCGACACTCCGTCAGGCCTCGTAAGGCTCGTCCCCGCGATCGAGGTTCAGCTCCCAGGCCATGTAGTCCAGCGCGTCTTCCGGCTCGGCCAGGGTGTCCTCGTTGATGGTCTGGCCGCGGATGGAGACGCCGGCCTTGTGGGTGCTCTCCGGGTCGCCGGTGACCAGCGGGTGCCAGGCGGGCAGGGTCTTGCCCTCGTGCAGCCGGCGATAGGCGCAGCTGGCCGGCATCCACAGCAGGTCCTCGATGTTGCCCGGGGTCAGTTTGATACAGTCCGGGACGTGCTTCTTGCGATTGGCGTAGTCGGTGCAGCGGCACAGATCGCTGTCGAACAGCTTGCAATGCACGCTGGTTGGGATGACCTCGCCGGTGTCTTCATCCTCGAAGCGAACCAGGCAGCACAGGCCGCAGCCATCGCATAGGCTTTCCCACTCTTCGGGATTCATCTCGCGGAGAGACTTCGTCTCCCAGAAGGGTTTGCACGGCATGACCCTTGCGTCCTAAACCCGTTGTAGCCGTAACCCAAGCCGCGTCTGGATCATTGTGAGCGACGACTGGTCCCTTCCGCCCTATCGGTTCACCCCGGAGCCCGAGCCGGCACCGGAGCCTGAAGCTGCGCCCGAGGCGCGGCACGCGGCCCGTCCGGCCAGGGCGCCGAAGGCGGCGAAGGCCCCGAAGGCCGCCCGGCCTGTCCGCGATACGACCGCGCCGCGCCCCGCAACCCCGAAAGTCTTCGGGCGCGCCACCCGCCCCAAACCCGCCAGGCCGCCCCGTCCTCCGCGCGAGCCGGGCGCAGGCTTCCGCTGGCCCGTGCTGTACGAGTGGGCGCTGTCGCCCCGTCTGCGCTGGGTCTGGATGACGCTGCTGGTCCTGTTCCTGGTCGGGGTGACCACCGCCGCCGCCGGCAGTATCTACATATGGCGCAAATATCTGACGGATGTCCCGCCGCTGCCGAATCGCGAGGCGCTGTTTGCGATCAACCGGGCGCCGGGCATCCGGTTCGAGGACAAGGACGGCCGGCAGATCGCCGTGCGCGGCCCGCGCTATGGCGAGCGGATCACGCTGAGCCAGCTGCCCGAGTATGTGCCCGAGGCCTTCCTGGCGGCGGAGGACAAGCGCTTCTACCAGCACGGGGCGCTGGACTTTCACGGCATCGCCCGCGCCGCCTGGGTCAACTGGCGGGCGGGACGGATCGTGCAGGGCGGCTCGACCATCACCCAGCAGATCGCCAAGGGCCTGTTCCTGACCCCGGACCAGACCGCCAAGCGCAAGCTGCAGGAGGCGGTGATGGCCACCCGCCTGCAGAAGATCCTGACCAAGGACGAGGTGCTGGAGCTCTACCTCAACCGCATCTTCTTCGGGGCCAACACCTACGGCATCGACGGCGCCTCGCGGGCCTACTTCGGCAAGCCCGCCGCCCGGATGACCCTCGCGGAAGCGGCGCTGCTGGCCTCCCTGCCCAAGGCGCCGTCGCGCCTCGCCCTGACCCGGAACATGGGCGCGGCGCTCGAGCGCCAGCGCCTGATCCTCGGCAACATGCTCGAGGAGCGCTGGATCACCCGAGAACAGTACGAAGCGGCGCTCGCGGACACCCCCGTCCTCGCCCCCGGCGCGGTCCAGGACGAGGGCGACCTCGGCTACATCCTCGACTACGCCACCGCGGAGGCGGTGAAGGTGGCCGGCGAGAGCAGCCCCGACCTGATCGTGCGGCTGACCATCGATTCGCGGCTGCAGGCGGCGGGCTCCAAGTTCGTACGCGAGGCGCTGAAGACCGACGGCGCCAAGGCCGGCGCCAAACAGGCGGCGCTGCTGGCCATGACGCCGGACGGCGCCATCCGGGCCATGGTCGGCGGGACCGACTTCGATGAGACGCCGTTCAACCGCGCCACCCAGGCCCGACGCCAGCCCGGCTCGACCTTCAAGCCCTTCGTCTATGCCGCCGCCGTCGAGCGGGGCGTGCTGCCCACCGACACCCGGATCGACGGGCCGGTGAAACTGGGCGACTGGGAGCCGGAGAACTACGGCGGCGGGTACGCCGGCACGGTGACCATCGCCGACGCCCTGGCCAAATCCATCAACACCGTGGCGGTCAAACTGGGCCAGGAGGTTGGGGTCGACGCCATCGGCGAGCTGGCCCGTCGCTTCGGCTTCACCAGCATTCCGCCCCGCCCGGACCTGGCGGTGACCCTCGGCGCCCGCGAGGTCACGCTGATGGAGCTGGTGGGCGGCTTCCAGGTGTTCCAGCTCGGCGGACAGCGGCGTCCGGCCTACATCATCGAGAGCATCGCCACTGTCAGCGGCGAGCCGCTGTACACCCATTCCGAGACGGCCGGTTCGCCGGTGTATGACATCGCCAACGCCTCGATGATGGTGAAGATGATGAAGGGCGTGATGGAGCGCGGCACCGGCACGCGGGCCGCGTTCGGCCGTCCGGCGGCGGGCAAGACCGGCACCAGCCAGAACTGGCGCGACGCCTGGTTCGTCGGCTTCACGCCCGACTACATCGCCGGCGTCTGGGTCGGCAACGACGACGACAAGCCGATGAACCGGGTGGCGGGCGGCGGCATCCCCTCGACCATCTGGCGCCGGTTCATGCTGGAGGCCCATGTCGGCAAGGAGGCCCGCGACTTCGACTGGCTGCTGCCCGACCCGGAGCCTGAGACCGAGGACGACCCCCGCAACCCGTTCTACGGCGAGCTGGCCAGCGACTTCGCCCGCGCCGCCGAGTCGCTGGAGTCCCAGGCCGGAGATGTGCCGGCCACCGCCGTCGATCCCGCCGCGCCCGGCGCGCCCACCGCGCCCGGCGTCCCGGGACAGCCCGGCCGTCCCGATCCGGCCGCCCCGCCGGCCCCGCGTCGCCCCGCGCCGCAGATTCCGGCCGGCGAGGTCATCCCCTACTGACGCCGCAGGGTCTCCAATAGGGGGACAGAGCGCAGTCCATCCACCGGATGCCCCGGAAAGACGCGAGCTGTTTCAACGGCTTGCGCCTTTTTCGCGCATTCGGTCCTCCGTGCGCGGTGGTCCCGTATGGTTTGGGCATCAACGACCAATCCGGGAGGGGCCGCGATGCTGGACGGCTTTGCAGAGGAGCTCGAGCGGGACCTCCTTGACCTGCACTGCGGCGCCCGCGCCCAGCCTCCGGTGGACAGCACGGTCGAGCGGGACCGCCGCGTCCGCATGGCCGGCAACATGGCGACGGCGGCGCGGAAGATTCGTCAGCTGGGCGCTACGGCGCGCGAGGCGACGCGGCCTTCGGAAAGCAACGAGGATGGCATGCGTGAGCGATTGGACGATCCGGACGTCATGGAGAGAAAGAAAAGGGACATCGCTGAGAGCCTGGATAGCCTCCGGGATCAGCTGCTCCCCGCAGGACATGCTGGCGCGCCTGACGCCGGGCGACCTCGAAGTCTTTCACAGAAACTGGCGCAGGAGCGCCAACCCCGCGCAGCATGAACCCCGTCCCGACTGGTCGACCTGGCTGGCGCTGGGGGGACGCGGCTCGGGCAAGACCTGGCTCGGCGCCGGCTGGGCCGTGGAGCAGGCGCTCGACGGGCGTCGCATCGCGCTGGTCGGGACCAGCTTCGACCAGATCCGCGAGGTGATGATCGAGGGGCCCTCCGGCATCCGCATGCAGTCGCCCGCCAACTTCAGGCCGCGCTTCGAGAAGGTGCGGCGGCGGATCGTCTGGCCGAACCAGGCCGAGGCCTACTGCTTCTCCGCCGAGAACCCCGACAGCTTGCGCGGCCCGCAGTTCGAGGTCGCCTGGGCCGATGAGTTCTGCGCCTGGCCCCGGCCCGACGAAACCTTGGCCATGCTGCGTTTCGGCCTGAGGCTGGGCGAGGATCCCCGATTACTGGTCAGCACCACGCCCCGGCCCATCGCCGCGCTTCGAAGCCTGCTGAAGGAGCCTGGGCTGGTGGAGTCCCGGCTGCCGACCGTGACCAACGCCCACAACCTGTCGCCCGGCTTTCTGACCCATCTCAGGGGCCTCTACGGCGGCACCCGCCTGGCGGCCCAGGAGCTGGATGGCCAGGTCGTCGAGGGCGAGGGCGCCCTGTGGCGCGCCGAGGACCTCGCCCGCTGCCGGGGCGCCCGGCCGCCGAGGCTCGACCGTGTCGTCGTGGCCGTCGATCCGCCGGCGACGGCGGGCGGCGACGCCTGCGGCATCGTCGCGGCGGGCCGGCTGGGCGATCGCGCCTTTGTCCTCGCCGACGGGACGGTTCAGGGTCTGACGCCGCGAGGCTGGGCCCTGCAGGCGGTCGACCTCGCCCGCGCGCTGGGCGCTTCGGCCATCGTCGCCGAAGGCAACCAGGGCGGCGACATGGTGCGCAGCGTGCTGGCCGGTGCGGACCCGCCCTGCCCGGTGCGCATGGTCCATGCCCGCTACAGCAAGCGCGCCCGCGCCGAGCCCGTGGCGGCCCTCTATGAACAGGGGCGCGTCATCCACTGCGGCGCCTTCCCCGCGCTGGAGGAGGAGCTGATGGCCCTTGGCTGCGGCGTCCGCGAAAGCCCCGACCGCGCCGACGCGCTGGTCTGGGCCCTGACGGACCTGATGCTCGGCCGGGCGGGGCGGGAGCCAAGGGTGCGGGTGTTGTGACCCCCTTTTCCTTCTCCCCTTGCGGGAGAAGGTGGCCTGCGAAGCAGGTCGGATGAGGGGGCTCTCCGGCCGTTCAGCCGCAGGCCCCACCCTCATTACTACGCCTCAAAAGCCCCCTCATCCGTCGGCCTTCGGCCGCCACCTTCTCCCGCGAGGGGAGAAGGGAAAGGAACCTCATGCCCCTCTTTCCCCGCCTTCGCGCCCGCGCGGCGCCGGAGGCCAAGGCGTCGCGGACGGCGGCGTTGGTGGCCTTCACCAGCCATGGCCGCCCCGTGTGGACGCCGCGCGACTATGAGAGCCTGGCCCGCGAGGGCTTCGCCAGGAACCCGGTGGCCTACCGCTGCGTGCGGATGATCGCCGAGGCGGCGGCGTCAGTGCCGCTGACCGTCTTCGCCGGCGGCAGGCGGGCCGATGACCATCCGCTGCGGGCGCTGCTCGACCGGCCCAACCCCGAGCAGGGCGGGCCGGACCTGCTGGAGGCCTTCTTCGGCGCCCTGCAGGTCAGCGGCAACGGCTATCTGGAAGCGGCGGGCGATGGGCCCGGAGAGCTCTGGGCCCTGCGCCCCGACCGGCTGAAGGTGATCCCCGGCGCCCAGGGCTGGCCCGCGGCCTATGAGTACGGCGTCGCCGGGCGCAGCGTGCGCATAGGCCGCGAGCCGGACGGCTGGCTGCCCCTGTTGCATCTGAAGCTGTTCAACCCGGCCGACGACCACTACGGCGCCAGTCCGCTCGAAGCGGCGGCCTTCGCCATCGACGTCCACAATGCCTCCGGCGCCTGGAACAAGGCGCTGCTCGACAACGCCGCCCGGCCGAGCGGGGCGCTGGTCTATTCCAACCCCGAGGCCGGCGATCGGCTGACCGCCGAGCAGTTCGACAGTCTCAAGGCCGAGCTGGAGACCCGCGCCGGTCCCGCCGCCGCCGGCCGGCCGATGCTGCTGGAGGGCGGGCTGGACTGGAAGCCGATGTCCCTGTCGCCGGCGGAGATGGACTTTATCGAAGGCAAGCACGCCGCCGCCCGCGAGATCGCCCTGGCCTTCGGGGTGCCGCCGCAGCTGCTCGGCATCCCGGGCGACAACACCTACGCCAACTACCGCGAGGCCAACGGCGCCTTCTGGCGACACACTGTCGTGCCGCTGGCCGAGCGCCTGGCGAGGGCCCTGACCGGCTGGCTGGCGGCGCGGCATCCCGGCGTGCGCATCGCCTGCGACCTCGATGGGGTTCCGGCGCTGTCGGCCGAGCGCGACGCCCTGTGGGCCCGGCTGGAGGCGGCGACGTTCCTGACGCCGGACGAACGGCGACGGCTGGCGGGGCTGGAAGGGTAGATCCTTCTGGAACCCTTTCCCCTGGAGGGGGGAAGGGCAGGGTTGGGGGTGGGACCGGAGCGCCGAAGGCGCGATCCGCCGCCGCTCCGGTCAGATGCTCGATGCACCGCCAGGCCGATCCGCCTCCACCCCCATCCGACCCGGCTCCGCAGGGCCACCTTCCCCCCTCCAGGGGGAAGGAAGCGAGGAATCGAAATGACCACCCCCCGCTTCCGTCTCGACCGTCAGGTCACGCTGGCCGTCATCGTCACCGTCGCCATCCAGGCGGCGGGCGGGCTGCTGTGGGCCGGGCGGGCCTCGGCGCGGATCGACGAGCTGGAGCGCCGCGTCGAGGGGCAGGGTCCGACGGCCGAGCGGCTGGCCCGGGTCGAGGAGCAGATCGCCGGCCTGCGCCTGACGCTGGAGCGGCTCGAACGACGGCTGGAGAGCGGAGAGCTTTGATGGAAACGCAAATCAGCGGCTACGCCTCGCTGTTCTGGACCCGCGACCTCAACGACGACGTCACCGCGGCCGGAGCCTTCGGGGCCTCGCTGGCGAAGACCGGCGCGGGCGGTGTCCGGATGCTCTGCCAGCATGACGCCGACCGGCCGGTCGGGGTCTGGGACGAGGTCATCGAGGACGGGCGCGGGCTGTTTGTGCGCGGTCGTATTCTTGACGCGACGCCTGAGGGTCGCCTGTGCGCGGCCCTGGTCCGGGCCGGGGCGATGGATGGGCTGTCGATCGGCTTCAGGACCACGAAGGCCCGGCCGGACGACAGCGGCCGGCTGCGCGTGCTGACCGAAGTGGATCTGTGGGAGGTATCGGTTGTGACCTTCCCGATGCTGCCCGGGGCGCGGATCGACACAGTGATTTCCCTCCCCCTGGAGGGGGGAGGGGCAGGGGTGGGGGTGGCGGCCTGACCGGCGACCGCCGCGTCAGTCATCGCCCCACTCCACCCCCATCCAACCCTTCCCCCTCCAGGGCGAAGGGCTCTTCAACGGAGACCCCATGAAAGAGACCAAACACGCGGCGGCGGATCCCGCCGCGCGCGCCGCCATGCATGACGTCATGGCCGCGTTCGAGGCCTTCAAGGCCGCCAACGACGAGCGGCTGAACGCGCTGGAGACCAGGCGGGGCGACGCCCTGCTGGAGGAGAAGGTGGCGCGGATCGACGCCACGCTGCAGGCGGCGCAGGGCCGGCTCGACCGGGCCCTGACCGACGGCCGGCGTCCGGCGCTGGGCGTCGGCGAGGGCGGCCGCGTCCTCGTCGCCGACGAGCGCAAACAGGCTTGGGACGGCTACCTCAAGACCGGCCAGAGCTCGGCGATGATCCTCGAGGCCAAGGGCCTGAGCGAGGGCGTGCCCACGGCCGGCGGCTATGTCGCGCCGCCCGAGACCGAGCGGATGATCGAGCGGCGGCTGCAGATGTCCTCGCCGATGCGCGACATCGCCACGGTGCGGACTATCGGGGCCGGCGTGTTCCGCAAGCCGGTGTCGACGGCGGGCATCGAGAGCGGCTGGGTGGCCGAGACCGACGCCCGGCCCGAGACCGACCCGCCCGTGCTGGCGCTGCTCGAATTCCCGGCGGCCGACCTCTACGCCAGCCCGGCGGCCACCCAGGCCCTGCTCGACGACGCCTTCGTCAACCTCGACGAATGGCTGGCCGCCGAGTGCGAGGACGCCTTCGCGGCCCAGGAGACCGAGGCCTTCGTGACCGGCAACGGGACCAACAAGCCCAAGGGCTTTCTCAGCTACACCAAGGTCGCCGACGCCTCGCAGGCCTGGGGCGAGATCGGCTTTGTGCTGTCGGGCGCGGCCGGCGGCTTCCACGCCACCGACCCGGTCGACCGCATCATCGACCTCATCTACGCGCCCAGGGCCCAGTACCGGGCCAACGGGCGTTTTGTGCTCAACCGGCGCACGGCGGCCCAGATCCGCAAGTTCAAGGACGCCGACGGTAACTACATCTGGTCGCCGGCCACCGCGCCGGGCGCTCCGGCCACGCTGCTGGGCTATCCGGTCACCGAGATCGAGACCATGCCCGACGTCGGGGCCGGCGCCTTCGCCCTGGCCTTCGGCGACTTCGCCAAGGGCTACCTGATCGTCGACCGGGCCGGCGTCCGCGTGCTGCGCGACCCCTACAGCGCCAAGCCCTACGTGCTGTTCTACACCACCCGGCGCGTCGGCGGCGGCGTCCAGAACTTCGACGCCATCAAGCTGATGAAGTTCGC
>JAIYCQ010000030.1 GCA_027487945.1 Caulobacteraceae bacterium
CGTGCACTCATCAACGAAGAGGATGCCACGCGCTCCGTCGGCACGTAGCTGAGCCTCAACGGCCAGCCAGGGGCGCCACTGAAATCCAAAGTCCGCGGCGTGCTCCCAACCCGAGCACCCATTTTCCATTGCGGATAGGACAAGCTGCCGCGCAAAGGTCGTTTTCCCCACACCCGCTGCGCCGGTGATCACGGTGAGAAATCGGCCGTCGACAATCTCGCGCGCCGCGACTTCATATCTGGCTCGCTCAAACGTCGCACCCGCTCTGATATCGGGGAATCCTGCCGGACCGCCGTTGAACATCCGCACGACGTTTGGGTCTTTTCTGGCCTCCAGGGCCACATCTCTTGTTGCGCTTACAATTGAGAGGGGGAGCGAGGTCGGAGCAGCGACAGGCACCGGGGCGGCTACCGCACCACGTCCATTTGCTACGGCGTGAACAAAATCTTCTAGCCCGCCGAAGGCAACTCTCGCGCCCTTATCTTCGAGAAGCGGCGCACGAAGGTCGTCCTCATCGTAAATCAGGACATAGAGGTGTCCGGGAGCACCTTGAGGTTTGGCCGCCAGTACTTTCTTTACGAGGTCGTTGAGGTGTCGATCTCTTAAAGATTGCCCAATGACCAACACATCGCCATTGAGGAATGAAGCGGAAAGATTAGCAAACATAGTTTGCCTGAATTGATCAGGCACTTCGTAGTCTTCTTCCGTCAATACCATTGACGCCTTGTGCCCAAGCGATTCATCCTGAGTTATGCACCCATGAATCTTGTGGAATTTTACGCCCGAGTGATCGTCTTTATTTGAGAAGTCGTAGTTCGACCGGTATGTGCAGAGCGGGATACTGGACTGCCTAAACGCCTTTTCGACCAACTCGTCGAAGTTGGTCGAAAAAATCGCAGGCCATCCGAGCTGCACGAGACCAAGCAACCCACCAGCAGGCTTTAGTGGGCGTAGCTTGGCACCAATCTCCTCAATGACGGCTCGTCTGCCATACCGGCGGGCTAGCACCGTCGCAGTCTCCATCAGGTCGTCGCTCTTGGGACCATCGCCTGTGAGGGCCATCCAAAGGTGGTGTGCAAGTGACGCGCCCATTGGCGCGCCCGAGCTCGCAGATGCACCTGCACCGAGGAGAAGGGTCGTCTTTCCAGGCACAATGGATGAAACGAGCTTGTCGAGTGAGATGGGCATTCGATGAATCGCTTGCTGTGATCTCTTCACTACGAAGGATCGCTTGGGCTCGCGCAAATGTTTTCTACCGCACACGCTCCCTCATTGCGTGAGCCTGCGGGAACAAGACCTACGCCCCCACCACCCCCCTTCATCTCTTGCCGAGACGGTCGCCGGGCGGTCCAGGTCGGTCAAGGACGGGCCTGCGGCCCGCCGCGACGCGGCCGCGCGGCGCGCGGTGTCGGCGGACGGACCTGGACCGTCCGGCACGCTGGCCTGCATGAGATTGAAGGAGCGGTCCCTCCCCTGAGCGGGAAGGGAGCACGAACACCCCCCACAACCCCGCTCATCCTCGCGGAAGCGAGGACCCAGGTTTACGGCCGGTGCACGCATCGTGGCCGCTGTGTGCGCCGATCCCCACGATGAGAGGCTGCATCAAAAGACCCGGGTCCTCGCTTCCGCGAGGATGAGCGGAGAGGAAGGGGGCAGGCGCAGCGGAGCCCCCTCATCCGGCCGCTTCGCGGCTGCCTTCTCCCTCGAGGGGATAAGGAACATGCCCCCTCTATCCACCGACAAGGCGGGACTCCCGAGACCCATACTCCCGGGACAAACAAGGACATTGCGCCCCATTCGGCCCCTTCAAGCCGGGGGGACAGCCGCCGCCTTATCCCCCTCCCCCGGCGCGGGCGCACACTGCGGGGCATGAAAGCCAGGCCGCGCACCACCTATGTCACCGCCTCGCCGGCCACCTGGGAGCTGATCCGGGCGGCCTATCTCTCCGGTCTCTCCGCGCCGACGGCGGCGGCGCGGTTCGGGGTTTCGGTCGGGGCGCTGCGCAAGCGGGCGCAGCGGGAGGGCTGGACCAAGCGGGCGTACGTGGCCGGCGGGCCTTGCGCCGCGACGGCCGGCGCGGCCCCGCCGACGCCGGAGCCCGGGGCCGCGCCCGACCTGCCGCCGCACCTGGCCGCGCTCGCCGAGCGCATGCTGCGGCCGGTCGACCATGACCCGGGCGAGGTGGCGCGGATGTCGCTGCGCATGGCCGTGCGCAGCCTGGCGGCGGGCGATCCGCTGGCGGCCCTGCGCCAGGCCCGGACGGCGGCGCTGATCGCCCGGCTGGACCAGGTTATCCCCCTGTCGCAGGAGGACGATGACCCGATCGAAGCCGAAGCGAGACAGTCTGCCTTCACCGACTTCGCCTTCAGCGTCGCCGGCGACCTGGCCACGGCCCTGATCACCGGCCAGGGCATCCCGCCCGGCTACCTGGCCCGCGCCGACGCCTGGCGCCGCAGGCACGAGGCCGCGACCGCCGCGCGGGAGGAGGGCGGGGATGGGTAGGTCGGGAGCAGGTGCGGTCTTCTCTCCCCATGAAGGGGAGGGAAGTCTAGGCCGCCGTCCGCCGCCGCACGGCCTTGACCAGCCGCCAGATCAGCCAGAGCAGCGCCAGCAGGGCGAGCGGCACCAGCAGCGGGGCGGCGAGGGCGAGGAGGACGGTGGCGAAGGCCAGGACGTCCTCGACGATCGAGACCACGGGGTTGGCGAGCCCCCCGGTCGTGGCGGTGCTGGCCACCCGCGTGCCGCTCTGGGCGGCGTGGAAGGCCAGGGCCGTGGGGGCGCCGATGATGACCCCGGCCACGGCGGCGATCACCGGGTCGACCCCGGCGAAGACGCTGCCCGCCGCGATCACGGCGGCGACCGGGCGGGTGATCGTGCCCAGCGCCGACAGGGCGTGGTCGAGGAAGGGGACCTTGTCGGCGGCCAGCTCCACCGCCGTGGCGACGGCCAGGGTGATGACCGCCACGTCGCTGCCCAGCCAGGCGGCGCGCTCGTTGAGGTCGACGCCGAACAGCTGGAACTTCGCGGCCAGGGCCAGCAGGAGCAGCGGCAGGAAGGCGCGCAGCCCCGCCGCCGCCGCCAGGCCCAGCCCGAGCAGCGCCGGCAGGACCCAGGTCTGGACCAGCTCCATCGGCATGGGCGGAGGAGATACCGGACGGCGGGCGGTGGCAAGGGCGAGGCCCCTCGCCTCTCGCGCCGACGGCTTGTCGGACGGCGCGGGCCGGGCCAAGCTGGCGGCTCAGATCGGGGAGAATTTCCATGACGCGTGCGACCCTCCTGGCGGCCGGCTGCGCCGCCCTGGCCCTGACGCTCGGCGGCGGTTCGAAACCGGCCGACAAGGCGGCCCCGGCGGCGGACGCCGCGGGCGCGGCCCCGGCCTCGGCCTCGGCCTCGGCCTCGGCGGGCGCGGCGATGAAGCCGACGCCCGGCAAGTGGAAGATGTCGACCGCCATGGAGGGCCTGCCGGCCGGGGCCATGCCGGCCATCGAGGTCTGTTTGACCGCCGACGACCTGAAGGGCGACGCCTGGGCGACCGGCGCGCGGCGACAGGACAACTGCTCGCAGATGGAGACCAAGGTGGTCGGCGGCGCGGTGACCACCCACGCGGTCTGCGCCTCGGAGGGGATCACCACCACCATGGACATCACCGCCTCGGGCGACTTCTCGAAACGCTACACGGTCGAGACGGTGATGAAGATGGAGCCGGCGGCGCCGGGTGCCCCCAACCCGATGAAGATGAGCGTCGTCGCCGAGCGGGTCGGCGATTGCTAGGCGGCCGGGCGCGGGAAGCGGGCCTGCCGCTGCGTCAGGCGATTGACACCGCCCTGCGCCGTACCCCAGTTTCGAATCCACACCGCAGCGCCAGATTGCGGGGGATACCGGAGGAGACCGTATGACCGAAGCCGTGGCGCCCGGAAGCGCGATGTCGGGCCTGACCGCCCTGGGGGCCCGCCCCCGGATCGGCCTCGGCACCAAGGTGCTTTACGGCTTCGGATCCATCGCCTTCGGCATCAAGGACAACGGTTTCCGCGTCTTCCTGCTGCTGTTCTACAACCAGGTCATCGGCCTGCCCGCCTCGACCGTGGCCATCGCCATCGGCATCGCCACCTTCGTCGACTGCCTGATCGATCCCTGGGTCGGCCAGCTGTCGGACAATCTGCGCACCCGCTGGGGGCGGCGGCACCCGCTCATGTACGGCTCGGCCCTGCCGGTGGCGCTGTCCTTCCTGCTGCTCTGGAACCCGCCGACCGACTGGAGCGACCCGGCGCTGATCGCCTATCTGGCCGTGGTCGTGGTCATCGTGCGGACCTTCATCGTGCTCTACGAGATCCCGTCCTCGGCGATGTCGGCGGAGCTGTCGACCGACTACAACGAGCGGTCGGCCATCCTCGGCTGGCGCTACTTCTTCGCCTGGTGGGGTGGGCTGACCCTCACCGTCATCATGTTCTTCGTCTTCCTGCAGCCGTCCGACAAGTATCCGATCGGCCAGCTCAACCGCGACGGCTACGCCCTCTACGGCTATGTCGGGGCGGCGCTGATGTTCGTCTCGATCCTGGTGTCGGCGGCGGGCACGCACCGCTTCATCCCCTGGCTGCCGCAGCCGGCGCCCGACCGGGGCCTGACCTTCGTGCAGACGCTGAAGGAGATGGGCGCGACCCTGTCGATCCGGCCCTTCCTGGTCATCACCGGCGTGGGCCTCTTCGCCGCCATCGCCCAGGGCGTGGCCTTCTCGCTGGCCTTCTACTTCTCGACCTATTTCTGGGAGCTGAGCTCGACCTGGACCGGCGTGCTGGTGCTGGACAGCTACATCTCCTCGGCCGTGGCCCTGATCGCCGCCCCGATGCTGACCAAACGCTCCGGAAAGAAGAAGGCGGGCGCGGTGCTGCTGGCCGCTTCGGTGGTCATCGGCTTCCTGCCGCTGGTCCTGCGGCTGATCGGCTTCTTCCCCGACAACGGCGACATGATCGAGGGCACGCAGATCCCGCAGATCGTGCCCTGGCTGTTCCTCGACGGCGTCGTGCGCGGCATCCTGGGCATCACCGCCTCGATCCTGATCACCGCCATGCTCGCCGACGTGGTCGAGTACAGCGAGGAGCGCACCGGCCGCCGCAACGAGGGCCTGTTCTTCGCCTTCACCAGCCTGGTGCAGAAAGCGGTCAGCGGCATCGGCGTCATGGTCGCCGGCCTGATCCTGACCCTCGTGGCCTTCCCGATGGGCGCCAAGCCGTCAGAGGTGCCGCAGGAGGTGGTGACCAACCTGGCGCTGATCTACATCCCCGTCATCATGGTGCTCTACGGCGCGGCCCTGGGCGTCATGACCTTCTACAACATCACCCGCGAGAGCCATCAGGAGACCCTGAGGACCCTCGCGGCCAAGGCCCAGGCGGCGGAGGACACCGCTACGAGCCAGATTCCGTGAAGGCGCTGTAGACCAGGGTGCGCAGCTCCCGCCGGACCGCATAGGCCGACGAGGGCAGCAGCTGGGTCATGAAAACCACGGCCATGTCCTCGGCCGGGTCGACCCAGAAGAAGGTGCTGGCCGCCCCGCCCCAGAAGAAGTCGCCCCTGCTGCCGGGGATCATGGTGGCGGCGGGGTCGACGGTGACGCCGAAGCCCAGGCCGAAGCCGACCCCGGCGTAGGTCGCCTCGCTGAACAGGGACTTGGACATCTGCGTCAGGTCCTTGCCGCCGGGCAGGTGGTTGGCGGTCATCAGCTGCAGCGTCTTGGGGCTCAGCAGGCGGGCGCCGTCCAGCTCGCCGCCGTTCAGCAGCATGCGGGCGAACCGCATGTAGTCGGCCATGGTGCTGGTCAGGCCACCGCCGCCCGACGGGAAGTCGGTGGGGGTCAGGTAGGGGCTGGTCTCCGGATCGTCCTGCAGCGGCGGCGGTCCGGCTTTCACCGCCCTGGAGCCGAGCACGCCGGCGGCGTAGCAGGCCGTCAGCCGGTGCTTCTTGTCGGCCGCCACCGTGAAGGCGGTGTCGACCATGCCCAGCGGCTGGAAGATGTTCTGGTCGAGGAAATCGGCGAACGGCAGGCCGCTGATCTTCTCGACCAGATAGCCCAGCACGTCGGTGCTGACCGAATAGTTCCACGCCTCGCCCGGCGAGAACACCAGCGGCAGCTTCGCCAGCTTGTCGATGAACTCCTGCAGCGTACCCAGCCGCAGGTCCTCGGCAACCTTGAGCTTGCGGTAGGCGGCGTCGATGTTGCCCTGCATCTGGAACCCGTAGGTCAGGCCGCTGGTGTGGCGCAGCAGGTCAATCATCAGCATCGGCCGGGCCGGCGGGGTCGTCGCCCAGCCGGCGTCGGTCCCGGCGGCGAAGACGCCGAGGTTCGCCCACTCCGGGATGACCTTCGCCACCGGATCGTCCAGCGCCACCAGCCCCTGCTCGACCAGCATCATGAAGGCCACCGAGGTGACCGGCTTGGTCATCGAGTAGATTCGGAAGATGGCGTCCTTCTCCAGCGGGCGATTCCGCTCGCGGTCGGCCAGGCCCAGCACCGCGTCCAGGGCCAGTTCGCCGCGCCGCCAGACCTGCACCTGGGCGCAGGGCAGCTTGCCGCTGCCGATGTACCGCTCCCGCAGGAAGGCGGGAATCCGGGCGAGGCGCTCGGACGACAGGCCGAGGCTTTCGGGGGTGCTCATGGTCAGCTCCAGTGCGACATGACGACCCACTTATCGAACCGGCGGTATGTCGCAACCCAAACTTTACCCGGCCCGGCTCATGGTTCCCGAACACAGGGGATGAAAATGACCGAGGCGCCGCTAGCCGGCGCGCCCTCCGAGCTCGACATCGAGGCCGCGCATTGGTTCTTCCAGAATTCGGTCGACGTGTTCGCCCTGCTGCGCGGCGGCCAGATCGCCCGGATCAACCCCGCATGGCCGGAGCTGACCGGCTGGACGGCGGAGGAAACCCTCGGCCGCCGCATTCAGGACTTTGTCCACCCCGCCGACCATGGCGTCCTGCAGGACATCATCACCGATCTGCGGGCCAACGGCCACGCCCGCGGTGAGCACCGCATCCTCCATCGGGACGGCCATGTGATCTGGGTCCGCTCGCGCGCCAAGAGGGCGCTGAGCGACGCAACCGTCATCGTCCTGGAGGACGTCACCGACGAGCACAAGCGTCGGCAGGACGCTGATGACGCCTCCCGGGTCAACGAACTGCTGCGCGAGACCTGCGGCATCATGTTCTGGCGCTTCGATCCGGAGACCGGCCGCTATCTCGTCGACCCGGACCTGTCGCGTCCGGGCGGGCTGGGCGTGGTGGGCAACCGCGCACTGTCGCTCGAGCAGATGACAGCCGAAGTGCATCCCGAGGATCTTGCCCGCATGACCCGGGCCTTCTCGCGCTCGATGACGACCGGCGAACCGATGATGGTTGAGTACAGGCATGCGACCGGCGAGGGACAGTGGGCCAGCTTCCGCACCGCCTGGCGCGGCCTGCGGCAGTGCGACTCCGGCGCCTGGATGATCCTGGGCATGACCCAGGACGTCACCGAGGTTGCCGACGCCCGGGACGCGGCCCTCGCGGCGGCGGAGGCCAAGGCCCAGTTCCTCGCCAACATGAGCCACGAGATCCGGACGCCGATGAACGGCGTGCTGGGCGTGCTGCATCTGCTCAAGGGCGAAGCTCTCAGCCCTGACGGACGGCGGCTTCTCGAAGAAGCGGTCGGCTGCGGGCACATGCTGGCCGAGCTGCTGAATGACGTCATCGACTTCTCGAAGATCGAGGCCGGCCGGCTTGAGCTGACGCCCGAGCCGGTCGACCCGGTGGCGGTGCTGCGCAGCGTAACCGACCTGCTCCGGCCCCAGGCGACCGCAGCCGGCCTGTGGCTGCGCATCGACGCCGATGAGGACCTCGGCTGGCGGACCCTGGACCCTGTGCGCCTGCGCCAGGTTCTGTTCAACCTGGTCGGCAATGCGGTGAAGTTCACCCGGACAGGCGGAGTCGACGTCCGCCTGCGCGCTTGCCGGCGGGGCGGCGCTGACGCCCTGCGGTTCGAGGTGATGGACACTGGCGTGGGCATATCCGAGGAGGCGCAGGCCTCGCTGTTCCAGCGTTTCCACCAGGGCGACGGCTCCACCACCCGCCGGTTCGGCGGATCGGGCCTCGGGCTGGCGATCAGCCAGCGGCTGGCCGAGCTGCTCGGCGGCGAGATCAGCCTGCGCAGCCGGCCGAATGTCGGATCGGTGTTCACCGCCGAGATCCTGGCCCCGTCCGCGGCGGCGCCCGTGGCGGAGGAGGCAGACGGCGGCGCCCTGCTGGACGGCCTTCGGGTTCTGGTGGTCGAGGACAACCCGACCAACCGCCTAATCGCCACACGGTTGCTGGAACAGCTGGGCGCGGTGGTCGAGACCGCAGATGATGGCCGCATGGGCGTCGACGCCGTCGCCCGCGCGTCGTTCGACCTGATCTTTATGGATGTACAGATGCCGGTGATGGACGGCGTGGAGGCGACGCGCCTGATCCGGGCCATGCCGGCGCCGGCCTCGGACACGCCCATCCTCGCCATGACCGCCAACGCCCTGCAGCATCAGACGGAGGCCTATCTGGCCGCCGGCATGAACGGCGTGGTCTCCAAGCCCCTGTCGCCGTCCGCCCTGGTCGCCCGCATCGTGGCCGTGCTCACCGGCCCCGCTGAAGACGCCGTCGCCGCCGCCTGATTTCGCATACTCAGGCTTCGAACCGATTGCATCCCCCCTCACCGCCCCCTTAAATCGGTCAGGAAGCAGATCGGGTGGCGATACCCGACCTGCGAACTGCAACGCGCCAGGGGAGCGCGGGTCGAGGGGGCTCTATGGTCGGAGAGATCAGAACCGACGCCGTATGGGCGGCGCGGGGCAGCGCAGGCGCCGGCCGGCGCGGAGTCACACGGTGAGCGTCTGGCCCGCCATGACGATCGCCGAGGCGCATGCGGTGCTGACCGCGCCCGGCTCGCGCTTCGAGACCGAGACGGTCGACATCGACGGCATCCCGACACGGGTGTGGAAGAACGCGCCGGCGACGCTGCGCCAGATGGTCACCAACGGCCGCGCCTTCGCGACCCGCGAGTTCATCGTCCACGAGAACGAGCGCGTGACGTTCGAGGCCTTCCACCGGGCCGTCGCGGCCCTGGCCGGGCAACTTGCGGCTGACGGCATCGTCAAGGGAGACCGGGTGGCCCTGGTGATGCGCAACCTGCCGGAATGGCCGGTAGCCTTCTTCGCCGCCGTCAGCCTGGGCGCCATCGTCACGCCGCTGAACGCCTGGTGGACCGGCCAGGAGCTTCATTACGGCCTGACCGACTCCGGCAGTCGCATCCTCCTCACCGACCCCGAACGTCTGGAGCGGATCGTCGAATACCTGAAGGACTGTCCCGACCTTGAGCGGGTCTATGTCTGTCGGGAGGACGACCCGTACGACGACCCGCGCGTACGCCGGCTGGAGTCGATCATCGGCGCCCCGGTGGCCTGGGCCGACCTGCCCGACCGCCCCCTGCCCGCGACGCCGATCGCGCCCGATGACGCCGCGACGATCTTCTACACGTCCGGCACCACGGGAAAGCCGAAGGGGGCGCTCGGCACGCACCGGACCATGACCACCAATGTCCTGACGACCGGGGCCGCGCTGGCCCGGCCGTTCCTGCGCCGGGGAGAGACGCCGCCGGCCCCCGATCCGAACGCGCCCCAGCGGGTGACGCTCCTGGTCGTGCCGATGTTCCACGTCACGGGCTGTTCCGCCACGCTGGGCCCGGCGCTCAACAACGGCGGCAAGCTGGTGCTCATGCGCAAGTGGGACGCGCTGGAGGGCATGACCCTGATCGAGCGCGAGCGGGTCACCAACACCGGCGGCGTACCGACCATCGCCTGGCAGCTGATCGAGCATCCGCGGCGGGCCGAGTTCGACCTCAGCTCCATCGACGGCATCACCTATGGCGGCGCGCCGTCGGCGCCGGAGCTGGTGCGGCGGATCAAGGAGGTCTGGCCCGGAGCCTCGGCGGGCAACGGCTGGGGCATGACCGAGACCAGCGCCACCTTCACCAACAACAACTCCGACGACTACGTGCACCGCCCCGACAGCTGCGGCCCCGCGCCGGCCGTCGGCGAGCTGAAGATCATGACAGTCGAGGCCCCGCACCGCGAGCTGCCGGTCGGCGAGGTCGGCGAGCTCTGGGCCAGGGGGCCGATGGTCCTGCGCAGCTACTGGAACAGGCCGGAGGCCACGGCCCAGACCTTCATCGACGGCTGGGTGAAGACGGGCGATCTGGCGCGCCTGGACGAGGAAGGCTTCTGCTTCATCATCGACCGGGCCAAGGACATGCTCATCCGCGGCGGTGAGAACATCTACTGCATCGAGGTCGAGAACGTCCTCTACGACCACCCGGCGGTGATGGACGCCGCCCTGGTCGGCATCCCCCACCGGACCCTGGGCGAGGAGCCTGGCGCCGTCGTTACGCTCAAGCCCGGCGCGCAAGCGAGCGAACAGGAGCTCCGCGCCTTCGTCGCCGACCGGCTGGCGGCATTCAAGGTTCCGGTCCGCGTCGCCTTCTGGCATGAGACCCTCCCTCGAAACGCCAACGGGAAGATCATGAAGTCCGACCTGAAGGCGGTGTTCGCCGGAGACGCCGTCGCGTGAGCACACCCGCCGCCACCGCCCGCTACGCCGCGAAGAAGGAAGCCATCCTGACGGCGGCGACCACGATCCTCAATCGCGAGGGCGTCAAGGGGATGACCCTGGCCGACGTGGCGGCGGAAGTCGGCCTGATCACCACCTCGGTAACCTACTACTACCGCAAGAAGGACGACCTGGCGGCGGCCTGCTTCATGCGGGGCATCGACATCTTCACCGGCCTGGCGCGGGAAGCGTCGGAGGTTTCAGGCGCACGGGCGAGGCTGGCGAAGTTCCTCGAGTTGTTCTTCGATATGTCGGCCCGTATCCGCCAGAAGCAGGCGGCGCCCATCGTCGCCTTCAGCGAGATGCGCGCCCTCAACGAGCCGCTTCGGGGCCAGGTGGTGGCGGCCTTCGGCGATCTGTTCCGGGCGATCCGGGGCTTCTTCGACGATCCGGAGTTCGCCGGCCTCTCGCGGCTCGAGGCGACGGCGCGCACCCACCTGTTGCTCGAACAGGCCTTCTGGACCGTCACCTGGCTGCGCCGCTACGACATCGAGGACTACCCCCGCATCCAGGATCGCATGTTCGACATCCTCTGCGGCGGCATGGCGGTCGGCGACCGGGCCTGGGCGCCGCCGACCCTGCCCGACCCGACCCCGGCCGAGGCGGCCAGCACCGATGTCTCGCGCGAGACCTTCCTCGTCGCCGCCACCCGGGTGATCAACCAGAAGGGCTATCGCGGCGCCTCGGTCGAGGACATCTCAGCGGCGCTCAACGTCACCAAGGGCAGCTTCTACCACCACAACGACGCCAAGGATGATCTCGTCGTCGAGTGCTTCGAACGGACCTTCAGCATCCTGCGACGGGTGCAGTTCGCGGCCCGCGACCTGCCGGCCGACCAGTGGACGCGACTGACGGCGGCGGCGGCGGCGCTGGTCAACTACCAGCTGTCGGATCACGGCCCGTTGCTGCGGGCCTCGTCGATGGGGGCGCTGCCGCTGGAGATCCGGCCGGACATCGTCGACAGCTACGCCCGGGTGTCGGCGCGCTTTGCCGGCATGGTCTCCGACGGCATCGCTGAGGGTTCGATCCGGCCGGTCGACCCGCTGGTCGCGGCCCATATGCTGAGCTCCATGATCAACGCCGCCGCCTCCCTGCAGGTCTGGGCTCCGTCGGCCGAGCTGGACGAGGTCGCCGCCCTGTTCGCGCGGCCGCTGCTGCTGGGCGTGTTCACCCGCTAGGGTTCGGCTAAAGAGCCACCCCCAAACTCCGCTCATCCAGGCGAATGCCGGGACTGCTTCCGGCGATAGCCGGTAGCTGTCCCTCGACACCGTCCAATGCGGGCGAGGGACAGCTACGCTTCGCGAAGCAGTCCCCACGAAAAAAAGGGGGCGGCCCGAAGGCCGCCCCCAACGGACAGGTCGTTTCCTGAGGAAATCTAGAACTTCTTGGTCAGGCTGACTTTCCAGTTCCGGCCCAGGCCGCTGGCCGTGAACGGATCGTAGTTCAGGTCCAGACGGGCGAAGGGCGGATCCTCGTCAAGGATGTTCTCGACGGTCAGCGAACCCGTCACATCCCACGGCAGGAACACCCGGTAGGTGAAGTCGTGGGTCATGAAGGAGTCGACCTGCTTGCCCGCCGAGACCGTGAAGGCCGTGCCGGCCGGATCGGAGCCGCGATAGGCGTTGGTCAGGAACGGCGCGGTGCGCTGGTCGGTGTAGCCGTCGATGTAGCGGATGGTCCAGCGGGCGTTGTGCTGCCCGCTGTTCCATTCGACGTAGAGGTTGCCCTTCTTCTGCGGCAGCGGGTAGGCGGTCGTCTGGAAGTTCAGAAGGCCCACCGCGTCGAAGCCGGGCGACACAAGGAACCCTTCAACGAAGGTGTCATCGGTCGTGTACTCGATGACGTAGGTCGCGGTGGTCCCGATGGTCAGGGAGCCGCCGAACACGTCCTCGAACCGGTAGTCGGCGATCAGATCGACGCCCGAGGTTTTCACCGCGGCGCCGTTGACCGTCAGGGTCCGCAGACGGGCGATATTGGTCGACGAGCAGGCGCCGTTGAAGGTGAACCGGCCGATCAGCGGGCTGGCGCAGTTCGCCACGCCGCCGGGGAATACCGCGTTGACCAGGCCGGCCACCGGTTCGGTGGTGATCGGATCCTGGAAGTCGAAGTTCCAGTAGTCGAGCGTGGCCTTGAAGGCGCCGAGATCGAGGATGGCCCCGACGCTGTAGGTGGTGGCCGTCTCCGGGGTCAGGTCTTCGTTGCCGTAGATGTCGACGGCGCGGAAGACGCCCAGGATTTGCTGCAGCGAGGTGACGAAGTTGGTCCCGTTGACCTGGCCGGAGGTGGGGGCCCGGAAGGTGGTGCCCAGCGAGCCGCGAACGGCGAACTGGTCGGTCATCTGCCAACGGGCCGAGATCTTCGGATCGAAGGTTCTGCCGATGCTGCCGCCGTAGTCTTCGATGCGCGCAGCCAGCGTCACGTTGAAGGTGTCGGTGACGGGCAGCATCAGTTCCGTGAAGATCGACCGGACATCCTGCGACAGGTCGACGGGACTGCCGACGCCGAGGAAGCCGAACGGCCCTTGGGGCGCGAGGCAGCTGACGTCGCCATTGATCGGCGTGTTGAGGCAGGGGTTCACGTCGCGGCTGCTGATGTCGTTGTACCAGGAGTCAAACGTCGACTTGCGGTACTGCACCCCGAGCGCCCAGGCCGCGTTGCCGCCGCCCATTTCAAGCGCCTCGATCTGTCCCGACAGCAGGCCCTCGAGGACAAACAGGGTCGAGGTCTGTTCGGTTTCCTGCTTGGGGAAGATCCAGGCGGCCAGGCCGGCGCTGTTGGCCACCGCCGGGTTGTAGTTCGGGTTGGCGACGCCGGTGATGGCGTTGCTCGGGATGCCGGTCGAGAACGGGTTGGCCCAAAGGCAGCCCAACGCGGCGTTCCCCGCGTTGGTTGTGTAGTTGGCGGTCTCGGCGGCCGTACAGGGATCACCGCCTTCAGCCTGACCATACCCGCGCAGCGCGCGCTGATAGCGACCGACAACCGTGTCGTAGCCGGACCGGTAGCCCTTCTCCTCGCTCAACTGGGCGCCGAAGCTCCAGTTGACGCCGTTGTCGAACGTGCCGCTCAGGTCGGCGGCCAGGCGGTAGGCGTCGTAGGTGCGCTCGCCGGTCGAGGGCCCGTAGTCGAAGGCGGGGTTGCCGCCGATGAAGAACGGACGGTTGGCGAGGACCAGGGCGCCTCCGGCGAAGTTGAGGGCGGCGTTGGCGGGCAGGGCCGCATAGGCCGCCAGGCCAGGGTTGGCGAAGGGCACGAAGTAGCGCCCGGGAACCGCCGAGGTTACCCCGTCAGGCGCGGCCAGCAGAGCGTAGGACGGCGTGGTCTTCCATTCCGGGACTTCGGTCCGCGAATAGAAGGCCTCGCCGTGGAACTTGGTGGTGTCGTCCAGGTCGACGTCGATCTGGCCATAGACCTGCCAGCGGTCTTCCTTTTCGACCAGGTTGTCCCACTCGGTGTACTGCATCTGGCAGACCGGCGTGGTTCCGCTGAAGCCGGTGCGTCCGCCAAGGGCGGCGCAGCCGCGGTCGCGGTGAATGGAGCCGAATCCGTTGGCCAACGATACGACCGCACTGGGATTGCCGAACGACGACCAGCCGCCTTCGGGGTTGTTTTCGTAGGGCTGGGTCGCCCAGTCCCGCTCAAGCAGCGACAGTTCCGACCGGCTCTGGAAGCCGATGGCGCCGAACAGGCTGATCCGGTCGCTGTTCCAGCCGCCGATGACGCTGAAGGTGTAGTCACCGTCGGAGCCGTCGACGTTGCGGTAGGAGGCGCTGGCCTCGACCCCGTTGAAGTTGGAGCGGGTGATGAAGTTGACCACGCCGCCGATGGCGTCGGAGCCGTAGGTCGCGGCCGCGCCGTCCTTCAGGACTTCGATCCGGCCGATGGCCGCCACCGGGATGACGTTGGTGTCGACCGCGCCGGCGCCGGCCAGGGCGAACGGGTTGATCGCCATCCGCTTGCCGTTGATCAGCACCAGCGTCCGCGTCGGGCCAAGGCCCCGCAGGTTGACCGAGCCCGACCCTTCTGAGCCCTGGGCCCGCGCGTCAAACTGGTTGGTGTCGCCGAGCACGCCGTTCGACACCGAAAGGCCCTTGATCAGGTCAACGGTGGTGGGCGAGCCCTGCTTGGCCAGCTCCTCGGCGCCGATGACATCGACCGGCAGCGCGGCGTCTTCCGGCGTGCCGCGGATCAGCGACCCGGTGACGACGACGGCTTCGACTTCCGTGGTGTCCTGCGCCAGGGCCGTCGACGACAGACCCAGTGACAGCGCGATGGCGAGGGCGGACCCCCCGGCCAGATAGCCAACTCTTCGCATACTACCCTCCCTGTTTTCCCTGTGCCGCGCCGCCTTTTTTGTGTGGCGGCGGTCGCGACGGTTTGTCGTGAGCGTCTACGGCCCCCCTTCGGCGGTCATGGACGCACAGTCTTCAGCCGCTCGCCCGGCAGGCGTCGCGGATGATCTCTTCGAGATGTTGAAGCATGACAGGGGGTCGCGGGCGGCGACCGCCCGTTGGTCAGATCCAGAAAGGGTCACCGCACGCTGCGCCAACCAGCCCCCGCAACAGTCACTTCGCCGCCGATTCCGCCACCCCGCAGACCAGAACGCGGGGCCGTCAGTTTCATCCAGCCATCAGAATTCGATGATGCGGTATGATCTGACCTCACGTCAATCGATGTTGCACCAGACCGTCCATCTATTGCGGCGCCGAAACGCAGGCGCCGCAATCGGGCCAAAAATGCGCGAAACACCCCGAAAAGCACGATTATGCGCGCAAATCGCGCTGAAGCGCCGGTGATCGCTGATCAGGTTCGATCCAGCCGGAACCCGGATTGGGGATCATTCGACGTGGCGGTTCGCCGCAGCCGGACGACCGGCTCAGAAAATCGACGCCCCGGCGTCCGATGCGCCGACCGCGCGGCGGAAGGCGGCGAAAAGGTCGCGGCCGTAACCCGGGCTGGACGGGGGCCCCGCCCCGTCGGGCCGGTCCGCCAGGTCGGCAGCGATCGTCAGGGTCCCCGCCACGGCGTCCAGAGTGATCACATCGCCGTCCCGGACCCGGGACAGCGGCCCGCCGACCGCCGCCTCGGGCGTCAGGTGGATCGCCGCCGGCACCTTGCCTGAGGCGCCCGACATCCGCCCGTCCGTGACCAGCGCCACCCGGAAGCCACGGTCCTGCAGGACGCCGAGCGACGGGGTGAGGTTGTGCAGCTCGGGCATGCCGTTGGCCTGCGGCCCCTGGAACCGCACCACCACCACCACGTCCCGGTCCAGCTCGCCGCGCCTGAAGGCCTCCACCAGCGCGTCCTGGGACTCGAAGACCGCCGCCGGCGCGGAGATCACCCGATGCTCCGGCTTGACCGCCGAGACCTTGATCGCGCCCCGGCCCAGAGGCCCGGTCAGCTGGCGGATACCGCCCTCGGCCTCGAACGGAGCGGCGACCGGCCGCAGGATGTCGGTGTCGAGACTGGCGCGCGCGCCGTCCTTCCAGACCAGCTCGCCGCCCTGCAGGTGCGGCTCGCGGGTGTAGTGGGCGAGGCCCGGGCCGGCGACCGTCAGGACGTCGTCATGCGCCAGCCCTGCGGCCAGCAGCTCTCCGATCACGAAGGCCATGCCGCCGGCGGCGTGGAAGTGGTTCACATCGGCCCCGCCGTTGGGATAGACGCGCGCCATCAGCGGCGTGACCCGGGACAGGGTGTCGAAGTCCTCCAGCGTCAGCACCACGCCCGCGGCCGCCGCCATGGCGATCACGTGCAGCAGGTGATTGGTCGACCCGCCGGTGGCCATCAGCCCGACCACCCCGTTGACGATGGCCTTCTCGTCGATCACCCGGCCGGCCGGGATCCACTCGCCGGAACGGGGGCCGATCTGCGCGCAGCGCCGCGCCGCCGCCTTGACCAGCGCGTCGCGCAGCTCGGTGTTCGGATGGATGAAGGCCGAACCTGGCAGGTGCAGACCCATCATCTCCATCAGCATCTGGTTAGAGTTGGCGGTGCCATAGAAGGTGCAGGTGCCGGGGCCGTGGTAGCTCGCCTGCTCGGCGGCCAGCAGTTCGTCGCGGCCGATCCCGCCCTGGGCGAACAGCGCCCGCACCCGGGCCTTCTCGGCGTTGGGCAGGCCGGAGGTCATGGGGCCGGCCGGCACGAACACCGCCGGCAGATGGCCGAACGCCAGGGCCCCGATCACCAGGCCCGGCACGATCTTGTCGCAGACACCGAGGAACAGCCCGCCGTCGAAGGCATCGTGGGTCAGGGCGATGCCGGTGGCCATGGCGATCACGTCGCGGCTGAACAGCGACAGCTCCATGCCAGGCCGGCCCTGGGTGACGCCGTCGCACATGGCCGGCACGCCGCCGGCGAACTGGGCCGTGGCCCCGACCTCGCGCGCCGCGTCCTTGATCAGGGCCGGATAGCGCTCCAGCGGCTGATGGGCGCTCAGCATGTCGTTGTAGGCCGAGACGATGGCCAGGTTCGGCGCATTCGGATCCAGCGCCCGCAGGCGGTCCTTCGGATCGGAGGCCGCGAAGGCGTGAGCCCAGTTGGCGCAGGAAAGCTTGGCCCGCCCGGGCTCGGATCCACGGGCGGCCTCGACCTGGGCGAGGTAGGCGGCGCGGCGATCGCGCGAGCGGTCGATGATGGCCTGGGTGACCCGGGCCACGACGGGATGCATAGGGACGGCCATGGGCGTCTCCTTCTCGGCTAGGGCGACCAGATGATCCGGACCGGCGTCTCGCCGGCGGCGTCGAGCAGGGCGTGGATGGGCAGGCCCGCCTCCTCCTCGATGACCCGCCGCTTGGCCTCGCCACGGATCAGCACGAGGATCAGATAGGACTGTCGCAACGCGTAGAGCGTCAGGCTGAGGCGATCCTGGGGCGGGGCGGGGTCGCCCTTCGGCACGGGAATGACCAGGCTGCCGCCGAGCGGATCCAGCCCCTCCTCCAGAACCGGACTGCCCGGAAACAGCGAGGCGATATGGCCGTCCTCGCCCATGCCCAGCAGCACGACATCCGCCGGCAGAAGGTCGGCGATCGCCGCTTCCGCCATCTCGGCCGCATCCTCGGCGGTGGGGGCGTTGGACCACAGCGGCACGACGTTCGCCGCCGCCGCCGCCCCGACCAGCAGCCGCTCGCGCAGCAGGCGGGCGTTGGAGTCCGGCGAGTCCGGCGGGACCCAGCGTTCGTCCGAGAGGGTGACGCTGATCTGCTCCCAGGGCAGCGGCAGGGTCGAGAGCAGGTCATAGACCTCGCCCGGCGTCGACCCGCCGGTGGCGACGAAACTGGCCCTGTCGTCCTCCGCCAGACCGGCGACCAGCCAGTCGGCGATGGCCTCGGCCGCGGCCCCCGAGGCCTGGGCGGCGTCGGGGTAGGCCTCGATGAGGTAGCGGTCGTCAGTCATTCCAGGCCCGCCCGCTGCGCTCGATCAGCGCGAAGGCCCCGGCCGGGCCCCAGGAGCCCGCAGGATAGGGTTTGGGCGCCATGTCGGCCAGCGCCCAGGCGTCGGCGACGCCGTCGACGAAGGTCCAGGCCGCCTCGACCTCATCGCGACGCACGAACAGGGTCTGGTCGCCGCGCAGCGCGTCGAGCAGCAGACGCTCGTAGGCGATCCGCCGCCGGCCGCCGTCCTCGCCGAGGGTCCGAGTCAGGCTCAGCGACAGCGGCAGGGCCTGCAGCCGCACCTCGCCCAGGCCGGGGCGCTTGTTCATGATGGTCAGCGAAATGTCCTCATCCGGCTGCAGCGCGATGACCAGCCGGTTGGCGACCAGGTCACCCTGGGCCGCGCCGCCGAAGATCGAATGGGGCACCGGCTTGAACTGGATGACGATCTCGGTGCGCCGCTCGGGCATCCGCTTGCCGGTGCGCAGGAAGAAGGGCACCCCGGCCCAGCGCCAGTTGTCGATATGGGCGGTCAGGGCGACGAAGGTTTCTGTCCCGCTCGGCTTGCCGACCTCGTCCAGGTAGCCGACCGCCCCCTGCCCTTCGACGGATCCGGCCGTGTACTGGCCGCGGACGCTGTCCTGCGGCGCGGAGGCGCGGGTAAAGGGCCGCAGCGAGCGCAGCACCTTGACCTTCTCGTTGCGGACCGCGTCCGGCTCGAGGTCGGACGGCGGCTCCATGGCCACCAGGCAGAGGAGCTGCAGCATGTGGTTCTGCAGCATGTCGCGGATGGCGCCGTAGTCGTCGTAGTAGGGCCAGCGGTCGCCGACCCCGTGGGTCTCGGCCACGGTGAGCTGCACATGGTCGATGGTCTGGCTGGTCCACAGCGGCTCGAACAGGCTGTTGGCGAAGCGCAGAGCGATCAGGTTCTGGACCGTCTCCTTGCCCAGGTAGTGATCGATGCGGAAGATGTTGCGCTCGGCCGCCACCGCGCCGACGGCGTCGTTGATATGGCGCGAAGTCTCAAGGTCCCGGCCGATCGGCTTTTCCAGCACCAGCCGCGTGTGGCCCTCGATCACCCCGCCGGCCCTCAGAGTCTCGCAGGCGGCGGTGAAAAGGCTGGGCGACAGCGAGAAGAAGATCAGGCAGGCCCCGCCCTCGCCGACCACGCCCTTGAGGCAGGCGGCGCCGTCCGCCTTTGTCACGTCCCCGGCGCAGTAGGCGAGGCGGGCGGAGAACCGCGCCCAGACAGCCGCGTCGAGATCGCACCGTTCGCCCAGCGCCGCCCTCACCTCTCCGGCCCAGTCCGTCGTTTCGCCGCGCGCGACGCCGATGATGCGCAGGCCGCCCGGCAAAAGCCCGTCGGCCTCGAGATTGTAGAGCGACGGCAGCAGCATCCGCTTCGCCAGATCGCCCGAGGCGCCGAGGATCACGAGGGTCTTGGGGTCGGTCGTGGCCATGGGTTTCCTGGCGGTGACAACGGTGTCGGTCGGCGGACGTCCGTCATAGCGCTCCCCCGCCCCGACGTCAGCGTGCGGGCGCGGGATGGGTTCAGAATTTCACCGGCGACACGCCGCTGTGCACAGCCGCCGGGCGTCGGCGCTGTTGACGGTGCGGACCGGAGGCGGGTCAACTGAGCCTGCGGGACAGGGGCGCATGATGGGAATTCGAACGCCGGGTGGCGCGGCAGGGCTCCTGCTGCTGTTTGGGGTCGTGTCGCTGGCCGCCGTGGCGACCGGCGCCGCCGTGGCGGCTGTCCATGGCGTTCCCGCGGGATCATGGCTCCGCAATCTGGCGGCCTGGGCTGCGGGCGGCGCGGCGGCGACCGCGATCGCCATCAGCGCGCGGCCGGGCTTCCTGCCGGTGGCCTTGTGGGCGCTGCCCGTCGGCCTGCTGGCCACCTTCCTCGGGCCGACGCTCGACGGCGTGCACCGGTGGGTCGCGCTGGGCCCCCTCCACCTCAATGTCGCGATGCTGCTGCTTCCCCCGGCGCTCGTCGCGCTCGCGTTTCCGGACAGGGAGCGGCTCACGCCCTGGCTCGCGGTCTTCGCCGCGCTCATCCTGCTGGTCGCCCAGCCCGATGCGTCCCAGGCGACGACGCTGGCTGCGGCGGCCGCCCTGATCGCGGCGCAAACGGTTCGACCGATGATGATCCGCATCGGCCTCGTCGCGGGGGCGGTCGTGCTGGCTTTGGCCTCATGGCTCCGGCCCGATCCGCTGAAGCCGGTCGCAGAGGTCGAGGGCATCCTCGGGCTCGCCTACAGCCTGTCTCCGGCTGTCGCCGCCCTGGCCCTGCTGCTGCTGGTCGCAGCGGCTGCGACGCCGGTCATCACGACCCGCCACGGAGCGCCCTCGGTCAATCGGGCCGGCGCAGCACTGGCCGTCGGTCTTCTGCTGTGGAGCGCGATTCCTTTCCTCGGCGCCTTCCCCGTGCCGCTGGCCGGCATGGGCATGAGCCCCATCCTCGGCGCGTGGCTCGGCGTCGGTCTGCTGGCGGCGATCATGCGGGTGCGCGCGGAATGAAGTTCCCTTCCCTTCAACCGTTCGGCCCCGGGATCTGGATCAGCGGCGGGCCGATCGTGTCCGTGGCCGGCTTTGCCTATCCCACGCGGATGGCGGTGATCGCCCTGTCCGGCGGCGGGCTGCTCGTCTGGTCGCCGGTGGCGTTGACGCCGGACCTGCGGGTGGAGATCGAGGCCCTCGGCGAGGTGCGGGGGCTGATCGCCCCCAACAGTCTGCATCATCTTTATCTCGCCGAATGGCGGGAAGCGTTTCCGTCCGCGCGGCTGCATGCGGCGCCGGGGTTTCGGGCGCGCTGCCCGGACATCGCGGTCGACGCAGACCTGGGCGAGACGCCGGCCACCGACTGGGCGGCTGACCTCGACCAGGTGGTGGTGGGTGGCAACGCCATCACCACCGAGGTGGTGTTCTTCCATCGCGCCAGCCGCACGGCGCTGTTCACCGACCTGATCCAGCAGTTCGATGCGGGCTGGTTCACCGGCTGGCGGGCGATCATCGCGCGACTGGACCGGCTGGTCGGGACCGAGGCGGCCGTGCCGCGGAAATTCCGCCTCGCCTTCACCGACCCCCGCGCCGCCCGGGCCGCCCTGCGGCGCATCATGGCCTGGCCGGCCGAGCGCGTGCTGATGGCGCACGGCGCCCCGGTGATGGCGGAGGGAGCCGTCTTCATCCGCCGGGCGTTCGGGTGGCTGAAGGCCTAGGGCCGCGCGGGCCACTGTGCGTGCTTCGACACGCGCCTGCGGCGCTGCCCAGCATGACTATGGTGGGTAGCTTTCCGTTCCAGTCATCCTGAGCAGCCGCGAAGCGGCGTGTCGAAGGACGCACGACCGGACAGCACGCACAGGAAAAAGGCCCCCGAGGTTTCCCTCGGAGGCCCTGATCCTGGTCAGCGTATCGCTGATCGTGGAGTGCTTACTCGACGATCTTGGCGACGACGCCGGCGCCGACCGTGC
>JAIYCQ010000037.1 GCA_027487945.1 Caulobacteraceae bacterium
ATCGAAGAAGTGGGTGCCGAAGTTACGGTCGGTCAGCAGCATGGTGATGGCGCCCGCCAGAACCGGCAGCGACAGCAGCAGCAGGAAGACGGTGACCAGGATCGACCACACAAACAGCGGCATGCGGTGCAGGGTCATGCCCGGCGCGCGCATGTTGAAGATCGTGGTGATGAAGTTGATCGCGCCCAGGATCGAGCTGGCGCCCGCCAGGTGGAGCGAGAAGATCGCCAGGTCCATCGAAGGACCGGTGTGGCCGGAGGTCGAGAGCGGCGGATAGATCGTCCAGCCGCCGCCGAAGCCCTTGCCCGGGCCGCCGTCGACGAACATCGAGGCGAGCAGCAGCACCCAGGCGGCGACCAGCAGCCAGAACGAGACGTTGTTCATGCGCGGGAAGGCCATGTCCGGGGCGCCGATCATCAGCGGCACGAACCAGTTGCCGAAGCCGCCGATCATCGCCGGCATGACCATGAAGAAGATCATGATCAGGGCGTGGGCGGTGACGACCGCGTTGTAGCCGTGCTTCGACTGCTCGATCAGGCCGAGGAGGCTGACCGAGGAGTTGGCGGCGAAGATCTGGATGCCCGGTTCGGCCAGTTCCCAGCGGATCAAGCCGGACAGGGCGCCGCCCACGATGCCCGCCATGATGGCGAACAGCAGGTACAGCGTGCCGATGTCCTTGTGGTTCGTGGAGAAGAACCAGCGGGTGATGAAGCCGGGCTTGTGGTCGGCGTCGTCGTGTGAGTCGTGAGCGGCGGCGTGAGCCATCGGTCTTACCTTGGAAATCAGAGCTTGGCGGCCGGCGCGCCGCCGGCAGGGGCGGCGACCGGAGCGGCCGTCGGGGTCGGAGCGGGGGCGGCGGTGGCCGCAGCGGCGTCAGGCGCCGCGACCGGAGTGGCGGCCGGAGCCTTGGTCGCCACCCAAGCGTCGAACTCGGCCTGCGTGACGACCTTGATCTCGATCGGCATGAAGGCGTGGTCGACACCGCACAGTTCAGAGCACTGGCCGTAGTAGGTGCCCACCTTCTCGGCCTTGAACCAGGTTTCGTTCAGGCGGCCGGGAATGGCGTCGGTCTTCAGGCCGAACGCGGGGAGCGCGAACGAGTGGATGACGTCGGCGGCGGTGACCTGGACCCGGACGACCTTGCCCACGGGAACGACCATCGGTTCGGTCGCCGCGAGGCGGAAGACGTCCTTGGAAAGACCGCGCTTGGCGACCTCTTCCTCGGGCAGCATGTTGGAGATGTATTCCGGAATCTTCTGGTCCGGGTACTCGTAGCCCCAGTTCCATTGATAGCCGACGGCCTTCACGGTCAGGTCGGGCTTGGGCATGTTGTGGTAGTCGAACAACAGCCGGAACGAGAAGACCGCAATCACCATGAGGATCAGGACGGGAATGAGCGTCCAGGCCACCTCGATGGCGGTGTTGTGGCTCCAGGTCGCAGCGACCGGATTGGCCTTGCGATTGTAGCGGACCACCACCCAGATCAGCAGGCCCAGCACGAAAAGGCTGATGACCGTGATGATCGGCAGCAGAATGATGTCGTGGAAGAAGTGAGCGTCATGCTTCAGCGGCGACGCCGCCTGCTGCAGACCAATTCCCCCCGGCGTCGGCTGACCCAGCCGCTCCTGAGCGAGGGCCATCGAGCCCATCATCGCCGCACCGGCGCCCGCCACTAGACCGGCGATACCCTGAAACTTCGACTTCATGACCCTCTCTGGCCTGCTTCGCCGTCCGGGGTCCGGAAGGACCCGCGTCTTCGGCGTCTTTGTATCTGGCTCTGGGAGTGGCGGCTTCAAGCTCGCGAATGAGCCTGCAGTAACGCCCCCTCCACGCCTACCGGGGGCGTGAATACGCGCAACGCCACCCCTTGCCAAGCGCCTCGCAGTCGCAGGTGCGACAAGGAAAAGCCTCGCGGGTGCGAGGGGATCGCAACAAGGGCGGTCTGCGCTATGGGGCACGGCAAGCTACCCGGCGTAAAAAGGTATCTTGCGTTAGTCAGTACTGTGCGTTACACGGGTCCAGAACCTGGAGGCGGACCCCGTGCCGGAAACCATAGAAATCCAACTGAAGAAGGGCGTCCTGACCTTGTGTGTGCTGGCTCTTCTGCATCGCGCCGACAGCTACGCCTACGAGATCGCCAGCCAGCTCGCCAAGGACATCGATATGGGGGAGGGGACCATCTACCCGCTGATGAGACGACTACAGGCTGACGGCCTGGTCGATACCTATCTGGTCGAGTCGCAGAGCGGCCCGCCCCGGAAATACTACCGCCTGACCGATGCGGGGCGCGCCAGCTTCATCTCGCAGAAGTCCGAGTGGATGGCCTTCACCAGGGCCGTCGACGCCATCCTGGGAGCCGAGGCATGACCCGCGCCGACTTCATCGTCCGGCTGAAGGCCGGACTGGCCGGAATGCCGGCCGGCCAGATCAGCGACATCGTCGCCGATTACGACACCCACTTCGCCGACGCGATCGCCGCCGGACGCACCGAGGCCGAGGTGGCCGAGGCGCTGGGCGATCCCGGGCGACTGGCCCGCGAACTCAAGGCCGAGGAGGGCCTCAAGCGCTGGGAAGCACAGAAGAACCCCTCCGCCGCCATGGCCGCTGTGTTCGCGGTGCTGGGCCTGGGCGCCATCGATATCCTGGTGCTGCTGCCCATCCTGATGGGGGTGCTGGGCGCGCTGTTCGGCTTCTTCATGGCGGCGATCGGCATATTCGTCGGCGGCGGCTTCGTGTTCGCGGCCGGACCCTTCATGGGGCCGCCGGGCGGCCCGGTGACGGCGATTCTCGGCGGCATAGGCCTGATGGCCGCCGCCACCGCCATCGCCGCGGTCACCGCCATCGCCACGATCGGCCTGGTCAACCTGCTCGTCTGGTACGGGCGTCTTCACTACCGGCTGCTCAAGCCGGCCATTGAACCGCAGGGCTGAGGGACAGAACCATGATCCGCACCTTGATCACCATTGCGTTCGCGAGCTTCATCCTCGCGGTCGCCTGTCTGGCCGGCGCCGCAGCGCTCGGCGGCCGTGATATCGCCGAGAACGGCTGGACCGTCCCAAGCGAGTGGGCCTTCCGGGTGTCCGACGACGGCGAGGGCCAGCGCATCAAGCGCGTCCCGACCGCCGAACGGGCGAGCCGCGATCTCCCGTGGTCCGGCGGCGAGGCCCTGGTCCTCGATCTCCCGGCCGATGTCACCTACGAACAGTCCGAAACGCCGGGCGTCACGGTCACCGGACCCCGGGACATTGTCGACCGCGTCGTTGTCGACGGCGGGCGCATCACCTTCGCGGGCGATGAAGCCGGCTCCGATGAGGTGACGATCGACCTCAACGGCGTCCGGATCGTCGACGTGGGCGACCGCCTGCGGATCACCGTCCGCGCCCCGTCGGTCAAGTCCTTCTCGGTCAACGGCTCGGGCGACCTCGACATCATCGCCTATGACCAGCCCAGTCTGCGCGTCGAGGTCCAGGGCAGCGGCGACGTCTCCGCCGCCGGTCGGACCGAGGCCGCGTCCGTCGACATCGTCGGCTCCGGCAGCGTCGATCTCGGCGAGCTCCGGACCCGGGACGCGACAGTTGAAACCTCGGGCAGCGGCGACGCCATCCTGGCCGCGAAGGGCGCGGTAAAGGTAGCCATCGCCGGGAGCGGCGGCGTCAGCCTTCGCGCCAAGCCCGCCAGCCTGACCAGCGAAATCAGCGGATCGGGCGACGTTGATCAGGACTACTGATGACGAAGTCGGTCTGACGCCTTACCTGTAGCGTCATGACCGCTTCTCCTCTCGCTCCCTCGCTCCTCGACGCCGCCGGCGTCGATCCCGAACGCGCCCGCGCCATCCTCGGCGAGGCCCTGGCCGGGGCCGATGACGGCGAGCTGTTTCTGGAGCGGTCCGAGAGCGAGGCCTTCGTCTTCGACGACGGTCGGCTGAAAACCGCCAGCTACGACACCGGCGAGGGCTTCGGCCTCCGGGTCGTGGCTGGTGAGACAGCCGGCTACGCCCACTCCGGCGAGATCTCCGAAGCCGCCATCCGCCGCGCCGGCGATTCGGCGAAACTGGCCCGTCGCGGCTACACCGGCGTCGCCGCCGAGGCGCCGCGCGCCACCAACGCCAGACTCTACGGCGAGGACGACCCCGTCGCCTCCCCCGGGTTTTCGGACAAGGTCGCCCTGATGCAGGAGATCGACGCCTTCGCCCGGGCTCGCGATCCGCGGGTCGTCCAGGTTATGGCGTCGATGGCGGGTGAGCGGCGTACGGTCGAGATTCTGCGCGCCGACGGCCGCCTGATCCGGGATGTCCGACCGCTGGTGCGCGTCAATGTCCAGGTGACGGTCGAGCGCGACGGTCGCCGTGAGACCGGAACCTCCGGCGCCGGCGGCCGGGCCGGCTTCGAGGCCTGGATATCCCCCGACAGGTGGCAGGCCCAGGTGGACGACGCGATTCGTCAGGCGACGGTGAACCTCGACGCCGTCGACTGTCCCGCGGGGGAGATGGACGTGGTTCTCGGCCCGGGCTGGAACGGCGTGCTGCTGCACGAAGCCGTCGGCCACGGCCTGGAGGGCGATTTCAACCGCAAGGGCCTGTCCGCCTTCTCGGGCCGGATCGGCGAACGGGTCGCCGCGCCCGGCGTGACGGTCTTCGACGACGGAACCCTTCCCGGCCGACGCGGCTCGCTGACCGTCGACGACGAGGGCACGCCGACCGAGCGCACCATCCTGATCGAGGACGGCATCCTCGTCGGCTACATGCACGACCGCATGAGCGCCCGGCTGATGGGCATGAGCCCGACCGGCAACGCCCGTCGCCAGTCCTACGCCCACATGCCGATGCCGCGGATGACCAACACCGGCATGCTCGGCGGCCATCACACCCAGGCCGAGATGATCGCCTCGACCAGACGCGGCATCTTCTGCGCGCACCTCGGCGGCGGCCAGGTGGACATCACCAACGGCAAGTTCGTCTTTCAGTGCACCGAGGCCTGGATGATCGAGGACGGCCGCCTGACCACGCCGGTCAAGGGCGCCAGCCTGATCGGCGACGGCCCCAGCGCGCTGACCAGGGTCACGATGATCGGCGACGATTTCGCGATGGACCCGGGGATCGGCGTCTGCGGCAAGGCCGGCCAGGGCGTGCCGGTGGGGGTGGCGCAACCGTCGATGAAGATCACCGGCCTCACCGTGGGCGGCACCGCCGTCTGACGGATGGTCGCCAACCTATCGGCGATTTAATCCACATTTCAGGTTTGTAACGTGCCTCGCGGCGGGCGCGCGATCAGGTTCGCCCGACCTGGGCCGGGGGGCTCACGGGGGAGTCCTGGATGAAGTATCGGCTTTTCGCCACCGCCGCCCTGGCCATTCTGTCGGTCGCCACCGGTGCGAGCGCCGAGGCGGAGGTCGCCCTCGAGTCGGTGGCCGGCGCCTCCGGCCAGCAGGGTGTCACCCCCTATGCGGCGGCCTTCTTCACCGCGTTTCAACCCACCACGGCGTTCGACATGCTGGCCCGGGTGCCGGGCTTCGCGTTCGACGGCGGCGACAGCGTGCGGGGCTATGGCGGCGCGGCGGGCAACGTCCTGATCGACGGACAGCGCCCGGCGTCCAAGAATGACCCGCTTGAGAACGTCCTGCGCCGCATCCAGGCAGGCCAGGTCGAACGGGTCGACATCATCCAGGGCGGCGCCCCTGGCATCGACATGCAGGGCAAGACCGTCATCGCCAACGTCATCCTGCGCAAGGACGCCGGGGGACAGTGGCTGCTGGCCGTCGCCTCCTCGGTCTTCCAGGACGGCCGGACGACGCCGGCGGTCAGGTTCGAGGGCTCGCGAAGCGTCGGGGACGGAAAGTTCGAGTGGTCCATCCTGCCCTTCACCTTTGTCGACGACGGGGCAGGCCAGGGGCCGCGCACCCGCCGCGACGCCGGCGGCGTGCTGCTGCGCGACGCGGTCTCCGACGAGACAGGCGGCGGCCGTGGCGTCGAGGCCAAGTCCGGCTGGAAGGCGCCGCTGGCGGGCGGGCGCCTGTCCCTGAACAGCAGCTATCGCTACGAGCACTACCAGTGGTCGCTCAACGAGCTGACCACCTTCCCGGCCGCCGGCCGCCTGTTTGTCGGTGATGATTATCGCCAGACCGATGGCGAAATCGGCGGCAGCTGGGAGCGTTCGCTCGGCGCCAGGACCACCGTCGAGGTCACGGCCGTCTCCAACCGCCGCTACACCGAATTCACCTCCGCCTTCGACGACGGGACCGACGAGGGGGTTTTCTCCGAGGCGGGTGAAAGCGGCGAGAGCATCGTGCGTGGCGTGTTGCGCTACACCCTCTCGCCCGACCTCAGCGTCGAGGGGGGCGGCGAGGCGGCGTTCAACTTCCTCGACAGCCGGACCGAGTTCACCGAGAACGGCGTGCCGGTCGTGCTGCCCGCCGCCAATGTGCGGGTCGAGGAACGGCGTGGCGAGGCCTTCGGCTCAACCACCTGGCGCCCGCTGCCGACGCTGTCGTTGGAGGCCGGTCTGCGGGTCGAGGTGTCGACCATCACCCAGAGCGGCGATACCGACCTCGAAAAGTCGTTCACCTATCCCAAGCCCCGGCTGTCGGCGACCTGGTCTCCCACGCCGTCGGATCAGATCCGGCTCCGGGTCGAGCGGGAGATCGGCCAGCTCGATTTCGGTGATTTTGTTTCCTCGACGGCCTTCTCCACCGGCGTCGTCACGGCCGGCAACGCCGACCTGGAACCCAGCAAGCAGTGGGTCTTCGAGGCGGCCTACGAACGCAAGTTCTGGAAGGACGGCGCCATCGTTGTCACCCTGGCGCACGAGGAGATCACCGACGCGACCGACCGCGTCCCAATCATCGGACCGGGCTACGCCTTCGACGCACCCGGCAACATCGGGGACGGGACGTCGGACAGCCTGGAAGTGTCGCTGAATCTGCCGCTCGACCGGTTCGGCGTCTCAGGCGGCCTGCTCAAGGTCCAGGGCGAGTGGTCCCGTTCCGAGGTCGCCGACCCGACTACCGGCGAGAGCCGGCGGATCAGCGGACAGGAGCCGTTCGAGGGCGAGATAAAGTTCTCGCAGGACCTGCCCCGCTACCGGTTCCAGTGGGGGGTGAATGTCTCCTCGGGCAACAGGGAGACCTTCTACCGCTTCGACGAGATCGAGACCGTCGAGCTCGAGCCCTGGTATCAGGTCTACATCGACTACAAGCCGACGCCGACTTTCAGCGTCCGGATCGAGGCGCAGAACCTGGCGGGTCGCGACCTCATCCGGGACCGTCAGGTCTATGCGGGCCCTCGGGACGCCAACGCGCTCGCCTACGAAGACCGCCGTCCGCTGGACTTCGATCCCTTCGTCTACATCAGGCTGCGCAAGACCTTCGGCTGACCGGCTCCCCGGCCCGGTGAGACCCCTCGGCTCCGCCCCGAACCGGAGCCGCCCCCAAGGCCGAGGAAGAAGGGCCCCGGAGATCGCTCTCCGGGGCCCTTCGCCGTTCTTCAGGATCGAGCCTGCCGCCTACTGGCGTTCGTCAGCGGCGTTGGCCGCAGGCTGGGCCGAGGCTTCGCTCGCCCCATGCGCCCAGTGCTTGATCAGGAAGCTGATCAGGACGAAGACCACGCCCAGGCCCATGCCGGTCCAGCCGAGCCAGTGGAAGCCGCCCAGCGAGGTCTGCAGCGCGGCCTCGGGGTCAAGCACCTGGCCGCCAACCGTCGCCGACCCCAGCCGGCCGGCGATGACGCCGCCGATGAAGTGGGCGATCGAGCTGGACAGGAACCAGACAGCCATCATGAAGGAGACGATCGAGGCCACCGACAGCTTGGTGATCTCCGACAGGCCGACCGGCGACAGGAACAGCTCCCCGGTGGTGTGCAGCAGATACAGCGCGGCCAGAGCCAGAAGCGGCATCTGGAAGGCCGGGTTCACAAAGCCCGCCTTGGCGGCCCAGACCACGACCAGGAACCCGAGCCCGACCTGCGCCAGGGCAAGTCCGAACTTCATCACCGGGTTCGGGTCGCGCTTGATCCGGCCGAGGAACAGCCACATCGCCCCGAAAATCGGCGCGAAGATCAGGATGAAGCCGGAGTTGAAGGACCCCGTCTGCGCTGCGGTCAGACCCATATCGATCCAGATCGCGTCGGTCGGCGACCCGGCGGCCTGGTACATGGCCTGACTGGCGAGGAAGAAGTCCTGGCCAAGGATGGTGATGGTCTGCGGTGCGCTGATCAACGCCAGGTCGACGTTCCGGTCCGCGAACAGGCTGAGCGAGGTGCCCGCCTGCTCGAACAGGGTCCAGAAGACCACCGACCCGAAGATAAGGACCACGGCCAGCATCATCCGCTCACGCGCGATCTTGTCGCATTTCGCGACGACGAACCAGGCGATGTAGGCGAGCGCGGCCGCGGTGCTCACCCCCAGGGCCCAGCCCACGACGGTGTGGCTCTGGACCATCCACCAGATGACGCCGACGCCCAGGATGCCGGCGATGTAGATAAGGCCCTCGCGGTTGACCGGGCCGGCGACCTTCTGGGCCAGCTGCGCGGGGTTGGGGGGCTCGCCCTTGCCCTCAAGCAGCGGCTTGCCGAGCACGAACACGATGAAGCCCAGCAGCATGCCGACGCCCGCGAGGCCGAAGCCCGCCCACCAGCCCACCGTCTGGCCGAGATAGCCGCAGAGGATCGAGGCCCAGAACGCGCCGAGGTTGATGCCGTAGTAGTAGAGGTTGAAGCCTTGGTCCCGCCGGGGGTCGCCCTGCGGATACAGCTGGCCGACGATCGTCGAGATGTTGGGCTTCAGGAAGCCGACGCCCATGATGATCAGCGAGATGGCGAGGTAGAAGATGCCGACGTAGGTGCTGTCGCGCTCGGCCTTGACCTCGTAGGAGTCCTTGGCGAGCAGCGCGGGCAGCGGCGCGTCAGCCGGAAGGTTGTTGATCGCCAGGCCGCCGTCGGGGCCGGCGCCGAACGTATAGGTCGCATCCCCGACCTTGATCTTGGAAACGTCGTTCTCGACGACCAGCTCATAGGCGGCTCCCTGATAGCTCAGGGCCTGGGTCGCGGGACGGCCCTCAACGGCCATCATGCCGTGACCGGCGACCAGCAGCAGAGCGCCGAAGGCGATGGCTTTGCGTGTGCCGAGGTAGCGGTCGGCGAGGAGGCCGCCGATCAGCGGCAGCAGATAAACGAGCGAGGCGTAAGAGCCGTAGAGGCCGCTGGCGAACTCATCCGAGAACAGGAAATGCTGGGTGAGGTAGAAGATCAGGATCGCGCGCATGCCGTAGAAGGAGAAGCGCTCCCACATCTCGGCGAAGAACAGGATGATCAATCCCTTGGGCTGGTTCCGCATCTGCAGAAGCACAGGGATGCCTGTGGCCAGGGTAATGATAATCCCCAGCGCGATAACGATGCTCATACTGCCGTCCCCAATGTAGTCGCTTTACGCCTGAGGGGCGGCCAGGATCCCCCGCGACCGCCCGTACAAGCGCGGCAGAAAATCACGCGTCGACCGGTTTCACAAGCAACGGCTTGCCGCGAGGGGACTTTGTGGAGCTGGTTTCGTCTCCGACCCACAGCCGACCGGGCTGACAGCGTGACCGCAGCCCCTGCGTCGCCGTGCGCTGTGGCCTCACCGCCGGCCCGAAGGCCTCCGGGCAGGGACGGCTCGCATCCCTAGTAGGCGCACTCTTCGAACACGCGGCTGATGTCGCCCTGCCACTCGCCGTGGAACTTCTCCAGCAGGCGCTCGGCGGGGGTCAGGCCGCTGTCTGCGATGGCTTCGAGTTCGCCCAGATAGGTCGTCTCGTCGATGAAGCTGCCGTCCATCCGGGCGCGGCGCTTGAGGCCCTCGCGGCTGATGGCGATCATGTCCTTCGCCACGTCCTGCACCGTGCGGCCGGCCACCACGGCCTTGAGGCCCAGGCGGTTCACGTCCCGGCGAACGGTCTGGCGATCCTCGGGAGTCCAGTGCTTGCAGAGGTCCCAGGCGGCGGCCAGGGCGGCGTCGTCGTAGAAGATGCCCGTCCACAGGGCCGGCAGGGCGCAGAGCCGGCTCCAGGGACCGCCGTCGGCGCCGCGCATCTCCAGATAGGTCTTCAGCCGCACTTCCGGGAAGATGGTGGTCGTGTGGTCGGACCAGTCCTTCATCGTCGCCCGGCCTGCGACGCCCTCAAGTCGGCCGTCGATGAAGTCCTTGAACGACTTGCCGGCGACATCGACGTACAGGCCGTTGCGCTTGACGAAGTACATCGGCACGTCGAGCGCGTAGCGGGCGTAGCGCTCGAAATCGAAGCCGTCCTCGAACACGAAGTCCAGCATGCCGGTGCGGTCGGGATCGGTGTCGGTCCAGACGTTGGCCCGGGCCGACAGGAAGCCGTTGGGCCTCCCCTCGGTGAACGGCGAGTTGGCGAACAGGGCGGTGGCGATCGGCTGCAGCGCCAGGCTGGTGCGGAACTTGGCCACCATGTCGGCCTCGGACGAGAAGTCGAGGTTGGCCTGGACGGTGCAGGTCCGCAGCATCATGTCGAGGCCGAGGTCGCCGACCAGCGGCATGTAGCGCCGCATGATCACATAACGCCCCTTGGGCATGATGGCCGCGTCGGACCGCTTCAGGGTCGGGTGGAAGCCGAGGCCCAGAAAGCCCAGCCCCAGCTCGTCGGCGACGGTCTTGACCTCGCGCAGGTGGCTGCCGGTCTCCTCGCAGATCTCGTGCATGGAATTCAGCGGCGCGCCGCTGAGTTCGAACTGTCCGCCGGGCTCCAGGCTGATGTTCGCCCGGCCGCGGCTGAGGGCGATCAGGGTCTGGCCGCCGTCGGCGCGGTCCTCGTAGACGCCCTCCCAGCCGAATCGCATCAGGCCCTTGAGCATCGCCTCGATGCCGCTCGGGCCGTCATAGGCGACGGTCTCATTGCTGGTCAGGTGGAAGCCGAACTTCTCGTGCTCGGCGCCGACCCGCCATTCGCTGGCCGGCTTGGAGCCGACGGCGAAATAGTGGGTCAGGTCGTCCAGCGTCAGCGGACGGTCGTCACACACAGTGTTGGTCATACGAAAGCGAGCCTCCCCGGCTTCTTGGTGTTGGCGGCAGGAGGCCCATGTCCCGACCGGGCGCGATCTTTACGCTGTTAAGCAGGTGGTAGCAAAACGCTACGGTCTCAAGAGGGCGTGAGCCAATCTCCCATGGCCGCCTGCCAGATCGCCAGGGCGGCGATGGCGGCGGAGTCGGCGCGCAGAATGCGAGGTCCCAGCGACACCGGCGTGACAAAGGGCAGGGCGCGCAGACGCTCGCCCTCGGCCGGATCGAAGCCGCCCTCCGGTCCGATCAGCACGGCCCACGGTCCGCGGTCCGCCGCCGTCAGGGCCGCCAGCGCCGGCGGCGCGCCGCCCGCCTCGTCGCAGAACATCAGCCGCCGGTCCGGTATCCAGCCGTCCAGCAGGCGGTCGAGCTTTTCCGGCGCGATGATCTGCGGCACGTCGAGGCGTCCGGTCTGCTCCGCCGCCTCGGTGGCGATCGCCTGCAGCCGGCCGATGTTGGCGCGGTCGGCGTTGGTGCGCCGCGTCTGGACCAGCCGGATGCGCCGCACGCCCAGCTCCACGGCCTTTTCGATGATGGTCTCCAGCGGCCCGCGCTTCACCAGGGCCACCACCAGCTCGAGATCCGGCCCGTCGACCATCGGCCGGGTCATGGAGCCCACCGTCAGCCTGCAGCCGCGCTTGTTGGCGTCGACCACGGTGGCGCGCCACTCGCCGTCACGGCCGTTGAACAGCAGCACCTCCGACCCGATCGCCAGCCGCATCACGGCGATCAGGTAGCGGCTCTGCTCGGGCGCGGGAGAAACCGCGGCGCCGGCGGCCAGGGCGTCAGGGACATGGAGTCGGATCATGGCGCCCTTCTAGCGCGGGATCGCCCGCCGTGTTTAGCTCCGTCGCATGAGCGACAAGGCCTACGACAAGACCCTCGAAAAGCTTCAGATCGCCCTCGTCCGCTGGCAGCAGCTGGCCGTCGAGCGCGGCGACAAGGTGCTGGTCATATTCGAGGGGCGTGACGCGGCGGGCAAGGACGGCGCGATCAAGCGGATCACCGAGCATCTGTCGATTCGGGCCACCCGCGTGGTCGCCCTCCCCAAGCCGTCGGATCGCGAGCGGTCGCAGTGGTACTTCCAGCGCTATGTGCAGCACCTTCCGGCGGCCGGCGAACTCGTGATCTTCAACCGCTCCTGGTACAATCGCGGCGGCGTCGAGCCGGTCATGGGCTTCTGCACCAGGGCCGAGGCCGAGGTGTTCCTGCGCGACGTTCCCGCGTTTGAGTCCATGCTGATCGACAGCGGGATTACCCTGATCAAACTCTGGCTGGACATCAGCAAGGACGAGCAGGACCGCCGCCTCGACGACCGGCGCAGCGATCCGCTCAAGGCGCTCAAGGTCAGTCCGCTGGACGCCGTGGCCCAGGAAAAGTGGAAGGCCTACAGCGCCGCCCGCGACGAGATGCTGACCCACACCCACAGCGTCATCCACCCCTGGGCCTGTGTGAAGGCCGACGACAAGAAGGCCGCGCGGCTGGCGATCATCCAGCACCTGCTGGCGATCATCGCGCCGGCGAAGCTGCGCAAGGGCATCGACAGGCCTGACCCGGCTGTCCTGTTCCCCTTCGAACCGGAAGCGCTCGGCGACGGGCGGCTGGCCCGCTGAGATCAGGCGCGTTCGAGGAAGACGACGTTGTCGTTCTCGTCCCGCAGAACGAAGCCCGCGGCTGAGAAGCGGTCGATCATCGCCTGGTTCGGCGCCGCACCGACGATCTGCGGATGCGTTTCCATCACGATGCGGTCGAAGCCTGCGAAGTGGTCGACCGGCAGGCTGATCTCGCCGCCTTCGATGTCGATGATCAGGGTGTCCGGCGTGAAGGCCAGGCGCGCGCGCAGGGTCTCGAGGGTCTGGGCCTCCACCTCGATCACCTCGCCGTCGTTATGTGCGGTCGAACTGGCCCAGAACTCGTCCGAAAGGGTGAAGCTGATCGTGCCGTCCGCGGGCGCCACGGCGGCGTTGATCAGCGGCACATCCGCCGCGCCGTTCAGCTCGAGGTTCTTCGCGATCAGGTCGATCAGGCGCGGGTTGGCCTCGACGATCGCGTAGTCGCGCACGCCGAGGTTCCTGCGGTTGTGGCAGGCCAGAAAGCCGACGCCGGCCCCGATTTCCAGGACCCGGTGCTCGGCGCGGATGTACTTCGTCGCCAGATCCGCCTCGGCGCGCTCGTACCGGCGCGACATCGCGAAGAACATCTTGTCGGTGACCGCCGGATGGCGCGTCCACAGCCGGAGGCCGAGATTGCTGATCTCGTCCCGGTCATTGATGAGGCGGAAGAGGCGGTTGCGGAGCCACTGCCGGGCGCGCTTCAAGCTGATCATGTCGGCCGGGGGCGGGAGGAGAACGGTTGCCGCACCGTAGTTTCCCGACGCAATATTGCAACGCCCGCCGACAGACTATACCTGCGCGGTTCCCCAAGAGATGGCGACCATGTGGCCCCACCCGATCTTCGTCGTGAACATGAAGCACCATGTCGAGCGACGCGAGGCGGTCGCCGCCCAGCTGGCGCGCGTGGGCCTGACCCCGACCTTCGTCGAGGCCGTGAACGGGCGCGAGATGAGCGCCGCCGACGCCGCCCTTCAGGACGTGGAAGGCCGTCTGCGCCGGGCGGCCAAGCCGCTGATGCCCGGCGAGATGGGCTGCTACCTGTCCCACTGGCGCATCTTCGAGACCATGGTGGCCGAGGGCATTCCCCAGGCCCTTGTCCTTGAGGACGACCTGATCGTCGCCGATGATCTGCCGGCGGTGCTGGACGCCCTGAACGGCGACGACCTGCCCCCCTATGACCTGATCAAGCTGGCGATCAGCGAGACGGAGCTCTCGCGATCCTATGACGTCATCGTCGATCTGACCGCCGAGTCGAAGCTGGTCCGCCACCACAACGTCTGCAACTCGACCGTCGCCTACGTCATCACCCTGGCCGGGGCGAAGCGGTTCCTCGGCTACGGCATGCCGATCCGCTATCCGATCGACGTCGCCATGAACCGCTCCTGGCGGCACGGGCTGGACATCCTCGGCGTGCGGCCCTGGCCGGTGTTCCATGACCACGACTTCGAGTCGGTGATCGGACAGGAGCGCTTCCGCAAGGAAGACGAGCTGGAGGACAAGGGCACGCTGATGCAGCAGCTCGAGCGCCGGCTGCGCAAAGGCTACGACAGCATCGCCAAGCGGGCCGACATCCGGCGCCGACTCAAGCAGGATGCGATCTGGAAGCGGCGCCGCGTCACGGCGAAGTAACGAACGACACCGTCGGCGAGGTTTGACTGCATGCGTTTGACCTTCCGCCAGCGAAGCGACTGGGTCGCCCACGTCCTGAAGGCCGGCTTTCAGCAGCACCATCAGGAGCTGATCCCGCTCTTTGCGCCACACATCTCCGAGGACTCGGTGATCATCGATGTCGGCGCCCATGCCGGCCAGTTCGCGCGCCTGTTCGCCGGGATGGCGCCGAAGGGCCAGGTCTGGTCGTTCGAGCCGTCGGAGTACGCCCGCTCGGTGATGACCAGCGCTGCCAGGGTCCGCCGGATCGGGAACATCACCCTGGTGCCGATGGGCCTTTCGGACGCGCCCGGCGAGCTGGTGCTGCACACGCCGGTCAAGAAGGCCGGCGGCCTGGGCTTCGGCGCCGCACACCTGGGCGAGGACGATGGTACGCGGCCGACGGTCGCCCAGACGGTCAGGCTTACCACCCTCGACGCCTTCGTCGCCGAACGCGGCATCGCGCGGGTCGACTTCATCAAGGCCGATATCGAGGGCTGGGAGCTGCACGCCCTGCGCGGCGCCGAGCAGGTGCTGGCGCGCGATGAGCCGGCCCTGTTCCTCGAGGTCTCCGACGCCCACCTGGCGCGGGCCGGCGAAAGCGCCCAGGGGCTGTTCGACTGGCTGCACGCGCGAGGGTACGCCGCCTACACGACCGACAAGGCCCGGGTGACCACGTACGTCGAGCCGGGCGATTTCCTCTTCCTGCCGGTCTGACGCCCCGCCCGCGGGCAATGGCCCGGAACATTGGGTGAACGGAGGGAATCGGTCATGCTCGCCCGGGCCAAGGTCCCCGGAATGCCATGAAGAAGACCCACGACATCTCCGCCGCCCAGGCCCGGCGCATGGCTCTGGCCGCCCAGGGCTTCGCCGATGCGCGCCGTCATGACGCGCCCGGCGCCCGGCATTTCCGCAAGGCCGCCGACCGGCTGGGCGTGATCCAGATCGACAGCGTCAACGTCCTCACCCGCACCCACTACCTGCCGGCCTTCTCGCGTCTGGGCGACTACCCGCGCGAGGTGCTGGAGGCCGAGGCCTGGGGGAAGAAGCGGTCGATGTTCGAGTACTGGGGCCACGAGGCCTCGCTGCTGCCCCTCGACCTGCAGCCGCTGTTCCGCTGGCGTATGGCGCGGGCCGAGGCGGGCGAGCAGTGGGGCGGTCTCGCCCGCTTCGGCCGCGAGAAGCGCGCCTACATCGACGGCGTGCTGGCGGAGATCGAGCGACGGGGTCCCGTCACGGGCGGCGACTTCGCCACCGGGCCGCGCGGCCAGCCGGGCTGGTGGTCGTGGTCCGACGGCAAGCGGGCGCTCGAGTGGCTGTTCTGGGCCGGTCTGGTGACCACGAAGACCCGGCGCGGGTTCGAGCGGGTCTACGACCTGACCGAGCGCGCCCTGCCGGCGGCCATCGTCAACGCCCCGACCCCCGACGAGGACGAGGCCGTGCGCGCCCTCGTCCTGCGCTCGGCCCTGGCCATGGGTGTGGCGACCGAGGCCGACCTGCGCGACTACTTCCGTTTGCCGCTGGAACAGGCCCGCCGCGCGGTGCGCGACCTGGTCGAGGCGGGCGCCCTGACCCCCGTCAGCGTCGAGGGCTGGAGCAAGCCGGGCTATCTGCATCCCGACGCGAAAGCCCCGCGCAGGGTGGAGGCCCAGGCCCTGCTGTCGCCGTTCGATAACCTGATCTGGTTTCGCGACCGCACCGAGCGGCTGTTCGACGTCAGGATCCGGCTGGAGATCTACACTCCGGCCGAGAAGCGCCTGCACGGCTACTATGTGCTGCCCTTCCTGCAGGGCGAGACCATCACCGCCCGGGTCGACCTGAAGTCCGACCGGCAGGCGAAGGTGCTGCTGGTCCAGGCCGCCCACGCCGAACCGGACGCCCGGCCGGACACCGCCGAGGCTCTGGCTCTGGAGCTCAACCGCATGGCCGGCTGGCTTGGCCTGGCGCGGGTGCAGGCCGTGGGCAGGGGCGATCTGTCGGCGCCTCTGGCGCAGGCGCTGGCGAAAATGTGAGCAGGGTGCGACGCCGTGCGCGGTTCGCGCCGGCGTCCTTAGCGGCTATCGGCTGTCCCCACTGGACGCGCGGGGGTGCAACCGGAGCCTTGAAAGCATGCTGGAATCGCAAGCGCGCCTGTCGCGTCGTGGACTGATCCTCGGGCTGGGCGCCCTGACCGCGTCCTGCGCCGCCTCGACGCCGAAGCCCTCGCCGGTCGCCCAGGTCTTCACGCCGACGCCCCTGCCGCCGCCGCTGCCGCTGCCGCTCACCGTCCCTGCGGCGCCTGCGCCTGTTCCGGCCCTCGGTCCCTCGCTCGACCCGCAGGGCCTCATCCGCCGGCCGCTGCTGTACGCGGCGATGGACGCGCTCAAGCGTCACCGGGGCACGGTCGAGCATGAGGACCGGGTCTATATCGTCGACTTCCAGGCCCACTCCAGCAAGCCGCGGCTTTTCCGCCTCGACCTGACGACCGGTGAGGCGACAGCCTATCGCACAGCCCACGGCCGGGGCTCCGATCCGGCCCACACCGGGTTCGCCCAGCGCTTCTCCAACGTGCCCGACTCGAACGCCTCCTCGGTCGGCGCCTATCTGACGGTCGGTGCGTCCTGGGGCTCCAAGCACGGCCCCAACGTCCTGCTGGACGGCCTGGACCCGAGTAACTCCGAGGTCCGTGACCGGGCGATCATCGTCCACGCCGCCGACTACTGCGAGCCGGCCTATCTGGCGTCGCAGCGCAAGCTGGGCCGCTCGTTCGGCTGCTTCGCCGTCTCCCGGGCAGACCTGAATGCGCTGCGCCCGGACATGGACGGCGGCCGCCTGCTGTTCGCCGGGATCTGAGGCCGATCAGAACTTCAGGCGCAGCCCGCCCAGCACCAGACGCGGCGCGCCCGGTCGAGCCCCGGCCGGCGAGAGGGCGGCGTTGTAGACCTCGTCAGTAACATTCTGCACCTGGACGAAGGCGGCCACGCCCTCGGCGAGATCGACCTCGGCCGACAGGTCCAGCAGGGTGCGGGACTCGATACGGCGGCCGGCCGGAATGTCCCCCGCGCCGGCGACGGAGCGCGTCTCGTCGACGTAGTTGAGCACCCCGTCGACCCGCCAGCGATCGCCGTGAAGCCCGGCCGTCAGGGTCAGCTGGTGCTCGGGCAGATAGGGCAGTTCATAGCCGGCGACGACGTTGCCCCAGGGCTCGTACGCCGAGGTGAAGCTGGCGCCGAACTCCGCCTGGGTGAAGGTGTAGGTCAGCGACACCGGCGCGGCGAAGGGCAGGGCCGCGATCGGGCCGAGGTCATACGCGGTGGTCAGCTCTAGCCCCCGAACCTCGACCGCGCCGCCGTCGAACTGGGCGCCGATGGTGCAGCCGCCGCCGGTCGAGGCCGTGCAGACTCCGACCAGATTATCGTAGTCGGTGAAGAAGCCGATGGCCTCGACGGCCAGATCGCCCCTGGCGAAGCGGAAGCCCGCCTCGTAGTTCCAGCTGGTCTCGGCCTTGCTGCTCGAGCCCGGCGCCGGATTGCTGAAGCCCTTGTGGACACCGGCGATCAGCAGAAGGTTCGGCGTCGCCTCGAAGCTGACGCCGACGCCGGGAATCCAGACCTCGACCTCGGAGCGATTGACGCTCAGCACCGTGCCGCGCGCGGTGTCTCCCAGCAGGTAGTTGGTCCGCTTCAGGTCGATGGATTCATAGCGAACGCCGAGGTTGGCGGTGAACCGGCCGGCCTGGATCGTGTCCTGGATGAAGACGGCGCGGGCGCTGGCCTCGCCGAGCCGGTTCTCCTGGCTCCCCGCCGCGCCGGCCGTGGTCAGGACCATGCGCCCGTCGACCATCTGGTAGCGGTCGTCCTGCTGCAGGCGGTCTTCCTCGTCCTCATGGACGCGGCCTGACAGCTCCAGCCTGTGGCTGAGCGGCCCGGTCTCGAAGCGGGCCGCGGCCACGACCTGTATGCCTTCGGCGACATAGGCCCGGTTGTTGTTGCGGACCCGCAGCGCGTTGGCGGCGCTGGTGTAGCCCGGCGCGCCCACCAGGGTGGCGTAGCCTTCCGCGAAGGTCCCCGGATCGCTCACCACCGCCGAGATCGACCGCAGCGCGCCGCCGGACAGCACGTCGTTGAGCTTGTACCAGGCGCGGCGGGTCTCGGTCCGGTAGGCGACGGTCGTCAGGTCCAGCCAGTCGGCCAGTTCGATGCGGTGGGTCGCCTGCCAGGTGCTGTGCTCGACGTCCATGACGTCTTCCTGGCTGCCGCGGTAGCGGCGGAACGGCCCGGTCGCGAAGTCGGCCAGGGTCAGGCCCAGATAGGTCTCGTCGGAGGTCTCGTCATAGCGCTGGTGCTTGAGCTCGAACGCCTGGGTGAAGGCGGCTCCGGGCGCTGAGCGGATCGCCAGCTTGAACACCGCGTCGGAGATGTCGAAGCCGGTGTCGCCGCCCGAATCCAGGACCTTGAAACCGTCCGACCGCTCCGCCAGACCCTCGATGAGGCCGCCGACCTGCAGCGCGCCGGTCACCGGCGCCCAGCCGCCGACCACCCCGTGGGCCCGCAGCCCCCCGTAGTTGCCGCCCAGCAGCTCGGCCGATCCGCCGAGCCGGCCCTCGGCGTCAGGGATGGCGGTCGAGAAGAACTGCAGCGCGCCGCCTGTGGTCAGCGGGCCATACTTGATGGCGGCCGGGCCCTTGACGACCTCGACCCCGTCCATCCGCGCCATGCGGGGGAAATAGTAGGCGGCCGGCGCCGCATAGGGGGCCGGGGCGATGAGGATGCCGTCTTCCATGACCGCGATGCGGCCGGCGCGGTCGGAGCCCGAGCCCCGGATGCCGATGTTGGGACGCAGCCCGAAGCCGTCCTCTTCCTGCAGGGTCACGCCCGGCACCAGGCGCAGGATGCGGTTGACGTCCGCATAGCTCTGAACGTCGAGGGCGGCCTCGTCGAGGTAGGCCGCTGACCCGGCCACGTCGCGCGCACCCGCCGCCGAACCCGTGATGATGAGGCCTTCGAGCAGTACAGGCTCCGAGGTCCGGGGCGCGGCGGCCTCCTCGGCGGCGGCATTCATCGACCAGCCGCAGGCGACGGCCAGAACCGCCAGACTCGCAACCCGCTTCGCCACCGACATCCGCCACCCGCTCCCGATCCTGAGAAGCATTCTCAGGGCGCGGCGTCTTAGCGGTCCTGTCGCGGGCTGTAAATGCGAATTGCTTGCATACGCTCGCCGGCCGGCGTCAGGCCGTCCCCTCGGACACCGCGGCCAGACGGGCATAGGCGCCACCTTCGGCCTTGAGGTCGGCGTGGCGGCCCTCCTCGATGATCCTGCCGCGGTCGAAGACCAGGATCCGGTCGGCGCCGCGGATGGTCGACAGGCGGTGGGCGATGACGATGGTCGTTCGCTGGGCCATCAGCTCCTCCATCGCCGCCTGGACATGGACCTCGGTCTCGACGTCGAGCGAGCTGGTCGCCTCGTCGAAGACCAGGATCGGGGCGTCGGCCAGGAAGGCGCGGGCGATGGCCACACGCTGGCGCTCGCCGCCCGACAGCTTCACCCCGCGCTCGCCGACCAGGGTGTCGTAGCCCCCGGGCAGGGCCTCGATGAAGTCGTGGGCCCGCGCCCGCTTCGCCGCCAGCTTGACCTCGTCCAGCGTCGCGTCCTGGCGGGCGTAGCCGATGTTCTCGGCGATGGTGCGGTGGAACAGGGCGGGGTCCTGCGGCACCACGGCGATGGCGCGGCGCAGGCTGCCCTGCTCGACCAGGGCGATGTCCTGGCCGTCGATGGCGATGGAGCCGTCCTGCAGGTCGTAGAGCCGCTGGATGAGTTTGATGAAGGTCGACTTGCCCGCCCCGGTCGGGCCGACCAGCGCCACCCGCTCGCCCGGGGCGATCCGCAGGTTGAAGCCGTCGTACAGCGGCTCGCCGGCGCTCTTGTAGCGGAAGGAGACCCGGTCGAAGACGATCTCGCCCGCGCCGCCGACGAAGGGCTTTGCCCCTGGTGCGTCGGCGACCTGCGGGACCATGCGGGCGTAGTTGGCCACGTCCTCGACGTCGTCCAGGCCCTTCTGCATCATCCGGACGTTCTCGCCGATGTTCCGCAGATAGCCGCTCATCAGCATGAAGGTGGTGATGGCGAAGGCGATGTCGCCGGGCGAGGCGGCGCCCTGGACCCACTGGTTCAGCAGCATCCCGGTCATCCCGGCCTGCAGGATCACCATCAGGACATTCTGCATGACCCAGACGTCCATGAACCGGCCCCAGGTGACCTGGACCGCACGGCTCCAGCCGCCGGTCACCTGGGCGAAGCGGCTCTCTTCACGGGCCTCGGCGCCGAAGCTCTTGACGGTGGGGTTGGAGGTGATGGCGTCGGCCAGCGCGCCGCCGATGCGACTGTCCAGCGCGTTCGACTTCAGGTTGGCGGGCCGGACATAGACCTTCACCACCCAGAGGTTCAGCACCAGGAAGCCGATCACCACCGAGAATGACAGCAGGCCGACCAGAGGCCACTTCAGCGCCATCTGCAGTGACAGACCGAACAGCACCAGCAGGGCGGGCCCCAGCCAAAGCACCACCGCGTCCGATACCGAGTCGTATCCCCACATCGCCCGCGAGAGGCGCCGCACGGTGGAGCCGGCGAAGGTGTCGGCATGCCAGTCGGACGAGAAAGTCTGCACCCTTCGGAAGGCCTCGTTGGTCATCTCCTCCATGTTCCGGGCGGCCAGCGGGTTCCAGAACCGGAAGGCGATGTTTCGCGTGATGACGAAGGCGACATAGACGCCGACGAACAGGGCCCAGGCCTTCCAGGCATTGTCGGCGTTGCGGGCCGGGTCGGACACGGCGTCGATCAGCGCCTTGGCCGCCGTCGGCATCAGGATGTCGAAACCCACGGCCAGCAGCATCAGCCCCGTGGAGGCGGACAGAAGCCCGCGCCGCCGCAGCCAGAAGCCGGCGATGAAGGCCAGAACCTGGCCATTGGAGAGCACCCGTCCCCGGGTGACCTCCTCGTCTTCGTACTGCTCGCTCATGAAAGACCTCGGGCGTGGAGATACGCCCGAACCGCGTTCTGCGGGAGAGGGCAGGGGGGATTTCCGCGGGGTGGGGCGGATAGGTGACAGGCCGGGGCGAGGCCCTGCGTCCTTCGACACGCCGCTGCGCGGCTGCTCAGGATGACGTCGCTGAAAGGCTACCCTCCCACCTCAGGCTAAGCAGCGCTCGCAGAGCGCGTGTCGAAGCACGCAAGGCCTATCCCCGCTTCCGCCGCCCTCCGCCGAGCGGCCGCCACCGCAGGAACCCGGTGATCGCCCGGCCCACGACAGGGGTCTTCAGCAGCGGACGCACCGCCCAGGGGCGGGTCTTGAGGAAGCAGGCCACCGCGCCGATCCAGAACACCGTCGTCGGCAGGCCGGGCACGACCACGCCGACCGCCCCGACCGCGACCAGCGTCGCGCCGAGCCCGTCGATCGCCCGGTGGGCGGCCCGCGAGCGTTTCGGCCGCGACCGGATTGAACCCTCAACCATCACCCTACAGTGCCTCGCCGCCCGTCCGGCGTCCCGGTGAAAAGTTTGGGCGCTGAAAGATTGGATCGCGGCCGCGACCCGGCTATCCAGCGGTCATGTCCACGATCCTGCCCGACGCCGCGCCGACCAACTGGGTGGACCGTCATGCGCCGCCGGCGCTGCGGCCGTGGCTGAAGCTGGGACGGTTCGACCGGCCGGTGGGCATCTGGCTGCTCATGCTCCCGGGCTGGATGGGCATCGCGCTCGCCTGCGCCATGCAGGGGCGGGCGCCTGACCCGCTGCTGCTGATCCTGTTCCTGATCGGCGCGGCGCTGATGCGGGCGGCGGGCTGCGCCTACAACGACATCGTCGACCGCGACATCGACGCCAAGGTCGCCCGCACCGCGCTGCGGCCGATCCCGGCCGGCCAGATCAGCGTGAAGCAAGCCTGGGCCTTCGTGATCGGCTGCTGCCTGGTCAGCCTCGTCATCCTGCTGACCATGAACCTCTGGACCATCGGCCTTGGCGTCGGGTCGCTGGCGCTGGTCGCGGCCTATCCGTTCATGAAGCGGATCACCTGGTGGCCACAGGCCTGGCTGGGCCTGACCTTCAACTGGGGCGCCCTGATGGGGTTCGCCGCCGTCGTCGGGGCGCCGGCCGCGCCGGCCCTGCTGCTCTACGCGGGCCTCGTCTTCTGGACCCTGGGCTATGACACCATCTACGCGGTGCAGGACATCGAGGACGACGCCCTGGCCGGGGTGAAGTCCTCGGCCCGACGGCTGGGCGCCAACGCGAAGTGGGGTGTCCTCGGCTTCTATATCGCAAGCTTCGTTCTGGTCGTCGCCTCGGCGACGGTCGCCGACCTCGGTCCCCTGTTCCTGCCGCCCGTGGCGCTGTTCGCCGTCCACCTGTCGCGGCAGGCGGCCCGGCTGGACGTGACCGACGGGGCGGGCGCCCTGACCCTCTTCAAGTCCAACGCCGTCGCCGGGCTGGTCCTGGCGATCGCCTTCGCGGTCGGGGTGTGGAAGCCGGCGGCGGGGTTCTGACGCGATCTCCGCTCCCTCTACCGTCATCCTCGCCCTTGTGGCGAGGACCCCTGCTGAAGCTCGCAGGTGCGGATGTGATCACGCTCTCACGGTGAAGCTGATCGAGGGGTCCTGGGCACAAGGCCCAGGATGACGGGAAAGGAAAACTGACGCTCCCGTCATTCTGGCCAGCCGGCGATCAAGGTGAGATACTCCTCCCATGGCCGTCGCAGCACGCGTGAAACCGAAGGACTTCTTCACGGACGAGGAGTGGACGCCGCTGGCCGCGCGCTCGTCCTGGTTCGGGCTGTGGCTGGTGGCGCATGCCTGGCTGACCATCGCCGCGGCCGCCGCGCTGTTCATCGTCTTCCCCAACCCGCTGACCTTCGTCTTCGCGGTCATGGTCATCGGGGCCCGGCAGCTGGGGCTGGCGATCCTGATGCATGAGGCGGCGCACGGCTGCGTGCATCCCAACATCAAGATCAACGACTTTGTCGGCCAGTGGCTGTGCGGCGCGCCGACCAACAGCGACCTGCTCCGCTACCGCGACTACCACCTGCAGCACCACAAGTTCGCCCAGCAGGCCGAGGATCCGGACCTGTCGCTGTCGGCCCCGTTCCCGACCACTCGCGCCTCGCTGTGGCGCAAGGTGGTCCGCGACCTGACCGGCCAGACCTTCTACAAGCAGCGTATCCAGCCCAGCCTCGACGCCTTCAAGGCCGGCAAGGCCAAGGGCGTCCCGTTCGACAAGACGGCGGCCGGCGTGCTGAACTTCTGGAAGCCGTTCCTGATCGTCCACGTCCCGATCATCGTGGCCACGTCAGCTTTCGGCCTGTGGTGGGCCTGGCCGGTGCTGTGGCTGATCCCGATGGCGACCTGGTATCCGCTGGTCACCCGCCTGCGGAACATCGCCGAACACGCGCTCGTCGGCGAGAACCAGCCCGACCCGCTGCGCCACGCCCGTACGACGATCGCGGGCCCGCTCGAGCGCCTGCTGATCGCGCCCTACTACGTCAACTATCACGGCGAGCATCACATGTTCATGCATGTGCCCTGCTGGAACCTGCCCCGGGCGCACAGGCTGCTGCGCGAGAAGGGTGTGACCGAGCGGATGCTGGTGGCGAAGGGGTATCTGGGGGTGCTGAAGGCCGCGTCGAGCAAGGGGCTGGCCGCGGCCTGACGGTTGGACGTGGACCGCGGTCGCCGATCTGGTCCACAAGCCGACCATGATCACCGACCGCCGGGCCTTCATCGTCGAGAACACCCGTCTGCAGGCGCCGCCGCATGCGCCCGAGCTGGTGCTGCACCTGGCCGACGAGATCACCCCGATCTGGCGGCTGACCGAGGAGGAGCTGGACCGCATCGGCCTGCCGCCGCCGTTCTGGGCCTTCGCCTGGGCCGGCGGACAGGCGCTGGCGCGGTACGTGCTCGACAACCCGGAAATCGTCGCCGGCAAGCGGGTCATCGACTTCGCCTCCGGCTCCGGCATCGTCGCCATCGCGGCGATGAGGGCCGGCGCCGCCTCGGCCCTGGCCGCCGACATCGATGTCTTCTGCGAGGCGGCGATCAGCCTCAACGCCGCCGCCAACGGGGTCACGCTGGACTTCACCGACGTGAACCTGCTGGACGCCCCGCCGCCGGCCTGGGCCGACGTCATCCTGGCCGGGGACATCTGCTATGAGAACCCGCTGGCGACCCGGGTGCTGGCCTGGCTGTCCGCCGCCCGGGACGCCGGGGCGACGGTGCTGATCGGCGATCCCGGCCGCACCTACTTCCCAAAGGACGGCCTGACGAAACTGGCCGAGTACCAGGTGCAGACCACGCGTGAACTGGAAGACCTGGAGGTCAAGAAGACCAGTGTCTGGGCCTTCCCCCCGGGGCCCGTTGACTCACCGCATCTGACGTGAACAAAGTGGGAACAAATGGAGCGACGCGATGCATGAGGACGGCAAGATCGACTATGTGGAGATGCCCGGCGGCGCGCTCCCGGAAACCAAGGCCTTCTATACGGCCGCCTTCGGCTGGAGCTTCGTCGACTACGGCCCGAGCTACGCGGCCTTCAACGAGGGACTGGACGGCGGCTTCGACGCCGACGGCGCGCCGACCCCGCTGGTGATCCTCTACGCCCACGACCTCGAAGCCATGCAGGCGAAGGTCGAGGCGGCCGGCGGGGTGGTGGTCAAGCCGATCTTCGGGTTCCCCGGCGGTCGGCGCTTCCACTTCCGCGACCCGGCCGGGAATGAGCTGGGGGTGTGGAGCGAAACCTGATTTCCCTCTTCCGCTTGGGAGAGGTGGCCCGGCGGAGCCGGGTCGGAGAGGGACGCGCCGTGGCCGAAAGCCCAGGCGCAGCGCTTCCCTCTCAGTCATGGCTCCTCCGCCATGACAGCGCTCTCACGGGGAGAGCGTGACAGCGTGGGGGCGGCACGCTCGCACTCCTCTCTCGCCAGCCGCCGCCACCGGCCTATAGTCCCGCCCACAGTATTCGCCGGGAGCCCTCCGCCCATGCGTCGCCGCACCTTCCTCGCCGCCCTGCCGGCCGCCGCGCTCGCCACCTCGGCCCTGGCCCAGAGCCGCCCCGGCAATCCCAACCTCGACCGCCCCGACGTGAAGAGCGGCGACCGGGTCGACGGCGCCACCTTCGCCAGCCGCTCGGCCGCCTGGGGCGTGAACGGCGCGGCGGCGACGGCCCATCCGCTGGCGACCCTGACGGCGATCGAGATCCTGAAGAAGGGCGGCAGCGCGGTCGACGCGGCCATCGCCGCCAACGCCTGCCTCGGCCTGCACGAGCCCATCGCCTGCGGTATCGGCGGCGACTGTTTCGTGATGCTGTGGGACCCGAAGACGAAGACGGTCGTCGGCCTCAACGGATCGGGCCGTTCGCCGAAGGCGCTGTCCCTGGAGACCGTGCGGTCGCGGGCGAAAAACGGCCTGATCCCCAGCTTCGGCGCCATCAGCGTCAGCGTCCCGGGCGCCGTTCAGGCCTGGTGGGACCTGCACCAGCGCTACGGCAAGCTGCCGTGGAAGGATCTGTTCGATCCGGCCATCGCCCAGGCCGAGGCGGGCGCGCCGGTCACCCAGAACGTCGCCTACTACCTGGCCAGCTCGGCCCGCCGGTACAACAACCCGGCCTCCGGCATCGAGGAGGTCGCCAACTTCAACGCCGTCTGGATGACCGAGGGCCGGGCCCCACGCGAGGGCGAGGTGTTCCGCAATCCGTTGCTGGCGAAGACCTATCGCCAGATCGCCGAGGGCGGCCGCGACGCCTTCTACGACGGCCCGGTCGCGGACGCGATCGAGGCCTATTTCAAGCGCATCGGCGGCTGGATGACCCGCGCCGACCTCAAGGCGCATCGCAGCGAATGGACCACCCCGCTGGTCAGCGGCTATCGCGGCGTCGACGTCTACGGCCTGGCGCCCAACAGCCAGGGCCTGTCGACGCTGCAGCTGCTCAACATCCTGGAGCAGTTCGACGTCAAGGCGATGGGCTTCCAGTCGGCGGCAGCGATCCACCACGCGGTCGAGGCCAAGCGTCTGGCCTACGAGGACCGCGGCCGCTACTTCGCCGACCCGGATTTCGCGAAGATCCCGCTGGAGTGGCTGAACTCCAAGGACTACGCCGCCCAGCGGGCGAAGCTGATCAGGCCCGACGCCATCCTGAACCCCGTCCACCCCGGTCAGGCGCCGTCGAAGGGCGACACCACCTATTTCTGCACGTCCGACAGCGACGGGATGATGGTCTCGATCATCCAGTCCAACTATCGCGGCATGGGCAGCGGCCTGTCGCCGGACGGGACCGGCTTCATGCTTCAGAACCGGGGCGAGCTGTTCGCCCTGACCGACGGCCACCCCAACCTCTATGCGCCGGGCAAGCGGCCGTTCCAGACCATCATCCCCGGCTTCGCGACCCGGGGCGGCGAGCCCTGGCTGGCGTTCGGCGTGATGGGCGGCGACATGCAGCCCCAGGGCCAGGCCCAGATCATCAGCAACATGGTCGACCACGGCCTCGACCTGCAGGCGGCGGGCGACAGCCCGCGCTGGCACCACGAGGGCGGCATGGAGCCGACCGGCCAGCAGCTCGGCCATCCGGGTCAGCTGCACCTGGAAAGCGGCGTGCCCGAGGCGACCCGCAAGGCGCTGGCCGCCCTCGGCTGGCCGCTCGGCCCCAACCCGGGCGGCTACGGCGGCTACCAGGCCATCGAGCGCTGGCCCGGTCGCTACGCGGCCGCGACCGAGATGCGCAAGGACGGCGTGGCGCTGGGGTACTGACGTGACCCGCGAGGAGTTCGCCGCCATCGTCCTGTCCTTCCCGGGCGCGGAGGAGGGGACCAGCTACGGGATGCCCGCGTTCAAGGTGCGCGGGAAATTCTTCACCCGTGTCCGGCCCGAAGACGACAGCGCGGTGCTGCAGTGCGTGCCGGTCGACGAGCGCGACCTGCTGATCGAGGCCGAGCCGGCGACGTTCCACTTCACCGACCACTATCGGGGCTATCCTATCGTCCTCGCCCGGCTGACGACGCTCGATCCCGCCCAGGCGCGCGGCTTCCTCGAACGGCAGTGGCGCAAACTCGCGACGCGAGCCATGGTCCGTTTGAGAGACGCCGCCGGCTGAGGCGGCGGGACGCCGGGGGGCGCATGACACTGTACCGACGGATTTTCGCCGTGCTCGCCTGGATCACCCTGGGCGTCCAGTACGGCCTTTTCCTCAAGGCCCTGACGGTCGCGGCGATCCTTGAGCGGACGGTCGAGTACGTCAGCTACTTCACCATCGTGACCAACTTCCTGATCGCGTTCGCCTTCACCGTCCCGGTTCTGGCGCCCGGGTCGCGGGCGGGGCGTTGGTGGGCCGCGGCCAGTCCTCGCGGGGCGACCACGGTGTTCGCCCTGGTGGTCATGGTCATCTACCACCTCCTCCTCCGGTCGCTCTGGGAGCCGAAGGGGCTGCAGCTGGCCAACGACTACATGCTCCACTACGTGATGCCGATCGCCATGCTGGTCGACTGGCTGGCCTTCACGCCGCGTGGCGGGCTGCGCTGGCGGGACGCGGCGATCTGGCTGGCGGTCCCCACCCTGTACGGTGTCTGGACTCTGATCCACGGGGCAGTGAGCGGCTTCTACCCCTATCCGTTCATGGACGTCGGCGCTCTGGGTTATCCCGGCGTGCTGCTCAACATGGTCGGCCTGGTGCTCGGCTTCTTCCTGCCGGGCCTTGCGCTGGTGGCGCTCGACGGACGTCTGGCGCGAAAACAGCCGCGCACGGCGTGACAGGACCGGGTCCCCGCCCTAGCTTCCGCCCCGCGTAACAGGAGCATCACCTTGGCCTACCGGTCGCTGCGGGACTTCATCACCAAACTGGAAGCGGACGGCGAGCTGGTGCGGGTGACCGAGCCGGTCTCCACCGTGCTGGAGATGACCGAGATCTGCACCCGGCTGCTGGCCACGGGCGGCCCGGCGGTGCTGTTCGAAAAGCCGGTCATGCCGGACGGCACGATCTCGCCGATGCCGTGCCTCGCCAATCTTTTCGGCACCGTGAAGCGGGTGGCGCTGGGCGTCACCCTCGGAGGCGAGCCCCGCACCACGGCGGGCGAACTGCGCGAGGTCGGCGAGCTGCTGGCCTTCCTGCGCCAGCCCGAGCCGCCGCGCGGCATCAAGGACGCCATGGAGCTGCTGCCGCTGGCGCAGACGGTGATGTCCATGCGGCCGAAGACCGTAAAGAAGGCGCCGGTGCAGGAGCTGGTGTTCAAGGGCGACCAGATCGACCTGACGAGGCTGCCGGTGCAGACCTGCTGGCCGGGCGAGCCGGCGCCGCTGATCACCTGGCCGCTGATCGTCACCAGGGGGCCGTCGGACTCGAAGGAAGACGACTTCAACCTCGGCATCTACCGTATGCAGGTGCTGGGCAAGGACCGGGCGATCATGCGCTGGCTGGCCCACCGCGGCGGGGCCCAGCACTACGGCCGCCACAAGAAGGCCGGGCGCCGCGACCCGCTGCCCGCCTGCGCGGTGATCGGCGCCGATCCGGGCGTCATCCTGGCCGCCGTGACCCCGGTGCCCGACACCCTGTCGGAGTACCAGTTCGCCGGCCTGCTGCGCGGGTCCAAGGTCGACCTGGTTCCGGCCAAGACGGTGCCGCTGATGGTTCCGGCCCAGGCCGAGATCGTCATCGAGGGCCATGTCCTGCTCGACGAGTACGAGGACGAGGGCCCCTACGGCGACCACACCGGCTACTACAACAGCGTCGAGAAGTTCCCGGTGTTCAAGGTCAGCGCCATCACCATGCGCAAGGACGCCCTCTACCACACCACCTTCACCGGCCGTCCGCCCGACGAGCCGTCGGTGCTGGGCGAGGCGCTGAACGAGGTCTTCATCCCGCTGTTCCAGCAGCAGTTTCCGGAGGTCGTCGACTTCTGGCTGCCGCCCGAGGGCTGCAGCTACCGCATCGCCGTGGTGTCGATGAAGAAGGCCTACCCCGGCCATGCCAAGCGCGTGATGCTCGGCGTCTGGAGCTACCTGCGCCAGTTCATGTACACCAAGTGGGTGATCATCGTGGACGACGACATCAACGCCCGCGACTGGAAGGACGTCATGTGGGCGCTCAGCACCCGCATGGACCCGGCCCGCGACATCACGGTGATCGAGAACACCCCGATCGACTACCTCGACTTCGCCAGCCCCGAGAGCGGCCTCGGCAGTAAGATCGGCCTGGACGCCACCAACAAGCTGCCCCCCGAAACCCATCGCGAGTGGGGCGAGCAGATCCGCATGGACCAGGAGGTGGTCGACCGGGTCAGCGATATGTGGGGCCGGCTGGGATTGCCCGGAGACGGAAACCCGATCTGGAAGTAGCCATGCGCACGCCCTTCGCGGTCGCGGTCGTCGCGGCCCTTCTCCTGTCGAGCCCCGCCATGTCGCAGTCGTCCTCCATCCCCAACGCCAGGCCCTGGGACCAGCCGTTCCTGCCGCCGGCTCCCGCCTGGGACGGCAAGAGCAGGGCCCTGCTGCGACCGGCGACCGACCCGTGGGCCAGCGCCTTCGAGCAGGACCCGACGCACGACTTCAGCCCCGACTACGCCGACACCCGCGTCTGGTTCGACAAGCTGGACGCCGCCAGCGACCTGATCCGCATCGAGCAATTCGGCGTCTCGCCGGAGGGGCGGCCGATCTATGCGGTGATCGCCAGCAAGGATGGGGCGGCCTTCGATCTGAAGAAGCCGGTGCTGCTGGTCCAGGCCGGCATCCACCCGGGCGAGATCGACGGCAAGGACGCCGGCATGATGCTGCTGCGCGACATCGCCTTCTACGGAAAAGACGGCCTGCTCGACGGCGTGAACCTGATCCTGATCCCGATCCTGTCGGTCGATGGCCATGAGCGCTCGGGGCCCTATTCGCGGCCCAACCAGCGCGGGCCGCGCATCCAGGGCTGGCGCAACACGGCGACCAACCAGAACCTCAACCGCGACTATCTGAAGCTGGACCAGCCCGAGATGCGGGCGGTGCGGGGGCTGGTGCTGAAGTACCGGCCGGACCTCTATGTCGACGTCCATGTCACCGATGGCATCGACTACCAGTACGATGTCACGTTCGGCTACAATGGCGAGAACGGCGGCTGGTCCCGTTCGCCGTCGGCCGCGCGCTGGCTGGACGACGCGTTCAAGCCGGCGATCTATGAGGCGCTCGAGGCCCAGGGCCACATCCCGGGCGAACTGGTCTTCGCGCTCGACGACCGCGACCCGAAGAAGGGCCTGAGCGACGGCGGGCTGGGCGAGCGGTTCTCCAACGGCTGGGGCTCGGCGGCCCACGTCCCGACCATCCTGATCGAGAACCACAGCTTGAAACCCCATGAGCAGCGGGTGCTGGGGACCTATGTCTTCGTCGAGGCGGCTATGCGCCTGCTGGCCGCCAAGGGGGCGGGGCTGCGGGCGGCGACCGAGCGCGACCGCGCCCTTCGCCCGGCGAAGATCCTGGCCAACTTCATGGCCGACGAACGGCCGTCCTCGACCCGCCCCTTCAAGGGTATCCTGTTCGAGCGCTACCCCAGCGCCGCCTCGGGCGTCGACGAAATCCGCTGGCTGGGCAGACCCGATCCCGCGCTCTGGCAGATGCCCTTCCATGGCAGCCGTCCGACCCTGAGCCTGGCCCGACCGAAGGCCTACTGGGTCCCCTCATATCGCACCGACCTGATCGAACGCCTGCGAATCCACGGGGTGGAGATGGAGACCTTGGCGGCGCCCCGGACCGTGGCCGTCGACTTGCTTCGCCTGAAGGATCCGAGGATCTCGCCGCGCCCCAACGAGGGGCATGTGCCGATCACGGTGACGGATGTCGCGATTGAACGCCGCGACTGGGTCTGGCCGGCCGGCTCGGTGCGGATCAGCACCGACCAGCCGCTGGGAGACATCGTTGTGCTCCTCCTGGAGCCGCAGTCTTCGGAGAGCTTTTTCGCCTGGGGCATGATCCCTGAAGTGCTGAACCGGGTGGAGTACATCGAGGGCTACGCCGTCGCGCCGCTGGCCGACCGGATGCTGGCCGCCGACCCGGCGCTTAAGGCGGCGTTCGAGGCGAAGCTGGCTGCTGATCCCGCCTTCGCCGCGGACCCGGACGCCCGGCTCGGCTGGTTCTACGAGCGCACCCCCTTCTGGGACGATCGCTATCGCCTCTACCCGATCGGTCGGGAGACCTGACTTCTCCATCTCAAGACAGCGTTAAGCATGTCGTGCGAATCCATGGTCAAATGGATTCCCAAGGGGAAACGAGATGCAGGCATTCCAGCGGCTGTCCGTCGCGGGGAAGATGCTTACGGCCGCAGGTGTACTGGTCGGTTTTCTACTCCTGATCGCCGCGTTCGCGGTGTCACAGCATACGCGCTCTGTCGCCAGGGCCTTGTCGGCTGACTATGCCTCGGCGCTCGGCGAGAGCGCCGCATCCAGTGTGGAAACCCGGCTGGGCGAAATCGCCGGCGGGGTCCGGACGCTGGCGGCGAACCTCGGGGCGGCTCACGAGACGGGGCTGCGCGACAGGGCCACGGCGGTGGCCATGGCCAAGCCGGCCGCGGCGCTTTCTCCGATCGTGCTGGACAGCTGGTTCATGATCTCGCCCGACGCCTGGGACGGCCAGGACGCCGCCATGGCCGGCGCGGGCGCGCCCGGCGCGAACGAGGCCGGCAACCTTGCTCCCTTCTGGGTTCGTCGCCCAGACGGTTCGATCGTTTCGGAGCCGACCCAGTCCGCCGACTTCGCCGAGGACTACTTCAAGCGGTCGTTCGAGACCGGCAAGCCGGCGCTGCTGGAGCCCTATACCGACACGGTCGAGGGCAAGCCGGTTCTGATGACCTCGGTCACCTATCCCATCGTCTCCGGCGGGAAGGTGATCGGCGTCGCCGGCGTTGACGTGGCCCTGGATGATCTGGCCCGTATGCTGGGCGAGTTGAAGCCGTTCGGCGAAGGCACGGTGATGCTGGTCTCGCCCGGCGGAAACTGGGTCTCGCACCCTGATCCGGCGCTCCGGACCAAGGCCTATGCCGGCGCCGGCCTCGACGATCTCAAGGCCTTGCTGGCGGGCGGCCCCGCCCATGCCATCGATGATGTTCGCGACGGACAGGGACGCGATGTGCGGCGTCTGTTCACCCCGGCGGTGATTCCCGGGATTGAAGGGCGCTGGAGCCTCGTCACCGACATCCCCAACTCCGCGATCAACGGACCCGCCAACCGGCTGGCCTTCGCCCTGATGGTCGGCGGCGTAGCGATCCTCGGCCTGGTGCTGGCGGCGCTGTCGGCGATGACCAACATCTTCGTGCGGAGTCCGCTCGCGCGGATCACCGGAGCCGTCAACGCGCTCAGCGCCGGCCGCTATGAAGACCCGATCCGCGGCACGCATCTGAAGGACGAGATCGGCGGCATCGCCCGGGCGCTCGAGGGCTTCCGCCACGATCTCGCCGAGACCGGCCGCCTGCGCACCGACGAGGAGCGCGCGCGCGCCGAGGCCGACGCGGAGCGGGCCCGCAACGAGGCGATGCAGCGCCGCAACGTCGAGACGCAGGAGCATGTCATGTCCGCGGTCGGCGCCGGCCTCGAGCGGCTGGCCGGCGGCGATCTGACCGTCCGTCTGGCCGACGACCTGCCGGCCGAGTACCGCAAGCTCCGGGACGATTTCAACGCGGCCATCGCGCGCCTGCAGGACGCCATGGTGGTGATCGTCGGCAACGCGGCCGGCATCCGTTCGACCACCGACGAGATCAGCCAGGCGGCGGACGACCTGTCGCGCCGCACCGAGCACCAGGCCGCCAGCCTGGAGGAGACCGCCGCCGCGCTCGACGAGATCACCGCCACGGTCCGCAAATCGGCCGAGGGCGCGACCCAGGCCAAGGGCGCTGTCGACCGCACCCGCCAGGGCGCCGAGCAGAGCGGCCGGGTCGTCGACCAGGCCGTCGGCGCCATGCAGCAGATCGAACAGTCGTCCAGCGAGATCAGCCAGATCACCGGCGTGATCGACGAGATCGCCTTCCAGACCAACCTCCTCGCCCTCAACGCCGGCGTCGAGGCGGCGCGGGCGGGCGAGGCGGGCCGCGGCTTCGCGGTGGTCGCCTCCGAAGTGCGGGCCCTGGCCCAGCGTTCGGCCGAGGCGGCCAAGGAGATCAAGTCGTTGATCGCCTCCAGCTCCGAGCAGGTGGGGCAGGGCGTCAAGCTGGTCGGCCAGACCGGTGAAGCCCTGAAGCGGATCGTCAACGAGGTGGCCGAGATCAACGCCCTCGTCACCGAGATCGCCGCCTCCGCCCACGAACAGGCGACAGGTCTGGCGCAGGTCAACACCGCCGTGAACCAGATGGATCAGGTGACGCAGCAGAACGCGGCGATGGTCGAGCAGTCGACCGCCGCCAGCCACTCCCTGGCCCGTGAGGCCAGCGCCCTGTCCGCCCTCGTCAGCCGGTTCGAGATCGGCGAGGCGCGCGTCGCGGCGGCCGTGGCCAAGGCTGCGGTCAAGGCGCCGCCGCCGGCGCCGGTCAGGCCCCCCGCCCCGCGCGTCGAGGCTTCGGCCCCGCCGTCGCCCTCGCCGTCGGCGCCGAAGCCGCGCCCCGCGCCGCGTCCCCCGACCTACGCCGGCCGGGCCGCGTCTGCCGCCGCCCTCGCGCCCCAGGACGACTGGACCGAGTTCTAGAGGGGCCTCGACCCGGCTGCGAGACGGGGACGTTTCCCCGGCTTCAGCCGCGCGTTGAGAAGAGTTGCAAGCGGCATCGAACGGCGCCCCTATCGCGCCCCTGTCGTTGGTCGGGGAGTTGCGCGGGATGGAAGTCGTCAATCTGGGCCATGCCTCCGCCCTGTGGGTGGGGCTCCATATCCTGCTGATGCTGGTGCTGTCGGCCCTGGTCACGCGCCAGCGCCAGAAGCACAAGATACCGTTCGGCGACGAAGGCGTGCCCGAGCTGGCCCGCGCCATCCGGGCCTTCGGCAACGCCAGCGAGTATGCGCCGATCGGGATGGCCGGCCTGATCGTGCTGGACGTGGCCGGGGCGGCTCCGCTGCTGGTCCATGTCGGCGGCTTCGTGCTTCTGGTCGGGCGGGTCGCCCACGCCGTGGGCATGTCGAACAGCGGCGACGCCTCGATCCCGCGCGCGGTCGGGATGACCCTGACCTGGGCCGCCTATGTCTATCTGATCGCCGCGACGCTGTTCTTCGCCATTATCTGAGCCGCTTGCGGCGGGCCGTCCCGGCGCCCATAACCGGTCCATGGACGAACAGCAGTTGCATGAGGCGGTCGCCGCCGCGCTCAAGGCCGGGGCCGACGCGGCCGAGGCCGTCTTCGCCGAGCGCCAGTCGCTCTCCATCGGCGTGCGTGAAGGCGCTCTTGAGGAGGTCGAACGCGAGGAATCGCGCGATCTGGGCCTGCGCGTCTTCGTCGGGCGGCGTCAGGCCACCGTCTCCGGATCCGACATCTCCGCCGAGGGGCGTCGCAAGCTGACCGAGCGGGCCGTGGCCATGGCCCGCCTCGCGCCGGAAGATCCCTATGCCGGGCTCGCACCGCGCGAGCGCCTCGCCACGGGGCCCTTTCCGGACCTCGACCTGTTCGATCCCGGCGAGCCCTCGCCTGAACAGCTGGAAGATCTGGCCCGCGAGGCGGAGGTCGCCGCACGGGCGATAGAGGGCGTGACCAACTCCGACGGCGGGTCGGCCTCCTGGTCGACCGGCTCCTGGGCCTTCGCGACGAGCGACGGCTTCCACGGTCTGCATCGGGCCTCTGCCTTTTCGCTGTCGGCCTCGGCGGTGGCCGGCCAGGGGTCGGGTATGGAACGGGGCGGGGACGGGCGCACCACCCGGCACGGCGCCGACCTGCCCGGCGCGAGCGACATCGGCGCCGAGGCCGGTCGCCGGGCCGTTCAGCGTCTGGGTGCGCGCAAGATCGACTCCACAACAGCGCCTGTGATCTTTGAGAACCGCCTGGCCACTTCGCTGATTGGTCCGCTCATCGGCGCCATCTCGGGTCCCTCGGTGGCCCGGGGCGTCAGCTTCCTGAAGGATCACCTCGGCAGGCGCCTGTTCGCTGAAAGCGTCACCATCACCGATGACCCGCACCGCGTCAGGGGCCTCGGCTCGACTCCGTTCGACGACGAGGGCGTGGCCAACCGGGCCATGGCGCTGATCGACGAGGGCGTCCTGACCACCTGGCTGCTCAACACGGCCTCGGCCAGACAGCTCGGTCTGGAGACCACCGGCCACGCCTCCCGCGGACTGGCCGGCCCCCCGGGCGTCGGTACGTCCAACCTGACCGTCCAGCCCGGGGCCCGCGATCTCGCCGGCCTGATGGCCGATGCGAAAGACGGCCTGCTGATCACCTCCATGTTCGGCCCGTCGCTGAACGGTAACACCGGCGACTGGTCCGTCGGTTGCTCGGGCTTCTGGTTCGAGAACGGCGAGGCCGCCTATCCGGTCACCGAAATCACGGTCGCCGGCAACCTGATCGACATCTACGGCCGCCTGGTCCCGGGATCGGATCTCGAGATCCGCGGCGCGGCCAATTCGCCCTCCCTGCTGGTCGACGGCCTGGCGATCGCCGGCCGATGAGGGATGACCTGGCCCTCATCGAGCAGGCGGCGCGCGAAGTCGGCGTCCTCGCGCGTCGGCTGAAGGCCGAAGGGCTGAAGGTGTGGTCCAAGGACGGCGGATCGCCGGTGACCAACGCCGATATCGCGGTGGACACCCTGCTGCGTGAGCGGCTTGGCGCGGCGCGGCCGGATTACGGCTGGCTGTCGGAGGAGACCGCCGACGACTCCGATCGGCAGAGTCGGTCGCGGCTGTTCGTCGTCGACCCCATCGACGGGACGGTGGCCTTCGTGAAGGAGAAGCCGTTCTGGGCGGTGTCTATCGCGGTGGTCGAGGACGGCCAGCCGGTGGTCGGCGTCGTCCATGCGCCGGAGCTGGATGAGACCTTCCTCGCCGTCGCCGGCGGCGGGGCCTTCCTGAACGGCGCCCCGATCACGGCGAGCGGGGCCGACATGGTCGAGGGCTGCGCCATGCTGGGCGACAAGCCGATGTTCAGCCACCCGGCCTGGCCGACGCCCTGGCCCGACATGCGGATCGAGACCCGCAACTCCATCGCCTACCGCATGTGCCTGGTCGCCGAGGGACGTTTCGACGCCGCCATCGCCCTGACCAGCAAGAGCGAGTGGGATCTGGCCGCCGCCGACCTGATCTGCCGCGAGGCCGGAGCCCTGGTCACCGACCACAGGGGGCGGGGCTATCGCTACAACCAGCCGGACCCCAGCGCGCCGAGCCTGGTCTGCGCGGCGCCGGCGCTACACCCGTTGATCCTTGACCGCGTCCGGCATATCGAGCGACGCAACTGACTCTCACCCTGCGGAAGGGCCACCGCACATGTCCGACAAGCAACTGCTCCACATCGTCATCGGCGGCGAGCTGACCGAGGTCAACGGGACCGAGTTCCGCGACCTGTCCAAGGTCGAACTGGTGGGGGCCTTCCCCAACTATGCCGAGGCCTACGCGGCCTGGAAGTCCAAGGCGCAGGCGACGGTCGACAACGCCCACGCCCGCTACTTCATCATCCACGCCCACAAGCTGCTGGACCCGTCGAGCGCGGACTATCAGCACTGACGACCGTCCCGTCCGGCGCCGGTTGTCCTGCGCCGTTCGACGGCCCGCGTGGCGGAGTGTTGTGATCCTGTCGCCCTACCATCGCGCGTCCGTCACAGAACCCCGGTAGGCGAGCCCTGTTGAGGGAGGCCGCCCATGCTCGAGAACCTGATCGCCGTGTCGATGTTCGTGATCCTGGGCATCGCCGTCTTCACCATCGGCGGCCTCGACCAGTCCGCCTGAACGCCCGCTATTCCCGGCGCAGCAGCCGGTCGACCAGCAGCGTACCCCACCAGCTTTCCCGGAAGTCCGCCTTGATCCGCGCCGGGTCGTAGGCGTCGCTCATCACCCAGTCGATGAAGCTGATCCCCAGAGGCTCGGCCTCGGCCAGGTAGCGCTCGAACACGTAGTCCAGCACGCCGGTCTTCCCCTGCTTCACATGCAGGGTCCGCAGGCCCAGCTCCTTGACCGCGTCCCGGATCGGGTGGCCGAGATGGAAGTGCCTGTAGAAGACGCTCATGATCCCCGCCCGGTCCGCGCCGGACTTGCAGTGCATCAGGGCCGGATATTCGATGCGCTCGAACAGCGCCTTGGCGCCCAGCACCCGTTCGCGGCTCGGAACCTCCCGCGAGGTGATGACGAAGTCCTCGAAGTTCAGGCCCAGCCGTTCGCAGGCGTCCTTCTCCAGCGCATAGAAGCTCGCCCCGACCCCGCCGCGCAGATTGACGATGGTCCTGATGCCGTCGCGCTTCCAGTAGGCCAGCTGGTAGGGCCAGGGCTGGGCGGCGCGGACCATATCCGGGCCGATCCAGTGGGCGTTGGAAAACCCGACGCGCAGGAAGGCGTGGTCGCCCCAGATCGAGCCCCAGTAGGCCTTGAGGCGGCCCCACCGCGTGGAAAGGTCGTGGCCGGACAAGTGGCGCTCCCTGAAAGAGCGTCCTAAGTAGGGCGCTACGCTTCCGCTCGCAAATCCGAAGGGCGATTCTTCACCTGATGTCCGCGCCCGCCGACCTTTCCAGCCGCGCCCTGATCGCGCGGGTCTGGCGCGAATACCTCAAGCCGCGCTGGCCCGGGCTGGCCGTGGCGCTGCTCTGCGCGGGGCTGATCGCCGCGTTGAACACCAAACTGCTGCAGATGATCCAGCCGGCGTTCGACGACATCGTCACCAACCGCAATCCCGGCGCGGTCATCGCCATCCCGCTGACCATCGTCGCCCTCGCCCTCGGCCGGGCCCTGCTGCAGATCGGGCAGTCGACCCTGATCAACCGCATCGGCAACGGCGTGGTCGGGGCCGTGCAGCTGCAGCTGTTCGGCCGCCTCATCCGCGCCGACCTCGCCCGGGTGCGCAGCGCCCACTCGGGATCGTGGGTGTCCTCGATGCTGTACGATGCGGGTCTGGTGCGGGAAGCCTCCACCAGCGGCATCGTCAACTACGTCCGTGAGTTCCTGATCGTTCTGGGCGCTGTCGTCACCATGGCGCTGAGCGACCTGTGGCTGACCCTCGCCATCGTGCTGGTCGCGCCGCCGGCCAGCATGCTGATGCGCCGCTTCTCGCGCCGCGCCCAGAAGGCCACCACGGGGGCCATGGGCGAGACCTCTGCCCTGGCCGAGGCCATTCTCGAAGCGCTGGACGGCATTCGGATCGTCAAGCTGGAGAACCGCGAAGCCTATGAGGAGGCGCGGGTCGCCGCCGTGGTCGCGCGCCGGCAGAAGCACCTGATCAAGGGCTCCAACGCCCGCTCCCGCGCCGCGCCGGTGACCGAGTTCATCAGCATGACGGTAGTCGCCGCCGTCTTCGCCTATGCCGGCTGGCGGGCCCAGACAGGCGGCTTCAGCGCGGGACACCTGCTGGGCTTCATCCTGGCCCTGATGATGGCCGGCCAGTCGCTGCGCCAGCTGGCCAACCTGCAGACGGTATTCACCGAGGGGGCCACGGCGGCGCGACGGCTGTTCGCGGCGATGGACGTCGAGCCTGAAGTGGTCGAGCCGGCCGAGCCTGTCGCCCTGCCGGCCACCACGGCCGGGCACATCCGCCTCGACAGCGTCGCCTTCGCCTATGCGGGGGGCTCGGCGGCTCTGACCGGCGTCACGCTCGAGGCCCGGCGCGGCGAGATGGTCGCCCTGGTGGGGCCGTCCGGGGGCGGCAAGAGCACCGTCCTGTCCCTGATCCCCCGGTTCTATGACGCCAGCGCCGGCGCGGTGACCATCGACGGGGTTAACGTCCGTGACGTGGCCATCGCCGAGCTGCGCGAGCGGATCGCCCTGGTCACCCAGGAGCCCTTCCTGTTCGACGACACCATCCGCGCCAACATCGCCTACGCCCGGCCTGACGCCTCCCAGGCCGAGGTCGAGGAGGCCGCCCGTCGCGCCGCCGCCCATGACTTCATCACCGCCTTCCCGGACGGCTACGACACTCTGGTCGGCGAGGCCGCGTCCCGGTTGTCCGGCGGCCAGCGTCAGCGGATCGCCATTGCGCGCGCCTTCCTCAAGGACGCCTCGATCCTGCTGCTGGACGAGGCGACCAGCGCGCTGGACACCGAGAGCGAGGCCCAGGTCCAGGCGGCGCTGGAACGGCTTATGGCCGGCCGCACCACGATCGTCATCGCCCACCGGCTGTCGACCGTGAAGGACGCCGACCGCATCTACGTGATCGACCGGGGGCAGGTCGTGGAGACCGGCGTCCACGCCGAGCTTGCCCGCCGTCAGGACGGCCTCTACGCCCGTCTCGCCAAGGCGCAGGACCTCGACGCCTCACCCGCCGGAGCCTCGTGATTTGAAGGCCTTTCTTCGTTCCGCCGGCGTCCAGAACGCCCTGGCTTCCGTCCTCTCGGTCTGGCTGCGCCTCTGCTACGCGACCATCCGCTGGGAGCGAGAGGGTGAGCAACATGCCCGGCAGGTCTGGGCGGGCGACACCGGCGCCATCCTCTGCCTGTGGCACTGCTTCGTCCCGGTCGGGCCGTTCAGCTGGCCGCAGGGGCCTGACCGACAGGACATGCGTGTCCTGATCTCGCGCTCCGCCGACGGGGAACTCATCGCCCTGACCATGCAGAAGATGGGCCTGCCCTCGATTCGCGGCTCCTCGAAGAAGGGCTCCGCGCCCGGCAAGAACAAGCACGGCGAGCAGGCCTTCCGGGACATGATCAAATGGGTCAGGGGCGGCGGCGGCATCGCCATCACCCCGGATGGCCCGCGCGGGCCCGCCCTGGTGATGCAGCCCGGAGCCGTCACCCTGGCCAAGGTGACGGGCGCGCCGGTGCTTCTGCTGGGTCTGGCCTGCAAGCCGTGCTTGAGGGCGCGCAGCTGGGACCGCACCGTCGTGCCGCTGCCGTTCAGCCGCGGCGCCCTGGTCTGGGACGAGCCCGTCTACGCCGGCCGCGAAGACGACGTCGATGAGAAGGTCGCCGACTGGACCGCCCGCATGAACGCCATGACCCGGCGCGCCGAGGCGCTGCTGGACGCTCCGCGCGGCGAATGAGACTCTGAGCCATGGGCCACGATCATCACGATCATCACGATCACCACGATCACCACGACCACGGCCATCACGACCATGATCATTCGCATGGTCGTGGTCATGGTCACAGTCACGGGCACGGCGGCCACAGCCATGCGCCGGTCGACTTCGGTCGCGCCTTCGCCCTCGGCGCCGGACTGAACATCGCCTTCGTGGCTGTTGAGGCGGCCGCCGGCCTGTGGACAGGCTCCCTGGCGCTGCTGGCCGACGCCGGGCACAACCTGTCCGACGTGCTCAGCCTGCTGTTGGCCTGGGCGGCGTCGGAGATGGCCAAGAAGGCCCCGACCCTGCGCCGGACCTACGGCTATCGGAAAGGCACCATTCTCGCCTCCCTGGCCAATGCCGGACTGCTGCTGCTGGCCGTCGGCGCCATCGTCTGGGAGGCGGTCCGCCGCTTCGGCTCGCCGGACCCGATCGAGCCCGGTCCGGTCATGGCCGTCGCCGCCATCGGCGTGGTCATCAATACCGCCACGGCGCTGATGTTCATGAAGGGGCACGGCGACCTGAACGTTCGTGGCGCCTTCCTCCACATGGCCGCCGACGCCGCCGTGTCGCTGGGCGTGGTCGCCGCCGCCCTGGTGATCTGGTTCACCGGCTGGCTCTGGATCGACCCGGCCATCAGCCTTGTGATCGCGCTGGTCATCGTCCTCGGCACCTGGGGCCTGCTGCGGGACTCGCTGGACATGGCGCTCGACGCCGCGCCCCGCGGGGTCGACACGGCGGCGGTCAAGGCCTGGTTGGCCGCGCGCCCCGGCGTGACCGAGGTCCACGACCTGCACATCTGGGCGATGAGCACCACCGAGACGGCGCTGACCGCCCACCTTGTCCGGCCGGACAACGCCGGTTGCGACGCCTTCCTGCGCGAGACCGCCGAGGGGCTGGCGGCCACCTTCCGCATCGGCCACCCGACCCTGCAGGTGGAGACCGGCCAGGGCGACCAGCCCTGCCGTCTCGCGCCCGCCGACGTGGTCTGAGCGCTTGGCGCTGTCCCTGACCCTCTACCGGCTGGGCGTGGCGCTGCTGGAGCCGTTCACCCCGGCGATCCTGCGGGGGCGCGCCCGGCGCGGCAAGGAGGACCCCGTTCGCCTCGGCGAGCGGCTCGGCCAGGCATCGGCTGCCCGACCGGAGGGGCCGCTGGTCTGGATTCACGCCGTCAGCGTCGGCGAAAGCCTGTCGGTTCTTCCGCTGGTCGAGCGTCTGCGCGAGCGGCGGCCGGAGCAGGCGGTACTGGTCACCTCGGGCACCGTCACCTCGGCGGCGCTGCTGGCCAGGCGGCTGCCGCCGGGAGCGATCCACCAGTTCGCGCCGCTCGATACGCCGGGCGCGTCCCGGCGTTTCCTTGACCACTGGCGGCCCGATCTGACGATCTTCGTCGAAAGCGAATTCTGGCCCAACCTTCTCCTGGGTGCGAAGGGACGGGGGAGCCGGCTGGTCCTGATGTCCGCGCGCGTGACGGAGAAGACCGCCGGCGGCTGGCGGCGGGCGCGGGGCATGGCCACGGTCGTCCTGAAGGCCTTCGACCTTGTCCTGCCGCAGGATCGCGCCACCCTGGAGCGGCTGGCGCCCTGGGGCGTCGGCGGACCGTTGGTGAACCTGAAGTATGTCGGCGAACCCCTGGCCTGTGACGAGGCCGAACTGGCGCGGCTGAAGAGCGCCCTCGGCGCCCGGCCGGTAGTGCTGGCCGCCAGCACCCACCCCGGGGAAGAGGCCCTGATCGCCGCGGCCTTCGAGGCCATGCCGGCGACCGTGCCCGCGCCGCTGCTGATCCTGGCGCCCCGGCACCCGGAGCGTGGCGGCGAGGTGGCGGCGCTGCTGCGCGGACAGGGCGGCCCGGTGGCGCAGCGGACCGAAGGCGAGCCGGTCAGGTCCGACACCCGGGCCTATGTCGCCGATACTCTGGGGGAGATGGGGCTTTGGTTCCGGCTGGCCGATGTCGCGGTCATGGGGGGCAGCTTCGTGGACGGCATCGGCGGCCACAACCCGCTGGAGCCCGCGCGGCTGGGCGTCCCGCCGGTGACCGGTCCCTTCGCCTTCAACTTCACCGACGTCTATGCCGAGATGCTGGCCGGGCAGGCGGCCCTGCTGGCCGAGGGACCGCAGGACCTCACCCGGGTGATGCACGGCCTGCTGTCGGACCCGGACAGCGCGAGGCGCACCGGCGCGACGGCCGGCCGCTTCGCCCTGTCCCGCTCGGCGGCGCTCGACGACGCCTGGGTCGCGCTGGAGCCCCTGCTGCCATGAAGCTCTCCACGCCCCGCTGGTGGTACGTTCGCGACAAGGCGCCTGGACGGCTGCGCAGGATGCTCCTGACGCCGCTGTCCTGGATCTGGGCCGCAGTGACCGCCAACCGCATCGCGAAGACGATTCCGGCGGACGTCGGGGTCCCGGTGATCTGCGTCGGCAACCTGACGGCGGGCGGCACGGGCAAGACGCCGGTCGTGCGCGAGTTGCTGCGGCTGCTGACGGTGCGCGGCGTGGACGCCCATGGCCTGTCGCGGGGCTATGGCGGCGCACTGAAGGGCGTGCACCGCGTCGATCCGAAGGTCCACACCGCCGCCGACGTGGGCGACGAGCCGCTGATGCTGGCCCATGACTATCCGATCTGGATCAGCGCCGACCGGCCGGTGGGGGCGAGCGCCGCGAAGGCGGCCGGGGCACGGGCCGTGGTCATGGACGACGGTCACCAGAATCCGTCACTGAAGAAGACGCTGTCGCTGGTCGTGGTGGACGGCGAAACGCGGAACAACGAATGGCCGTTCGGCGACGGGGCGGTCTTCCCGGCCGGGCCGATGCGCGAGCCTCTGGCCGTGGGTCTGGCGCGGGCCGACGCGGTGGTGCTGCTGCTGCCGGCCGACCTGCCGCAGGTCGATCCCGGGCTGCTGGCGCTGTTTGGCGACACGCCCGTGCTGGTGGCCCGGCTCGAACCGGCCGCGCCGCCGCCCGCGGGGCCGCAGGTCGGCTTCGCCGGGGTGGGCAAGCCCTGGAAGGTTGAGCGGGCCCTGACCGCCGCCGGCTGCGACCTGAGGGACTTTGCACCGTTCCCGGATCACGGGGCGTTCGACGAGCGGACGCTGCAGGCGCTCCAGCGCCGGGCCGATGACGTCGGCGCCGGTCTGGTCACCACCGAGAAGGACTGGGTCCGCCTGCCGCCCCATTGGCGCCCGCGCGTGGCCATGTGGCCGGTGAAGGCGACCTTCGAGGACGAGGCGGCGGTGCAGGCGCTGTTGACGGCACGCATCCCATAGTTCCTCTCCCACGGGGAGAGGGACTGTTACCGGTACGCCACGCCGCCCTTCATCACGAAGGTCACCCGGGTCAGCTCGGTGACGTCCGCCGTCGGGTCGCCCTTCACGGCGATCAGATCGGCCTGCATGCCGGGCTTCAGGCTTCCGACCAGGGCGGAGAGGCCGAGGTGCTCGGCGGCCCAGACGGTGGCGCTGCGGATGGCGTCGATGGGGGTGAAGCCCGCCTTGACCATCAGCGCGAACTCGCCGGCGTTGTCGCCGTGCGCCGAGACGCCGGTGTCGGTGCCGAAGGCGATCTTCACCCCGCCCTGGTAGGCTCGGCGCGTCATATCGACCATCAGCGGCCCGGCGATCAGCGCCTTGTCCCGCTGGGCCGGCAGCAGATACGTGTCCGGCTTGCGGGCCTCGCGGACCACGAAGTCGCCGGCCATCAGGGTGGGGACCAGCCAGGCGCCGCCGGCCCTGAACAGCTTGATCGACTCGGCGTCGACATAGGTGCCGTGCTCGATGGAGTCGCCGCCCGCCCGCAGGAAGGCGTTGATGCCGTCGGCCCCGTGGGCGTGGGCGGTGACCTTGCGGCCCATGGAATGGGCGGCCTCGACGATCGCCTTCAGTTCTTCGTTGGAGAACTGTTGCGCCAGACCCGCCGCCGTCGGCGACAGCACGCCGCCGGTCGCGGTGATCTTGATCACGTCCGCCCCGGCCCGGACCTGCTCGCGCACGGCCCGACGGCAGTCGTCGGCGCCGGAGCAGACCGCGGTCGGTCGATAGACGTGGACCAGCTCTTCCGGCATGCCGTTCCCGGGGTCGCCATGGCCGCCGTGGACCGAGATCGGCGAGCCGGCGGCGATGATGCGCGGTCCGGGCACGCGCCCGGCCTTGATCGCGTCGCGCAGGGCGAAGATGGACTCGTTGGGCGAGCCGAGGTCCGCCACCGTGGTGAAGCCGGCCTTCAGCGTTTTCATCGCGTAGGCGGCGCCGTCGAGCGCAAGGTCGGATTTGGTCTTGGTGAAACGCTCGATACGCTGGTTGGGGCCGTTCTCGCTGGTCAGGTGGACGTGGCTGTCGATCAGGCCGGGCAGGACGAAGCTGTCCTTCAGGTCGACGACCGTCGCGCAGCCGTCGGACACGAAGCCGTCGGCAACACGGGCCACCTTGCCGCCCTCGACGACCAGCGTCTTTCCGGTCTCGACCTTGCCGCCGGCCGGATCGGCCAGCAGGCGTCCGGCCTGGACACAGGTGGTGGCCGCCGCCGCCGCCGTCTGCCGCGCCTGGGCGAGGCCCAGACCGAGGGCGGCGACCGCGGCGCCGGCTGTCAGGCCGAGCGCCAGGCGCTTGTCGAGACGCTTCATCATCAGGCTCCGGCCTTCCTCGCGAACGCGAGCGCCGCGTCGGCCAGGGCCGGCACGCGGGCTTCCATGGTCTGGGCGTGGGCGCTGGCGGCGGTGCCGTCGCGGACCCGGCCGACGATCCCCTGGCAGATCCCGGCGAGCCGGAACATGTTGTAGGCGAAGTACCAGTTGAGCTCAGGCAGGCCGTCGCGACCGGTCAGGCCGCAGTACTGCTCCACAGCCTCCTCGACCGTCGGGATGCCCCAGGCGGCGAAGTCCTCGATGCCCGCCAGCGAGGCGCGCTCGCCGCCCGGCATCACCCAGTGCATCAGCAGGTAGGAGAAGTCGGCCAGCGGGTTGCCGAGCGTCGACAGCTCCCAGTCCAGCACGGCCACGACCCGGGGCTCAGTCGGATGCAGGATCATGTTGTCGAGGCGGTAGTCGCCGTGGACGATCGAGGTCTGGTCATCAGCGGGGGTGGTCTGGGGCAGCCACTCGATCAGCCGGTCCATCGACGGAATGCTCTGGGTCTCGGACGCCTTGTACTGCTTGGTCCAGCGGTCGATCTGGCGCGCGAAGTAGTTGCCCGGCCGGCCGTAGTCGGCCAGGCCGATGGCGGCGTAGTCGACGTTGTGCAGCTGGGCCAGGGTGGCGATCTTGGCCTCGTAGATCGCGCGACGTTCGGCCGGCTCGCTGTCGGGCAGGGTCAGGTCCCACAGGATGCGACCCTCGACGTTGTCCATCACGTAGAACATCGTGCCCAGGACGCCTTCGTCCTCGCAGAGGGCGTAGGCCTTGGCGACCGGGAAGTTCACCTTGTTCAGGCCGGAGATGACCTTGAACTCGCGGTCCACGGCGTGGGCGCTGGGCAGCAGCTTGCCCGGCGGCTTGCGGCGCAGGACGTACTTCTTGTTCGGCGTGACCAGCTGGTAGGTGGGGTTGGACTGGCCGCCCTTGAACTGGCGCACCTCGAGCGGGCCTTCATAGCCCTCGACATTGGCCTTCAGCCAGGACTCGAGCTTCGCCTCGTCGATGCGATGGCGCTCCTCGACCGGCTTGGTGCCGGAGTTGAGGTCCTGGGCGGTCGGCTCGGCGTCGGCCATCGGTGTTTCCCCACGTTTCGTACGCTTGTTTGAAGTGCGCGCGATCTTAGGGATCGGGGCGCGCGGCGCAAGGATAGAGGGGCAGGGAGGCTGAAGGCCGCCTAGAGGGCCCGCCAGCCGATGTCGGTGCGGTAGAAGCCGCCCGGGAAGTCGATGGTCTCTATGGCGGCGTAGGCCAGGTCGCGGGCCTCCTGCAGGGACTCGCCCAGCGCGCAGATGTTGAGGACCCGGCCGCCCGACGCGCAGAGCTCGCCCGCCGCGTTTCGCGCGGTGCCGGCATGGAAGACCGAGACCTGGTCGCCGAAGTCGGCGTCTGCCCCCTCGATCACCGCCCCGGCCTTCGGCGCGTCCGGATAGCCCTCAGCGGCGAAGACGACGCAGAGGGCGCTCTCCTCACGCCATTGCGGCGGAGGCATCGCGCCCAGCGCGCCCTCGGCGGACGCCTTGAGGTAGGGAACGATATCGCTGGCCAGCCGCATCATCAGCACCTGGCATTCCGGGTCGCCGAAGCGGGCGTTGAACTCCACCAGGCGCGGGCCGGTCGCGGTCAGCATCAAGCCTGCGTAGAGCACGCCGCGATAGGGATTGCCCTCCGCCGCCATGCCTTTCACCGCCGGCAGCACCGCCTCCTCGAACGCCCGCTTCGCGAGCGCCTCGGTCAGCACGGGGGCGGGGGAGTAGGTCCCCATCCCGCCGGTATTGGGACCCTGGTCGCCGTCATGGGCGCGCTTGTGGTCCTGGGCATAGCCAAAGGGAATGGCCGTCTCGCCGTCGCAGAGGGCGAAGAACGACGCCTCCTCGCCCTGCATGAACTCCTCGATCACCACCCGCGCGCCGGCCGTGCCGAACCGGCCGCCCAGCATGTCGGCGACCGCGGCGTCGGCCTCGGCGCGGGTCGGGGCGATGACCACGCCCTTGCCGGCGGCCAGGCCGTCGGCCTTGATCACGAAGGGCGCGGTCAGGGTGTCGAGGAAGGCGCCGGCGGCGTCCGGCGTCTCGAACACGGCGTAGGCGGCGGTGGGCAGGTGGTGGCGGGCCTGGAAGTCCTTGCTGAACGCCTTGCTCGTCTCGATCCTCGCCGCCGAGGCGGCGGGCCCGAAGCAGGGAATGCCGCTCGCTGTCAGGGCGTCCGCCAGTCCGACCTCCAGAGCCGCCTCCGGCCCGACCACGACCAGGTCGGCGGCGATCTCCCTGGCCAGGGCGACAAGGCCCTCGACGTCGGTGACCTTCAGGGCGCGGGTCTCGCACAGGTTGGCGATGCCCGGGCTGCCCGGCGCGGCGACGAGGCGGGTCAGCAGCGGCGACTGCGCGATCTTCCAGGCCAGCGCATGCTCGCGCCCGCCCGATCCGACGAGAAGGATGTTCATGGTCGGTGGGTTTTGCCTGCGAGGGCGGGGCCGTCAAGCACTCCCTCCCCATGAAGGGGAGGGAGGACTCTCATCCTCCGAAGTCCAGCGAATAGCCGGCCGAGCGGACGGTGCGAATCGGGTCGAGCGGAGCCCCGTGATTCAGTGCCTTGCGCAGGCGACCGATGTGGACGTCGACGGTGCGGGCCTCGACATAGACATCGCTGCCCCAGACCGCGTCCAACAGCTGTTCGCGGCTGAAGACCCGGCCGGGGTGCTGCATCAGATGGTCCAGCAGGCGGAACTCGGTCGGGCCGAGATGGACCTCCTTGCCGTCGCGCTTCACCCGGTGGGCGACGCGGTCGACGATGATGTCGCCGGCGGTGACGCGGTCATCGGCCAGGCCCGGCCGGATCCGGCGCATGACCGCGCGGATGCGGGCGGTCAGCTCGGTCATGGCGAAGGGCTTGACGAGATAGTCGTCCGCGCCGGTGTCCAGCCCGCGGACCCGGTCGCTCTCCTCGCCCCGGGCGGTGAGCATAAGGATCGGCAGGTTACGGCTCTCGGGGCGCTGGCGCAGGCGGCGGCAGACCTCGATGCCGGAGACCTTGGGCAGCATCCAATCGAGGACCACCAGGTCCGGCTGCTGCTCCTGGACCAGGATCAGCGCCTCCTCGCCGTCGCCGGCGTGGACGACTCGATAGCCTTCCTTCTCGAGATTGTACTGCAGCAGGGTGGCGAGGGCGTCTTCGTCCTCGACGACCAGGACTGTCGGCGTCATAGGCTCAATGTATCCATCTTGGGCCGGTCGGCGACGATCTCGCCGCCTGTGATCTCATAGTGGACGATCTCGGCGATGTTGGTGGCGTGGTCGCCGATCCGTTCGAGGTTCTTGGCCACGAACAGCAGATGGGCGCCGGCGGTGATCGTGCGCGGATCGCCCATCATGTAGGTCAGCAGCTCCCGGAACAGGCTTTCGTAGTGCTCGTCGACCTCGGTATCGCGGGTCCAGACGGACACGGCGCGGTCAACCTCGGAGGCCGTATAGGCGTCGAGAACATCCTTGAGCCGGCTGGAGACCAGCTTGCCCATCCGCTCGATGGAGCGTGTCACCGGCCCCGCGGGCTCGGCTTCGGCCAGGATCAGCGTGCGCTTGGCGATGTTCTTGGCCAGATCGCCACAGCGCTCGAGGTTCATGGCTATCTTCATCGCGCCGACGGCGCGTCGCAGGTCGTTGGCCATCGGCTGGCGAAGGGCGATCATGCGGATCGCGGCCCGCTCGATGTCCGCTTCCATGACGTCGAGCTTCTCATCCCGACCGGCCACGGCGGAGGCCAGGGGCACGTCCCGGCGCGCGAAGGCGGCGATCGAGTCGTTGACCTGCGCTTCGGCAAGGCCGCCCATGCGGACGACCTCGGCGGCCAGCTGGTTCAGCTCATCCTCGAACGATCGGACGATATGTTCGTTCATCATGGGTTCCTGCACGACAAGCCCCGCGATCAACCCTGGCGGCCGTCCGCGGTCGGGCGGGGGCGAGCCTTCAGGGAATCACGAGGCCAACTGTCAGAGCGACGGTCTAGTGACGGGGCGATGCTGCCCCTGTGCGACGATTTTACGACACTTTTGCGACGACGCCAGCCGGAGCCCGCTCCGCCACGGCCGGCCGCAGCGGGAACCAGACGGAAAAGGTCGAGCCGCGTCCCAGCACGGTCTCCGCCGCCAGACCGCCCTTGTGACGGTTGACGATGTGTTTGACGATCGCCAGCCCGAGCCCGGTGCCGGTCTTGTCGCCGCTCTTCTGCCCCTCGACCCGGTAGAAGCGCTCGGTCAGGCGGGGCAGGGCGTCGCGCGGCATGCCGGGCCCCTGGTCACTGACCCGCAGCAGGGCGTAGGCGCCGCCGGCGCGATGCTCGGGCGTCAGCAGCGGCAGTCGCGTCGCGTCCGGATCGAGCGGCGGCGGGGCGTCGCCGTCGACGGGCCCGGTGATCTCGATGGCGATGACGCCGCCGGCCGGGGTGTATTTGACGGCGTTGTCGACGAGGTTCTGCACGACCTGCACGATCTGGTCGCGGTCGCCCTCGACCAGCACCCTGTCTCGCCCCGGAGGCGCCCAGGCGAACGAGACGCCCTTGGCCCTGACCACCGGCATCAGGGCGTCGGTGACGTCGGTGACCGCCGCCGACAGATCGACGCTGCCGAGCGGCGCGATGTGCTCGTTGAGTTCGATCCGCGAGAGGCTCATCAGGTCGTCAATGAGGCGCGACATCCGTTCGGCCTGGGCCTGCATGATGCCGAGGAACTTGTCCCGCGCCGCGACATCGTTGCGTGCAGGTCCCCGCAGCGTCTCGATGAAACCGGACAGGGAGGCCAGCGGGGTGCGGAGCTCGTGGCTGGCGTTGGCCAGGAAGTCGGCCCGCATCTGCTCGGCCCGGCGCAGGTCCGTCTGGTCGCGCAGGATCAGAAGCGCCATCGAGGCCCCCCACGGCGCCGGCGCCAACGGCGAGGCGACCGCGGTCCAGTTCCGGTCCTGGGCGGCGCCGGTCTCGAACGTCGTTTCGCCGTTGACGCCGCCGAACAGCGCCTCCTCCACCAGCTCGATGATCTGCGGATTGCGGATGGCGGTGATCAGGCGGATGTCGGGACGGTAGATCCGGAACAGGTCGCGCGCCGCCCGGTTGGCGAAGACGACACGATGGCCGGTCACTTCGTAGGGCTCGTCGGCGGCGACCACCATGACCGGGTCGACGAGGTTCTCGAGGACGCCGGCATAGGGGATCGGAGTGACGGCGGGCGCCGCCTCGTCCGTCGGATCTTTCACCGGGCGGGAGGCCTCGAAGGCGCGACGGGCGGCCCAGAGACCGCCGCACGCGACCGCCAGGGCGGCGGCGGCGGCCGGGCCGGGGCCGGCCTGCCCGAAGCCGGCCAGCAGAAGCGGCGCCGCCGCGCCGGCCGCCGTAAGCAGCAGGATGGGTCTGTGCGCGCTGGTCAGGCCGTCGGACGGCATGGCGGGAGGGCCTCGATTCGGATTAATCGTCCGTCTATGGTGCACGGAGATATGGCGCCCTTGTGAGCCTTGCGATAGACGAGGCAGGGTCTCCCGGGGGATGGTTCATGACGGCCGACGCAATTTCGCCGCATCGACAGGGGACGAACGTGTTGCCGTCTAAGGTCCGGGGTTATCAGTTCATGTTCCGCAAGCGTCTGGTGGCCACCGCGGCCGCAACTCCGCTGCTGATGTTCGCGTCCGGCGCTTTCGCCGAGACGACCATTACCGATACGCGGACCACCGGTGTCTCGACGGCGACCATCAACAACGGCGCGCCGGACGACATCCGGATCACCTCGAGCGGCAAGGTCAAGCCGACGGTCGACGGCTCGGCCGGCAACGTCGCCGGCGCGGTGACGGTGAACAGCAACCACGACGTCATCAACGAAGGCGAGATCAGCGCCGAGGACGTCGACTACCTTGCCGGCATCAAGGTCAATGCCGGCACGGTCGGCGACGTGACGAACAAGTCGTCGATCACCCTGTCTTCCAGCCTTGAGCAGAAAGACACCGACAGCGACGGCAACCTGGACGGCGAGTTCGCTGACGGGACCAACAAGTTCGGCATCCTCGTGCAGGGTGCGATGACCGGCAGCATCGTCAATGACAGCTCGGGGTCGATCGCCATCGAGGGCAACGACTCCGCCGGCATCATGGTGATGGGCCCGCTGACCGGTTCGTTCACCAACCGCGGCACGGTGAGCGTCACCGGCGACAACGCGCGCGGCATCGTTCTGGCCGCCCCGGTCACCGGCAACGTGTCGATCAGCGGAACGGTCAACACGCTCGGCGAGAACGCGCTGGCCGTCCAGACAGACGATATCGCCGGCCGCCTGACGATCCAGGGCTCGATCACCTCGCGCGGGTTCCGCTATGCGAGCCGGCCGTCCCTGGCGACGGATCGCGCCAACCTCGATGCCGATGACATGCTGCTGGGCAACTCCGCCGTTGTGGTGGCCGGCAGCGTCGGCGGCGGCATCCTGCTCGACGTGGCCCCGATCGCCGGCCTCGACTACGACGGCGACGGCATCCTCAACAGCACCGACACCGACGACGACAACGACGGCATCCTCGACACGTCCGATTCCGACCTGGACAACGACGGTCTGACCGACAGCGTCGAGGGCTCCGCCAGCATCTCGGTGGGCGGTTCGGCGCCGGCCTTGCTCATCGGCTCGGCCACCGACTCGATCACCATCGGCGAGGTCGCCGCGACCGGCGACAACGCCTATGGCCTGGTGGTCCGCGGCTCCGTCAGCGCCAACGGGCTGCTCGACGGCTTCAGCGCGACCGGCATCAAGATCGGCGCCGGCGGCGGCCAGACCACGACGCTCGAGAACGGCATGAACCTGATCGGTCAGGTCACGGTGATCTCCTACAATGCGGGCAGCCAGGCCGTGCACCTGAGTGCGGGCGCGGTGGCTGACGAGATCAAGGTCGACGGCAGCCTGTTCGCCAGCGTCACCGCGAACTCCGCCACCGGCGCGGCCGAGGGCGCCTTTACCGCCTACGGCGTCCGCATCGACAGCAATGCGTCCAGCGGCACGGTGAAGAACAGCGGCACGATCGCGGTGGTCGCCAACGGCGAGAACAGCAGCGCGATCGCCATCTCCGATGCGGCCGGGAACCTGACCTCGATCACCAACAGCGGCGTGATCCGCGCTCTCGTCCTGCCGACAGACGACAATTCCGACGAAGACGACGATGACGCCGATGCCGACAACGAAGTCGGCACCGGCCAGGCGATCGCGATCGATGTGCGCAACGCCAAGGCCGGGGTGACCGTCACCCAGCTCGGCGTCAACGATGGTGACGACGACCTCGACTCCACCACCACCGATCCCGACGAGGACGGCGACGGCGTCGATGACGCCGACGAGCCCTCGATGGTCGGTGACATCTACTTCGGCGACTTCAACGACACCCTCCGCCTGCAGAACGGCCAGTTCGTCGGCGATATCGCGTTCGGTGACGGCGCCGACACCTTCAGCCTCAGCGGCGGCGCGACGGCGCTGGGCGGTCTGACCGACAGCGACGGCCAGCTGACCGTCAACGTCACCGCCGGCGACCTGCTGATCACCAATGCCCAGGTCATCGACGCGACGGCCCTGACCATCGGCGGGACGAGCTCGGTGGTGTTCACCGCCGATCCGAACGCCGGCGCCAACACCGCCTTCGAGGTCGCCACGGCCACGATCGCCAGCGGCGCCAAGCTCGGCATCGTGCTCACCGACCTGATCAACGCCCCCGCGACCTACACGGTTATCCGCACCGACACGCCGGGCGGCCTGACCGTGGGCGCTCTGGACCAGAGCCTGGTGGGCAATTCGCCCTACCTGTTCGTCGCCCAGGCCTCCGCCGACCTCGCCGCCGGCGAGGTGAACATCGACGTCCGCCGCCGGACCGCGACGGAGATGGAGCTCAGCCAGAACCAGACCCTGGCGCTGGACGCCGTCTACGCCGCGCTGGGCTCGGATGAAGAGATCCGCGACTCCTTCCTGACCGCCCAGTCGCGCGCGGAATTCCTCGACCGCTTCGACCAGATGCTGCCCGACCAGGGCGAGGGTCTGTTCTCGTCGATCGACTCGATGACGCGAACGATCTCGCGCCTGACCGCGACCCGGCCCGACCTGCGCCAGCGGTACGGCCCCGACAGCTTCTGGATCCAGGAGGTCAACGTCCAGGTCATGCGCGACGCCGGCGTGACCGCGGGCTCCGAGACCAAGGCCTTCGGCTTCGTCGGCGGCTACGAGAGCATGGGCGCCGACGGCGGCGCGCTGGGGGCGACGCTCGCCTTCGTTACGGCCGAGGAGAAGGACGAGGTCGCCAAGATCGGCGAGGAGACCAGTGTCTCCCTGCTCGAAGCCGGCATCTACTGGCGCCGGTCGATCGGCAAGTTCACCATCAACGCCCGCGGCTCGGCCGGCTACGGCTGGTTCACCGGTGATCGCGTCTTCATCGACCCGACCAACGCCCTCATCGTCGAGGCCACCTCGGACTGGACGGGCTTCTCCGGCGTGCTGAGCGCGTCGGGCGCCTATGAGCTGACGGCGGGACGCTTCTACGCCCGCCCGGCGCTGAGCGTCGACTACCTCTACCTGTCCGAGGAGTCTCGGGCCGAGAGCGGCCTGAGCGGCGGCTTCAACCAGGAGGTCGAGTCCCGCACCAGCGACCGCCTGTCGACGACGGCGGAACTGGCCCTCGGCGCGACGTTCGGTCGCGATCTGTGGTGGCGTCCGGAACTGCGCGTCGGCTATCGCCAGAACCTGTCGGGCGCCATGGGCGACACCGTGTTCCGCTTCGTCGGCGGACAGTGGGTCGCGCTTCCGGCGACGGAGGCCGGTGACGGCGCGATGCTCGTCGGCCTGTCGCTGCGGGCCGGAACCCCTATGTCCTATGTGGCGATCGAGGGTGAGTATGAGGCCGTCGATGGCGAGGATCGCTACAACCTGCAACTCTCCGGACGGATGATGTTCTAGGCCGGCCAGAAGAAGAGTCATCGACAAGACCGAGAGGCGCGATCACCGGACGGTGGTCGCGCCTCTTCTGCTTTGGGCGGCCGGGCCCGCGACAAGCTGTCCTCGCATCGAAGAATGTTAACCAGTTGGCCCGCAATGGCTCGGAAAGACTGCTGCCTGTTGCCGGGCCTTGTCTCCGATACCGGCTCCCGCAGTTGACAAAATCATTCCGCGAGCCGGGGCGCTCGCGGTTCCCAGAGGATTGCGATGAACGCTCACCCTGCACGACTCCGCACCGCGCTCCTCGCGGGCGCAGCGCTCGCTGCCGTCAGTGGGGGCTTCGCCGAGGCGCGGGAGTCCAACGAAGAGCGGATCGCCCGTCTTGAGGCCGCCCTCACGGCCCTGCAGGGTGAACTGCGCGACCTGAAGGCCGCGACAGCCGTGTCCACCACCGCCCGGGCCGAGGCTGCGCCCGCTCCGGCCGCGCCGCCGGCGCCGCCGGCGCCGGCTTCGGCGACCGTCACCCTGAAGAACGGCAGGCCGACCCTGACCTCCGCCGATGGGCAGTTCACCGCCAGCCTGCGCGGCATCTTCGAGCTCGACGGCGCCATCTACGACCAGGACGATGCCGGGCCCCTGGCCACGGACTTCCGCCGCGGCTCGTTCGGCGACGCGGTCGAGAATGACCGGGCCCGTGACATGGCCGACGGGTTCAATTTCCGCCGCATCCGCTTTGGCATCGAAGGCAAGGCGTTCGGCGATTTCCAGTACAGCTTCGTCTATGACTTCGGCGGCTCGGCCAACGAGGAAGGCGGCAAGGTCAACGCCGCCTGGGTGCAGTACAACGGTCTCGGCTTCGCGCGACTGCGGGTCGGCGCCTTCCCGACTCCTACCGGGCTTGAAGACGGAGGGTCCTACACCACCATGCTGTTTGCCGAGCGTCCGGCGGCGGCCGAGCTCGTTCGGGGTCTCGCCGGCGCGGATGCCCGTGTCGGCGCGGCCGTCTATTCAGGGGGTGAACGCTGGACCCTGAGCGGCACGTTGACCGGAAACATCGCCGGCGTGCAGACCTACGATGAACAGCTGGGCTTCGTCGGCCGCGCCACCTTTATCCCGTACAAGCAGGATGACACCCTCATCCACCTTGGCCTTGCGGCCAACATCATCATCGACCCCGCGGCGACCGGTCCCGACGTTCCCGGCGGTTCCCCCACGCCGATCCGGCTGCGCGAGCGTCCGGAACTCCGGGTCGACAGCGCCCGTCTCGTGGACACGGGCAGCATCGACGCCGATGGGGTTACCGCCCTGGGTCTGGAATTCGGCGTGCAGCACGGCAGCCTCTACCTGCAGGCAGAGTACTTCGACATCGCGGTCGAGCGTCGGGCAAGCACGCTCCCGGACCCTGACTTCTCGGGGTGGTATGTCGAAGGGAGCTGGTTGCTCACCGGAGAACGCCGCGTCTACAACGCCGCGACCGCAGGCTTCGACGGGCCCAAGGTCGCCAAGGCCTTCAGCGCCAAGGACGGGAACTGGGGCGCCTGGGAGCTGGGTTTCCGCTATTCGATCCTCGATCTGAACTATCGTGAGAACGATCTGCCGGCCCTGGGCTCGATCCGCGGCGGAGAGCAGACGATCCTGTCGGTGGGGCTGAACTGGTATCTCAACCCGGCCGTCTCGATGCAGTTTGCCTACAGCGATGTGTCGGTCGACCGCACCTCGCCGGGCGGCACGGCGTTCGGAGCCGGGGTCACCCCGGCCCTCGGCACCCAGGTCGGCCAGGACCTGAACATCTACTCCATTCGGACCCAGTACGCCTTCTAGGGCGAACGCGGGGCCAGCGCGGTCTGCCGGGCGCTGAACGCGGTGACCCTGGCCCTGGGGCGGCGGTTCAGGGACGCTTAACCACGTCCTCTAACGCCGCCTCAATCGCGGTCGTGCAGGGTGGTGGCATGACCGCACTTGCCCACGCCATCGCCACGACCCGCGTCCGCCTGCTGGGCGGCGTCGTCGATCCCATCACCCCCGGTGAGATGCTGGCCGCCACGGAGGCCTTCGTGGCCGGCGGCGGGACGGCGGTCATCGCCAACCACAATTCCCACAGCCTGTTCCTGCTGCGGCGCACGCCGGCCCTGCGGAGCTTCTTCGACGACGCCGACCTGGTGCAGATCGACAGCAAACCCATGATCCTGTGGGCCAGGCTCATGGGCCTGCCGGTGGGCGGGGAGCACCGCTCGACCTACCTCGACTGGCGCGACGACTTCTGGGCGACGGTGCGCGACCGCGGCTGGCGCGTCTTCCACGTCGGCGGCGCTCCGGGCGTCGGTGAGCGGGCGGCGGCCGAGATCCGCAAGGCCTTTCCGGGCGTGAACCTGGCTGAACACTGCGGCTACTTCGACGTCGATCCGGCCAGCGCCGAGAGCGTCGCCCTGCGCCGCGATATCGCCGCCTTCGATCCGGACATCATCCTGGTCGGCATGGGCATGCCGCGTCAGGAGCAGTGGATTGCGGCCAACCGCGACCTGATCGGCCGCGGTGTCTTCTTCCCGGTCGGGGCGGCCTTCGACTACGAGGCAGGCGTCCAGAACGCGGCCCCGCGCTGGACCGGCAAGGTCGGGCTGGAATGGCTGTTCCGCCTGCTGTCGCAGCCGCGCCGCCTGGCCTTCCGCTATCTGGTTGAGCCATGGTTCCTGGCGCCGGCGGCGTTCGCCGACATCGGCGCGCGGCTGGCCCGGCGGTAGGCCTGGGGACAGCTACCGTCTATCGACGGAAGCAGTCCCCATTTCATCTACGTCTTCAGCTTGTAGCCCGTCCGGAAGATCCACCAGATCGTCGCCATGCAAAGGCTCAGGAAGCCGGCCGTGGCCGCAAGACTGACTCCGATGTTGACGTCCGACACGCCGAAGAAGGCCCAGCGGAAGCCGCTGACCAGATAGACCACCGGGTTGAACAGGGTGATCTTCTGCCAGATCTCCGGCAGCATACTGATCGAATAGAAGCTCCCGCCGAGGAACGTCAGCGGCGTGACGATCAGGAGCGGCACGATCTGAAGCTTGTCGAATCCGTCCGCCCAGACCCCGATGATGAAGCCGAACAGGCTGAAGGTGATGGCGGTGAGCACCAGGAAGCCGGCCATCCAGAACGGGTGCTGGATCTCGAACGGCACGAACAGCCGTGCGGTGATCAGGATGATGAGACCCAGCAGCACAGACTTGGTCGCCGCCGCCCCGACATAGCCCACCACCGTCTCGAAGGCCGAGACCGGCGCCGACAGCAGCTCGTAGATCGTCCCGGCCCACTTGGGCATGTAGATCCCGAACGAGGCGTTGGAGATGCTCTCGGTCAGCAGCGACAGCATGATCAGCCCGGGCACGATGAAGGCGCCATAGCTGACGCCGTCGATCGAGGCCATGCGCGACCCGATCGCCGAGCCGAAGACCACGAAGTACAGCGAGGTGGAGATGACCGGGGCCAGGATGCTCTGCATCATGGTGCGGAACCAGCGGGCCATTTCGAAGGTGTAGATGGCCCTGACGGCGTGAATGTTCATGCGCGGGCGCTCACCAGGCTGACGAAGATGTCCTCGAGAGAGCTCTCGCGGGTTTGCAGGTCCTTGAAGTCGATGCCCTGGTCGTGGAGCCGGCGCAGCAGGGCGGCGATGCCGGTGTCCTCGGCCTGGGTGTCGAAGCTGTAGACCAGCTCGAGGCCGTCGTCGGACAGGGTCAGGGCCTCGTCCGCCAGCGCCGCGGGGATCGCGGTCAGCGGCTGCTGCAGGGCGACGGCCAACTGCTTCTTGCCCAGCTTGCGCATCAGGACATCCTTGTCCTCCACCAGGATGATCTCGCCCTTGCGGATCACCCCGATGCGGTCGGCCATCTCCTCGGCCTCCTCGATGTAGTGGGTGGTCAGGATGATGGTCACGCCGCTCTCGCGCAGGCTGCGAACCATCTCCCACATGTCGCGACGCAGTTCGACATCGACGCCGGCGGTGGGCTCGTCGAGGAACAGGATCGTCGGTTCATGGCTCAGCGCCTTGGCGATCATCACCCGGCGCTTCATGCCGCCCGACAGGGTCATGATCTTGGCGTCCTTCTTGTCCCACAGGGACAGGTCGCGCAGCACCTTCTCGAGGTAGGCGTTGTCCGGGGCCTTTCCGAACAGGCCGCGGCTGAACCTCACCGTCGCCCAGACGGTCTCGAAGGCGTCGGTGTTGAGTTCCTGCGGCACCAGGCCGATGGCCGAGCGGGCGGCGCGGTAGTCCCGGCGGATGTCGTGGCCGTCCGCCAGCACCGTGCCGGTCGAGCTGTTGACGATGCCGCAGATGATGCTGATCAGCGTCGTCTTGCCGGCCCCGTTCGGGCCCAGCAGCGCGAAGATCTCACCCCGGCGGATTTCGAGGTCGATGCGCTTCAGCGCTTCGAAACCGCCGGCGTAGGTCTTCGACAGACCCTCCACGGATATGATGGATTGCACGCTGTTCCCCGGATGACTGGCGCGGACGCCGGCGCCCCTGCCGGGAATCTGCCGCTTGCCGATGTCGCACAGATGGGGAACGGAATGGGGCGAAACAAGGGCGTTCGCACGGCCAGGCCGATGTGCGAGACAGATTGTCGGCGGGGGCGGCCCCGGTTCGTCTTACCGACAGGGGGCGGACTCCCGCCCGACCGTCGCCAGAGGAGACCCCCATGCGATTCATGCTGCTGATGATCCCCGCCGGTTACGAGACCGCCGGCCCCGAGCTCGACCTGCCGGTCGACCGGGTCGAGGCCATGATGGCCTACAATCAGGCGCTCCAGGACGCCGGCGTGCTCCAGGCGCTGGAGGGGCTCCATCCGCCGTCCACGGGCCGGCGTGTGACCTTCGCCACCGGAAAGCCGGTCGTCACCGACGGGCCATTCGCCGAGGCCAAGGAGGTTCTGGGCGGCTTCTGGATCATCGACGTCGCGTCGCTGGACGAGGCCACCGACTGGGCCGCCCGCTGCCCGGCGGCGGAGAACGAGACCATCGAGGTCCGCCGCATCCAGGCCATGGAAGACTTTGAACCGGAGGTCCAGGCCATCGCCGAAACCTTCGACGGCCCCGACTCCAGCGGCTGGACGCGGTGAGGGGCCGTGCGCTTCGGCCGGGCCCTGTCACGGCAGACAGGGGTTGGGCCTGAAGGCCGGCGGCGGGTCATCCGCCGCCGGGCCCTGGCCTCCGGCGCCTCCACGCCCGGGCTCCGGTCACGGGCCCTGTCGGTCACTTCGGCTCCTGCCCGGCCGCGCGGACAGGCGCCGAGGCGTTCATCCACAATGAAGTGCGCAGCGCGGTGAAGCGGTTCCTTTAAAAACCCGTTCCGGGCATAATCTCGTGAACGACGATAAACCTTGAATACTTTAAGTTCCCAAGTCATTGGCCTCGAATGACTTAGATAAACGCACCTTTAACTGAGTTATGGAACGAATTCAAAACTCTGTCGCTGTACCCAGCCCTTCTCAATGCAGGGATGGGTCATATGAAGCGCGGGATTTTTTTTGCGGCGGTTTTTTCGGCTGGCTTTGCCACCCCGCTCGCCGCTCTCGGCCAGACGGTTTTCCCGGCGACAGATCCCAACGCCGCTGAATGGGCCCTGATCAAGCTGACACCCAATATCGTCGCCAGCGCAAAGGGCGGATCGGGCGTCATCGTCGGCCTCTATGACGGACGCGCCGATTGCCGGAACAAAGACCTTGCCGGCCGATGCAGCAATCTCCTGCTCAGCACCGGCGTCTACACGTCCTACGACAATCACGGCTCCCACACGGCAGGCACGATCGCCGGCGCCCGGTACGGCGCGGCCACCGGGGTCACGATGGTCAACTACGCGGTGTTCGACAGCAGAGGCTACGTCGCCAATGGCGCAGGCCTGACCACCGCCTGGCTCGACGCAGCCAGCCGCAAGGCCAGCATCGCCAGCATGAGCTTCGGCTGCGCGCGAATGGCCCTGTGCTTCTCCGCGTCGGAAGTCAGGGCCATGGCCGGCTCCGCCCTTTCGGGGACACTGTTCGTCAAGGCCGCGGGCAACGACGGGGCGGTCCTTGGCAAGGAGATGATCCCTGTCACCGCTGCCGAGGCGAAGACGGCGCTCGGTCGGCTGCTGCTGGTCGGGAGCGTGAACACCGCAGGGTCCATCTCGGCCTTCTCCAACCGGCCCGGCGAGGGCTGCCTTCTGCCCGGCGGCGCCACTGTCTGCGCGGAAGACATGAAGTGGAAATACCGCTTCATCGTCGCGCCGGGCGAGATGATCTACGCGACCCTGCCCAACAACACCTACGGCTACATGTCCGGAACCAGCATGGCGACGCCGGTCGTGGCGGCGGCTGCGGCCTTGCTCGAGGCGCGGTGGCCCCAGCTCAAGGCCAAGCCGGCATCCGTGGCCAACATCCTGCTCAACTCCGCAACCGACCTCGGTGCGAAGGGTGTGGACCCCGTCTACGGACGTGGGTTGCTGAACGTCGAGCGGGCGTTCCAGAGCGCCGGGACCACCGCCATCGTCGCGCCCGGCGGCGAGAAGGTCACCGTATCCGGCGCGTCGATGACGGTCTCCCCCGTGATGGGCAAGGCCTCTGCGTCACTGTCGGGCGTCACGGCGTTTGATTCCTACGGACGCGACTATGCCCTTGGCGAGGTCAGCACCTTCGGGGTTCGGGCGACCCCGCAGGATCCCGGCGCCAGCAGCGCCTCTGCGATCGACATGGGTGGGCAGGACGGCTGGACGACGAGCTTCTTCTCCGGTCCTGCATCGCCAACGGCCTACGTCGGCTTCGGTCCGCGCGCAGCGCACGGGAGCGGGAGGATCGTGGCGGACCGCACCCTGCGAGCGGGCCTCGATGCGCGCCTGGGTGAGGCGGTGGTTGCATTCCGGCTGACCGGCGCCAGTGACACCCGCTCTGACTTCGCTTCGGATCCCGGCCTCAGCCCCCTGAGCTTCTTTGCCTCCTCGGATCTCCTCGGCCGCTCGGCGCTGACCGGTGTGAGTCTGCCCGTCCACAGCGATGGAAGGCTTGTCGTCTTCGCCGCCCGGTCCCTCGGCGGCAGTCCCGCGATCGGTGTGGAGCAAGGCGACCGGCTTGATGGGCGGCCGCAAGACAGGGACGTCAACCTGCGCGTTGAAATGGATCGCTCCCCCCTGCAGCAGTCCGCCGTGGGGGTGAGCTACTGGGCCCGCCCGGACAGCCGCACGGTCGTGGGCGTCAGCCTGTCGACCATGGTCCAGCGCCACGGCTTCTACGATCTCGCCTCCGACCTCTCGAGTTTCGACGCACCGGTTGTGCTCAACAGTCTGGGCCTGGCGGCCAGTCGAACGTTTGGCGTCTGGGAGGTCTATGGCGCGGCTGAAACCACCGCGATCTCGGCCGCTGAAAAGCGGGGACCGATCGGCTTTTCCGACAGCCTCCTAGTCTCCGGCGAGATCGGCGCCCGCGTTACCCGGTCCGGACTGGGCAAGGCCGATCTGCGCGACAGCCTCGCCCTGTCGCTGCGGGCCACCCCGCAGGCTGTCTCCGGGCGCCTGGATCTGGAATACCTCACCCCGACCGCTGATGGGCTGGATACCGAAGTTGTCCGTCGCCAGGTGGCGCTCTCGGACATCACGCGGCGTCCGGTCCGGATCGAGGCCAGCTACACCCTGGGCGATGGCGAGACCTGGTCTACGCGCCTTCGGGGCGGCGCAGACATTTCCGGCGGCAGCGACTACCGTCTGGTTGCGGAAGCCCGGGTGACCTTCTGACCGGCTCGGGCTCCCGCCGCTGGCGGCAGGGTCCGGTCATGCCGGGCCGCGCCTCTGAAACGTGCGGCGGGTGTCGAGCAGGACCCAGCTGCGCATCAGCAGCTCCCCGACATCGTATGGCTTGAGCAGGACATCCTTGGCCCCCAGCGCCAGCGCGCGCAGCCGCGAGGCGACGTTGGCGTCAGCGGTCAGGACCAGGATGGGCAGGTAGTCGTCGGGGGAGGTCAGCCGCCGGAAGCTTTCAAGCAGCTCGTAGCCATCGATGCCCGGCATCATCAGGTCGAGCAGCACCAGGTCGGGCGGCTCCGCCGCGAACGCGTCCAGGGCCGCGTTCGCATCCAGAAAGGTCCTCACCGCCCGAAAGCCTTCGCGCTGGAACGCCTTCTCGACGAGGCTAAGGTTCGCGGGCTCGTCGTCGACCGCAAGGATGCAGGCGTCGTGCAGCAGGGGGTCGTCAGGCAGCATCTTCATTGTGATCTCGCGTCAGCCTGATGCGCCGGATCGGCCTCCGGACCCGAAAGGGGCAGGATGAGGGTGAAGATCGAGCCCGGTCCGTCCAGGTTGGGCCTGTGGAGGACGTCGCCGTTCATCGCCAGGGCCAGGCCCCGCGACAGGGCCAGACCCAGGCCCGAGCCCTCCATACCACTCCAGCGATCCGCGCCGAGCCGGTCGAAGGGGGTGAACAGCCGGTGTGCGACATCGGCGGCGATCCCCGGCCCCTCATCGCGGACATCGACGCGCAGCCGGTCCTCCGCCGCCACCATCGAAACCTCGGTGACCCCGCCCGGCCGATTGTACTTCACGGCGTTGGACAGCAGATTCAGCAGGATCTGCAACGCCGCGCGCCGATCGGCCAGGACCTCGCCGGTCGCCAGCGGTCCGGTGCGCAGCGTGATGCCGACCGACTGGGCCTGGGGCTCGGTCAGGGCCACCGCTTCACGGACAACAGCCTCAAGCTCGACCGGCAGGATCGTCAGGGCCTGGCCGCCGGCCTCGATACGGGCAATGTCCAGCACCTCGTCGATCATGCCGAGCAGGTGTCGGCCGGCCCGGCTGATCTGGTCGACGGCATGGCGCTGATCCGCGGCGAGCGTCTCCCGGTCCATGTCCAGCAACTGGCCGAAGCCGAGGATGGCGGTCAGGGGTGTCCGCAGCTCGTGGCTCATGCGCGACAGGAACTCGCTCTTGGCCAGGCTGGCCCGCTCGGCCTCGGCGCGGGCGGCCTTCAGCGCGTCCTCCGCCCGGCGGCGGTCGGTGATGTCTCTTGTGACCTTGGAGAAGCCGCGTAGCGCTCCGTCCTCGTCGCGCACAGCGGTGATCACCACGTTGGCCCAGAACTGGCTACCATCCTGGCGGACACGCCAGCCCTCGTCCTCGACCCGGCCGTCGCGCTTGGCGATCTGCAGCAGGTGCTTCGGCGTCCCGCTCCGCAACTCGCGCGGATAGAAAACCGAGAAGTGCTGCCCGAGGATGTCCTCGGCCGTCCAGCCCTTGATCCGCTGGGCGCCTTCGTTCCAGCTCGTCACCCGTCCCTCCGGATCAAGGGCGAAGATGCCGTAGTCACGGACGCCCTCGATAACGCGGCGATAGCGCTCCTCCCCCTCCCGCAGGGCCTGCTCGCGAGTGCGCAGCAGGGTGCTGGCCTCGACGAGGCGGCGCGCCAGCCGGCCGATCTCGTCCCGGGCCTCATCGGCCGTGCTGAGCGGCAATCCGCGCTCGAGGCGCTCGGCGTCCCGCTCAAGCGATCGCACCCGGCGGACGATCCCCGAGAACAGGAGCTGGACGGCGGCGAGGCTGCCGAGGAGGCCGACGAGGGCCATCGCCGCCGTCACCGCCAGAAATCGCCGACGCTCGGCGTCCGCCCTGGCGCGGCGGGCGTCCAGAAGCTGCGCCTCGCGCCGCTGCATCGCGTCGATCTCGGCCCGCAGACCGTCGAGCACGGCCTTGTTGGCCACGAGCGCCTCGGCGATGTCGCGCGCGGCCACGCCATCGGGGCTTCCCGCGCCCGGCATGGCGGCGAGCTGGGCGAGGCCCTGGCGCTTCTTGATCACCAGCCTGTCGACCCGCGCCAGCCGGTCGCGGACTTCCTCGTCGCGCACCGCGCCCTTGATGCGGTCGAGTGTCGCCGGAAGGAGGGCCTCGGCCTTCCGATAGGGGGCAAGGAACTCGTCCCGCCCGGTGAGCCGGTAGCCCCTGACGCCGCTCGCCGCCTCGGCCAGCAGGGCGTGAACCTCATGGATGTCGCGCTGGATCGCGAAGGTCCGGCGGACCGCCTCCTCGGCCTCCACCTCGGCCTGGCTGGACAGGTGCAACGCCGCCACGCCCGTCAGCAGGATGACCAGCGGCATGGCGACGACGACAAGGCCCTTCGCCGCCAGGCCCGTATCGGCCCATCGCGTCGCCAGACTCCGCCAAGGACCCGGCCGCTTCATCGGCTCGACCTTGCAGCGAGGACGGCGGCCTGTGTCCGGTCGACGACCCCCAGCTTGGCGATGACCTTTTCGACATGCGCCTTGACCGTGCCCGGGCCGATACCGAGCTCGCGCGCGATGGCCTTGTTGGTGAGGCCGAGCGCGATCCGGTCGAGCACCTCACGCTCGCGAGGCGTGAGGCGTGCGAGATCGTCTTCGCGCGTGTCGACCCGGGTCTCGAGCGCCTTGCGCAGCAGCACGGCCGGCATAGCGGTACGTCCGGCGCATACGCTGCGGATGGCGTCGAGCAGGTCGATCCGTGCGGCGTCCTTCATCACGAACCCGGTGGCGCCGGCCGCCAGGGCGCTGCGGACATACTCCGGAGAGTCGTGCAGGGTCAGGATGAGCACCCGGGCATGTCCCTTCCCGACGATCACCTCGGCCGCCTCGAGACCGTTCATGCCGGCGCCGAAGCGAACGTCGAGAACGGCGAGATCAATGTCACCCTCGGCGGCCCGGGCGATGGCGGCCTCCGCCGTCGACACCTCGGCGACCACCTCGAGATCCGGTTCGCGCTCGATCACCGCCCTGAGGCCAGCCCGGGTCAGCTCATGATCGTCGGCGATCAGCACCCGCGCAGTCATGGCCGGGTCACGGGGACAACGGCCCGGATCCGGAATCCGTCGCCCCTCGCCCCGGCTTCCAGCCGCCCGGCGACCGCCGCCAGCCGCTCACGCATGATCTCAAGCCCGAACCGGGGTCCGGTCGTCGGCGTGCCGTCTCGCCTGTCGCCGCCGGCGCTGTCCAGCGTCAGGATCATGACGCCCGCCGCCTCGTCGACGACCAGGTCCAGATCGACCGCCGAGCCCGCCGCATGCCTGGCCGCGTTGTTGAGACCTTCCTGGCCGACCCGGAAGATCAGGGTCTCGAGCCAGTCGGGCAGGCGTTGCATATTCGGGGCGCGAATGGTGACCGAGTGGCCTGCGGCCTCCAGCCGTCGCGCGTCCTCGCGCAGGGCGGCGACAACCCCGAGGTCGTCCAGCGCCGTCGGCCTCAATCCCGCGATCAGTCGGCGCAGATCGCTGACCGTCAGCCGGGCGATGTCGATCAGCGCGCCGACCTCGGTCGACAGGCCCGCCGGCCCGTCTGTCGGTACATCCAGCTGAAGAAGCTCGAGACGGCGATGGAGGGCGGCGATCTGCTGGGCGACGCCGTCGTGCAGGTCTGCGGAGATCGCGCGCCGCTCGAGCTCCTGACCGCGCACCACCTCCGACAGGACTTCCTCGAGCTGTCTTTCGCGGTGGGCGAGGCGCTCGAGCAGCGCGCCCCGGTTCCGCTGTTCCAGCGCAATGATCAGCCGCGCCTCGATCATCTCGATCAGAAGGCGAAGCGCCTCGGCGTCTTCCTCGGAGTCGAGGGCCGCGGGGTTGAGGCGGGCGCTGAACTCGAGGCGGCGGCCTGCCTCCCCGCGGGCCGACAGGCCCTCCAGGGGGATGAGCATCGCGTCCGGCGACGCGGCGTCCTCCTCCCGGCGGAGGGCGCCCTCGGCGAACCCCGCGAACAGGGCCGCCCGATGCGCCGCCCGGCTCAGGGCCGCGTCCAGCCCGGCCTCACCGGCGGCGGCGAGGTCGCGGCTGACCTGGATCAACAGGCGTAGCCGGGCCGCCCGGGCTTCAGAAGCCCTGTAGACTGACCGCAGATCGGTCGTCAGCGCGTCGGCGGAAGGGAGCACCAAATGTCTCTGCGTGGCTGGAGCCCGCTTGCTCTAACCGACGCTGACGGCGGTGTCATATGCCGAACGGCATAGGCCATGGGCCCCGCCGACCTGCCGATGCGAACGGTCGGGCGCCGGGGCATCTCCACCGTCGCCGCATCGAAGCGGCTGACATGACAGGGACCAACCCATGCGCAGTGCACTCTCCATCGCGGTCGCCGCCGGCCTCACGCTGGCCGTGCCGGCGGTCGCCAGCGCCTCCGCCACGGCCGCAACCTGCCCGACGGCGACCATCGCCGACGTCGAGGCCCAGTTCGCCCGATTCAACGGGGCCTGGCAGACCGGCAATCCCGATGCCGTCACGGCGCTCTTCACCCGGCAACCGGTGTTGCTGGCCACGGTCTCGAACACCCCGCGCACCGACACCGCCAGCGTGCGCGACTATTTCGTCTCGTTCCTGAAGGGCAAGCCGGTCGGCCGTATCGAAACCAGCACGATCGAGATCGACTGCCAGACCGCGACCCGGGTCGGCACCTGGACAGTCACCCTGACCGACGCCAGGACCGGCGCCGTCACCGACGTGCGGGCGCGCTACTCGTTCATCTACCGGTTTGAAGACGGCGACTGGAAGATCGACCATCTCCACTCCTCGATGATGCCCGAAGTCGGCCGCTGATCCACCGGCCCTGCGGGCAGGACGCGGCATTGTCCCGCTCTGCCCGCAGGGCCGCCCCGGGCCCCGGCGCTGCGGGAACAGACGCAAGCGGTCCCCGTCGTGGGGGCCTTGCGGACGATGTGGGAAGAGATGGCGCGCCCGGAACGATTCGAACGTCCGACCCTCAGATTCGTAGTCTGATGCTCTATCCAGCTGAGCTACGGGCGCGAGGGTTGTGGCCCTTAAGGGAGATGGGCGGGCTTGGCAACAGCTTGCTTGCGCTTGTATTGCAGGGCTAGAGCCTTGGGCGATGCGCCGCCCTGCCCTTTTGCTGCTCGTTGCCCTGGCTGCAACGCTGCCGGCCTGCTCGCGCGACAGCACCAAATGGCCGAGCCTGGCGCCGCGCCCCGGCGAGATCGCGCCGCTGGTGCCCAGAACGCCGCTCGGCGCCTGCGCCGGCTGCGGCGCCGATGTCACCGCCGCGGCCGCCGCCGCCGAACCGCCGCCCCCGGCGCCGCAACCGGTGCCGGCCGATGTCTCGACCCGGCTCGATGCCGTCGCCAAGGTGCTCGCCACCATCTCGGCCGACTATCCGGCGCAGCTCGCGATCACCCAAAAGGCGGTCGCGGCCGGCAAGGCCGGTGGTGATGCCGAAATCGAAGCCGAACTGCAGCGCAGCCGGCTGGAATCGATCTTCCTGCCGCTGTCGGCGCAGGGCCAGGCGCTCGATGGCGTCTCCGATGATTTGATCGGCAAGGCCGGCGCCGAGCCCTATGTGGCGCGCGTGACGGCGCTGCGGGGCGAGATCGCCCGGCTGGCAGCGGTGCGGGACGCGGCAGGGTTGTAAGAGCCTCTGGCGGGCAGGGCCTGAGGCCCTGCACCCCATTTTTATTCTATCGTCATGCCGAACTTGTTTCGGCACTCACTGTCCCGAAAGGTCGACCCGTCGTTGCGGTGGATGCCGAAACAAGTTCGGCATGACGA
>JAIYCQ010000038.1 GCA_027487945.1 Caulobacteraceae bacterium
CGACGCGCGAAGCATTTGAGAGAAACGCATTTCCTGTCCCGTAATTGTTGCGCTGGTGGGGAGCCCGCGCGGTTTGCGGTGCAACAATGGCGGCCTCCCGGCCCCCGTACATGCACCGGCCGCCGAATACGTCGGCGCCGGAACCAAGCGCAACCGTCAATCCCTTGTCCCGCAACGGAAGGCAGGCTTCGTGGCGGTGATGTGACAGCACAGGCGTCAAAAAACAGGGTTCACTGAGCGGGCCGGGCGCGCCCGGCAAGCTTCAGCGTCAGAACGCCGGCCAGCACCGACAGGACCGAACCGGCCACGACACCCAGCTGCACCTCCGAGGCGGTGGCAGGTTCGTGGAAGGCGAGGCCGCCGATGAACAGGCTCATCGTGAATCCGACGCCGCAGAGCATCGAGACGCCCAGCAGCTGCGTCCAGGTCGAGCCGCTCGGCCGCTGCCCCAGCTTCAGGGCCGAGGCCAGGGCCGCGGCGCCGAACACCCCGATCGGCTTGCCCAGCAGCAGGCCCATGGCGATGCCGAGCGGCAGCGGCGCGAATATGCCCTCCGCCGGGAAGGCGCTGAACGAGAACCCGGCCGCCACGAAGGCGAAGAACGGCAGGATGCCGTAGGCGACGTAGGGGTGCAGCGCCTCCATGTAGTGCTTCAGCACGCCCTCCTCGCCGTCCCTCCGGGGCTTGATCGGCACGGTTAGGGCGGCAGCGACGCCGGCCAGCGAGGTGTTCACCCCCGACTTGAGGGTGAAGGCCCAGACCACCAGGAAGGCCGCGGCGAACAGCAGGGGCGGGATCTGCTTCCAGCGACCGATCCAGACCATGAAGCCTAGGCCCGTCACGGCGCCGGCGAGCGCCGGCAGGTTGATCTCCGAAGTGAACAGGATCGCAATCAGCATGACCGCGCCAAGGTCGTCTGCGATGGCGAGGGTCAGCAGGAAGACGCGCAGCGCCGCCGGAGCCTTGGGCGCGGCGATGGCCAGCGCCGCCAGGGCGAAGGCGATGTCCGTCGCGGTCGGGATCGGCCAGCCGTTGGGATGGCCGCCCTCGCCGAGGTTGAAGGCCAGGAAGACGAGGGCCGGGGCCGCCATGCCGCCGACGGCGGCGAAGACCGGCATCGCCAGCTTGCGCGGGTTCGACAGCTCCCCTTTGAGGATCTCGTATTTGATCTCAAGACCGACGACGAAGAAGAATACGGCCATCAGGCCGTCCTTGGTCCACTTCAGGACCGATTTCGTCTCTTCGAATCCGCCCGCCTGCAGCGTGAAGGGGGCCTGGACGAAGGCGAAGTAGCTTTCCCGCCAAGGCGAATTGGCCAGCAGGATGGCGACAAGGGCCGAGCCCGCGAGGATCAGCCCGGAGGCCGCCTCGGTCTTGAGGAAGTCGAGTGTTAGCTTGCGCGACATGGGGTTCAGGTACCATGCGGGACGGGGGCGACCAATCAGAACCGGACTTGTGCGCGCCGCTTTCGGCGGCCATGTCCTGACCATGCCGATCTCCGCCGCCTACCGCCCCGATCCGTTGTTCATGAAGCTCGGGCCGGAGTTCTCCGACCCTGTCGCCCCGGCGGCTTTCCCCGCGACCATCCTGCGCCGGCGCAACGATCGCGCCGCATTGACGGTGGGCCTCGACACGCTCAGCGACGCCGAGTGGATCGCGGCGTTCGGCCGGTTCGCGCCGCTTCCCGAGAACCAGCCCGGGCCGTTGGCCATGCGCTATCACGGCCACCAGTTCCGGACCTACAATCCCGACCTTGGCGATGGCCGCGGCTTCCTGTTCGGCCAGCTCCGCGAGGCGGGAACCGGCCGGCTGCTCGATCTGGCCACCAAGGGCTCGGGCCGCACGCCCTGGTCCCGCCAGGGAGACGGTCGTCTGACGCTCAAGGGCGGGGTGCGCGAGGTGCTGGCCGCCGGCCTGCTCGAGGCGCTGGGCGTTCCCACCAGCCGCGCCTTCTCGCTGATCGAGACCGGCGAGGCGCTGGAGCGCAACGACGAGCCCAGCCCCACCCGTTCGGCCGTCCTGGTGCGGCTGTCTCACAGCCACATCCGGTTCGGGACCTTCCAGCGCCACGCCTACCTCGGCCGGGCCGACAGCATCGCCAGTCTGGTCGACCACTGTATCGAGGCCTATTTCCCGCATCTCGCGGGTGCGCCGGACACGGGGGCCGCCCTCCTGGCCGAGGTGGCCGTTGTCACCGCCCGTCTGACGGCGCGCTGGATGACCGCCGGCTTTGTTCACGGGGTGCTCAACACCGACAACATGGTCGTGACCGGCGAGAGCTTCGACTACGGCCCCTGGCGGTTCCTGCCGCGCAACGACCCCAACTTCACCGCCGCCTATTTCGATCAGACCGGGCTCTACCGCTTCGGTCGCCAGCCCGAGGCGGCGTTCTGGAACCTGCAGCAGCTGGCCTCCTGTCTGACGCTGGTGTCGGAATCGGAGCCGCTGGTCGAGGCGCTCAACGGCTTCAACGCGGCCTATCGGGACAGCCTGCGCGACGCCATGCTGGCGCGGCTGGGCGTCGTCAGCCAGGGCGACGAGGCCGATGTGGCCCTGGTCAACGCGGCCTTCCGCGCGCTGCAGGTCGGCGGCGACCGCCTGCGGTGGGAGCCATTCTTCTTCGACTGGTTCTGTGGCGAGGCGGGCAGGGCGCTCTCGGGCGTCCGGGGCGATCTCTACACCGACGAGGGATTCGCCGAATTCCGCGCCCTGCTCGCCGGTTTTGCGCCGGATCGGCCCGAGCGGCTGACCCATCCCATGTTCGCCGCCGCCGAGCCGGAGGAGCTGCTGATCGATGAGGTCGAGGCCATCTGGGCGCCGATCGCCCAGGCGGACGACTGGTCGCTGTTCAACGCCAAGCTGGCGCGGATCGAACAGGCGCGGCAGGGCTGGGATCTGGGCTGAGCCCCCGGCGCCGACGGAGCGGCGATCACTGAACGGCGGCAGGAGTCTCGGTTCCGGCCGGTTGGCGAGGCGCGCCCTGCCTGACCCACGCGGGCGCCTTCGTCACACCCCGTTTCATGCTCCCGGCATGTGCGATCAGGCCCCAATGATGGGCCAGGTCAGGATTTTCGAATTCCCGGTCTGGAATCAAACAAGCGTTTGGCTATAGTCCGGCCCACTGTCGCCGGGACGCTTGACCTGCCCTTGGGTCAAACCGTCACCCTCGTCAGAACCAGATCCGGAGACCGCCCATGGCCGACACAGCTGAACCGCTCGCCGAGGCCCCTGCCATTGACGTCGAGGCTCTGAGGGCCCGCTATCGCGCCGAGCGCGACAAACGGCTGCGCGCCGACGGCAATGAACAGTATGTCGAGGTGAAGGGCGACTTCACCCGCTATCTGGACGACCCGTATGTCGCGCCGGGCTTTGCCCGCGAACCTCTCACCGACGAGGTCGAGGTGGTGGTGATCGGTGGCGGCTTCGGCGGGCTGCTGGCCGGCGCCCGGCTGCGCGAGGCCGGCATCGACGACGTGCGGATGATCGAGAAGGGCGGCGACTTCGGCGGCACCTGGTACTGGAACCGCTACCCCGGCGCGGCCTGCGACATCGAGAGCTATGTCTACCTGCCGCTGCTCGAAGAGGTCGGCTACATGCCGGTCGAGAAGTACACGCGCGCGCCGGAGATCCTCGACTACTGCCAGCGTATCGGCCGCCATTTCGACCTCTACCGCGACGCCTGCTTCCAGACCGAGGTGACGGACATGACCTGGGACGAGGTCGCGTCCCGCTGGATCATCCACACCAATCGCGGCGACGCGATTAAGGCCCGCTACGTGGTCATGGCGAACGGCCCGCTGCACCGGCCCAAACTGCCCGGCATCCCGGGCGTCGACAGCTTTAAGGGCCATACCTTCCACACCAGCCGCTGGGACTATGACTACACCGGGGGCGACCCGATGGGCGGGCTGACCGGCCTCAAGGACAAGCGCGTCGGCATCATCGGCACCGGCGCCACCGCCGTTCAGTGCGTGCCGCATCTGGGCGAGACGGCGAAGGAACTGTTCGTGTTCCAGCGCACCCCCTCCTCGATCGATGTGCGCAACAACCGCCCGACCGATCCCGAGTGGGCCGCCAGCCTGCAGCCCGGATGGCAGCAGCACCGGATGGACAACTTCAACGTCCTGGTCTCCGGCGGCTGGCAGAAGGAGGACCTGGTCTCCGACGGCTGGACCGACATCATCCGCAACCTGGGCCTGGCCGCCGCCCGGCGCGCCGCCAAGGGGGAACTGGGCCCGGGCGATCCCGCGGAGCTGCTGCAGCTGGCCGACTTCCAGAAGATGGAACAGATCCGCGCCCGCGTGGACCAGGTGGTCGCCGACCGGGCCAAGGCCGAGGCGCTGAAGCCCTGGTACAACCAGTTCTGCAAGCGGCCCTGCTTCCACGACGACTACCTGGCCACGTTCAACCGACCGTCCGTCCACCTGATCGACACCGACGGCCGGGGCGTGGAACGGATCACCGAGAGGGGCGTGGTCGTCGACGGCGTCGAGTATGAGCTCGACTGCCTGATCTTCGCCACCGGCTTCGAGGTCGGCACCTCCTATGTCCGGCGCGCCGGCTACGAGATCACCGGACGCGGCGGCCTCACCCTGAGCGAGAAGTGGGCTGACGGGGTCTCGACCCTGCACGGCATGCACAGCCGCGGCTTCCCCAACTGCTTCATCTTCGCCAACAGCCAGGCGGGCTTCACGGCCAACTATCCGCACATGCTCAACGAGCAGAGCAAGCACGCGGCCTGGATCATCGCCCGCTGCCGGGACGAGGGCGCCGTGGCGGTCGAGGCGACAGAGGAGGCCGAGGCGGCCTGGGTGCAGGAGGTGATCGACAGCGCCATCCAGCGCCAGAAGTTCGCCGAGGAATGTACGCCCGGCTACTACAACAACGAGGGCAAGCCCTCGCCGCTGGCCGCCCGTAACGGCCCCTACGGAAAGGGCTCGATCATCTTCATCCAGATGATCACCGACTGGCGCAACGAGGGCACGATGCAGGGCCTGGAATTGACAAAACCGTGACGTCCCCCTGATCCGATCCCGGATCAGGGCCGTATCTCCTCGCAAGAAGGAGACGGTTTTGGCCACTCTAGCGACACCCTCGACATTCGAACGACGTTTCATGCGCGAGGCGATGCGCGCGCCGCTGCTCGCAGCCGACGACGAGCAGGCGCTGGCCCGGCGCTGGCGTGATGATCACGACGACGAGGCGCTGCACGAGCTCACCGGCGCCTACATGCGCATGGTCATCGCCATGGCCGGTCGGTTCCGTCGCTACGGCCTGCCGATGTCCGACCTGGTCCAGGAAGGCGCGGTCGGCCTCATGCAGGCGGCCGAGCGGTTTGACCCCGATCGCGGCGTCCGCTTCTCGACCTACTCGGCCTGGTGGGTCCGTGCGGCGATGCAGGACTATGTGCTGCGCAACTGGTCGATCGTTCGCACCGGCACCACGACGGCCGGCAAGGCCCTCTTCTTCAACCTGCGCCGGCTGCGTGCGCGGCTGGGCGACCTCGAAGGGCGGCTGAGCCCCGAGGCCTGCACCTCCATTGCTACCGAACTCGGGCTGGACACGGCCGACGTCGAGGCCATGGCCGGGCGGATGGCGGCGGGCGACCGGTCGCTGAACGCACCGGTTTCGGGCGACGCCGACGAGGACTGGCAGGGTCTGCTGGCCGACGACCGGGCTGGCCCGGAAGAGGAAGCCGGCACGACGATCGACGACGAGCGGCGCTCCCAGCTGGTGGCCGGAGCCCTGGCCACCCTCAGCGAACGCGAGCGCGGCGTGGTCATCGCCCGGCGCCTGGTCGATGAGCCGCAGACCCTGGAACAGCTCGGCGCCGAGATGGGCATCTCCAAGGAGCGCGTCCGGCAGATCGAGCAGGCGGCGCTCAACCGCATGCGGACCTACATCAGCAAACGGGTCGGCGACCCGGCGGCGGCGGGCCTGATCGGCTAACCGCCGGGGTTCCGCTCGCCGTCCGCCCACGCTATGACCACCGTTACGGGGTCCAGTAGCTCAGCAGGATAGAGCAGCGCTTTCCTAAAGCGAAGGTCGGGGGTTCGAGTCCCTCCTGGACCGCCAGTCAGTCCTGGGGATACGTCAGGCGCCTGCACGGTCCGCACGTCCCTGGCGGAGGAAGTAGACTGCGGCGGCTGACACCATCACCACGCCGACGATGCTCGTGGCGTAGGCCGCGAGGATAAAGAAGCTCAGCCACTCCAGTTTCGCCTCG
>JAIYCQ010000026.1 GCA_027487945.1 Caulobacteraceae bacterium
CCGACCATGGAGGAGGGCACCCTCGCCAAGTGGCACGTGAAGGCCGGCGACACGGTGAAGGCCGGCGACGTCATCGCCGAGATCGAGACCGACAAGGCGACCATGGAGGTCGAGGCCGTTGACGAGGGCGTGATCGAGGCCCTGCTGGTCGACGCCGGCACCGAGGGTGTGAAGGTCAACGCGGTGATCGCGCGTCTGGCCGGGGAGGGCGAGGCGCCCGCGCCCGCGCCCAAGGCCGCTGAACCGCCGAAGGCCGCCGCGCCGCAAGCCGCACCCGCCGCGCCTGCGCCGGCCCCGGCTGCCGCCCCGGCTCCTGCTGCGACGCCTGCGCCCAAATCTGACGGCGGGCGGGTGTTCGCTTCGCCGCTCGCCCGCCGGCTGGCCCAGGCCGCCGGTCTGGACCTGAAGACCATCGTGGGTTCCGGCCCGCACGGCCGGGTGATCAAGGCGGACGTCGACGCCGCGCGGGGCAAGGCTCCTGCGACCGCGCCGTCCGCACAGTCCGGCGCCGCCGCGCCTGTCCAGGCGCCGCGCGAGCAAAAGTCGCTCGAGCAGATGGGCATCGCGCCGGGCAGCTACGACCTCGTGCCGCTGGACGGCATGCGCAAGACCATCGCCCGCCGGATGACCGACAGCTTCCGCGACGTGCCGCACTTCCCGCTGACCATCGACGTCCAGATCGACGCCCTGCTGGCGGCGCGCGCGAAGATCAACGCCATGCTCGAGAAGGACGGCGTGAAGGTCAGCGTCAACGACCTGGTGATCAAGGCCGTGGCCACCGCCCTCCGCCGGGTGCCCGAGGCCAACGCCAGCTACACGCCCGAGGGCATCGCGATGCACCACCATGCCGACATCGCCATGGCCGTGGCCATCGACGGCGGCCTGATCACCCCGATCATCCGCGCCGCGGAGACCAAGGGCCTCGCCCAGATCGCCGTCGAGGCCAAGGATCTGGCCGCCCGCGCCCGGGACAAGAAGCTCAAGCCCGAGGAGTTCCAGGGCGGCACCTTCTCGATCTCCAACATGGGCATGATGGGCATCAAGCAGTTCGCCTCGATCATCAACGAGCCGCAGGGCTGCATCATGAGCGTGGGCGCCGGCGAACAGCGGCCGGTGGTCAAGGACGGCCAGCTGGCGGTGGCGACGGTGATGACCATTACCCTGACCTGCGACCACCGCGTGGTCGACGGCGCCATCGGCGCCAAATTCTTGCAGGCTTTCAAGCCCCTGATCGAAGATCCTCTGACGATGATCGTCTGAGGGGCGCGTCCGCCCGCCGTCCTTCCCGTCAGCGCCCTGTTGGAGCATGCACCCCTTGAGCGACTTCGATCTCATCGTCATCGGTTCGGGCCCGGGCGGCTATGTCGCCGCCATCCGCGCCAGCCAGCTCGGCCTGAAGACCGCCATCGTCGAGCGGGCCGAGCTGGGCGGTATCTGCCTGAACTGGGGCTGCATCCCGACCAAGGCGCTGCTCAAGAGCGGTGAGAAGTTCGAGAGCCTGTCTCACCTGAAGGACTACGGTCTGTCGGCGACCGGCGCGGCGTTCGACTTTGACGCCATCATCCAGCGCTCGCGCGGCGTTGCGGCGACGATGAACAAGGGCGTCGCCTTCCTGATGAAGAAGCACGGGATCGAGGTGATCGAGGGCGACGCCACGCTGGTGAAGGGCGCCGTGATCCCGGCGGTGAAGGTCAGGCTGAAAGCCGGCGGCGAGCGAACGGTGCAGGCGTCCAGGGGCGTCATCCTGGCGCTGGGCGCCCGGGCCCGCAGCCTGCCGCAGATTGGCCTGGAAGCCGACGGCGACCGGATCTGGGCCTACCGCGAGGCGCTGGCGCCCAAGCGACTGCCGAAGTCGTTCGTGGTCATCGGCTCGGGCGCCATCGGTCTTGAATTCGCCAGCTTTTACCGTGCGCTAGGCTCGGATGTTACGGTGATCGAGGCGGTCGACCGCATCATGCCTGTCGAGGATGAGGAGGTCTCGAAGGCCGCCCGCAAGGCCTTCGAGAAGCGCGGCATCAAGTTCCGCGTCGGCGCCAAGGTGACCAAGGTCAGCAAGTCGGCCAAGGGCGTGTCGGTGGCCGTCGAGGTCGGCGGCAAGGCCGAGACGCTCGAAGCCGAGGTCTGCATCTCGGCGGTCGGGATCACCGCCAACACGGACGGGGTCGGCCTCGAGGCGCTCGGCGTGACGCTCGACCGTGGGCATATCGTCACCGACGGCCATTGCGCGACCGACGTGAAGGGCCTTTACGCCATCGGCGACTGCGCCGGCGCTCCCTGGCTGGCGCACAAGGCCAGCCACGAAGGCATCCACGCCGCCGAGTTCATCGCCGGCTTCAAATCCCCGAACGTGCAGTCCCCGATCGCCGGCTGCACCTACACCCAGCCGCAGGTCGCCTCCGTCGGCGTCACCGAGCAGGCAGCCAAGGCCCAGGGACTGGAGGTGAAGGTCGGCCGCTTTCCGTTCCGCGTGAACGGCAAGGCCGTGGCGGCCGGGGAGATCGAGGGCTTCGTGAAGACGATCTTCGACGCGAAGACCGGGGCCCTGATCGGGGCCCACATGATCGGCCACGAGGTGACCGAGATGATCCAGGGCTACGTGACGGCGATCACGCTGGAAGCCACCGAAGAGGAGATGCACGGCATCGTCTATCCGCACCCGACCATGTCGGAAGCGATGCACGAGGCGTCGCTGGACGCCTACGCGCGGGTCCTGCACCTCTGAGGCGCTGGGCCGTCCCGGGCGACCGGGACGCCGCCGCCGCCTGATCAGCCCTTCTTGCGCAAGATGGCGTCGAGGCTCCACGGTCCGCCGCCGGCGCAGGCCAGGTAGAGGAAGGTGAAGCAGAACAGCAGGGCCGGCTCGCCGCCGTTGGTGGCGGGGTAGAAGCCCTTGGAGCCGTGCGCGACCCAGTAGGCGACAGCCATCATGCCCGACATCAGGAACGACGCCGGTCGCGTGAACAGGCCGAGG
>JAIYCQ010000025.1 GCA_027487945.1 Caulobacteraceae bacterium
AGCATGGCGCGGCCGAGGTCATCGAGCTCCTTCGTCGTCATGCCCGGCTCCAGCGCCTTGCCCATCGCCTCGAGCGTGCGGGCGACCAGGGCGCCCACGGTGCGCAGCTTTTCAAGCTGGTCTTCGTTCTCAATGGTCATGTCCACAGCATGTCGGGCTTGGCGGGGCGAGGCAATGTCGCCTTCGGCGCCCCGATCAAGCCTGCGCGCCCAGACTCGCCTGGAGGCTGGCGATCAGCTGTTCCCTCTGGCGTGGCCCCGCCCCTCCAAGCAGGGCGAAGGCCCGGGCGACGGGCAGCCAGGGCTCGATCTCGGCCGCCAACGCCGGCTGGGATACGCCGTTCAGCCCTGCATACGCCGCCTGAAGGGCCGCATTGACCGCGATGGGCCTTTCCGGGTCGGGGACAAGGGTCGGTGCGATTTCGGACAGCAGGACCTGGCAACAGGCCAGGTCGAACGCGGCGGGCGCCCGGACAGCGCCGGTCCAGTCGATAATCCGGGGCCCTTCCGCTGTCATGATGACGTTGCCGGAGTGGAGGTCGGCGTGACACAGCCCGTCTCCCGGCGCGAGGCGGTCGAGCAGAGCGAGTACGCCGGTCGCGATCTCCGCGGGGACCCTGGTGTCGTCGAGCCCCGCCGAACGCTCGAAATGATCGCGCAGGAACAGGACATCGGCCGGCGGAGGCGTCCTGTGGACCGACAGACAGAGCGTGGCCAGCAAGGCTCCGGTCTCCTCGAAACTCATGGCGCCGGTGCGCGACAGGTGCTGCAGGGTCGGGCCGTCGCAGCGCGCCATCACGAAGCCGGCCCGACCGTCCACGCTGACCTCGTCGAAAACCTGCGGCGCCGGGCCGCCGGCCGCGAAGACGGCGCGGGTCATCCGGGCCTCGTGCAGGATCGCCCGCCTTCTGAAGCCGGGCCTGAGCAGCTTGACGACCTGTCCCGGCGCCCAGGCGTAGACCTCGGCGAAGGCGCCCTCGCCGATCTTCTCCCCCAGCGATCCGCCCATTGCCGCGCCTCCGCCTTCGCTGTGGGTCAACCCTGACTCGGCGACCGTCGATTGAACAGCCGATGATGGCGTGACCGCATCCTGCCTGCAGGCCGATGCGGTTGCGAACCTCGCGGCCATTTTGCATCAATGGGCTTCGCAAGCGCGGAGCCGGTGATGTCCGACGTCGTGAAGGGGCCTGCCTCCTACTTCCCGTCCATCGAGAAGACCTACGGGCGGCCGATCGCCGACTGGCAGGCGATGGTGCGCGCCGGCTACCCCGCCAGACACATGGACCTGGTGGCGCTGCTGAAGGCTCAAGGCATGGGCCATGGCCACGCCAACGCCGTTGTCGCCTACACCCTGGCGCAGGATGGCCTGAAATAGCCTGCCCCGCCCGCGCGACGATCGCGCTTGGCTAACCTCGCGTGAGGGCGTTCAACGTGAGTCCGACAGACCGGCGAGCCGCGCCGGCGATGGGAGGCCCTAGGTGAATTTCGACTTCTCAGACGATCAGAAGCAGCTGCGCGACCAGGCGCGGCGTTTCCTCGCGGACCGCTGTCCGCCGGCCGCAGTGCGCGCCGTGCTCGAGGGAGCCCAGTCCCACGACGCCGACCTCTGGAAGGGGCTCGGCGAAATGGGCTTCCTGGGCGCCGCCATCCCCGAAGCCTACGGCGGCGTGGGCCTTGGCCACCTGGAGCTCTGCGTGATCGCCGAGGAGCTGGGCCGCGCCCTGGCGCCGGTTCCGATGGCGTCGTCGATCTACCAGGCCGCCGAGGCGTTGATGCTGGCGGGCTCCGAAGAGCAGAAACAGGCATGGCTGCCGAAGCTGGCCTCCGGTGAGGCCATCGGCACGATGGCCCTGGCCGAGGGCGTCGGCCGTGCGAGCGAGAAATCGGTCAAGGCGACTGTCTCCGGCGGCATGCTGAGCGGTGTAAAGTCGCCGGTGGCCGACGGGGACATCGCCGACCTCGCCATCGTCGCGGCGCGCGAGGGCGGCCAGGTCTCGCTCTACCTCGTCGACCTGAATGGCGCGGGCGTGAACCGCGAGACCCTGGACAGCATCGACCCCACCCGCGGCCAGGCGACGCTCACCTTCCACGACGCCCCGGCCCAGCGTCTGGGCGTGGCCGGCGACGGCTGGCGGCTCGCGTCGGAGGTTCTCGACCACGCCGCGGTGCTGGTGGCCTTCGAGCAGGTCGGCGGCAGCGATCGGGCGCTGGAGATGGGCCGGGATTACGCGCTGGACCGTATGGCGTTCGGCCGGCCGATCGGCTCGTTCCAGGCGGTGAAGCACCTGCTCGCCGACATGTATGTGTCGGCGACCCTCGCCCGGTCCAACGCCTACTACGGCGCCTGGGCGCTCTCGACCGGTTCGGCCGAACTGCCGGTGGCGGCCGCGACGGCCCGGGTGTCGGCCACCCAGTCCTTCCAGCACTGCGCCAAGAACAACATCCAGGTCCACGGCGGCATGGGCTTCACCTGGGCCTTCGACTGCCACCTGTTCTATCGCCGCGCCAACGGCCTCGCCCTCGCCCTGGGATCGCAATCGACCTGGGAAGACCTGCTGATTGACCGCCTGCGCCAGCGCAACGACGCCCCGGCCGCGGCCTGAATTCGGAGCAAGATCATGAACTTCGACGACACAGCTGAAGAAGCCGCCTTCCGCGCCGAAGCCCGCGCCTGGATCGAGGCCAACGCTCCCAAGGACCTGGAGGCCGAGCTGAAAAGCGGCGGCTTCGGCAATAACGGGCTCAAGAGCATTGACCCCATCCTCGCCTCCAAGGCCTGGCAGAAGAAGAAGGCCGAGGCCGGCTGGGCCTGCCTGCACTGGCCGAAGGAATACGGCGGCCGCGGCGCCACGCCGGTCGAGCGGGTGATCTGGGGCCAGGAAGAGGGCGTCTACGGCGCGCTCAGCGGCCTTTTCATCATCGGCCATGGCATGTGCGGCCCGACGGTCATGCAGTGGGCCGACGAGGCGACCAAACAGCGGCTGCTGCCGCCGCTGGCGTCCGGCGAACACATCTGGTGCCAGCTGTTCAGCGAACCGGCCGGCGGCTCGGATCTCGCCGGCCTCCGCACGGCGGCGGTTCCGGCGACCGACGGCTCGGGCGACTGGATCATCAACGGCCAGAAGATCTGGACCAGCGGCGCCCAGCACAGTGACTACGGCATCGTCATCACGCGCACCGACCCGACCGTGGCCAAGCACAAGGGCCTGACCATGTTCTGGCTCGACATGAAGAGCCCGGGCATCGACATCCGGCCGATCAAACAGGCCAACGGCCAGTCGGGCTTCAACGAGGTCTACTTCACCGACGTCCGCATTCCGGACAGCCAGCGCCTCGGCGCCGTCGGCCAGGGCTGGAGCGTGTCGCTCACCACCCTGATGAATGAGCGCCTGTCGATCGGCTCGGGCATGCCCACCGGCTTCCCGGAGCTGTTCGACTTCTGCATGAACCTGCAGACCGAGGACGGCGCGGCCATCGACGACCGGTCGGTCCGCTCGCGCCTCGCGGGCTACGCCGTCAAGGCCAGCGGCCTGAAGTACACCGGCATGCGGGCCATCTCGGCCCTGTCGAAGGGCGAGACCCCGGGGCCGGAAAACTCGATCGGCAAGCTGGTGGCCGGTGCGACCATGCAGGAACTGGCGATGTTCGCGCTGGACCTTCAAGGCCAGGGCGGCGTGGTCTCCGATCCGGACATCGCCGCGGCCGGGGCCCGCTTCCAGCAGATGCTGCTGCGCTCGCCGGCCACCCGTGTCGAGGGCGGCACCGACGAGATCCTGCGCAACATCATCGCTGAACGCGTGCTGGGCCTGCCCGGCGACATCCGCGTCGACAAGGACGTGGCGTTCAAGGATATCCCGACCAGCGGCCGGGGGTGACCGGACGGGGACAGGCCCTTCGGGGCGTGTCCGAGCTATAGGGGGCCGGTGGAAACGCCGGCCCTTTTGCTTTGCGGGCTTCGACACGCGACCTGCGGTCGCTGCTCAGCATGACGTGGGTGGGTAGCCCTCAATCTACGTCATCCTGATCCACCCGCGCAGCGGGCATGTCGAAGGACGCACGGCGTCGCGGCCTCAGCGGACTTGGGCCCGAACAGGTTGGGGAGGTGGTGCGGAGCGCTCCGGTCTTGCCCGGATGTCTGTTTGTGCAAGGTGCAAGAGTGGCAAGACCGTATCGCTCCGCGAAGGTCGTTATCCGGAAGCTTCCGCTCGGCAGCCGTATTCGGGCTTAGCCGGAGCGCCTCCGACGGGCGGGCAAGGCAGCGGCCTCGTCCCAGACCCCGGCAGTAA
>JAIYCQ010000014.1 GCA_027487945.1 Caulobacteraceae bacterium
CTGCAACCGAACTTTCGCGGCTCGGCCGGGCTGGGCGTCGAGTTCCTAGAAGCCGGCTACGGCGAATGGGGTCGCAAGATGCAGACCGACCTCTCCGATGGCGTCCGCGACCTCGCCGCCAAGGGCGTGATCGACCCACGCCGCGTCTGCGTCGTCGGGGCCAGCTACGGCGGCTATGCGGCCCTGGCTGGCGTGACCCTGGATACAGGCGTCTATCGGTGCGCCGCAGCCGTGGCGGGCGTCTATGACCTCAAGCGGTTTTTCGAGGCGGAGCGGCAGGCCTATGGTTCGACCGAGAACATCGCCCTGCGCTACTGGTCCCGGTTCCTGGGCGTGGAAGGCCGCAAGGACCCGGACCTTGACGCCCTGTCCCCTGCAAGGCTGGCGGCAAAGGCGGATGCACCGGTGCTTCTGATCCACGGCAAGGACGACACGGTCGTGCTTTACGAACAGAGCCGCATCATGGCCGACGCCCTGCAGAAGGCGGGCAAGCCGGTGGAACTGGTCACCCTTCACGGTGAGGACCACTGGCTGTCCCGGGGCGATACACGGCTTCAGATGCTGACCGCCGTCGTCGCCTTCCTCGAGAAGCACAACCCGGCGGATTAGGGCCTTGGGGCGAGGTCCCAATGCGAACGCCATCCGGATGGTGTACGGGGGTGTCCCATGTCCCCGGAAACGGTTCAGCTGATTGCAAATCTCGCGCTGGCGAGCGGTATGGTCGCCTGCACCGTGCTCGTCCACTTCTGGGGCCTGCTGCTGCTGACCTATCTGATGCGCAGCGGGGGCAAACGCCTGCGGCCGCATGCCAGCCATACTCGCCAGGCCGCGCTGATCCTCCTGGTCGTGTTCGGCATCTTCGGCCTGCACACGGTGGAGATCTGGCTCTACGCGTCGCTCTACCTGCTGCTCGGTGAGATGCGCTCGCTGGAGGAGGCGCTCTACTTCTCGACCGTGACCTTCGCCTCGCTCGGCTTCGGTGACGTTGTCCTGTCGCCGCGCTGGCGGCTGCTGAGCGCGATCGAGGCCGCCAACGGCGTCATCCTGTTCGCCTGGTCGACGACCTTCCTTCTGGGCGTCAACACCCGGCTGCGCCTGCTGGAGCATCAGTGGCTGGAGCCGGACGACAAGGAACGACCCGCCCCCGGCGATTGACCAGGGGCCGCTCCGATTTGCCTCCGCCGGTCTAGGGGCGTAGACCGCCTCCCCTCATGCCTGCCTCAGATCAGCCCCCCGTGACCGCCCCCGCCGCGCCGGACCAGGGGGACAGCAAGGCGCTCTACGTCCTGCTGTCGGTGGTGTTCATCAATATCGCGGGCTTCGGGGTGATCATCCCGCTGCTGCCCTTCTACGCCAAGTCGTTCGGGGCGCCGGACTGGCAGGTCTTCGTGCTGTTCGCGGCCTATTCGGTCGGCAACTTCTTCGCCGAGCCGATCTGGGGCCGGCTGTCGGACCGCATCGGCCGGCGGCCGGTGCTGATGATCACCATCTTCGGCAACGCCCTGACCTATGTGCTGCTGGCCTTCGCCCCCAACCTGTGGGTCGCCTGCCTGATCCGGCTGGCAGGCGGGGTGCTGACGGGCAACATCTCGACCATCCAGGGCTATATCGCCGACGTCACGCCGCCCGACCGGCGGGCCGGGCGGCTGGGCCTGATGGGCGCGGCCTTTTCACTCGGCTTCATGACCGGTCCGACGATCGGCGGTCTGCTGGCCCACGCGGACCAGGGCGTCGCCGGCTTCCGGCCGCCGCTGTTCTTCGCCGCCACCCTGGCCCTGGCGGCGGGCATCGGCATCACCCTGTTCGTGCGTGAGACCCGACACGGCCACAAGGACGCCCCGCGCCGGGCGCGGCTGGCCGGGCTGAACGACGCCCTGGCCCATCCGATCATCTGGCGGGTGCTCACCGTGACCCTGATCTCCATGGCCGGGTTCGCCGGAATGGAGGCGACCTTCGGCCTCTGGGCCGAGGCGAAGTTCGACTGGGGCCCGCGCGAGATCGGCTTCTGCTTCTTCGCCATCGCCATCACCGCGGCGAGCGCCCAGGGCTTCCTGACCGGCTTTCTGGCCCGCCGCATCGGCGAGACCACGACTCTGATGATCGGACTGTCGCTGATCTTCGCGGGCTTCGCGCTGCAGCCGTTCGTGCCCACCTGGCAGCTAGCGGTCGTCGGGATGATCACCGTGGCCCTCGGCCAGTCGCTGGCCTTCCCCAACATCGCCGCCATCATTTCCAAGGCCGCCTCGCCCGAGCGGCAAGGCGAGATGATGGGTCTGAACTCGGCCGCCGGCGCCCTTGCGCGCATCATCGGCCCGCTGATGGCCGCGCCGCTGTTCATGAACCTCGGCCCCAGCGCCCCCTTCGCGGTGGCGGCCGGCCTGTGCGTGCCGGCCCTGTTCATGGCCTGGCGGGTCAGCAAGGCGATGCGGCGCTCGGCCTGAACGCCCGCCGCCATCCGTCGATGATGACAGCGAATTCATCGAGAACCTTCTTGTCGCGACAATCCGTTAGCGCTTACTGATATGCGATGGATGACACGGAAACACCCTCGACCGCCGGGTTCGGCACGCGGCTGCGCAAGCTGGTCGAACGGCTCGACCGCGACGTCCAGGCGCTCTATCGCCAGGCCGGTGTCCGGTTCGAGCCACGCTGGTACGCGGTGTTCGTCAGCCTGCGCGACGACGGCGCGGCGACGGTCGGCGAGCTGGCCCAGCGGCTCGAGATCACCCACGCGGCGGTCAGCCAGGTGCGCTCGGCCCTGCTCGGCGAAGGTCTGATCGAGACCCGGGTCGACCCCGGCGACGGCCGTCGCCATGTGCTGACCCTGACCCCGAAAGGGGCCGCGACGGCTCTGCAGCTGCAGCCCCTCTGGGACGCGATCAACGCCGCCACGGCGGAACTTCTGACGCACGAGGCGCCCGGACTTCTGGACGGCCTGCGCGATCTGAACGCCGCCCTGGACCGACGGGCCATTTCCGCCCGGGTCGAAGACATCCTTTCAACGGAGCGCCAATGAACCCGCATCACCGCCTCGCGGCCTCCAGCCTCGCGCTGGCGCTGGCCGCCTTCGCCCCTGCCTTCGCCCAACCCGTACCCGCGGCGCCCGCTGCGGCCTCGGCGCCGGCCCCTCTGTCCGCCGCCCGGCGGGCCGCGCTGCTGGCCGGGATCAAGGCGCAGGTGAACGCCCTCTACGTCTTCCCGGAGAAGCGCGCCGCCATCGTCGCCGCCCTGACCCGATCCGAAAAGGCCGGCCGCTACGACCTCGCCAGCCCCCTGGCCTTCGCCGAGGCGGTCAGCGGCGACCTGGCCCAGGCCAGCGGCGACAGGCACATGTACCTGACCTTCGATCCGGCCCAGGCGGAGGCCGCCGCGACCCGACCGGCCGACGCGGAGGACGCCTTCTGGCGCGCCCGGGCCCTGCGAGACAACCACGGCCTTGGCGAAATGAGGATCCTGCCCGGTAATGTCCGCTACCTGAAGCTCACCGCCTTCCTGTGGACGGGCGACCGGTCCGCCCCCGCCTATGACGATGCGATGCGCTTCCTGCAGGAGGGGGATGCGATGATCATCGACCTGCGCGGGAACGGCGGCGGGGACGCGGCGGCGGTCAACTACCTGACCAGCCACTTCATGAAGCCGGACAGCCTGCTGATGACCTTCCTGCGTGGCTCGGAAACGCCGTCGCAGTCGCGGACCCAAGCCTACCTTCCGGCGGGACGCCAGAGCGGCAAGCCGCTGTACGTGCTCGTCGACCGCGGCTGTTTCTCGGCCTGCGAGGAGTTCGCCTACCACGTCCAGCAGTTCAAGCTGGGCGAGCTGATCGGGGCTACGACCGGCGGCGGCGCGAACAACAACGACCTCGTCCCGGTCGGGTCGGGCTTCCTGCTCAGTGTTTCGGCCGGCCGCCCGGTCCATCCGGTCAGCGGGACCAACTGGGAAGGCGTCGGCATCCCGCCGACCGTCGAGGCGGCCCCGCCGCAGGCCCTCGATGTGGCGTTGCAGCGGGCCCTGACCACGCTGGCGGCCTCGCCCTCAGCCTCGGCGGATGCGAAGGCGGACTATGCCTGGGCCCTGCCCGAGGCCGAGGCCAAGCTGCGTCCGCCGACGGTCCCGGCCGATCGTCTTCAGGCCATGGCCGGGCGCTACGGCGAGGTCGCCATCACCCTGCGCGAGGGCCAGCTCTGGTACCGGCGCGGCGATCGGCCCGAACGACGGCTGGTCCCGCTCGACGACAACGGGCTGTTCGCCATCGACGGCGCGCCGATGGTCCGCGTCGGCATCAACGGCGATACCCTGGCGCTGACGCCGCGCGGCGCCCCGCCCATGGTCTTCAGGAAGTCCTGATGCTGGACTCAGCCCGACCTTTGGCGTATTAGCCCCGCCTTCCTGAACCGCCGGGCCAAATGGCATGCCTTGGCGGTTCTTATGCGTATATCCAGAGGACAGGGTTTCGGCCCTGAGCAAAATGCCCAAACTGAAGACCAAGTCTGGCGCCAAAAAGCGCTTCAAGATCACGGCGACCGGCAAGCTGAAGGCCGGCGTGGCCGGCAAGCGCCACCGCCTGATCAGCCACAACGGCAAGTACATCCGCCAACAGCGCGGCACGAAGGTCATGAGCGCTTCGGACACGAAGACGATCAAGTCCTACCTGCCCTACGGCCTGTAAGAAGGAGCGCTGAGAAATGGCTCGCGTCAAAAGGGGCGTCACCGCCCACGCCAAACACAAGAAGGTTCTTGAACAGGCCAAGGGTTTCTACGGCCGCCGCAAGAACACCATCCGCACGGCCAAGGCCGCTGTCGACAAGGCCGGCCAGTACGCCTACCGCGACCGCAAGGTCCGCAAGCGCAGCTTCCGCAGCCTGTGGATCCAGCGCATCAACGCCGCCGCGCGTCTGGAAGGCTTCACCTACTCGCAGTTTATCCACGGCCTTGATCTGTCGGGCATCGAGATCGACCGCAAGGTCCTCGCCGACATCGCCGGTCAGGATCCGACCGCGTTCAAGGCCATCGCCGACAAGGTTCGCGCCGCGCTGGCTTAAGGTCACGGGACGACAGTCCCCGAAACTTGAAAAGCCCTCCGGTGTGAGCCGGGGGGCTTTTTGCTTGTCTCTTGCGTCCCTCGACACGCCGCGTCGCTGCTGTTCAGGTTGACGTCGTTGGAGCGCAACCCTCCCACGTCCGGGTGAGCAGGCCCGAAGCGCCGCGTCGAACCACGCAAGGCCCTTCACCGACCGGTTCCACCGCCTCTCCGAATGCTCTAGACGGACACCGTCATGACCGATCTCAACACCCTCGAAGCCGAGCTGTCGGCCCAGATCGCCGCCGCCGCCGATGTCGCCGCGCTGGAGGCGATCCGCGTCGCCGCGCTCGGCAAGTCCGGCTCCATCTCCGGCCTGCTCAAGACCCTGGGCTCCATGAGCCCGGACGAGCGCAAGGAGGCCGGTCCCGCCATCAACGGCCTGCGCGACCGCGTGCAGACCGCCATCGGCGAACGGAAGGCCGCACTGGAAGCCGCCGAGCTCGACGCGCGCCTCGCGGCCGAGCGCCTGGACCTCACCCTGCCCGCCCCGGCCCGCCGCAAGGGCTCGGTGCACCCGACCATGCAGGTGCAGGACGAGATGATCGCCATCTTCGCGGAGATGGGCTTCGCCGTCGCCGAAGGGCCGGACATCGAGACCGACTTCAACAACTTCACCGCCCTGAACTTCCCCGAGAAGCACCCGGCGCGGGAGATGCACGACACCTTCTTCTTCAACCCGGGCCCGGATGGAGAGCGCAAGCTGCTGCGCACCCACACCAGCCCGGTGCAGGTGCGGTCGATGAAGAAGACCAACACGCCGCCGCCGGCGCCGTGGATCGCCACCGGCATGGAGCCGCCGATCCGCATCGTCGTGCCCGGCCGCACCTATCGCTGCGACAGCGACGCGACCCACACGCCGATGTTCCACCAGATGGAGGGCCTGGTCATCGACAAGGGCATCCATATGGGCCACCTGAAGTGGACGCTGGAGACCTTCATCGCGCGGTTCTTCGAGACACCGGAAGTGGTCACGCGGTTCCGTCCGCACCACTTCCCGTTCACCGAGCCCAGCGCCGAGATGGACGTCGGCTGCGACCGCTCCGGCGGCGAGATCCGTATCGGCACGGGCAGCGACTGGCTTGAGATCCTCGGTTGCGGGATGGTCCATCCCAACGTGCTGCGCCACTGCGGCATCGACCCGGACGTCTACCAGGGCTTCGCCTTCGGCCTCGGCATCGACCGGCTGGGGATGCTGAAGTACGGCATGCCCGACCTGCGCGACATGTTCGAGAGCGACACCCGGTGGCTGGGCCACTACGGCTTCTCCGCCTTCGCCGCCCCCAACCCCGCCACGGGGCTGAGCTGATGGCCGCTGTCCAGACCTGGAAGCTCCCGGCCGACTACGGCGCGGACGTCTTCGACGGCGTGGCCGTCAGCCTGTTCGAGCTGTACCGCGCGCGGATGGCCCGCAAGCAGCCGATGATCTCCGGCGTGACCTTCAGGGACTGCCGGATCGAGGGGCCGGCGGTGCTTCTGGTCATCGACGGCTGCACCTTCGACGGCGTCCGCTTCGGCGCCTCGAACGGCGACATGCGCAACATCGTGCTGCATCCGGCGTCGCCGACCTCGGTCACCGGCGCCCTGCCGATCAAGGACTGCACCTTCCAGGGCGGCCACTTCTTCGGCGTCGGATTCACCGGCGCGCCCACCTTCCTTCAGCAACTGCTCGACCTCGGTAAGGCCCAATGAAATTCACCCTGTCCTGGCTGAAGGACCACCTCGACACCTCGTCGACCGTCGCGCAGGTCGTCGACGCGATGACCATGGCCGGCCTCGAGGTCGAGCACGTCACCGATCCGGCGACGAAGCTGGCGCCGTTCACCGTGGCGAAGATCGTCGAGGCGGTGCAGCACCCGAACGCCGACCGGCTGCGCGTCTGTCAGGTCGACACCGTCGACGGCCGCAAGGAAATCGTCTGCGGCGCGCCCAACGCCCGCGCCGGCCTGACCACCATCTACGCCCCGATCGGCGCGTACGTGCCGGGCCTCGGCGTCACCCTGGTCGAGAAGCCGGTGCGCGGCGTGGTCTCCAACGGCATGCTCTGCTCGGCCGCCGAGATGGAGACCGCCGAGGAGTCCGACGGCATCCTGGAACTGCCCGACGATCTCGCCGTGGGAACGCCCGCCGCCGTGGCCCTGGCCCAGGAGGCGGTGATCGACTTCGAGGTCACGCCCAACCGTCCTGACTGGCTCGGCGTCGCCGGCATCGCCCGCGACCTGTCTGCCGCCGGCGTCGGCCGGCTGAAGACCCCGGCCGTCAAACCGGTTCCCGGGATCTTCCCCTGCCCGATCGCCGTCAAGGTCGACGGCGACGCCTGCCAGGTCTTCTCCGGCCGGGTCATCCGCGGCGTGAAGAACGGCCCGAGTCCCGACTGGCTGCAGGCCCGGCTCAAGGCCGTCGGCCTGCGCCCGATCAACGCCCTGGTCGATGTCACCAACCTGATCAGCTACGACCGTGCGCGGCCGTTGCACGTCTACGACCTGTCCAGGCTGGTCGGGACGACGATCGAGGCGCGCCTCGGCCGGCACGGCGTCAACGGCGACGAGCACCTGATCGCGCTGGACGGCAAGACCTATGAGCTGACGCCGGAGATGAGCGTCATCGCCGACGCCGATGGCGAACGGCCCGTCGGACTGGGCGGCGTCATGGGCGGCGAGAGCACAGGCTGCTCGGAGGAAACCACCGATGTCTTCGTCGAAAGCGCCTGGTTCGATCCCATCCGTACTGCCCAGACTGGGCGCGCGACCGGCATCACCTCCGACGCGCAGTACCGGTTCGCCCGCGGTGTGGATACGCATTTCGTGGTCCCGGGTCTGGAGTTGGCCACGGCCCTCATCCTCGAGCTCTGCGGCGGCGAGGCCAGCGACATCGTCGTCGCCGGAGAGCCCCTGCCTGCCCCCGAGCCCATCGCCTTCGACCCTGCCTACGTCCACCAGCTCGCCGGACTGAGCATCCCGCGTGACGGGGTGATCGACATCCTCGCCAAGCTCGGCTTCGAGATCGACAAGGCCCACGCCACGCTCAGCGTCACCCCGCCGACCTGGCGCCGCGACGTCGAGGGGAAGGCCGATCTGGTCGAGGAAGTGGCCCGCATCGCCGGCTACGACGCCCTGCCCGCCACCCCGCTGCCCGAGACGGCCCGTCAGGCCGGCGGCGTCCTGACCGCGCGGCAGAACCGGGCCCGCATCGCCCGCCGGGCGCTGGCCGCGGCCGGTTACAGCGAGGCGCTGACCTGGTCCTTCACCGGCAACGCCGTCGCCCGTCTGTTCGGCGGCGGCGACGCGGCGCTCGTGCTGGCCAACCCGATGTCGGCCGAGATCGACACGATGCGGCCCTCGATCCTGCCGAACCTGATCGAGGCGGCCGGCCGCAACGCGCGGCGCGGCTTCCCCGACGCGGCCCTGTTCGAGGTCGGGCCGGTGTTCGCCGGCGACCAGCCGCAGGACCAGCGTCTGGCCGTGGCCGCCATCCTGGCCCCGCACGCACCGCGCGGGTGGGACAGGCGATCGGCCGAGGACCTGTTCACGGTGAAGGCCGACCTGCTGGCCCTGCTGGAGGAGATGGGCGCGCCCGTCGGCTCCCTGCAGACGGCGCAGGGCGCGGCCGCGTCCTGGTGGCACCCGGGCCGTTCAGCGCGCCTGCAGCTGGGTCCCAAGGCCGTGATCGCCGAGTTCGGCGAGCTGCATCCGGCGGTGCTCAAGGCCATGGACGTCAGCGGACCGGTCTACGGTTTCGAGATCTGGGTCGAGGCCGTCCCCGAACCCAAGAAGAAGGCGACGAAGACGAAGGGCGCCCTGGCGCTCTCGCCGCTGATGCCGCTCAGCCGCGATTTCGCCTTCCTGATGGACGCGGGCAAGGCGGCCGGGGACCTGGTCAAGGCCGTGGCCGGCGCCGACAAGGCGCTGATCGCCGGGGCCCGGGTCTTCGACGTCTACCAGGGGGCGGGCGTCCCCGAGGGGCAGAAGTCGGTCGCCGTCGAGGTCACCATCCAGCCGCGCGACAAGACGCTGGGCGAAGCCGAGATTGAGGCGCTGTCCGCCCAGATCGTGGCCGCGGCGGCCAAGGCCGGCGGCGCGCTGCGCGGATGAGCGCGCGGATCGGCCTCGTCACCCTGGTCGTCCGCGACTACGACGAGGCCATCGCCTGGTATGTGGGCGCCGCAGGCTTCACCCTGGTCGAGGATACCGACCAGGGGGGCAAGCGCTGGGTGACCGTCGCCCCGTCCGGCGGCGGCCCCAGGCTGCTGCTGGCCCGGGCGACAACCCCGGAACAGGTCGCCCGCATCGGCGACCAGACCGGCGGTCGCGTCGGCTTCTTCCTGCACACCGACGCCTTCGACGCCGACCACGCCCGGATGGCGGCCGCCGGCGTGCGGTTCCTCGAAGCGCCGCGGCGCGAGCCCTACGGCAGCGTGGCGGTGTTCGAGGACCTGTACGGCAATCGCTGGGACCTGCTGGAACAGCGCTAGATGCCACGCGATACGGCAAACCGATGGATCTACCTCGCCGCGATCCTGACCCTCGCCGCCTTCTGCCTCCACCTCGGTCTGGAAGGACTGGACCAGATCGTCGGACCCGCTCTCGGCGGCGCCATTACAGCTTCGCAGACCTGGTTGATGGCCGGATGGCTGTTCCTCGGTAACGCAGTCCTTCTCGGCCTGTCGGCCATCAGAGTCCGTTCTTGGAGTGTCGGGCATCTGGCCGTGCTGGGGCTAAATGGGCTCGTCTGGTCCGCTGCGGGTCTCAGCATGGGCCTTCCGGTCCGGAGCCTGTTGATCTGGGCCGCTCTCGGGGGCGTCTTCCTGGCGCTCACCGTCCTTCACGTTCGAGTCTCGGCGAGACCGGCTGACTAGGCGAGGCCGGCTTGCCACGCCAGGCAATCCCGCCTATCCCATGCCCCGCACAACGGAGCCTCGCCGGAATGCTTTCGCGTTTCGACATCGCTGACATGACCGCCGCGCCTTCGGGCGTGAGCGTCGCCGCCTGCGTCATGTGCAAAACCATGATGATTATGACCGATCCCCCCGGACCGGAGCGCAGGCGCGCGTCTTAACGACCGCCGATTGATCGCAAGATCTTCGAAAGCCCCGCTCCGGAAACGGCGCGGGGTTTTTGCTGTGCGGTCTGTCGGTCCCCCTCTCAAGCAAAGGACCAACACCATGCCACTCCCCTGTTCTGCCATAGACCTTCCCGATCCAGAGGCCCGCCACGTGCTGCGCTTCGCGGCCCATGACGTCGCCACCGCCCTCGACGCTGTGCGCGACGGCCTCGCCGCCTCCGGCGCCGAGGTCTGCAATCTGCAGCTCAAGGCCGTCGGCGCCCTGGTCGAGGGCGTCCTGCGGCTGCAGCGGCTCGACGAGGCCGGCGCGGTGCGTCTGAGCCACCGGCTCGCCGACCTGCCGGGCGTGCTGTCCTCCCGCGTCGAGCACCAGTGGGGGCGGTCATGAGCACGGAGGATCCGAAACGGCGGCTGTTTCTCGTCCGCGCCGCCGATGAGCCGGATGCCCTGGTTCGCGTGCTGGGGGTGGTGACGCTGTTGCAGGCGAGGCTGCGCCGCATCGAGGCTGAGCCGGTCGGCGACGGCCTGTCGATCCGGCTGGAGATCGAGGACGCCGGCGAGCACAAGGCCGAGGCGCTGGCCCGGCGGCTGGAGGCCTGCCCGTCCGTGCGGCGGCTGGCCTTCGGCTGGCGGGGCGGTCTTGCTCCTGTCGCAGCGACAGGCCAGTAGAGGGCGTGACGTCGGAGGTCCCATGAGCGGCAAGCCCACACTGGAAACCCTGCTGGAGCGCGGCCTGTTCGCGTCCCGCTGGCTGATGGCCCCCATGTACGTGGGCCTGGTGATCGCCCTGCTGGCCCTGGTGGTGATCTTTTTCCAGGAACTCTTCCACGTCATCCCGGTGCTGCTGTCGGGCAATGCCGACGCAGAGGACGCCATCCTGCTGGCGCTGGCCCTGATCGACCTGTCGCTGGCGGGTAATCTCGTGCTGATCGTGATCTTCTCGGGCTACGAGAATTTCGTGTCCAAGCTGGACATCGGCGAGACCGAAGACCGCCCCTCCTGGATGGGCACGGTCGACTTCTCGGGCCTGAAGATGAAGCTGGTGGCCTCGATCGTCGCCATCTCGGCCATCGCGCTGCTCAAGGCCTTCCTGGAGGCCAGCGACAAGGGCGCGACGATCGATGAGGCCAAGATGCTGTGGCTGGTGGTCATCCACCTGACGTTCGTCGTCTCGGGCGTGCTGCTGGCGCTTATGGACTGGCTCGCGAGCCTGACCGACAAGCACTGAGGCATCGGGGACGGTTCAAGGTGTCCCCGACCGCCGCCACCTCAGAACGGGATGATGTTCCGCTGCCGGCTGTAGGCCAGGTAGCCGACGCTCGCGCCCAGGCGCAGGCCGACGCCGGCGCGGATCGGCGCCAGGGTGATGCCGTCGGCGCGCTGGTAGTTCACGCCCACGCCGCCGACCACATAGGCCGAGCCCTCGACGCCGGGGAACCGGCGAAAGACCATATCCGGATAGTGCAGATTGTAGCAGAGGGTGAAGACCCGGCTGGCGTTGCCGCCCATGTCGAAACCGATGGACGGGCCCTGCCAGAAGACCTCCATCGTCTCCCGCTCTTTCATGTAGAGCAGGCCGCGGCCGTACCGGGCGCCGATGGTCATGGCGCCGGACGCTTCCTCGCCGGCGATGTAGCCAGTGGGCTGACCGTTGTCCCTGAAGATCTTCTCGATCGCCGCGCCCGCCGCCTCGGCGGTCACGCCCAGGAAGTCGGAGGTCGCGTTGACAATCTCGTCCGAGCTGTAGGTGCGCAGGGGCGAGCCGCCGGCCTCCTGGTAGCCGGCGCTGCCGGTGCTGACGCAGCCGCCGAGGCTGGCGGCCATTCCGGAGAGGATCAGGGTGCGGCGGTCCATGGACGACTCCGAGTCAGTGGGGAGCCGTCAGACTCCCATTCCATTGGGACCGGTTTGCGGCGCGAATCCTAAAGCCGGGTTAACCATGCCCGCCCTCGCCGCCGCCGCCCTGCACGACCGGCGTCTTGAGCACCTTCTGGTTGGCGAACATCCGGTCCAGCTGACGGTGCCCCCAGGTGCGCATGTCGTCGATGATCGTGAAGATCGCCGGAATGTAGAGCAGCGACAGCAGGGTCGAGGTGATCAGGCCGCCGACAACGGCGACCGCCATCGGCTGGCGGAACTCGACGTCGGCGCCAAGGCCCGCCGCCACCGGCGCCATGCCCGCGCCCATGGCCACGGTGGTCATCAGGATCGGTCGCGCCCGCTTGTGGGCGGCGTCCATCAGCGCCTCGGTGCGCGTCATGCCCGACTTGATCGCCTCAAGCGCATACTCGACCAGCAGGATCGAGTTCTTCGCCGCGATCCCCATCAGCATCAGGATGCCGATCAGGGACGAGATCGAGAAGGTGCTGCCCATCAGCAGCAGGCCGACGAAGGCCCCGCCGATGGCCAGCGGCAGCGCCGCCATGATGGTGATCGGGTGGGTGAAGCTTTTGAACAGCAGCGCCAGCACCGCGTACATCAGGATCAGGCCCGTGCCGAACGCGCCGGCGAAGCCGACGACCATCTCGATCAGGAACTCGGCGTCGCCGGTCATGCCCTGGCGGACGCCCTCCGGCAGCTTCTCGACGGAGGGCAGGCGGTTGACCGCGATAGTGGCCTCGCCGCTGGTGATGCCGTTCAGCTCTGCGGTGATGGTGGCCACCCGGGCCCGGTCGAGACGGTTTACCTGCGAAGGGCCGGCGCTGTAGGTGACGTCGGCCACCGCGCTGAGCGGCACCGATCCGCCGGTGGCGGTCGGGACCCGCAGGTTCTCGAGCACAGCGATGTCCTGCCGCCCCTCCTCGCTCAGCCGCAGGCGGATAGGCACCTGGCGGTCGCCCAGATTGTACTTGGGCAGGGCCTGGTCGATGTCGCCGATGGTGGCGACCCGGATGGCCTGCGACAGGACCCCGGCCGATACGCCCAGGCGCGAGGCCTCGTCGGCCCGCGGGGTGACGAGGATTTCCGGACGGGCGATGGAGGCGGTGTTGACGACGTTGGCCAGACCTTCGACGCCGCGCATCTCGCGCTCGATCGCCTGGGCGGCGGCCATCAGCTTGTCGCCGTCGTCGCTCTGGATCGAATAGGAGAAGACGCTGCCGTCGGTCGGCCCGCCGCCCAGCTGGGACGGCACGCCGATGCGCGCACCCGGCACGGTCTTGAAGGCGTCGACCATCTCGCGGACGAACTGCTTCTGGCTGAGCTTGCGGTCACCCTTGTCGACCAGCTCGGCCGTCACTGTCGCGGTGTTGACCTCGCTGCCGCCGACCGAGGCGTAGACGTTGGTCACTTCGGGCCGCTTGCGCAGGTCGCGTGTGACGCGGGCGACCACCTCGTCGGTCTGGTCCAGCGTCGCGCCCGGCGGGAGCTCGACGGAGAAGGCGGCCCGGCCGATGTCGACCGACGGCTGCACCTCGACCGGCACCAGCGGCGTGATCATCGCCGTGGCGACGAACACCGCCGCGCCCATGCCGAACACCTTCCAGCGGTTGGCCAGCGCCCATCCGAGCCAGCGCAGGTAGCTGGTCATCCACGGCGGGTCCCTGTCCTCGTGCGGCTTGTGCTTGAGCAGGTAGGCGGCCATCAGCGGCGTCAGCATCCGCGCCACGACCAGCGAGAACATCACCGAGATACAGGCGGCCAGGGCGAAGGCCTTGAAGAACTGGCCGATGATGCCCGGCATGAAGCCGACCGGCGCGAACACGGCGACGATGGTGGCGGTGGTGGCGACGACGGCCAGGCCGATCTCGTCCGAGGCCTCGATGGCCGACGGGTACGGCGCCTTGCCGCCCCGCATGTGGCGCACGATGTTCTCGATCTCGACGATGGCGTCGTCGACGAGAATCCCGATGGTCAGGGACAGGGCCAGCAGGGTGATCATGTTGAGCGACTGGCCCAGCGGCTCCAGCACCGCGAAGGTCGGGATCAGCGACAGCGGCATGGCTACCGCGGCGATCAGCGTCGCCCGCCAGTCCCGCAGGAACAGCCAGACCACGATCACGGCCAGCAGGGCGCCGAGCCCCACGGCTTCGAGCGAGGCGATGTAGCTTTCCTCGGCGAACTCGACATTGGCGTTGATCTGCTCGATCGACAGCTCCGGATGGGCCGCATCGATCTTCGCGATCTCCTGACGGACCTTCTCGGCAGTCTTGACCTCGCTGGCGTCACGCGAGCGCAGGAAGTTGAAGGTGATCACCTCCTGCCCGTCGTAGCGGGCCCGGGAGCGCGGCTCGGTCCAGTTGTCCTCGATGCGGCCGAGGTCGGCCAGACGGATGCTGCCGCCGCCGGCGAGCGGGACGCGGGTCTCGGCCAGCTCCTGCACCGAGCCGGCGGAGCCGAGCGTGCGGATCGACCGCTCCGAGCCCCCGACCGTGACGCGGCCGCCGGGCAGGTTGTTGTTCACATTGACCAGCGCCTGGCTGACCTGTGCCGCCGTCACCCCGAACGAGGCGAGGCGGTCAGGGTCGAGGTCGATCCGGATCTCGCGGTCCACGCCGCCGAGGCGGTTGACCTGTCCCACACCAGGGATGGCCAGCAGGGCGCGGCTGACCTCGTTGTCGACGAACCAGGACAGCTGCTCGGGCGTCATCGAGCCGGAGCGGACCACCCAGGTAATCAGCGGATCGCCGGTGATGTCCCAGCGGATGACGGACGGTTCCTGCATGTCCTGCGGCAGGTCGGCGCGCAGGTTGCTCATGGCGTTGCGGACGTCGTTCGTGGCCTTCTCGACGTCGGTCGAGAGCTCGAACTCGATCATCGTCACCGACACGCCGTCGGTGACGGTCGAGCGCATGTGCCGCACGCCGCTCAGGCCGGCGATCTTGTCCTCGATCAGCCGGGTGACCTGGGTCTCCATCTCGCTCGGCGCGGAACCCGGGCGGGCGGCGGCGACCTGGATCAGCGGGAAGTCGATGTCAGGGTTGTTGTTGATCCGCATGGCGTTGAAACCGGCAATGCCGGCCAACATCAGCATGACGAACAGCATGATGACGGGGATGGGGTTCCTGATCGACCAGGAGGAGATGTTGCGCATGGCGGTCTACTTCGCCACGACGCGGACGTGATCGCCGTCGGCCAGGAAGCCGGCGCCCTGGACCACGATCCGCTCGCCCGAGGTCAGGCCCTCGGTGATCTCGACCTGGTCCCGGGTGCGCGCGCCGACCACCACCGGGCGGAAGCGGACCACCGACTGGGCGCCGATGACGAACACGCCGGACTTGTTGTCCCGGTAGACTACCGCCAGCGACGGCGTGGTGATGGCCGGCTGCTCGCCGACATTGATCACACCGCGCGCGAACATCCCGGGGCGGAAGCCGCCGGCGGTCGTCAGGGCGATGCGGGCCACGCCGACCCGGCTCTGGGGATCGACCTGGGAGGTGATGATGCGGACCGAGCCGGGGACCTCGCCCAGCTGGTCGGAGGCGATGGTGGCCGGCATGCCGGCCCGCAGCTGGGCCAGCTGGGTCTCGGGCACCTCGGCGTTCAGCTCCAGCCGGCCGTCGCGGACGATGCGGAACAGTTCGGTCCCGGGGGCGACGATCTGGCCCTGGACGACCTTGCGCGAGGCGACGAGGCCGGCGACCGGCGCGCGGACGGTAGCCTGGCTGAGGCGGGTGCGCACTTCCGACAGGCCCGCCTCGGCGGCAGACAGCTGGGCGGCGGCGGTGGCCTGGCTGGCGACGGCGTTGTCGAGGCCGGCCTGGGCGAGGTAGCCGCGCTCCTTCAGCTCACGGGCCCGGCGCAGGGCGGCGTCGGCCTGGGCCACGCCGGCGCGGGCGGCCGCGACATTGGCCTCCTGCTGGCGCAGCTGGGCGCGCAGCAGGGCGTCGTTCATCTGGACCAGCGGCTGGCCCTGACGCACCCAGGCGCCTTCGTCGACCAGCACCTGGGTCGCCGTCAGGCCGCCGGTCTCGGCGCCGACCACGACCTCGTTCCAGGCGACGATGTCGCCGCTGGCGGTGATCCGGCGCGGCAGGCTGGTCATGCCCACGGCCTGCACCGTGACGGTCTGGCTGGCCTGGGGCTCGGTGGGGGCCTTCTCCGCCTTGCCGCAGGCGGCGAGCACGACGGACGCCACGGCGAGAACCGCCAGTCGCCGCGCGAAGCGGCCTTGCATGTCTCGCACGTCGCTATCCTCTTGATCGATGCGCCGAAGGCCCGCCGGGCGGGCCCGGCAGGTGAACGTCGTACTTAGGGATGAAAAGGCTTTTCGCAAGTGCGAAATGCGAATGCTTCGCACAGGGTCGAGCGGGTCTCGCCTTGGCCGCCCAATGTGCTAGACGGGCCCGCATGACGACCCCGCTCGATAAGATCCGCAATTTCAGCATCGTGGCCCACATCGACCACGGCAAATCGACCCTGTCCGATCGCCTGATCCAGGAAACCGGCGGCCTCTCCGCGCGCGAGATGACCGCCCAGGTTCTCGACAACATGGAGATCGAGAAGGAACGGGGCATCACCATCAAGGCCCAGACCGTCCGGCTGGAATACAAGGCCGACGACGGCGAGACCTATGTCCTGAACCTGATGGACACCCCGGGCCACGTCGACTTCGCCTATGAGGTCAGCCGCAGCCTGGCGGCCTGCGAGGGTTCGATCCTCGTCGTGGACGCCAGCCAGGGCGTCGAGGCCCAGACCCTGGCCAACGTCTATTCGGCCATCGACAACAACCACGAGATCGTCCCGGTCCTCAACAAGATCGACCTGCCCGCCGCCGAACCCGAGCGGGTGCGCGCCCAGATCGAGGACCTGATCGGGCTGGACGCCAGCGACGCGGTCCTGTGCAGCGCCAAGAGCGGCATCGGCATCCACGACGTACTCGAAGCCATCGTCACCCGCCTGCCGCCGCCCAAGGGCGACCCGGACGCGCCGCTGAAGGCCCTGCTCGTCGACGCCTGGTACGACGCCTACCTGGGCGTCGTGGTGCTGGTCCGCGTCTTCGACGGCACCCTGCGCGCCGGCCAGAAGATCAGGATGATGCAGCACGGCTCGGTGCACCTGGTGGACCGCGTCGGGGTCTTCAAGCCCAAGAACACCCCGGTCGAGAGCCTCGGCCCCGGCGAGGTCGGCTTCATCACCGCCCAGATCAAGGAGGTGGCCGACGCCGCCGTCGGCGACACCATCACCGACGAGAAGAAGGGCACCGAGACCGCCCTGCCCGGCTTCATGGACGTGCAGCCGGTGGTCTTCTGCGGCCTGTTCCCGGTCGACGCCGCCGACTTCGAGGACCTGCGCGCCGCCGTCGGCCGCCTGCGCCTCAACGACGGCAGCTTCACCTACGAGATGGAATCCAGCGCCGCGCTCGGCTTCGGCTTCCGCTGCGGGTTCCTGGGCCTCCTCCACCTGGAGATCATCCAGGAGCGGCTCAGCCGCGAGTTCGACCTCGACCTGATCGCGACCGCCCCGTCGGTGGTCTACAAGATCAACAAGCGCGACGGCGAGCAGATCGACCTGCACAATCCCGCCGACATGCCCGACCCGATGCAGATCGAGAGCATCGAGGAGCCGTGGATCAAGGCGACCATCTTCACGCCCGACGACTACCTGGGCGGGGTCATCAAGCTCTGCCAGGACCGCCGCGGCGTGCAGCGCGAGCTCAGCTACGTCGGCAACCGGGCCATGCTGGTCTACGACCTGCCGCTGAACGAGGTGGTCTTCGACTTCTACGACCGCCTGAAGTCGATCTCGAAGGGCTACGCCTCCTTCGACTACCAGGTCGAGGACTACCGCACCGGCGACCTCGTGAAGATGTCCATCCTGGTCAACGCCGAGCCGGTCGACGCCCTGTCCATGCTCGTCCACCGCGACCGCGCCGAGAGCCGCGGCCGGGGCATGGTCGAGAAGATGAAGGACCTGATCCCGCAGCACATGTTCGTCATCCCCATCCAGGCCGCCATCGGCGGCCGGATCATCGCCCGGGAGACGGTCCGCGCCCTGCGCAAGGACGTGACGGCCAAGTGCTACGGCGGGGATGCGAGCCGGAAGCGCAAGCTGCTGGACAAGCAGAAGGCCGGCAAGAAGCGCATGCGCCAGTTCGGCAAGGTCGAGATCCCGCAGGAAGCGTTCATCGCCGCGCTGAAGATGGACGGGGATTGAGGGTTAGCGCCCGCGCTGCCGATTCAGCTACACTCTCTTTCATGAACAGTGCGCCGGGGCCCGCCATCACCGAAATCAGAAAGAAGTTTCTTTCTGGCATGATCGACTGTGGGCTCCTGGCGCCTGACAAGGACGGCGTCGCAAGCATTGCTGACTCCTCGTCTACGAGTAGCAGGCTGATCGCGGCAACCTTGCTTTCGAAGATCGGAAGCGAAATTGCCGGTGACAGGAGGGCAGGACAAACCTCTGGACGCCAACTGGAAGATTTTGTCCGGACGTTCCTTGAAGACGTGTTTCCCAAGCTTGCCGTCGTGCGATGTGGGAAATTTCACGTCGCAGCGGGGAAGGACATATCGAAGTACGACCAGTACTCTCACCTCGTTGAGGTAGAGCGGGCTGTCAAACGAGATCCAGAGCTAAGAATCGCGCTCGGTCGCGACTACATCATCAAGCCCGACGTCGTGATCTATCGATCGCCCGTGGACGACGACGAGATCAATGCTTCTGGCTGGCTGGTCGACGATGAACATGCGCGGCTGACGCCGCTGCGGTCCGCAAACAGCTCCCTTCCGACCCTCCACGCTAGCATCTCCTGCAAATGGACCATCCGTTCTGATCGCGTCCAGAACGCCAGGAGTGAGGCGCTAAACCTCATCAGGAATCGAAAAGGAAAACTGCCCCATATCGCGGTCGTAACGGCGGAGCCTATGGCGAGCCGACTCGCATCTATTGCTCTGGGAACAGGTGATATTGACTGCGTCTACCACATTGCCCTGCCAGAACTCCGCGACGCCATCCACGAGGTTGGGAGCGAAGAAGCACGCGAGTTGATCGACGTGATGATCGAGGGCCGCCGTCTTCGGGACATTGCCGACTTGCCGTTCGACCTAGCGACCTAGGCAGCTACAGCTTGATGCGAAAGCACTTCGAGCACTAGCTTGCTCAGCGCCCCAGCCAGTGGCGGAGGGACGGCATTGCCAATCTGCCGTGCGACCTCGATCTTCGTGCCGTAGAACTTGAAGTCGTCGGGGAAACCCATGAGCCGAGCGGCCTCACGGTGGCTGATCGGCCGATCCGCCTCAGGGTGTAGATAGCGCCCCTTCTCGGGTTTGTAGAATTCGGTGCGAATAGTGACCGAAGGTCTATCCCACCACAGGCGACCGAATAGATCTGTTCCCCCGCTCGTCTTTCGCACCCAGCAATCGGGGGTGATATCCGGTCGATTGGCGAGGAGATCGAAACGATTTCCGCCAGCAGGGACGGCCCGATATCTCTGCAGGCTCTTCTCGGTGGGCATGCGGCCGAAGTGCAGGTCGAGCGTCGCGCGAGACCCGATCTCCGTCCCAATCGTCTGCAGCGGCAGATCCGCGATCACATCGCGGACTGTGCGCCAGCGGGGCAGATTGGACTTGAGCTTTGGGTCTGCATGCGACGGCAGCGGAGGAAAGCTGGGAAAGTTGGAAGCCTCGCGCCAACCGAGGATGATCGTGCGCTTGCGCGTCTGCGGCGCGCCGTAGTCAGCCGCATTGAGGATCGTCGCTTGGGTCAGAAATCCATGCTGTCGCGCCTTAGCCTCAATCAGCTGACGCTCCGGCGAGCGGTACAGTTCAGCGACGTTCTCCATCACGAAGACTCGAGCGCCTGATTTTTCGGCGGTCTCGATAAACGGCTCCCAAAGGGCTCGCCGGGCGTCGCCTTCGCGCTTCTTATTCAGGAGGCTGAAGCCTTGGCACGGTGGCCCGCCGATGACCACATCGGCCTGGGGCACCTCGTTGTGCAGAAGCCACTCTTCAATATTCGCGCAGACTGCTCGCCCAGGGAAATTCAACTCATGTGTCTTGGAAGCGGCCTTGTCGTTGTCGATCGCTAGGACCGTTTCAAAACCGCCACAGAAGCGCTTGTCGCAGAACCCCAGGCTCATTCCACCGGCGCCGCTGAAGAGGTCGATGATCCTGAGAGTCATGGCGCTTTCCCAGCGGCTTTCCACGCCGAAACAAAAGGCGAACACGCTAAGTGTGTCAACCGCCCATCTCGCTTAAGATGATTCTACGCCACATGTGCCGCGACGATTTCCACCAAGCGCGAGGCGTCTTTGAGCTCGCACTCCCAGATCGTCAGGACACGTAAGCCTCGTGCTGTGAGAAGCGTCTCCTGCTCCAAGTCACGCTGCTTGTTTCGGGCGAATTTTGTCTCCCAGTCTGGACGATTGTGGGCGGGCACAGTGCTGCGCGGACAGCCGTGCTGGTGCCAGAAGCAGCCGTGTACCTGTATCGCCCATCCCTTGGTCTGGTTGGCGAAATCAGGGGAACCGGGAAGCGATTTGACATTCCGCCGGTAAGAGGAACCCAGCCCTCGCAGTATGCTGGCGACTTTCTCTTCGGGCGCTGTCCGCTTTTGCGGCACTCGAGACATGGCCATAGATGTACGGGCATCCTTTGGCATCATTCTCAGTCGACTCCTTCAGGCACGACACATGGTGACACCTTGACCACCTCTAACGCTACACACGCGCAAACGGCCACCACCGCCTACATCGGCGCCGTCGGCATCGGCGTGTCGGACCTCGCGCGGTCGGCCGACTTCTACACCCGGGTGCTGGGGATGAAGGTCATCAACACCTTCAGGCTCGACTACATGGACGAGATCGTCGTCGGGTTCGAGGGGCGGGGGTCGGCGCTGGTGTTGATGCACTGGACCGACGGGTCGGTGCGGAACTATCGCGACAATCCGATCAAGATCGTTCTCTACCTGCCCGACCCCGTCGCGGCGGCCGAGGCCATCCGCGCCGAGGGGCTGGAGATCGTCCGCCAGCCGACGCCGGTCGCCGCGCTGGGCGGCGCCGTGATGGGTTTCGCCAAGGATCCCGACGGCCATCTGGTCGAGCGCCCGCTGCAGCGGCCGATGAAGGCCTGAACCGGGGCCCCGCAAGGCGAAACCGGCGTTAACCCCGCCCGGCAGAACCCTGCTTTCCCGTTTTGCGGGAATGTGCCATGTTTTGAGGTGTCGTTATCTGCAGGGCTTCGGACGCGCTCTCCCCGGTCGTTTCTCTTCTTCGGATCGAGCCCCGGACTCGCCCTGATCTTCCTGCAAATTTCGTCTCTCTGAACCCGCCACCCCTTGGCGGTAATGCTCTGCTCTGAAAGGCACTACGACTATGGCTACCGGTACTGTGAAGTGGTTCAACACCACGAAGGGCTACGGCTTCATCCAGCCGGACGACGGCGGCGCCGACGTCTTCGTGCACATTTCGGCCGTTGAACGGGCCGGACTGCGCAGCCTGAACGAAGGCCAGAAGGTCAACTACGACCTCGAACAGGATCGCCGCAGCGGCAAGATGGCCGCCGGGAACCTGCAGCCGCTCTAGGGCGGGCTGAGAGGCCACAACGCGAAACGGGTCGGCGGTGACGCTGGCCCGTTTTTTTGTGGGCGCGACCGGGCTTGCAACCCGCACCGCTCCGCGCGCATTTGGCCATGGGCGCGCGGGCTTTGGGGGTTTCTTGGCCGATCTGAATTTCGGGGCGCTGTTTCACGCCCTTCCCAGTCCCTACATGGTCCTCGATCGGCAGCTGCGCTACATCGAGGCCAACGCGGCCTATGAGGCGGCGGTGTTCCGCACGCGGGACGAGCTGGTCGGCGGCCATATCCTTGACCTGTTCCCGGACCCCGAGAACGGCGAGCGGCTGCGGACGTCGCTGCAGCGGGTGCTGGACACCGGACAGCCCGACACCCTGGCCTTCATCCCCTACGACATCCCCACGGCCCAGGGCATCGAGCGGCGCTACTGGACGGCCGTTCACACCCCGGTGCGGGACGCCTCGGGCGCCGTGGCCTGGGTGATGCAGAACACCGTCGACGTGACCGAGTTGCACCGGCTGCGCCGGCAGGCCGGCCACCTGCCGGGCGAGACCGATCTGCTGCAGCGCGCCCGCGAGGCCGAGACCGTCAGCCGCGCCCTGCAGCGCGAGACGGCCGGTCTGCGCGACCTGTTCATGCAGGCGCCGGGCTTCATGGCCGTCCTGTCGGGGCCCGACCATGTCTTCACCCTCAGCAACGCCGCCTATCAGCAGGTGATCGGCCACCGCGACATCCTGGGCAAGACGGTCGCCGAGGCCCTGCCCGAGCTGCACGGCCAGGGGTTCTACGATCTGCTCGACACGGTGTTCTCCAGCGGCGAGCCCTATGTCGGCCTGTCAGCGCCGGTGACGCTGATCCGCGTGCCCGACGGCGCGCCGGAGGAGCGGTTCCTCGACTTCATCTACCAGCCGATCCGCGACCTCGAGGGCGCGGTGATCGGCATCTTCGTCGAGGGCTCGGATGTCACCGAACGGGTCCGGGCCGAGGACCAGCGCAAGCTGCTGCTCGACGAGCTGAACCATCGGGTCAAGAACACCCTGGCCATCGTCCAGTCGATCGCCGCCCAGACCGTGCGGGCGACGCCCGAGCCGGCCGCCTTCCGCACCGCCTTCGAGGCCCGGCTGATGGCCCTGTCGGGCGTCCATAACGTCCTGACCACCGCCAACTGGCAGGGCGCCCGGCTCGAGGCGCTGCTGGCGCTGGAGCTCAGCCCCTACGGCCCGCCCCACTACCGGCTCGACGGACCGTCGGTGACCCTGTCGGCGCAGGAGGCGCTGACCTTCGCCCTGGTCACCCACGAGCTGGCGACCAATGCGGCCAAGTACGGCGCCCTGTCCGCCCCGGACGGTCAGGTGACTGTGACCTGGAGTCTGGCCGCCGACGAAACCGGCGGACGGCGGCTGACCCTCGACTGGCGCGAGACCGGCGGCCCGCCCGTGGCCCCCCCGACACACCAGGGCTTCGGCTCGCGCCTGATCCAGCGGTCGATCCAGGTCGACATGGACGGCGAGACCACCATGGCCTTCGATCCCGACGGCCTTCGCTGCCGGATCGCGCTGCGGCTCAGCGCGACCTGAGCAGCCCGTTACCCGGTGGTAACCGTTGGGATTTGCGCTAGGCTCGCGAAAACAGATCGCGGGAGGAGCGACCATGGCCGGCAAGATCGGGCGCACCATTCAGGACTCTACGCCCTGGTGGCCGACGCCGCCCGCACCGCCGAAGGGCGCGCCCAACATCCTGGTGGTGCTGTTCGACGACGTCGGCTTCTCGGACTTCGGCTGCTACGGCTCGCCGATCGAGACCCCGACCATCGACCGGCTGGCGGCCGAGGGGCTGCGCTACACCGGCTTCCACACCACGGCGATGTGCTCGACCACCCGGGCGGCGCTGCTGACCGGCCGTAACCACCACAGCGTCGGCGTCGGGTGCCTCGCCAACTTCGACAGCGGCTATCCGGGCTATCGCGGCAAGATCGCGAGGGAGGCCGGTATCCTGCCCGAGATGCTGCGCCCGCACGGCTACCGGAACTACATGCTGGGCAAGTGGCATGTGACGCCGCTGACCGAGAGCGGCGCCACCGGGCCGTTCGACGGCTGGCCGCTGGGCCGGGGCTTCGACCGCTTCTACGGTTTTCTGGATGCCGAGACCGACCAGTACTCGCCCGAGCTGGTGCGCGACAACACGCCCGTCGCCGCGCCCGGAACCTTCGAGACCGGCTACCACCTGACCGAGGACCTGGTCGACCAGGCCATCCGCTATATCGCCGACCACACCGCCGACGCGCCGCAGACGCCTTGGCTGACCTGGATCGGCCTTGGCGCCTGCCACGCCCCGCACCAGGCGCCGCGCGATCTGATCCTGAAATACGATGCCGTGTTCAATGAAGGCTGGGACGTCGAGCGCGAGCGCCGGCTGGCCCGGCAGAAGGCGCTGGGCATCGTCACGGCCGACACCGCCCTGCCGCCGCGCAACGACCATGTCGGCGCCTGGGCTGATCATTCGCCCGACGAGCAGCGGGTCTTCACCCGGCTGCAGGCCGCCTTCGCCGCCATGCTGGAGCATGCCGACCAGCATCTGGCGCGGCTGGTCGGCTTCCTGGAGGAGGCGGGCTTGAGGGACGACACACTGATCCTGGTGATGTCCGACAACGGCGCCAGCCAGGAGGGCGGTCCGCTGGGGATGGTCAACGCCATGGGGCCCTTCAACGGCAAGCGCGAGCCGATGGCCGAGAAGCTGGCCCGCATCGACGACATCGGCGGGCCCGACACCCACTCCAACTTTCCGCTCGGCTGGGCGATGGCGTCCAACACGCCGCTGAAGCGCTACAAGCAGAACACCCACGGCGGCGGCATCCGCGACCCGCTGGTGATGAGCTGGCCGGCCGGGATCAAGGCGGCGGGCGAGACGCGCAGCCAGTTCACCCACGCCAGTGACGTGGTCCCGACCCTGCTGGAGCTGCTCGGGATCACGCCCCCGGACAGCATCGCCGGGGTCGAACAGATGCCGCTGGAGGGAACCAGCTTCGCCGCCTCCCTGACCGACCCGGCCGCGCCGTCCAAGGCCGGCGCACAGTACTTCGAGATGTTCGGCCACCGGGGGCTGGTCAAGGACGGCTGGAAGGCGGTCGCCTGGCACCCGCCGGGCCGGCCGTTCGAGGACGACGTCTGGGAGCTCTACCACCTGGCCCGGGATTTCTCGGAGAGCCACGACCTCGCCGCCGAGCATCCCGACAGGCTCGAGGCGCTGAAGGCCGAGTGGTGGGCGCTGGCGGAGGCGTCCAAGGTGCTGCCGCTGGACGACCGCTTCGGTCCGCGCTTCGCCGAGAACGCCCAGCGCTTCCACGGGGCCCGCACCCGCTTCGTGTTCCACAAGGGCATGGGCCATGTGCCCACCGACGTGGCGCCGGACGTGCGCAGCCGCAGCTATCGCATCGAGGCCGACGTCCGCGTCGCGGCGGGCGACGAGGGCGTGCTGATCGCCCACGGCGACATGACAAGCGGCTACTCGCTGTTCCTGAAGGACGGCCGGCTGGTCCACGACCTCAACATCGGCGGGACCCACGCGGTGGTCACCAGCGACCAAATCGTCGAGCCCGGCCAGCGCAGGCTGGGTGTGGCGGTGCGGCCCGGACCGGACGGGCGGCGGATCGTGCTGTTGATCGACGGTATCCCGGCCGGCAAGATCACCACGCCGCTCGGCTTCCATACCCTGATCAGCTGGTCGGGCCTGGACATCGGCCTGGACCGCGGCAGCCCGGTCGGCGACTACGCCGCCCCGTTCGCCTTCACCGGCCTGCTGCGCAAGGTGACCGTGACCATGAACGACGACCAGGCCCTGGACGGCGACGCGGTCGGCGAGGCGGAGATGGCGCGGCAGTAGGCGGGCTCTTTGCGGGCTTCGACACGCGCTCGTCCGGCGCTGCTCAGCATGCCTTGGGTGGGTAGCCTACAATCGACGTCGTCCTGCGCAGCGGGCGTGTCGAAGGACGCAAGCCCTTTACGCAACCCTTTGGCCGCGCCAACCTTCCACCATGATGATCCGCACCCTCGTCGCCTCCGCCCTGGCCCTGACCCTGGCGGCCTGTTCCCGGCCGAGCGAGCCGACGCAGCCTCGCGAAGCCCCCGCGACGCCCGACACGACCGTCCCGGCCGGCCCGCCCGCCACCGACCCCACCGCCACAGCGCCGGTGGACGGCGGGCTGCAGGGCGGCACGGACAAGTGGAAGACGGTCGCCTCGGCCGATGACCAGGACCGCCTCGCCCGCCTGAACGATGCCTGGAAACAGGCCCTGCGCGAGGCCAACAACGAGTTCGGCGCCCAGCTCGACGCCCTGGGCATGCTCTCGGTGCAGGACGCGGCGCTGGCGACCCCGCCCCTGGAGCCGGGACCGGGCAGGTACCGCTGCCGCACCATCAAGGTCGGCTCCCTGAACGGCGACGGCCTCAAGTACGTCGCCTACCCCTGGTTCACCTGTACGGTCGACCTGACCCCAGGCGGCGACCTGATCCTGACCAAGACGACGGGCAGCCAGAGGACGAAGGGCCTGATCTACCCGGACAGCGAAAACCCGGGGCGGCTGATCTACGTCGGCGCCCAGGCCTGGGGCGATACGGAGACCACCTTCCCCGCCTACGGCGCCCAGCCCGAGCGCGACCAGGTCGGCGTCATCGAGCGCATCGGCAACTGCCGCTGGCGGATGGTCGTCCCCTGGCCGAAGCAGGAGTCCAAACTCGACATCCTCGAGATCCGGAGCTGACCGCCATGCGCCTGCGCCAGATCGCCCTGGTGGGCGCCGACCTGGAGGCCGCAGAGGCCGACATCCGCGCCGTGCTGGGCCTGGACTATGCGTACGACGACCCCGGCGTCGGCAAGTTCGGACTGAAGAACGCGGTCTTCCCGGTCGGCGAGTTCTTCCTCGAGGTGGTCTCGCCCAAGGCGGAGGGCACGACGGCCGGCCGCCTCCTGGACAAGCGCGGCGGCGACGGCGGCTACATGGTCATCCTGCAGGTGCACGATATCGCGGCGGCCCGCGCCGGCATCGCGGCGGCGGGCGCGCGGGTGGTCGAGGACATCGACCTGCCCCGCGCCCGGGCGGCGCACATCCATCCCCGCGACGTCGGCGGCGCCATCCTGTCGCTCGACTGGATGGACGGCTGGGATCACTGGGAGTGGGGCGGCCCCGTCTGGCGCGACGGCGTCCGCACCGACGTGTCGAGCGCGATCGTCGGCGCCGAGCTCCAGGGCGCCGACCCGGACGCCATGTCGGCCCGCTGGGCCCAGGTGCTGGGTGTGGCCCGCGAAGCGGCGGGCGACGGCTGGCGCATCCCGCTGGAGGACAGCGAGCTGCGCTTCGTTTCGGCGACGGACGGTCGGGGCGACGGCCTGCGCGCCTTCGACGTGGCCGTGCGGGATGTGGACGCGGTCCGTGCGGCGGCGCAGGCGCGCGGCCTGGTCAAGGACGGCGAGGTCACGCTGTGCGGGACGGTGGTCAGGCTGGTTCAGGCTTGAAACCTTTCCCCCTCTAAACCGCTCATCCCGGTGAATACCGGGATCAGCCGAAGCGCTCTAACGGGCCCGCCACCCTTGTGTTGCCCTTGGGCCACACCTACATCGTTGAGGTCCGGTTGCGCTTGATCAAGGCGACCGGACACATTCCGCCGTACCGGGGATAGCCATGAACATCGACCTCTATTCCGACCGCGCCAAACAGGCGATCCAGAGCGCCCAGTCGCTGGCCCTGGCCCGCCGCCACCAGCACCTGACGCCCGAACACATCCTGAAAGTCCTGCTCGAGGAGCGCGACGGCCTGTCGCGCGCCCTGATCCAGAGCGCCGGCGGGCGGCCCGACGCCGTCGACACCGCCGTCGAGGCGCTGCTGGGTCGCATGCCCAAGGTCGAGGGCGGCTCCGGCCAGCTCTACCTCAAGCCCGACACCGCCCGCGTTTTCGCCCGCGCGGAGGAGGACGCCAAGAAGGCCGGCGACGCCTTCATCACCACCGAGCGGCTGCTGATCGCCCTCGCCGCCGAGGGCGGCGACGCGGCCAGGGCCCTGAAGGACGCCGGCGCCGCCGAGAAGGCGCTGGAGACCGCCGCCGCCGATGTCCGCAAGGGCCGCACCGCCGACAGCGCCAGCGCCGAGGAGGGCTATGACGCCCTCAAGCGCTACGCCACCGACCTGACCCAGAAGGCGCGCGACCAGAAGCTGGACCCGGTGATCGGCCGCGACGAGGAGATCCGCCGCACCATCCAGGTTCTGGCCCGCCGCACCAAGAACAACCCCGTGCTGATCGGCGAGCCCGGCGTTGGCAAGACCGCCATCGTCGAGGGCCTGGCCCTGCGCATCGTCAGCGGCGACGTGCCGGAGTCCCTGAAGGACAAGAAGCTGATGGCGCTCGACATGGGCAGCCTGATCGCCGGCGCGAAGTACCGCGGCGAGTTCGAGGAGCGGCTGAAGGCCGTGCTCAACGAGGTCACGGCCGCCGAGGGCAGCATCATCCTGTTCATCGACGAGATGCACACCCTGGTCGGCGCCGGGAAGACCGAGGGGGCGATGGACGCCTCCAACCTGCTCAAGCCCGCCCTGGCGCGCGGCGAGCTGCACTGCGTCGGCGCCACCACGCTGGATGAGTACCGCAAGCACGTCGAGAAGGACGCGGCCCTGGCTCGTCGCTTCCAGCCGGTGTTCGTCAACGAGCCGACGGTCGAGGACACCGTCTCGATCCTGCGCGGCCTGAAGGAGAAGTACGAGGTCCACCACGGGGTGCGGATCAGCGACAGCGCCATCGTCGCCGCCGCCACCCTGAGCAATCGCTACATCACCGACCGCTTCCTGCCCGACAAGGCGATCGACCTGATCGACGAGGCCGGCTCGCGCGTGCGGATGGCCGTCGACTCCAAGCCCGAGGAGCTGGACGAGATCGACCGCCGGCTGGTGCAGCTGAAGATCGAGCGCGAGGCCCTCAAGAAGGAAACGGACGCGGCCAGTCGCCAGCGGCTGGACAACCTCGATGACGAGATCGTCGAACTGCAGTCCGCCTCCGACGAGATGACCGCCCGCTGGAAGGCCGAGAAGGAGAAGGTCGGCGGCGCCGCCCAGACCCGTGAGGCCCTCGACCGGCTGCGGGCCGAACTGGCCGTCGCCCAGCGCCGCGGCGACTTCGAGCGCGCCGGCCAGATCCAGTACGGCGAGATCCCGGCGCTGGAGAAGCGTCTGGCCGAGGAGGAGTCCAAGGCCGGCGACGAGGTGGGCGGCGAGCGCCCGCTGACCCCCGAGGTCGTCGACGCCGAACAGATCGCCGCCGTGGTCAGCCGCTGGACCGGAGTGCCGGTCGAGAAGATGCTCGAGGGCGAGCGCGACAAGCTGCTGAAGATGGAAGACAGCCTGCGCGGCCGCGTGGTCGGTCAGGAGGAGGCGCTGGTCGCCGTCTCCGACGCCGTCCGCCGCGCCCGGGCCGGCCTGAAGGACCCCGGCCGCCCGATCGGCTCGTTCCTCTTCCTTGGCCCGACGGGCGTCGGCAAGACCGAGCTGACCAAGGCCCTGGCCGAGTTCATGTTCGACGACGAGGCGGCGATCACCCGCCTCGACATGAGCGAGTACATGGAAAAGCACAGCGTCAGCCGCATGATCGGGGCCCCTCCCGGCTATGTCGGCTATGACGAGGGCGGCGCCCTGACCGAAGCCGTGCGGCGTCGGCCCTACCAGGTCGTACTGTTCGACGAGGTCGAGAAGGCCCACCCGGACGTCTTCAATATCCTGCTGCAGGTGCTGGACGACGGTCGCCTGACCGACGGCCAGGGCCGGACCATCGACTTCCGCAACACCGTGATCATCCTGACCAGCAACATGGGCGCCGAGTTCCTGGCGGGCATGGCCGATGGCGAGGATGTCGAGACGGTGCGGCCGCAGGTCATGGAGGTCGTCCGCCGCAGCTTCCGGCCCGAGTTCCTCAACCGCCTGGACGAGATCATCCTGTTCAAGCGTCTGGGTCGCGGCGAGATGGACAACATCGTCCGTATCCAGCTCAAGCGCGTCGAGACCCTTCTGGCCGACCGCCGCATGGCTATCGCCCTGGACGGCGGCGCCATGCACTGGCTGGCCGAACGCGGCTACGACCCCGTCTACGGGGCCCGGCCGCTGAAGCGGGTCATCCAGAAGGAACTGATCGACCCGATCGCCCGCAAGCTGCTGGCCGGCGACCTGGCCGACGGGTCGGTGATCGAGGTGTCAGCGGATGAAGACGGGTTGGTGATCGGCAAGGCGCGGGTGCACTAGCGAGAACTGGGGAAGGGGGCGATCCCTCTGTCCCTACCCCGCCATACGGTCCCATTCCTCGGTCATCAGGCGGCTGATCTCCGCGAGCAGCGCGGCGGGGGAAATGGGTTTGGCGACCACGCCGTTCATGCCGGCGGCGAGGTATTCGGCGCGCTGATGGACCATGACGTTGGCGGTCAGGCCGATGATCGGCGTCTGACCGGCAGGACCCTTGAGGCCCCGGATGGCGCGGGTCGCTTCGACGCCGCTCATGTGGGGCATCTGGATGTCCATCAGGATCAGGTCGAAGACGCCGGTCCGGGCAGCGTCCAGACCGGCGACGCCGTCCTCGGCCTCGGCGATCCGGGCGCCGAGCCGGGTTAGCATGGTCCGGGCCACGAGGCGGTTGGTGGCGTTGTCCTCGACCAGAAGGATGTTCACCCCGTGCAGCAGCTCGCCTTCGACCGCGGGCTGGGCCGTCGCCTCGGCGGCGGCGGCCTCGAAGCTCATGCGGAAGGTCGACCCCTCGCCCTCGACGCTGGTGAAGGTGATCTCCCCGCCCATCATCCGGGCCAGAGCCTGGGTGATCGACAGGCCAAGGCCCGCGCCCCCGAAGCGCCGGGCCGTGGAGGCCTCCGCCTGGCTGAAGCGCTCGAACAGATGCAGGCGCGCGGCCTCGCTGAGCCCGATACCCGTGTCCTCGACCTCCAGCACGACCTGACGACGGCCGGGCCCCGCCGGAGCGACAGCGAGCCGGGCGGTGACGTGTCCCTTGACCGTGAACTTCACGGCGTTGCCCACCAGGTTGAACATCGCTTGCTGGAGACGCACCGGGTCCGCGTCGATCCAGAGGTCCTCGCCGGTGATCTCGCAGTGCAGATCGACGCCCTTGGCCCGGGCCTGGCCGTCGAGCAGGCCGACAACCGTCTTGAGCGCCTCCCCGGCCTGCATGGGCTCGGGCGCCAGGTCGAGCTGCCCGGCCTCGATCTTGGAGAAGTCGAGCACGTCGTTGAGCAGTTGCGAGAGCATCCGGCCGCACTCCTCGGCCTGCCGCATCAGCTCGCGGCCCTCCGGCGAGATTCTCTCCCGCTCCAGCAGATGCAGTGCGCCCAGCACCCCGTTCATCGGGGTGCGGATCTCATGGCTGACATTGGCCAGAAACTCGGCCTTGGCCCGGCTGGCGGCGTCCGCCTCGGCCTTGGCCTCCCGCAGCGCCGCTTCCGCCGCCATCCGTTCGGTAACATCGCGATTGACGTCGATGACGCCCACAGGAACGCCGTTCTCGAACACCAGCTTGGCGCTGGTCTGCAGCCAGACCCAGTGGCCGTCCTTGTGGCGGACCCGCAGGGAGACGACCTCCGGCCGATCAGGCTTGGCCAGCATGCGGGCCATGGCCAGCGGCAGGTCGGCCTTGTCATCGGGGTGGACCAGCTCGATGCGCCGGCGGCCGATCAGCTCGTCGGGACGAAAGCCGAGCACGGCGTAACAGGCGGGCGACACATACTGGCAAAAGCCCTGCAGGTCGGTGCGGAGGATGATGTCGCTGACATTGTCGGCCAGGGCCTGAAACTCGTCCAGGCTGGCGTTGAGTCGCCGCTGGGACTCTTGGGCAGACGGCGTGTCGAGGGCGCGTCCGAGGCTGAAGACGAGGCTCAGCCCCAGGGCCAGCCAGACCGGCGTCATCTCGCGCCAGTCCCGGCCGTCGGCCATCACGATCACGGCCAGCGCGACCATGACCGGCATCGCCCCTGCGACCAGGAAGACCGGCGGCGCGCTGTGGAACAGAAGGACCAGCAGCGCCGCGACGGCCGCCAGCAGAATGCCGCCGCTGGCCAGTCCGGCGGTCGTGCCGGTCGACAGGAACAGGACGCCGAGCGTCACCCAAGCCAGGTTGGTCGCGACGTAGCTGGCCAGGAACATGTAGCGGATGCGCCAGGTGATCGGCTCGCCCCGCGCCGAGGGAAGGGTGGCGAACCAGGACCAGACCTCAAGCGCCAGCACGCCGGCCAGCCAGGCCGCGCACACCGGCGCCGGCAGGATCATCAGGGCGGCGACGGTTGCGAGCAGGTCCAGCGCGAGGCGGACGATGGCGACGCCGCGGATGGCGACGGCCGCCTCGTCCAGCACCAGGGCCAGGCCGGGCTTGCCGGTCCGGTCGGCCGCCGGTCCGGTCGGGGCGCGGAGGGTCGGGGCCTCGTTGGCGTAAACGGCGGTCGGCGCGATGAACATGGCAGGCGATGCTCGCAGGAATTGCGAGCCGACCTTTCGCCTGATCAGGTGGGACAAACCCTAACGCCGGGTGCGTCAATTCGTCCTTTGGCCGGGCTCCGCCGGATCGCGCCGGACTGGACGACGCCCCCGTCAGCGCCATGTCCCCTTCCGCCCCCCTGCCGGAGACCGCGCCCATGATCCAGCCTCACGATCGCTCCGCCGAGGCGACCCGCACGACCGCGATGGCGCTGATCGCCCAGTACGGCGGCGACGCCTCGACCATCGCCATGCTGCGCGCGGCGGAGCTGGCGGCGGTCGGGGACGTCGACGGCCTCGCCCAGTGGGACGAGATCATCGCCTTCATCCTTCTGTTCGAGGAGGACGGGCCCGCCGGCCCGATGCACTGAGCTCAGAGCTCGTCGAACGGTGGCGGCAGCCGCCCCGCGTGGAACAGGATCACCGGGTTGTCGTCGTAGTCGCCCAGGTCCGCATCGGCCGTCGCCGAGAAGGCGACAACGCCCAGGCGCAGGGTCGACAACCGCTCGGCCTTGCGGCGCGCCTCCTCGGCCGAGGCGCAGACCAGGGTCTGCTCGGCCTTCAGGGCCTGCCCCTTGCCGGCGATGAAGGCCTGGACAAGGTGGACCGTCTGCATCGCCACGGCCGCTACTTCTGCTTGCCGATCTTGAGTGGCGTCAGGAAGGACGGCGCGGCGGCGATGACCTTCGGCTTCTCCGCCTTGGGCTTGCGGGTTTCCTTGTTGGATTTCTTCTGGCCCTTGGCCATGGGGAGCTTTCCGGAGCGGGGGCCAAGACACGCGGCGCGCGTCGGTTCGTCCCCTTCCCGGCCTGTCTGGCCGGTTTCCGATCAGGCGAGGATACCACGCCCGGGGCAGACCCACGGCACGATATCGCAGGCGGGGCCGCGGCCCGGTGGTCCGGCGGCGAGGGCGGATCGGGGGCAAGGCGACATTCCGCCCCGGCTTCAGCGCCGATGTGCTATAGAGGCCTCTTCCCGCGCGCTGAAGGCGTGCTCAGCCCCCGGCAAGTCTGCATGGCCGGGGCAGATCGGAGATCCGATGATCGAGGAAGGCTTCGTGCGCATGTATGCGCATGACTTCGCTACACTGGCCGCCCGCGCCGAGACCGGCACGGACGTTGAGGCGCTGGTTCAGAAGCGTATCGGCGAAGCCCGCTCGCACGCCGCCATCATGGATGCCCGCAAGGGTGACGGCCACCTGCCCGCGGTCGCGGACCGTCTGGTGCTGGAGGCGGCGCGCGACGACGTTCGGATGATCCGGGCAGGCGAGGACATCCCCGGCGCCCTGGCGCGTCGGCGGGCGTTCCTGAACCGGATCGTCGACATCCTGCGCTCGCCGACCACACCGGCCAAGGTCACCATGGCGGTGCGCGCCTGACGCCCTGCGGCGCTAGAAGGCGGCGTTGAGTCCACCCGCGACCACGCCTTCCGCGCCCGGACCGTCGGAGTCGGCCCAGCCCAGGCTCACCGTCACCGGCCCGAAGGTCCTCGCCACGCCAATCGACCAGTCCAGCTTTTCATCCGCGAAGGCGCCATCTTCGTAGCCGAAGCCTGCGTTGAGGCTGACAGGCCAGTGCTCCGGCGCATAGTCGGCGGCCAGGTTGAAGTAGCGGTTCTCCTCCGCGACGTTGTCCTGCTCGGGCACATACTGGACGCTGGCCGTTCCGGTGAACGCCCCCCAGGTCTTCGAGGCGGAGACCGGGATCTCCCAGTAGTCGACATCGACGCCGTCGGGGTAGGTGTAGCGAACAGCGCCCAGGTCCCAGTCGAGCCCGCCGGCGCTGAAGGCCACGCCCGCCGACAGGTCCAGCTCGATGTCCGCCCCGGCGTAGTCGGCGATGCTGGAGGCCCAGACCCCAAGGTAGAGGCCGCCCGGCAGATTGAGGGTCAGCCCGCCCTGCAGCGCCGGATCCTCGTTACTCAGCGAGTAGCCGCGGAAGCGGTAGTCGGACACCATGCCGATCTCGCCCTCGAGATTGACCGACCGATCTTCGGCCAGGGCTGGCCCCGACAGGATCAGGGTCGCGACGCCTGCAAGCCCCAGGATGCTTCGCTTCATGGAAATCCCCCGCTTTGGCGGAAGTCTCACCTCGCCCGGTTAACGGCTCGCAACCTACGCCGGGGGTGCGGCAGGCGGGCGCAGGCCATGTTCAGTGCTCGTTATGATCTCGCGCCCAAACTGGGCGCCTGATCTCGGGGGCACGATGACCGTCACAGAGTCATCAACGACACGGACTCGGCTGCGACGCACGCTCCTGCTCGGCGTGCTGGTCGCGCTGTTCGTGATGACCGGCGCCATCGGGACGATGGTCTGGTGGGCCCGCGCGGTCGACGACCTGACAGCCCGCGAAGAGCAGACCCTCGTCTCGCGCACAGTCGACCGCCGGCTGGAGCAGATGGTTGAGAACGTCACCTCGGCGACCATCTGGGACGATGCCTGGACCCGGACAACAGGCCCCCTCGACCTGGCCTGGGCGCATATCAACTTCGGGGAGTACTATGCCCAATACATGGGGCATGATTGGACAGTGCTGTTCGACGGGTCCGGCGCGCTGCGCTACGCCTCGGCGGCCGGCGAGGCGCGCCCCCTGTCCGAAGCGGCAGGCTTCGCAGACGCCCTGGCGCCCTTCCTGTCAGATATCCGCGAGGCTGAAGGCGGGATCACCGCCCGCTTCGGCTTCGCCGGCAATGTGACGCAGAAAAGGCTGATCGCCGCAGACAACGCGATCTGGCTTGTCGTCGCGTCGACGGTCACACCGGAGACCGACATCCGGACAGCGATGGCCCCGGCGCCGGTGGTGGTGTCCGCCCGCCAGGTCGGCGACGATTTTCTGGCGGAGTTGAACAAGGATCTGGGCATCAGATCGCCAAGGCTGGTCGGCGCAGACAAGGCCGTCTCCGGGCCTTCCGTGGCGCTGAAGGACAGCGCAGGCGCCGTGATCGGACGGCTGGCCTGGACCCCGGCGCGCCCCGGCGTGGATCTGATCCGTCAGGTGGCTCCGGCCTTCGGAGTCCTGCTGCTCGCCGTCGTGGCCGCCTGCACCCTGCTGATCGTCAGCGTCTCACGCGGGTTCGGCGCGCTGGAGGCCAACGACGCGCAGCTGGCGCGTACGCTTCGGGACCTGACCGAGGCGAGGGACAGGGCCGAGGCCGCCAGCGTGGCCAAGTCGCAGTTCCTGGCCAACATCAGCCACGAGATCCGGACCCCGATGAACGGCGTCCTCGGCATGGCCCAGATCATGGCCCGTGGCGACCTCGCCGACACGCAACGCGAGCGGCTGGAGATCATCCGCGAATCCGGCGCCACCCTGCTGAAGATCCTCAACGACGTTCTGGACCTGGCCAAGATCGAGGCCGGCAAGCTGGAGATATGCCGCGAGGATGTCACCCTGCCCGCCGCCGTCACGGCCATCTGCGACCCCTTCCGCAACGCAGCCGCCGAAAAGGGCCTGGCGTTCGAGTTCCGCATCGACCCCGAGGCGGTCGGGTTGTGGCGGCTGGACGCCATGAGGGTCTCGCAAGTGCTGGGCAACCTGCTGTCCAACGCGGTGAAGTTCACCGCCGCGGGAACCGTCCACACCCGCGTCTGGCGCAGCCGGCGCGGCCTGGAGTTTGCCGTCCGTGATACCGGGCCAGGCATACCGGAGGACCGGATCGCCGAGCTGTTTGGCAAGTTCAGCCAGCTCGACACCTCCACGACCCGCCAGCACGGCGGCACGGGCCTCGGCCTCGCTATCTGCCGTGAACTGGTGGAGCTGATGGATGGCGAACTGACCGTAGAAAGCCGCCTGGGCGAGGGCAGCGGGTTCACGTTCTGGCTGCCGGCCGAACCCGGTCGACCGGCCGAAAGCTGCCGCGCCGCCGCCTGAGCCCGGACGGCGCTGCACGGCGCCGACCTGAACGCCCCGCGAAGACGCAGGCGAGCGTCGAGTTCGCCTTCCATGACGCCGCGTCGTCGCGCTAGAACGTACGGGCGATGAGCAAGCCCGAGAGTCCCACCGAACCGTTCAAGCGCGCCTTGGCCCACGCCGCGCGCTCACTGGCCGAGACGCCGGACCTCGAGGTCGTGTTCTCGGGCGACGGGCCGTCACTGTCGGGCAACCGCGCCGTGCTGCCCCATCCGCCCCGCGACCTGAACAGCAAGGAGGCCTCGCGGCTCCGCGGGCTCGCCGACCAGATGGCGCTGCGGTACGCGCACCACGACGCGGCCACCTACGCCCGGGGGCGTCCCGGCTCGCCCGAGGGGCAGGCGATCTACGAAGCGGTCGAACAGGCGCGGATCGAGGCCATCGGCTCCAATGCCCTTGGCGGCGTGCGCGCGAACCTCACCACGGTTCTTGAGCAGTCCATCGAGCGCAAGGGCCTGGTCCGGATGAAGGATCGGGCCAGCATCCCGATGGCCGATGTGCTGTCGTTGATGGTGCGCGAGCGCCTGACCGGCGACGCCCCGCCCGAGGGGGCTCGGGACGCGGTCGACCTGTTCCGGGCCGACATCGAGGCCAGGGCCGGGGCAGACCTCGACCGGCTGTCGTCGGACATCCTTGACCAGGCCGCCTTCCAGAAGACCGTCCGCACCATCCTTCGCGACCTCGACCTCGGCGACGCCGAGCTCGACGCCCAGGAGAGCAGTGAGGATGAGGGCGAGGACGACGAGCAGCAGACCGAGTCCGACGAGAACGACGACGGCGAGGGCGATGGCCAGTCGCCCGAAGGCGCCTCCATGGACGAGATGGAGACCGACGAGCAGCAGGCCCAGGACGGCGAGCAGCAGTTGGTCGAGGCCGAGGACGACGAAAACGCCGAGATGTCCGACGAGGCGCCCGAGATGGGTGACGGCGCCAAACCGGCCCGCCCCGAGATCCGGGACAACAACCAGCCCGAGCCGCCCTACAAGGTCTTCACGACGGCGCATGACGAGATCGTCGGCGCCGAGGACCTCTGCGACGCCGAGGAGCTGACCCGGCTGCGGGCCTATCTCGACCAGCAGCTGGCCAGCCTCTCGAGCGTGGTTTCGCGCCTGGCCAACAAGCTGCAACGCCGGCTGATGGCGCAACAGAACCGGTCCTGGCAGTTCGACCTCGAAGAGGGGATGCTGGACGTCGCCCGCCTGCCGCGGATCATCATGGATCCGACCGCCCCCCTGTCGTTCAAGCAGGAGTCGGACACCGAGTTCCGCGACACGGTGGTCACCATCCTGATCGACAACTCCGGTTCGATGCGCGGTCGACCGATCATGGTCGCCGCCGTCTGCGCCGACATCCTGGCCCGGACGCTGGAGCGCTGCGCGGTCAAGACCGAGATCCTCGGCTTCACCACCCGCGCCTGGAAGGGCGGCCTGTCCCGCGACGAGTGGATCAAGGCCGGCAAGCCCGCCTCGCCCGGACGGCTGAACGATCTGCGCCACATCATCTACAAGGGCGCCGATGCCCCCTGGCGGCGGGCGCGTCGCAACCTCGGCCTGATGATGCGCGAGGGACTGCTCAAGGAGAACATCGACGGCGAGGCGCTGATGTGGGCGCACCAGCGCCTGATCTCCCGGCCGGAGCAGCGCCGCATCCTGATGGTCATCAGCGACGGCGCGCCGGTTGATGACTCGACGCTTTCGGTCAACAGCGGCCACTATCTGGAACGCCACCTGCGCCACGTGATCGGCGAGATCGAGGGCAAGAGCCCGGTCGAGCTGCTGGCCATCGGCATCGGTCACGACGTGACCCGCTACTACAAGAAGGCCGTTACGATCGTCGACGTCGAGCAGCTGGGGGGAGTGCTGGTCGAGCAGCTCGCCGCGCTCTTCGAGGAGGAGCCCAAGCGGGTGGCCGCCAATCGCGGCCTGCTGGCCCCGCCGCCGGTAACCCAGCCGCCGCCGGTCAAGACGACCACCTTCCGAGAAGTGCGCGGGGCGCTGGCGTGACGCCGCCAAGGGGGATCGGTGTTGTCGCGGCGATCCTGCTGGCCGTCGTCGCCTGCACCACCCCCGCGCACCTCCGGCCCATCCCGCCGCGAGGCCCGGTCCCGGCCGACAGCCGGATCATCATCGAGGCGGCGCCAGTCCCGCTGGACCCTGCCGATCCATCGCGGCAGGAGATCGACGACTTCCGGTACGCCGGCGGCCTGGCGCTGACCAGCAGCATGACCAGCCGCCTTCACGGCCTGTCCGATCTTCAGGTCGCCGCGGACGGGACCTTCATCGCCCCGACGGATGACGGCGACGTCGTCACCGGCAGGATCCTGCTCGGGTCGGACGGGCGCCTGACCGGCGTTGGCGAAGCCGTTTTGAAGCCGTTGCTCGGCGTCGACGGCCAGCCCCTGCAGGGCAAGCGGGAAAGCGACGCCGAAGGCCTCGCGCGGCTTGCCGACGGACAGCTGCTGATCAGCTTTGAGCGCGACCACCGCATCTGGGTCTACGACGAGGCCGGACGGCCGGCCCGTGCCGAGGCGCCCCCGGTCGTCCTGGGCGACAATGAAGGCATGGAGGGCCTCGCGACCGCCCCGACATCCGGCGGGCTGTACTTTGTCGGTCTCGAACCGGGCGGCATCTGGATGTGCCGCCTGTACGCCGGATGTGATGAGCTGGACGGCCTGCCCACGCCGCCGCCGGGCTACCGCCTGTCCGCGCTGGGTCTGGGGCCGAAGGGCGAGCTGCTGATCCTGCACCACAGCTTCGTCCCGGGGATCGGCTCGCGCATCATCCTGACCATCGTCGGGGACCCGTTCTTCGACAGGATGGTGATCGGCAGGCTGTCGATGGGCCCCAACACGACCGTCGACAACTTCGAGGGCGTCTCGGCGATCGCAGGTCCGGAGGGACACTGGCGGATCTTCCTGGTCTCGGACGACAACTTCAATGACAGGCAGCGGACGATCCTGCTCGCCTTCGACTGGACGCCGCCGAAATGATCGCCGCCGCCGTCAGCGACTATCGCGAGCTGGCGCGGCGCCGCCTGCCCAGGCTGCTGTTCGACTACATCGACGGCGGCTCCTACGCCGAGGCGACCCTGCGGCGGAACGTCGAGGACTTCGAGGGTCTGGCCCTGCGGCAGCGGGTGCTGCGCGACGTCTCGGAAATCAGCCTCTCGACGGAGCTGTTCGGACAGGCTCTGTCCATGCCGGTGATGCTCGCCCCGGTCGGGATGGCCGGCATGTACGCCCGGCGAGGGGAAGTTCAGGCGGCGCGGGCGGCGAAGGCTGCGGGCGTGCCGTTCTGCCTGTCCACGGTCGGCGTCTGCGACCTGGACGAGGTCGCCGCCGGCGCGGGTGTCGCGCCCTGGTTCCAGCTCTATATGATCCGCGACCGGGGCTACATGGCGGAGCTGCTGGCCCGGGCCAGGGCCGTGGGTTCTCCGGTGCTGGTCTTCACCGTCGACCTCCCGGTGCCGGGCGCGCGCTATCGCGACATGCGCACCGGTCTGTTCGGCGGCGCGCCGTCCCTGACCGGCGGCTTGAAGCGCGCCCTCGACGGGATCACCCACCCGCACTGGCTGATGGACGTCCAGCTGGGCGGAAAGCCGCATGTGTTCGGCAACCTTGCCGCCGCCATCCCCGAGGCGAAGGGCATGGCCGAGTTCTGGCCCTGGGTGACGAAGAACTTCGACCCTCGCCTGACCTGGAAGGATCTGGAGTGGATCCGCACCCATTGGGACGGCCCCATCGTCATCAAGGGCATCCTCGACCCCGAGGACGCGCGTGAGGCGGTCAAGGTCGGCGCCGACGGCATCGTCGTCTCCAACCACGGCGGGCGCCAGCTGGACGGCGTGCTGTCGGGCGTCCGCGCCCTGCCGCCGATCGCCGAGGCGGTGGGCGATGACCTGACCATCCTGATGGATGGCGGGGTGCGCTCGGGCCTCGACGTGGTCAAGGCGCTGGCGCTCGGCGCCAAGGCCTGCCTGATCGGCCGCCCCTGGGCCTGGGCCCTGGGCGCCCGGGGCGAGGCCGGCGTCGCGCACGTGCTCGACATCCTGCGTCAGGAGATGACGATGGCCATGGCGTTGACCGGATGCACCGACGTGGCCCGGGCGAACCGGGACCTGCTGGCCTCCTGATTGCCGCGCCGCACCCAAGAAAGGTGCAATGCAACATAATCGTTGATAACCTTCAGAAACGCGCTAAATAGGGATTCGATGGTTCAAGACGGACGATGAGCCGCATCCATCAGGGGAAGCGTGCCGGAAGCGGTTGAAACCCAACCCCTTTCGGGAGTGCTTATTGTGACCAAGTTCAAGAAGACCCTCGTGGCCGTCCTCGCCGCCGCCGCCGCTGGCGCCGCCGGTTTCGCCGGCGCCGCCGAGATCCGCGTCCCGGTGGCCGGCAAGTCGACCGAGCAGCTGCACGCCGACATCGTCAAGGCCGCCAACAGCGCCTGCTGGGCCGACCTGAAGGGCGAGCCGCTGGCCGGCTACATCTACCCGGAATGCGTCCGTCGCAGCGTCGCCCGCGCCGTGGCCCAGATCGGCGATGCCGAGCTGGCCTCCTACGCGGCCCGCACGCCGGCCACCTCGGTCAGCTACGCCGCTCGCTAACGCGACGCGGACAGCCGAAAACGAAGAAGGCCCGCGGGATCATCCCGCGGGCCTTTTTTCGTACGGTGCGTCCGGTAAAGGCGCGGCTCAGGCCGCCGCCTTCTCCGCCAGCTTCGCCTTGACCTGGCGCTTGATCTTCAGGGCGCGGGGCGACAGGGCCTCGTCCTTGGCGCCGACCAGGAACACGTCCAGGCCGCCGCGGAAGTCCAGCGTGCGCAGCGCCGCATTGGTGATGCGGAGCTTGAACGACTGGCCGAGCGCTTCGGACTGAAGCGTGGCGGGCGACAGCGCGGGCAGGAAGCGGCGCTTCGTCTTGATGTTGGAGTGGCTCACGTTGTGACCGACCATCGGTCCAACACCAGTGAGTTCGCAGCGGCGCGACATGGAAGCGACCTTCGCATAAAGAAATCGGGCGCGGGAAAGCAGGGCTTCCACGCGAGAGGGAGCGGTATAGGCAGAGAGTCCTCGGGCGTCAAGTTTGGAGTCGCTCACCCCTGTTCCGCCAAGGTCTCGGCCGCCCAGCGTTCCGCGAAGGCGTTGAGCGGCAGGAACTGGTCGAGCAGTTCCCTGCCCAGCGGAGTCAGAGCGTAGCCGTGCCGATGCTCGAGGGTGATCAGCCCCGCCGCGCGCAGCTCGGACATGCGGGATTGCAGGACGGTCGGTGAAACATCGTCACAGGCCTCGCGCAGCTGGCGGGATGTCAGCCAGCCGTCCCGCAGCTCCCAGATCACCCGCAGCGCCCAGCGGCGGCCCAGCAGGTCCAGCAGCGCCATGACCGGGCGGCCGGTGCGTGATCCGCGCACGGTCCGCCGGGGCCTCGCCTCAACCATACTTGACTCCGCTATTATTTCTGTAGCAAACACTCGCTACGGAAATCGTAACAAGGAGACAGACCCGTGCCAAGGATCACGCCCCTGACCGCGCCCTACGCTGACGACGTCCGGAAGAGCTTCGACGCCATCATGCCGCCGGGCGCCGATCCGCTGGTCCTGTTCCGCACCCTGGCGACCAGCCAGCGGCATTGGCGGAAGTTCCGGGCCGGATCCCTGCTGGACCGTGGGCCCCTCTCCCTTCGCGAGCGCGAGATCATTATCGACCGCACCTGCGCCCTCGCCGGCTGCGAATACGAGTGGGGCGTCCACATCACCGCCTTCGCGAAGGCCGCCGGCCTGACGGACGACCAGGTGGCCGCCACGGTCAGCGGCGCGCGCGGCAGCTGGTCGCCGGCCGAGGTGGCGCTGTTGGACGCCGTCGAAGCGCTGCATGACAGGGCGACGCTGGACGAGGCCGAGTGGGCGTCCCTCCGCGGGCACTATGAAGAGGACCAGATCCTGGAGGTTCTGCTGCTCTGCGGATTCTACAGGACAGTGGCCTATGTCTCGAATGGCCTGGCGTTGCCGTTGGAACCCGCAGCCGCCCGATTTCCGGCTTGAGCGCGAAACACTCGTATGGTTAATCCATATTAAGATACAATAGCTTGTGGCGAACATCTGAGGAACTGGCCCAGATCGCCGATTCGGTCCTGATTCGTTGCCGTCCTGTCCCGCCGGGCGTTAACCTCTTGAACGGCGGTCAGATTTCCCGGATCTCGACCCTGCGGAACCTTACGGTCCCCGCCCCGTACTGCAGGGCGATCGGCCCCTCGGCATGCGCCGTGTCACGAACCCCGTCGACGGTCGTCACCCCGTTGAACACGACAGACAGCACCGGCCCACGGGCGCTGATCTCCAGCAGGTTCCACCGGCCGCCGGCCTTTGGCATCGGCGAGACCGGCGCGATGTCGACGATGGCGCCGGTACCGTAGGTCGGGTCCGGCCTCTGGTCGAAGAGGTTGATCTCGTAGGCGTTGGCCGGCGAGACCCGGGCCCGGTCCGAACAGCGGATGAAGATGCCGGAGTTGGCGTCCGGGCTGACCCAGATCTCGGCCCGCAGCTCGAAGTCGCGGAAGCTGTCCCGCGAGACCAGAAAGCTCATGCCACCCCGGTCCGCGGAGATCGCACCGTCCGCCAGCGTCCAGTTGGCGTCGCCCATGGACGACCAGCCGTCGAGACTGGTCCCGTCGAACAGGACCGCGAACGGCTTCCCGGCACGAGCCGGCGTGGCCAGCGCCACGGCGGCAAGGCCCAGGATGACGGTGCGACGGTCGGTCATGGCGCTTCCCCCTTCCCGCCAGCATCGTCGCCAGGGCGGGGTCCTGCAACAGTTTGGGATTGTGGTTAACAGGCTATAGGATACAATATGTTGCGGTGAACAAATCCCGAATCGGACGAAGTCGCCGATTCGGTCCCGATTCGTTTCGCCCCTGTTCGCCGATCCCGTCCCTGCCGTTAATCCGCCCGCTCCGCTGCGTTGACGGCGGACCGTCCCGCGTCCAAGCCTGACGGCGTGCGGTTCAGGATCTGTCCGGAGCCGGTTCGCTGTCGGAGTCCCGCCATGGGCCGTGTCCTTGCTCTCCTCGTCACCGCCTGGTGCCTCGTGACGGCTCCGGCCGCCCAGGCGCAGGAGGCTGGCTTCCTGATCTTCGGCGGGCCGATCCACACCGGTCGCGAGTCGGGCGATCCGGCGCCGGAGGCCCTGGTCGTACGGGACGGCAAGGTCGCCTTCGCCGGACGCCTGGTCGAGGCTCGCAAGATCGCGAAAGACCTGCCGCAAATCGACCTCAAGGGCGCTGCCGCCTACCCGGGGTTCATCGATTCCCACGTCCACCTCACGGGCGTCGGTCAGCGCGAGATGACGCTGAACCTGGATCAGGTCGCCTCGGTCGCGGACCTCGTCGCCGTGGTGAAGGCCTGGGACGCGACCTATCCGGGCGCAGGTCCCCTGACCGGTCGCGGCTGGATCGAGACCCACTGGCCGGAGAAGCGCTTCCCGACCCGCGCCGACCTCGACGCGGTCTCGACCACCCGTCCCATCGTCCTTGGCCGGTCGGACGGCCATGCCACGGTGCTCAACACAGCGGCGCTGAAGCTGGCCGGCATCACCCGCGACACCCCGGATCCGGCCGGCGGCCGGATCGAGCGCGACGCCTCGGGCGAGGCGACCGGCATGCTGATCGACACCGCCCAGAGCCTGATCCGGGCCAAACTGCCCCAGATGTCCTACGAGACCCGCAAGGAGGCGCTGGCCCGGGGCGCGGCGCTCTACGCCGCCAGGGGCTGGACGCGTGGGGTGAACATGAGCACCAGCGCCGAGGACGTGAAGGCCCTGTTCGAACTGGCCGCCGAGGGCCGGCTGCCGATCCGCGTCGATATCTTCATGACTCCGGAGGATTCGGCGGAGGTGCTGAAGTGGGGTCCGTACCAGGACCCGACCGGTCTGGTCCGGGTCCGGGGCGTGAAGCTTTACATGGACGGCGCCCTGGGCTCGCGCGGCGCGGCGCTCAAGGCGCCCTACAGCGATCGGGCGGACACGTCGGGCCTGGTGATCGCCGAGCATGATCCGACACTGGCGCTGATGAAGCGCGCGCTGGACGTCCGCGCCCAGATCGCGTTCCACGCCATCGGGGATCGTGCGAACCGCATGGCTCTGGACTGGATGGTCGAGGCCTTTCGGACCAACGGGCCCGGCGCGGCCCAGGTCGTCTGGCGCATCGAGCACGCCCAGATCATTGATCCGGGCGACATCGCCTGGTTCCACAAAAGCGGCGTCGTCGCTTCCATGCAGCCGTCACACGCCATCGGCGACTTCTACTTCGCCCCGGCGCGGCTGGGCGACGGGCGCCTCACCGGCGCCTATGCCTGGCAGACCTTGCTCGAAGAGGGTGTCGTCGTGGCCGGCGGCACGGACGCCCCGGTCGAGGTCGGCGATCCGCGGATCGAGTTCTACGCCGCCGCCATCCGCAAGGACCTGCAGGGTCGGTCGGGCCCTGACTGGCGCCCCGAAGAGGCCCTGTCCCGCGACGATGCCCTGTACCTGTTCACCGGCGCCGGGGCCTACGCAGTGATGGACAAGGCGGCCGGGGCGCTGAAGCCCGGCGCCGCCGCCGACATCACCATTTTCTCGGCAGATATCCTCACCATCCCCGAGGCCGACATCCTCACCGTGAAGCCTCTGCTGACCATCGTCGCCGGAAAGATCGTTCACGACGGACGGTAGGGCCGCCCCGCCCTTGTCGACCTGCCCCGACTCCCCCACCTTTTCGGCATGAGCGACCGATCCACAGGGCGGGCGGAACACAGGCTGGTGGCGGTCCTCGGCCCGACCAACACCGGCAAGACCCATCTCGCCGTCGAGCGGATGCTCGGCCACCACAGCGGCATGATCGGCCTGCCGCTTCGCCTGCTGGCGCGCGAGATCTACGACCGGATCGTCAAGCTCAAGGGCGCGCGCGAAGTGGCCCTGATCACCGGCGAGGAAAAGATCGTCCCGCCGCGCGCCAACTATTTCGTCTGTACGGTCGAGGCGATGCCGCTGGGCCGCGAGGTTGATTTCCTGGCCATCGACGAGATCCAGCTCTGCGCCGATCCCGAGCGCGGCCACGTCTTCACCCACCGCCTGCTGCACGCCCGGGGCAAGTCCGAGACCATGCTGCTGGGGGCCGGAACCATGGCGCCGCTGATCCGCCGCCTGCTCCCCCAGGCCGAGATCGTCAGCCGGGAACGGTTCTCGTCCCTGCGCTACACCGGCAGCAAGAAGCTGACCCGCCTGCCCAGGCGGACCGCCATCGTGGCCTTCAGCGCCGACGACGTCTACGCCATCGCCGAGCTGATCCGCCGCCAGCGCGGCGGGGCGGCGGTGGTCATGGGATCGCTCAGCCCGCGCACCCGCAACGCCCAGGTCGCCCTCTACCAGTCCGGCGAGGTCGACTTCCTGGTGGCCACTGACGCCATCGGCATGGGCCTGAACATGGACGTCGACCACGTCGCCTTCGCCGGCCTGCGCAAGTTCGACGGCAAGAAGACCCGCTACCTGCACCCGCAGGAGATCGGCCAGATCGCCGGTCGCGCCGGTCGCCATATCCGCGACGGGACCTTCGGCGTCACCGGCGAGGCCGAGGAGATGGACGAGGATCTGGTCGGCGCGGTGGAAAACCACGAGTTCCAGCCCGTCCAGAGCGCCGAGTGGCGAAACCACCGCCTCGACTTCGCCAACCTGCCCTCGCTGATCCGCTCCCTCGACGCCAGACCACCCCGCGAGGGACTTATGCTGTCGGCCGAGGCGATCGACGAGAAGGCCCTCAAGCGCCTGGCCGAGGACGAGGACATCATCCACCGGGTCAGGGACCGCGCAGCGCTGGAGCGGCTGTGGGAGGTCTGCCAGACGCCGGACTTCCGCAAACAGACGCCCGACGAGCACCTCCGGCTGGTCCGCGCCCTGTTCGACGCCCTGACCACTGGCCGCCGCCGGGTGCCCAACGACTGGATGGCCGGACAGTTCAACGGGCTGGACCGCACCGAGGGCGAGATCGACACCCTGGCGACGCGGCTGGCCGGGGTGCGGACCCTGACCTACATCGCCAACCGGCCCAACTGGCTGCACGACCCGGCCCACTGGCAGGGCGTCACCCGCGCGCTGGAGGACCGGCTCAGCGACGCGCTGCACGAGAAGCTGATGGCCCGGTTCATCGACCGCCGGACCAGCGCCCTGATGCGGCAGCTGGGCGAGCGCGGCGAACTGCTGGCCGGCGTCGGCGAGGACGGGGCGGTCACCGTGGAGGGCCACTTCGTCGGCCGCCTGAACGGCCTCGCCTTCGAGGCGCCCAGAGCCGCCACCTCCCTGGAGGAAAAGGCCCTGCGGGGCGCCGCCCAGCGGGCTGTCGGCCCGGAAGTCGCCCGACGTCTCGGCCGGCTTGCGGCGGAGCCGGACGAGGCCTTCACCCTCACGCCCGACGGCGCCCTGCTCTGGCGGGGCGGCGCGGCCGGGGTGCTGGGAGCCGACGGCAAGGTGCGGCTGATCGGCGAGCTGGGCCCGGAGCCGGCGCGCGAACGGGCGCGCCAGCGACTGCAGGCCTTCCTCGCCGCCGAGCGCGAACGCCGCCTCGCGCCGCTGTCCCGGCTCGAAAGGGCCATGTCGGAAGGACGGCTGAAGGGCCTGCCGCGCGGCATTGGACATCGGCTGGTCGAGGCCGGCGGCGTCATCGACAAGCGACCGGTCGAGGCGGATCTCAAGGCCCTGAGCCAGGGCGAGCGGCGCGCTCTGCGGGAACTGGGCGTCCGTATCGGAGCCTTCAGCGTTTTTCTGCCCCGCCTGCTGGCGGATGAGGCGCTGGCCTTCGCCCAGGCCGTCGGCGGCGGCGCCTGGAAGGGCGCGGTTGACGGGCTCGTGAAGCTGTCGGGGCCAGCGCCCGCGCCCCGGGTGCTGTCGGCGCGCGGCCTTCGCGCGGTCGGCGGCTTCGCCGTACCGGTGCTGCAGCTGGAGCGGCTCGACGACCTGATGCGCGCCGGCTTCAAGCCAGGGACGGGCATGATCCTCGCCGACGCGGCGCGGGAGGAGCTGGGCTGGAGCGAGCCGGAGGCCGAGACGATCCTGCGGGCGCTCGGCTACACCCCGACCGGACGGGCGCGGCCGCTGGCCTGGCGCCGACGCGGCGAGGCGGCAAAGCCGGAAGCCGTCAGGCCGGCGCCCGCCGGCTCGCCCTTCGCCGCTCTTGCGGAACTGCGGGTTGTGCAGCCCGCCGCGCCCGACCGCCGCCGGAAACCGCGCCGCCGCAAGGTCGCCCGTCCATGACGGACGCGGGCTCCTGCCGGGCGGATGTCTGGCTGTGGCGGGCGCGGTTCTTCAAGACCCGTTCGATGGCGTCGCGTTTTGTCGAAGAGGGCCGTATGCGCCTGAGCAGGGCGGGATCGACCGGCCGGATCGACAAGGCTTCGCGCGGCCTCAAGGTCGGGGACGAACTGGTGTTCGCCCTCGGCGGGCGGGTGGTGGCGATCCGGGTCGAGGCCTTCGGCGACCGCCGCGGTCCGCCGGCTGAGGCGCGCGCGCTCTATGCGCCGGCGACGCAGACGCCCCCGGAGGCGCAGGTGTAAGATTTCCTGTGATGGCCAGAAGACCTCGCCGCATTGACAAGGCGGCCCCCGCCTTCGAAAAGGCGCGCGCAGCAATCGCCAGGACAGCCCCGTTCCCCGATGACCTACATCGTCACCGACCCCTGCATTAAGTGCAAGTTCATGGACTGCGTCGAGGTCTGCCCCGTCGACTGCTTCTATGAGGGCGAGAACTTCCTCGTCATCAATCCGGACGAGTGCATCGACTGCGGCGTCTGCGAGCCCGAGTGCCCGGTCGACGCGATCAAGCCGGACACGGAGGACGATCCCGACGGCAAGTGGCTGCGGATCAACTCCGAATACGCCGCTGTCTGGCCGAACATCACCCTCAAGGGCGAGCCGCCCGAGGACAAGGAACTGTTCGAGCGCGAGACCGGAAAGTTCGAGAAGTACTTCAGCGAGAAGCCCGGCAAGGGCAACTGACAGGCCGGGCCCGGAATTCCCAGCACTCCGGTCGGATTCCGCAACCCTTTCTTTGTGTTCATTTTTGTGATAGGGTCTTGTCTGACGTGACGGGTCCGCCGTCGCGCCTTGGTTCAAGAACAGCCGCACTCGAACGGCGCGCCTATTCAAGGGCGAGGGTGTCCTAGAGGCCTATTCAATCTGAAGCGAAATCCTCCGGGGCGCTGCCGCGGTCGGGATTCTTTTCGTCTCGGACAAGGGCTTCAGACGCCGGTCTACGGGTTGCGGCCCGCAGGGGAAACCCTGCGGACAGGGTGCTAGAGAAGGACGATCTGATGAGCAAGAACGGTCTGGCGTTTTCGGTCGACGACCACGTTGTCTATCCCGCCCACGGGGTTGGGACCATCCGTGCGGTCGAGACCCAGGAAGTCGCCGGCATGTCGCTCGAGGTCTATGTCATCACCTTCGACCATGAGAAGATGACCCTGCGCGTCCCGACCAAGAAGGCCATCACCTCCGGCCTGCGCCCTCTGGCCGAAGGCAATGTCGTCTCCAAGGCTTTGACGACCCTGAAGGGTCGCGCCCGGGTGAAGCGCACCATGTGGTCGCGCCGCGCCCAGGAGTACGAAGCCAAGATCAACTCCGGCGACCTGATCTCCATCGCCGAGGTCGTCCGCGACCTGCACCGCGCCGAGAACCAGCCGGAACAGTCCTACTCCGAGCGGCAGCTCTATGAGTCGGCCCTGGACCGCATGGCCCGCGAAGTCGCCGCCATCGAGAAGATCGACCGCGACGCCGCCGTCGGCATCCTGACCAAGTCGCTGCAGAAGGCCGCTTAAGGCGGCTTCAGGCACGGCTGAAACGATGAACGCCCGGTCTCAGGACCGGGCGTTTTTCGTTGCGGCGTCAGGTGGCGGCGGCGACCGGTGGTTGATCGAGCCCCGCCTCGCGCAGCAGCCGCTGTTGCTCGGCCGGCTTGCGCCACAGGAAGTCGGCCGGCAGGCCCAGCCGGACGCTGGCCTGGGCGGGCGGCGAGCCCGGCTGGAACACCCGGTCGGCCAGTCGTCCGGCGGCCTTCAGCGCCAGTCGATCGAAGGTCGTCAGATCCCATTCGCGGCCCAGCTGCAGCCTGCCCCGCACCAGCGGCGGCAGCAGCGACACCGACGCCCGGGCCAGCGCCCGGTGCAGGAACTTCGGCACATTCGGCGCCGCCTGGCCCGAGACGATGATGGCCAGGAACTCGTCGACGATCGGATGCGGCTCGAAGCGTGGGCCAAGCTTCTCCATCATGGCCATGAAGTCGGCGGTCGACTTCGGCGAATGCTGCACGCCATACAGCGCCGGGATCGCCGAGGCCTCGCTGTAGAAGCGGGTCTTCTCCGCCTCGCTGAGCGGGCTGACGAAGCGGTCATAGGCGTTGAGGAAACCGTAGCCGGCGGTGGCCGCCACCCAGTCCAGCAGTTCCGGATCCAGCGCCCTGTAGGCCTCGCCCGACGGCGTGGTCCCGCTGACCTTGGCATGCATGTTGGTGACGCCCTGGATCACCCGGCGGGCGGCGCTCTGGGGCCCATAGACCCCGACCATGGCCGCCACGCCCGTGCGCCGCGACCGTCCGATCGGATCGGCCTTGTAGGTCGAGTGATCCCAGACTCCGGACCGGATGCGGGCGTCGGCGAATTCCAGCAGCACCGCCGCCACCCCGCCTATGCCCAAGGCGATCTGGTTCTTGTAGACCCGCCAGGCCATCGAGGTCGGCGGCAGGAACGACGGCTCTCCGACCGGGTTGCCGTAGTCGATCTTCCAGCCGAGGTAGGAGGTCATCTCGTTCATGGGCGCTCCGGCGTTTGACACAGCCTACAGCGTTCGACGCCGATCAGGGTAGGCCGGCGGGCGCGCCAGGCGCTATGGACGACCCCGCCCGCCTCGACCTTACCAACGCGAGACGGACCGACCGGCAGCTCGACAGGATGCATGCGCCATGACCGCCGCCCTCCCCGCCTCGCCCGCCTCCGCCCGCAACCGGGGGCCCCTCCTCGACGTCCTGCGCCGCTGGCTTCCCGCGTCCGGAACGGTGGTGGAGATCGCCAGCGGCCTGGGCGAACACGCCGCCTGGTTCGCGCAGGCGCTTCCCGGCGTGACGTGGCGTCCGACGGACCGGTCGGTGGAGGCGCTGGACATCCTCGTCGCCCGGCGCGAAGCGGCCGGCCTGCCCAACCTCGCCCCGCCCCTCGTGCTGGACGCCGCATCGCCGGACGCCTGGCCCATCGACCGGGCCGACGCGGTCGTCTGCATCAACATGGTCCACATCTCGCCCTGGGCGGCGACCGAGGGCCTGATGGCGGGCGCGGGGCGGATCCTCCCGGCGGGAGCGCCCCTCTGCCTCTATGGCCCCTACGTCGAGGCCGGCGTGGAAACCGCGCCCAGCAACCTCGCCTTCGACGCCGATCTGCGCCGCCGCGATCCGGCCTGGGGGCTGCGCGATCTCGAGGCCGTGAAAGCGCTGGCGGCGAGCCGTGGCCTGACCTTCGCCGAACGCGTCGCCATGCCGGCGAACAATCTCTGCCTGCTGTTTCGGCGGTGAAGCGGCGTCATCGCCGATGGACTGCCGTCGCGGCGCCCGTCTAGAGATCGCCTCCGCCCATCAGAGTTCCGAGCCCAACACCCATGAAGCCGCCCGCCTGGCGCCAGGATCGCGCCGTCTATCCGCACAGCTTCCACATCCAGACCCGCTACCGCGACGAGGACGGGCTGCACCACATCAACAACATCGCGGTCGCGGCCTACTACGACGAAACGCGGGCCCGGTTCTCGCGCGAGGTGTTCAGGACCGCCGGACTGGGCGACCGCGTTCGAATCGTCACCGCCGACAGCCGGGTGAGCTATCTGGCCGAGGTGTTCCATCCCGACGAGGTCGAGGTTCGATCGGGCATCCTGCGGATCGGTACGGCCTCGTACGAGATCGGCCAGGCCATGTTCCAGAAGGGCCGCTGCGTGGGGATCTGCACCACCACCTTCGTTCAGGCCTCGGCCGAGGGCTCGAGCCCGCTCGCGCCCGGCCTGCGGACCGCGCTCGAAGCGATGCTGATCAAGGCCCCCGAGGCGGCGGCCTGACTCAGGCGCGGGCGACCCGCGCCGCCAGCGCCGCGTTCACCGCCTCGTACCAGGGAACGAACTTCTCCCGCAGGACCGCCTCCGAAAAGGTCATGGCGATCAGCCCGCCCATGTCCTCGCCATGCACCAGGCGCGTCCCCTCGCCCTCCGGAGTCAGGGTGAAATGGTGCCGGCCGTGGAACAGCAGCGGCACGTTGCCCGACCAGGCCAGCGCGCGCTGCGGCTCGAAGGTGGTCAGGGTCACCGTCTGTGTCACCGTCGCGCCCGGCCTGCCCGCCGGATTGACAAAGGTCGTCCGGATCTTTCCGCCGGACCGCGCCACGCCGCTGGCCCTGATATTCAAGGGATTCCAGTCGGCGTAGGCGTCAAAGTCGGTCAGCACGGCCCAGACCCTGGCCGGGGTCGCCGGAATGAACGCCACGGTGCGGATGGTCTTCATGATCCGCCTCAGGTCGCCGCGCGGGCGGCGGACTCCACGCGGGCGCGCTCGGCCAGCATGAGCGTGGAGCTGGCCTTGGCCAGAACAGTCCCGGCCGGGTCGAGCAGCCGCCCTTCAAAGAAGCAGGTGCGCTTTCCCTTCCGCTCGACCCAGGCCTCGGCGATCACCCGCCCGGGACGGGCCGGGGCGAAGAAGCTGACCTTCAGCTCCAGCGACATGGGCACGATGCCGTCGCCCGCCATGGCGATGGCCGCGTGGGCCATGGCCGCGTCGATCCAGCCGGTGATGAAGCCGCCCTGAACCACGCCGCCCGAATGGCACATGTGATGCCCGGCCTCGTACTCGAGCACCGCCCGTCCGGCCGGATCCATCTCCACGCGGCGCACCAGTCCGAGCGTCCTGTTCAGGTCCTCCACGCCGGAGGACTTGCTGCTGTCGGTCATGGAACGCTCCCCTGTGTTTTGCGCAGCATAGCCGAAGCCGGCCGGGAGATCGCAAGCCTGTCGGTCAGAGCCCCGCCGCCAGCGCCAGCCGCATTAGCTCGGCCATGTTGCGGGCCCCGGTCTTGGTCATCAGATTGGCGCGATAAATCTCGACCGTGCGGGGACTGATGCCGAGGTCATAGGCGATGACCTTGTTGGCCTTGCCCGCCACGACGCCGGCCAGCACGTCCCGCTCGCGGGGCGACAGGGAGGCAAGCCGGGCCTGCGCTTCCTTGAGCCCTCCGTCCTCCGCCGGCGGGGGGCGACGCTCCAGGGCGCTGCGGACAGCCCGCAGCAGCACGTCATCGGCGAACGGCTTTTCGATGAAGTCGACCACCCCCGCCTTCATCGCCTCAACCGCCATGGGCACGTCCCCGTGCCCGGTCATGACAACGACCGGCAGATCACAGCCCTGGGCACGCAGGTGATCAATCAGCTCCAGACCGCTCAATCCCGGCATGCGCACATCGGTGAGGACGCAGCCGCCGGACAGACGGGGCAGCGCGTCGAGGAACGTCGTCGCCGACTCATACACGCAGGTCTCGAAGCCCTGGATATCGAGCAGGAACGACAACGAGTCCCGCATCGCCTCGTCGTCGTCGATGACATGCACGGTCCGGCTAGTGGCCAAGGGTCGCCTCCGCTTCCGCCAGGGGGAGTGTGAAGGAGAAGGTCGCGCCGCCCAGCCGGTTGCGATCTGCCCAGATTCGTCCGCCATGAGCCTCAATGATGGTGCGGCAAATGGAAAGACCGACGCCGAGTCCCGACGATTTGGTCGTCAGGAAGGGCTCGAACAGTCGCTCCGCGACAGCGGGATCCACACCCGGCCCGGTGTCGGCCACGGTGACCAGCGCCATGCCGTCGTCGCCGTGCGCGACCGACACGATCAGCTCCCGTCGCTCGCTGGCCTCCATGGCGTCGATCGCGTTGCGGATCAGATTGAGCGCCACCTGCTGCACCTGGATCTTGTCGACGATGACGGGACCGAGATCACGATCGAAGCGCAGATCGACGCGCACCCCCTGTTCCTTGGCGCCGACGAGCGCGAGGGCGCTGGCCTCCTCCATCAGCTTGGCGGGATCCTCCAGCGTGTGGTCGGTCTCGCCCTTGGCGACGAATTCGCGAAGGCGCTTGATGACATCGCCGGCCCGGATAGCCTGGTCACCGGCCCGGTCGAGCGCCTGGCGCAGGCGGGCGGGGTCAGGCGCGCCACTGTCCAGCATAATGGCCGCGCCCTTCATGTAGTTGGCGATCGCCGACAGCGGCTGGTTGAGCTCATGCGCGAGGGCCGATGCCATCTCCCCCATCGCGGTCAGGCGGGAGACATGGACCAGTTCCGACTGCAGCTCTTGCAGCCGCCGTTCCTGGTCCCGGCGTTCGGTCAGGTCGCGGACGAAGCCGGTGAAGAACTGCTCCCGCCCCGCCGACGCCTCGCCGACCGCCAGCTCCATCGGGAACGTCGAGCCGTCGCGCCGCTCGCCGACCACGATCCGACCGATGCCGATGATCCGGCGCTCGCCGGTGCTGAGATAGCGTTCCAGATAGCGGTCATGCTGCTGCCGGTAGGGCGATGGCATCAACATGCTGACATTGCGCCCGATGGTCTCCTCCGGCGTCCAGCCGAACAGCCGCACGGCGGCGGCGCTGAAGGACCGGATCACGCCCCGACCGTCGATGACGATCATCGCCTCGGGGACCGTATCGAGGATCGACTGCAGATGGGACTGACGGGCGACGCCGTCGCTGGCGTCACGCCTCAGGCGATCGCCGACCCCGCCCAGCACCGGCGCCAGCATCAGGAAGGCGACGGTCTCGATGATGTTGGGCAGGTCGAGCATCTGCCCGCGCAGCAGGGCGGCGTTTACAGAGACGCAGAGCAGGGCGGCCAGGGTCGCGGGGCCGCGCCCTCCCAGCCAGGCCGCGATGAGGATCGCCGGCACATAGATGACGAAGGCGGTGCGCCCCTCGAACCAGACGCCGATCAACCATTGCGCGCCGAACGCCAGGGTCGCGGCCACGGTCGCCACGGCGTAGCCCGCCGGGATCATCGGGTCGTTGGGCAGCGTCCTGGAAAGCCTGGACAGGAACGTCGTCATGCGGTCAGCCGTTCAATCGGGCATCCCGATTAGCACAGGCCGGACCGGAACGGCGACCCGGCCGTCAGGCGGCGACGAGCCGCGTCATGGCCTGGCGGTTGCCGATCCTGAACTGCCGGCATCCCGTGAAGGTCACCAGGCCCTCGGCCTGCAGCTGGGTCAGCATGCGGGACACCGTCTCGATGGTCAGGCCGAGATAGTCGGCCATGTCCTGGCGCCCCATGACCAGGGTCTGGACCTCGCCGCCCTGACGGTCGGCCAGGTCATGGAGAAAGCTGGCGACCTTTTCCCGCGCGGTCTTGCGGCCCAGCATCATCAGATGCTCGCGTGTCCGCTCGAGCTCGCGGGCGGTGGCGGTCCAGATCGTCCGTTCGACGCCGGCCGTATCGTCCGCCATGGCGAGGGTCGTGCGCTTGAAGACCTGCACCTGCGACTCGCAGAGCGCCTCGGCCGAGAACCGGTGCTCGGGGCCGGCCTCCAGCCCGAAGAAGTCCCCGGCGTAGTAGAAGTCGCCGATCTGACGGCGACCGTCGCTGTCCAGTCGGGTCGTGCGGACCGCGCCGCTGGTCACGCGATAGATCAGGTCGGTCTCTTCCGCCTGGGCGTAGATCTCCTCACCCGGTCCGTAGGCGATAGTCGCGCCCGGAAAGCTGCGGGCGTCCGCCTGGGCGGCGCGGGCGAAGGTGACGATCTGCGCGGTCATGGGATGTCTCCGTCTGTGGCCCAAGGGGTAGGCGACAGGACGGGGTCCGGAAATTCAGGGCCGCTGCATAAGGGAAAACCCCTAGTGACCGGATCAGCGTCCGGAGAAGACCGGCGGTCGCTTCTCAAGGAAGCTCGCCACGCCCTCCCTGTGGTCCTCGGTCTTCATCAAGGCGCGGATCGTCTCGATGGCCCAGCCTCCCAGCTCCCGGGGATCGCCGTAGGTCCCGCGACGCAGCCCCTCCTTCATGTAGCGCAGGGCCAGCGGCGGATTGACCGCGATACGGGCCGCCAGGGCCCGGGCGCGAACCATAAGCTGGTCATGGGGCGTCACCTCGCTGACCAGGCCGATGCGGAGCGCCTCCGCCGCGTCGATGACGTCGCCGGTGAACAGGAGCTCGGCGGCCTTGGCCGGTCCGACGATCGAGGGCAGGCGGTAGAAGCCGCCCACGTCGCAGACCAGCCCCCGCTTGATGAACAGTTCGGCGAACTTCGCCTTTTCGGAGCAGAGACGGATATCGGCATAGAGCGCCAGCTCCATCCCCCAGCCGACGGCGGCGCCATTGACCGCGGCAATCAGCGGCTTGTCACACTCCAGCGCCGCCATCGCCGCCGGCGTCGGCCGGTGCCGCACCACCGGCGTGGTGTCCGCGGAAACCGCTTTGGGACCCGCCATGATCTCGCGGACATCATCGCCCGAGCAGAAGGCCGGGTCGGCGCCGGTGATGATCACGCACCGGGCGTCCGGGTCGGTCACCGCGCGGCGAAGCGCCTTCTCGAGGCGGTCGTAGGCGTCCCAGTTGAGGGCGTTTCGCTGCTCGGGCCGGTTCAGGGTGATGACCGCAACCTGGTCGGCGACCTCGTAGAGTACAGCAGCAGCGCCCGTCGTGGTCCCGTCGTCAGCCATGGTCTGTTCCTCCCGTCCGGCGCTCGCCGGCGCCGTTCCGGGAATGATGCGCCGCGCAGGCAGAGGCCACAACGGCGCCCCAACGTCACCTGAAGCGGCTCAGGCGGCGCGAACCCCGAGGTTTTCGATCCGCGACAGCCAGGCCTTGCGCCCCTCCGCCGAGCCCTCGACGCCGCCGATGACCGTGCTGCGCACCGAGAACCCGGCCAGCCTCATGATGCCCCGCGTCAGGCATTTCAGGCCCGCGGCGTCGAACACCAGGCTGAAGACGGGGGCGGGCATGCCCATGGTGATGATCACGCGGGCCGTCTTGCCCTTCATGAGACCGCCGCCCTTTTCCCCCGGCGCCGCCACCGCGAAGCCGTAGCGGAAAACCTGCTCCAGAAACGCCTTGAGCGCAGCGGGCGGGCCGCCCAGCCAGAGCGGATAGACGATGACGACGTGCTGGGCCCAGCGAACGGCTGCCTGAACAGCCTGGGTCGCCTCGTCCGGTTCGGCGAGGAACTCGGCCGCCGTCCGAATCGAGGGCAGATTCAGAGACCCGACGTCGAGACGCCGGATCTGGTGCCCGGCCAGATCGGCGCCGCGAAGGTAGGCTGCCGACAGCGCGGTGCAGTACCTCTGGCCGGAGGGGTCGGGGTGCCCGTTGATGACCAGCACGCGACGGCCGCCCATCAGAGGCTCCTGGAATGACGCCCGGCGTCGGGGTCGAGATAGGCGTCGAAGACCGCCGCGATCGACCGGACCAGAGGTCGCCCGGCCTCGGTCACGACAAGCCGCTCGCCGTCCAGGACCAGCAAGCCGTCCTCGACAAACGGCGCAAGGCGGGCGAAAGCGACCGTCAGGTCCGGGCCGGCTCCGATGGCGTTGGCATGCCGCGCGCGGACTGCCTCGACGTCCACGGCGAGGTCGCACATAAGCCCCTCGATGAGGTCGCCGCGGAAGCGATCCTCATCCGTCAGGGCCACGCCGCGCGCCGTCGGCAAATCACCCCGCAGGATCGCATCGCGCCAGTTGCGCTCCAGCCCGTGGTTCTGGACGAAGCCCTGCGGCAAGCGGCTGATGGACGAGGCTCCGACCCCGATCAGCACGGCGTTGGGGTCGGTGGTGTAGCCCTGGAAGTTGCGGTGCAGCCGCTGCTCGGCCAGCGCCCGCGCAAGCTCGTCGTCCGGCAGGGCGTAGTGGTCGAGGCCGATGCGGACATAGCCCTCGCGCGCCAGCCTCTCCGCGGCCGCCTCGCTCTGGTCCAGGCGCTCGGACGGGCCCGGCAGTTCGGAGTCCTGGATGAGCTGCTGGTTGGCCTTCATCCAGGGCACATGGGCGTAGCCGAACAGCGCCAGACGTTCAGGCTTCAGCGTCAGGACTGCATCCAGCGTGTTGTTGACGTCCGCCACGGTCTGGCGCGGAAGGCCGTACATCAGGTCGAGATTGATCGACAGGACGCCGGCCTCGCGCAGCCAGCCCACCGCCTGTTGAATGACGGCGAACGGCTCGATCCGGTTGACGGCCGCCTGCACCCGCGGCGACAGGTCCTGGACGCCGAGGCTGGCGCGGCCCAGGCCATGGAAGGCGGCGGCCCGCACCCAGTCCCGGGTCAGGACCGCGGGATCGAGCTCGGCCGCGACCGTCGCGCCGGGCGAGACCCGGAAGACATGCCGGATCGCCTTGAACAGACGCCCCATGTCCTCGCGCGACAGCATGTTGGGCGTCCCGCCGCCGAGGTGGATGTCCCGCGCCCGCAGCCGGTCCGGCAGCACGGCCTCCAGCAGCGCCAGCTCGTCGACCAGCCGATCAACATACTCCGCCACGGGCTCGGCCCGCGTGGTCGCGCGGGTGTTGCAGCCGCAGTACCAGCAGAGTCGGGCGCAGAACGGGATGTGCAAATAGAGCGAGACCGCCTGCTCGGGCGGCAGCGCAGACAGCCAGCCGGCGTGCACCCCCGCATCGACCGCGCCGCCGAACTGCACCGCCGTGGGGTAGCTGGTGTAGCGCGGCGCACGACCGTCGTAGCGGGCGATCAGCTCATCCCGGGAAGGGCTTGTGGCCGGCTTCGGCAAAGCGCTTGGCATATCTGTCCGGGACCTGGTTGGAGAACGGGCCTGTGGCGGCGACGCGCCGCCTTGACCTGCTAGCGCGCACGCCGCCCGCGTTCCTTGACGAGGATCAAATCGCGCCGTCGCGGTCCCGATCCAGGTCAATGAAGGCGTCGCCGGACCCGCACGGCCTCTCGCCAGCCGGATGGCCCCAAGGGGGTCCTCCGTCGGGCCGATAAATCGCCGGATCCCGCCCAAGGATTGATCCAGGTCAGCGAATGGTCTGGCGCGATACGCGAAAAGACAGCGTGAGGCGGAGATCAACCGCCAGGAATTCAAGGGGATAGACCAATGAAAACGCTGTTTGCCGCCGCCGCCGCCGTAGCCCTGATCGCCGGCGCGGGCGCCGCCTCGGCCCAGGACTTCCAGCCCAAGGAGAAGGGGACCCTGATGGTCAACTTCCGGGCCACCACGGTCGCGCCTGACGAGACGGCTCCGATCCTGACAGCCGCCGGTGCGGCGACCGGTCTCAACGCCGGGGTCAGCGACGACACGATCCCGAGCCTGGGCATCGCCTATTTCATCACCGACAAGCTGGCGATCGACGTGACGCTCGGAACGTCCAAGCACGAAATCGACGCCGTGGGCGCCGGACCGGCGACGCGGGTCCACGAAACCTGGGTCCTGCCGCCGGTCGTGGCCCTGCAGTACCACCCGCTGCCGGCAGCCCGTGTCAGCCCCTATGTCGGCGCCGGCATCAACTACATGATGTTCTTCAACGGCAGCGACAAGAACGGCTTCACCGTCGATCTGGACGACGGCTTCGGCTTCGCCCTTCAGGCCGGCGTGGACATCGCCGTCAAGGGCCCGTGGTCGGTGAACCTCGACGCCAAGAAGGTCTTCTTCGAAACCGACGCCAGCATCAACGGCGGCGCCTTGAAGAGCAAGGTCGAGCTCGACCCGTGGGTCGTCTCGGTGGGCCTGGGACGTAAGTTCTAGGCGCAGATCTCCTCGGCCTCGGCCTCGAGGCCGGCCAGGTGAAGCAGTTCACCCGGCCGCTCGATGCTGAGGCTGTGCATCGACAACAGCCGGATTACGCCCCTCGTCTTCAGACGGGTCGTGTTCCGGCTGACGGTCTCGGTCGTAAGGCCGAGATAGTCGGCGATCTCGGCCCTGGTCATCGGCAGGGCCAGCAGACGCCCGTCTCCGCCCGCCCTCAGAGCGCGCTCGGACAGACCGACCAGGAACGAGGCCAGCCGCTCCATGGCGGTCTTGCGGCCAAGCAGCAGCATCTGGTCGTGCGCGGCCTTGAGCTCGTGGGCGGCGCGGTCAAGCAGCGCATGCTCCAGCTCCGGCATCTCCCGCAGGATCTTCCGGTAGTCGACCTTCCGGAAGCGGCAGGCCGAGCCCGGCCCGAGCGCCTCCGCCGAAAAGGCGTACCGGTCGCCGGTCGCCAGGCCCAGGAAGTCGCCGGGCGACAGGAAGCCCACGATCTGGCGCCGGCCGTCCGACAGCAGCTTGTGAACGCGGACATCGCCCGAGGTGATGTTGAACAGGTGGGTCGCCGGATCACCCTCGCGCAGCAGGATGTCGCCCGCTGAAAAGCTGACATGGTCGGCCGCCGCGTTCAGACGACGAAGCCCCTCCTGTTCCAGCACCCCGCACACACTGAGGCGCCGGGCCGAGCACCCGGCGCAGACGTCGGTCGTCCCGGCTCCGGAGCAGGCAGTCGTTGTTGCGGTCATCGCGCGGTGCTCCAGGGACTCGGTCGCTCTTGATGCAGGTCAACGATTCGGCCGTGTCGACCTGACAGCGTGATCGTCATGAAGCCGTCGCTCGCCGCCATCTCCGTCGCGCCCCTGACATCGGGCGATATCGATGAGGCCTTTGGCCTGGCGAGGTTGGCGTTCAGCGAGCTGACACCGGGTCGCTGGCGCCGGATCGCGCGACGCTGGGCGACGGGCGGCAACCTGACCTCGGGCGCCCTGCTGGCGCGGGACGCGACCGGGCGGCTGGTCGGGCTGGCGCCGTTCGCGGTCAGGGCCGATCTCTGCCCGGGCAAGACCCTCTGGGTCGAACGGGTCGCGGCCTTCGCCCTCGTCGATTCGGAGCCGGTGGTCATCGCCCTCGCCGAAGGCCTGCGCGCCACGGCGCGGGCGCTCGACTGTCGGCGACTGAAGGTCGAAACCGGCGTCGGCGACAACAGTCTGCGCGAGGCGCTGGCCCGCGCGCCGGACTGCGTCCGCTCGACGCTGGTCGAGTCCACGGTCTAGCCGCGCCGCTGAAGGCGCATGAGCTGCAGACCGGCAACGAAGCTGACGACGGTCAGCACGGCGGCCGGGGCGCAGAGGGGGCAATGTCCGAACAGGCCCTGGGCCTCGCTGCAGATCGGGCCGTAGGCCAGCTGCGGCAATTCCTGCCACAGCACCGCCAGCCACAGGGCCGCGGCCCCGGCTCCGCTATGCAACGCGATCGCCTCCAGGGGCCGGCGGGCGGCCAGGGCGCGGATGGTCATGACGTCTCTCCAACTGGGTCGCGCCGAACATCCCGCGACTGCGAAGAGCGGGCCTTGATACAGATCAAGGCGACCCCGCCCGCCCGCCGATAGCTGGGACCCATGAACGCCATGGGGGCTTGAACGGGCCAATGAGCCAGCTTGCAAAACCAACCGTCGGGACGCCGGGCGCACCAGCGCTCCTGACAGCCACCATCATCGGTGGCCTCGTCTTCTTCTTCGCCGCGATGTTCAGCGATGACCCGCTGTTCCAGTTCCAGGCCTTCATCTTCGTCGCCGCCGCCCTGCTGGCCGGCTTCGCGCTGACGGCCGGCCTGAGCGGCGGGCTCTTCAGCAACGACACGGACCGCTACATGGACGGCGTCGTCCGGGCAGGCGTGATCGCCACCATGTTCTGGGGCGCGGTCGGGATGCTGGTCGGCGTCGTCATCGCCGCACAGCTGTCGTGGCCCAACCTCCTCTACTTCCCGGATGCCGGCTGGCTGAACTTCGGCCGGCTGCGTCCGCTGCACACCTCGGGGGTCATCTTCGCCTTCGGCGGCAATGCGCTGATCTGCACCTCCTTCTACGTCGTGCAGCGCACCTGCCGCGCGCGACTATTCGGCGGCGTGCTGTCGTGGTTCGTCTTCTGGGGCTACCAGCTGTTCATCGTCCTGGCGGCGACGGGCTACCTGGCCGGCATCACCCAGTCGCGCGAATACGCCGAGCCGGAATGGCTGGTCGACCTCTGGCTCACCGTCGTCTGGGTCGCCTACCTGCTGGTCTTCCTGGGCACGCTCTGGAAGCGCAAGGAACCGCACATCTACGTGGCCAACTGGTTCTACCTGGCTTTCATCGTGACGGTCGCGCTGCTGCACGTGGTCAACAACCTGGCCCTGCCGATCAGCCCGCTGCATCACCGCAGCTACTCGCTGTTCTCCGGCGTCCAGGATGCCCTGACCCAGTGGTGGTACGGCCACAACGCGGTCGGCTTCTTCCTGACCGCCGGCTTCCTGGCCATGATGTACTACTTCGTGCCCAAGCGCGTTGAGCGGCCGGTCTACAGCTACCGCCTGTCGATCGTGCACTTCTGGGCGCTGATCTTCATCTACATCTGGGCCGGCCCGCACCACCTGCACTACACGGCTCTGCCGCAGTGGGCGCAGACGCTGGGCATGACCTTCTCGATCATGCTCTGGATGCCCAGCTGGGGCGGCATGATCAACGGCCTGATGACCCTGTCAGGGGCCTGGGACAAGCTGCGCACCGATCCCGTCGTGCGGATGATGGTGGTGGCCATCGCCTTCTACGGCATGTCGACCTTCGAGGGCCCGGTGATGTCGATCCGGGCGGTCAACGCCCTGTCGCACTACACCGACTGGACCATCGGACACGTCCACTCCGGCGCGCTCGGCTGGGTCGGCTTCATCACCTTCGGCGCCATGTACTGCCTGGTGCCCTGGCTGTGGAAGAAGGACCGCCTCTACTCCGACAAGCTGGTCGAGTGGCACTTCTGGATCGCGACCACCGGCATCGTTCTCTACATCTGCGCGATGTGGGTCTCCGGGATCATGGAGGGCCTGATGTGGCGGGAATACACCCCGCAGGGCTTCCTCGCCTGGTCGTTCATCGAGACGGTTTCGGCCAAGCACGTCGAGAACGTCATCCGCACCATCGGCGGCGCGATGTTCCTCTCCGGCACACTCATCATGATCTACAATCTTTGGCGCACGGTCCGGCTGCCGTCCGTTGAAACCCGCGACGCGCTCAGCGCGCCGCTCCCGGCAGCCGCCTGAGGACCGCGTCATGAGCCTTTGGAAACATCACGGTAAACTCGAGCGGCACTCGCTGCTCCTGATCGTCGGCATCGTCCTGGTCGTCTCGATCGGCGGCCTTGTCGAAATCGCCCCGCTGTTCTGGCTGAAGAGCACGGTCGAGAAGGTGGAGGGCGTCCGTCCCTACACCCCGCTCGAGCTCGCGGGCCGGGACATCTACATCCGCGAGGGATGCTACACCTGCCACTCGCAGATGATCCGCCCCCTGCGGGACGAGGTCGAACGCTACGGCCACTACAGCCTGGCGGCCGAGAGCATGTACGACCACCCGTTCCAGTGGGGATCGAAGCGCACGGGGCCTGACCTGGCCCGCGTCGGCGGCAAGTACTCGGACGGCTGGCACCGCGACCACCTCATGGATCCCCGGTCGGTGGTCCCCGAGTCGGTGATGCCGCCCTACGCCTTCCTCGTGCAGCGCGACGCCTCGATCCGGGACATCCGCGCCAAGATGAAGACGATGACGGCGCTGGGCGTGCCCTACACCCAGGAGCAGCTCGACACCGCCGAGGCGGACTTCGAGGCCCAGGCCGATCCGTTCTCGATGTCGGCCGGAGACCTGCGCAAGCGCTACGGCGCCAAGGTGGTCAACCGCGACTTTGACGGCGACCCCGAGCGGGTCACCGAAATGGACGCCCTGATCGCCTACCTGCAGATGCTCGGCACCATGGTCGACTTCAGCACCTATGAGGCGGCCGCGCCCGCCAACCAGCGCTAGGAGCCGACGATGACCTACGAAACGGTCGCGCGTATCGCGCAACAGGGCGGGCTGATCTACTTCGGCCTGATCTTCCTCATGGGCTGCGCCTACGCGCTGTGGCCGGCCAACCGCGAGGCCTTCGACAAGGCGGCGCGCCTCCCTCTCGAGGATGACGATCAATGAGTGAGCATAAACGCGAAACGGACGCCATCAGCGGCGTCGAGACGACCGGCCACGAGTGGGACGGGATCCGTGAACTGGACAATCCCCTCCCGCGCTGGTGGCTCTGGGTATTCTGGGCCTGCGTGGTGTTCGCCATCGGGTACTGGGTCGCCTATCCGGCCTGGCCCGGGGTGAGCAGCTACACCCGGGGGGTCCTTGGCAGCTCCGACCGGCGGGCGGTCGCCGTCGCGCTGGCGGACCTGGAAAAGGTGCGCGGCGCGGGCGCTGCGGGCCTCCGGGACGCCAGCCTGCAGCAGATCGAACAGAACCCCGAGCTGCAGGCCTATGCCCTGACGCTGGGCCAGTCGGTCTTCGGCGACAACTGCGCCACCTGCCACGGTACGGGCGGCGCCGGCGGCAAAGGCTATCCCAACCTGCGCGACGACATCTGGCTCTGGGGGGGCACGCTCGACGACATCGCCCTGACCCTGAAGCACGGGATCCGCTCCGGCGACCCGCAGGCCCGCACGTCGATGATGCCGGCGTTCGGTCGCGACAAGCTGCTGACCACCGTCCAGGTGCAGGACATGACCGAGTATGTGGTCGCCCTGTCCGGAAGGCCGGCCGACCGGCCTGCCGTGGAGCGCTCCAGGGTGCTCTTCGCGGAACAGTGCTCCGCCTGCCACGGCGTCGCCGGCAAGGGTGACCCTGTCCAGGGCGCGCCGAACCTCACCGACGGCGAATGGCTCTACGGCAGCGATCGCGCCGCGATCAACGCCCAGATCCATAACGGCCGCGGCGGGGTGATGCCGGCCTGGGGCGGTCGCTTCAGCCCCGAGACCATCAAGGCGCTCGCCGTCTACATCCACGCCAACTCAGGGCAGTAACCGCCGTGACCGTCGTCATCGACCGGACCAGGTCTCCCAACCCCAACGATGACCAGGGTCCGGTCTCGGCCGCCGCCGCCGCCCGCCGCAAGGCCGGCGAGGGCGGCGGCAGCCTCTACAAGCCGCGCACCCCGATCTATCCCAAGCTGGTCCATGGCCGGTGGCGGATGATCAAGTGGGCGCTGCTGGTCGCGACGCTGGCGGTCTACTACATCGTGCCGTGGATCCGCTGGGAACGGCCCGGCGCCCTGCCCGACCAGGCCGTGCTCGTCGACTTCACCGGACGGCGGTTCTACTTCTTCTTCATCCAGCTCTGGCCGCAGGAGGTCTACTTCATCACCGGCCTGCTGGTGATGGCGGCGCTGGCGCTGTTCCTGATCACCGCGCTGTTTGGGCGCCTGTGGTGCGGCTACGCCTGCCCGCAGACCGTCTGGACCGATCTCTTCATCGCCGTCGAACGGTTCTTCGAGGGCGACCGAAACGCCCGCATGAAGCTCGACGCCGCGCCGATGAGCTTCGACAAGCTCTGGCGCAAGACAGGCAAGCACGCGGTCTGGCTGGGCATCGCCTTCGGCACCGGCGGCGCCTGGATCTTCTACTTCCACGACGCCCCGACCCTGATCCGGAACTTCTGGGTCGGGACCGGCCCGATGACCGCCTACGTGTCCTGCGCCATCCTGACGGCCACGACCTATGTCTTCGCCGGAACGATGCGCGAGCAGGTCTGCACCTACATGTGCCCCTGGCCCCGCATCCAGGGCGCAATGCTCGACAACCACTCCCTGCAGGTCACCTACCGTCGCGACCGGGGCGAGCCCCGCGCCCCGCACAAGAAGAACCAGAGCTGGGACGGACGCGGGGACTGCATCGACTGCAACCAGTGCGTCGTCGTCTGCCCGATGGGCATCGACATCCGTGACGGGGCCCAGCTGGAATGCATCAACTGCGGCCTCTGCATCGACGCCTGCGACGAGATCATGGTCAAGATGGACCGGCCGCGCGGCCTCATCTCCTATGATACCGACCACGCCGTGGCGACGCGCGAGACCGGCGGCGCCGGGAAGCTGTACCGGTTCGTGCGGTCGCGGACGGTGTTCTACGCGGTCGCGCTGACCGTGGTGAGCGGCCTGATGATCTGGGGCCTGACCCACCGGTCGGCAGTCGACCTGCATGTGCTGCGCGACCGCAACCCCACGTTCGTCCGCCTGCAGGACGGTTCCGTCCGCAACGGCTACACGCTGAAGATCACCAACCGCAGCTTCGCGCCCCAGACCTTCACCATCGCAATCGACGGCATTGCCGGCGCGCGGCTGAAGACGCCGGGGTCGGCCGCAGCCGACGAGCGTCTGGCCGTGGTCGTCAAGCCCGACGAAGTCCGCGCCGTCCGCGTCTTCGTAACGGCCCCGCCGGCCGCCCTGACCGCCGCCAACCTTCCGGTGCGCGTGACCATGACCTCGCCGACCGGCGAGGCCCGGGTCGAGACCAACTTCCTCTCTGGTGAGGCGAACGCCCGATGACCGACATGACCCAGCCCCCCC
>JAIYCQ010000002.1 GCA_027487945.1 Caulobacteraceae bacterium
GCGTAGACCGCCAGCAGCCCCACGCCCAGGCCCTTCCAGGTCAGGCTGGCGGCCTGCGACAGGTCCAGGTTCCAGCTGGCGATGTAGCTGACGCCGGCCACGACCGACGCCGCCAGCACCAGGTTCGGCAGCGTGAAGCGCCGGTCCATTGGTCTCTCCCCCCTTGAGTCGTCCCCGCGACGGAGGGTACGGCCTAGGGGACAATAGGGAAGGGACAACCCATGAACGGCGCCGACGCCCTGATCACCACACTGGCCGACAACGGCGTCACCGCCTGTTTCGCCAACCCGGGCACCAGCGAGATGCAGTTCGTCTCCGCGCTGGACCGCGAGCCGCGCATGCGCTCGGTGCTGTGTCTGTTCGAGGGTGTGGCGACCGGGGCGGCCGACGGCTGGGGCCGCATGACCGGGACGCCCGCCTGCACCCTGCTGCACCTGGGCGCCGGCTACGCCAACGGCGGGGCCAACCTGCACAACGCCCGCCGTGCGGCGACGCCGGTGGTCAACGTCATCGGCGACCACGCCACCTATCACCGCCAGTACGACGCCCCGCTGAACAGCGACATCGCCGGCTGGGCCGCGCCCAACTCGCTGTGGGTCAAGTCGGCCGACACCCCCGATTCGGTGGGCCCGATGGCCGCCGAGGCGGTCCGCGCCAGCTTCGGCGCGCCCGGCGGCTGCGCCAGCCTGATCCTGCCGGCCGACAGCGCCTGGTCGGAGACCACGGTGAAGGGGCCGGTGCTGGAGCGTCCGGTCCGGGTCACCGCCTCCGCCGGCGTGGTCGAGGCGACCGCCGCCCGCATCAAGGCCGCGAAGAAGCCGGTCATCCTGATGGGCGGCTCGACCTGTCTCGACGCCGGGGTGCGCCAGGCCGGCCGGATCGCGGCGGCCGGGGTGCGGGTGCTGACCGACACCTTCGTCGCCCGCCTCTCGCGCGGCGCGGGCCGGTTCGCGCCCGACAAGATGATGTACTTCGGCGAAATGGCCCTGGCCGACCTGGAGGGCGTCGACCTGATGGTGCTGGTCGAGACGGTCGAGCCGGCCGCCTTCTTCGCCTACCCCGACCGGCCCAGCCTGCTGGTGCCCGAGGGCTGCGCCGTGGCCAGTCTGTGCGGCCGTGAGGCGGATGGGCCCGCCGCGCTGCAGGCCCTGGCCGACGCGCTGGGCGCGCCCGAGGCGTCGCCCGTCGAGGGACTGAAGCTGCCGGACATGCCGCAGGGGCCGTTCAACCCCTACAGCATCGGCGCCTCCATCGCCCGGCACATGCCGGAGAACGCCATCGTCAGCGACGACGCCGTGACCGCCGGCCTGCCGGTGTTCCAGTCGACGAAGACGGCGCGGGCTCATGACTGGCTGATGCTGACCGGCGGCGCCATCGGTCAGGGCATCCCGGTCGCCATCGGCGCGGCCGTCGCCTGCCCTGATCGCAAGATCCTGAGCCTCAACGGCGACGGCGCGGCCATGTACACGGTGCAGGGCCTCTGGACGATCGCCCGCGAGCAGCTGGACGTGACCACGGTGGTGTTCGCCAACCACGCCTACCGGATCCTCAACATCGAGATGGGCCGCACCGGCGCCGGCAATCCCGGTCCCGCGGCCAGCAAGCTGCTGGATCTCGGCAACCCGCGCATCGACTGGGTCAGCCTGGCCGGCGGTCTTGGCCTGCCCGCCGAGCGGGTCTCGACCCCCGAAGCCTTCGACGAGGCCTTCGAGCGGGCGATGAACCAGACGGGGCCGCGGTTTATCGAGGCGGCGCTGTAGGGGTCCCCACACACCGTCATCCTCGCCACGAGGGTGAGGATGACGAGGAGGGTCGCTCGCCCGAGCTCTGCTCCTGTCGCTCCCGCGCAATCAACGAAAAAGCCCCGCCGGATTGCTCCGGCGGGGCTCTTCAGTTCCGCGCGACTGATCGATCAGCTGCGCACGTTGTTGGCGATCTTGCAGCCGCCGCCGACGCCGGCGGCCTGCTTGCAGGAGAGCACTTCCTTGGGCTTGTTCGAGCCGCCGCCGTAGACCAGGACCCAGCCGGGCAGGCCGTCGGAGCAGCCGACTTCCAGGTAGCCGTCGCCGGTGGCCGTGCGGCCGATCGGGCGGGCTTCGGAGACGGTGCAGGTCGACTTGCCCATCGCCTTCAGGTCGGCGGTCACGGCCGGGTAGGCGGCGGCGGCGTCCGAGAAGGAGCACTTGCGGCCGTCCAGCAGGGACAGGACGCAGTTGCTGACCTTGCCGTTGCCGTCAGCGTCGAACACGGCCACGCCGCCGTCCGGACGGTTCGAGCATTGCAGCTCGACCACTTCCTCGCGGGCCTTGGACGGGAACATCGCGTACTTGCCGACGGTGCAGGCGAAGCCGGCCTTGGCGGCCAGGCGGCTGTAGAGGCCGGCCTGCTCGGTCTTGGCTTCCCGGGCGTCGGTCAGGGTGCACTCGGCGCCCGACGGGGCGTTGGCGCAGTCGATCGTGCGGGCCAGGGCGCCGGCCGCGTTGCGCTCAAGGACGTAGCCCTTGCCGTCCTGACAGGCCACTTCGTAGTAGGTCGAGAGGTTGATGGTGGTCAGGATGTAGCGCTTGTCCGTGACAGCGCAGTTCTTGCCGGTGGACGCCATCAGCGTGTCGACCAGGCCCAGTTGGGCCTCGCGGGTGGTCAGCTCGCAGGAGATGTTGCCGCCCGGCGCGTAGGCCAGGCAGGTGTTCATCTTGATGTCCTTGTCCAGCGACATCGGGGTGGAGGTCACCAGGATGAAGCCCGAGCCGTCGGCGCAGCCGAGTTCGAAGTAGGTGCTGGTCGGGCTGGCGCCGATCGCGCGGGCGTTGACGATCGGGCAGGTGACCGGGGTCTTGGCGACGAACGGGGCCAGCTGCGCCTTCGGGTCGGCGTTGCCGGCCAGCTTGCAGAACAGCGAGCTCGGCTTGCCGTCGGCCTGCGGCTTGTTGGTCTCGAGGCAGTTGTAATAGGAGGGCGCCGTGCCGTCCTTCTTGCCGACGATGACGCCGCCGACGCCGGCGGAGCAGGAGAATTCGTAGTAGCTCTGGCCGGACTTCTTGTCCTCGCCGATCAGACGGGCCTCAGCGAGCGTGCAGGTGTGGCCGCTCTGTGTCAGCAGGGCCGGCACCGCCGCCATACCGGCTGCGCGGGCCTTGGGGTCCAGGCCGTCGGGCGCGGCGGCCGCCGCGGCGGGCTTCTTGGGGGCTGACATCACGGCGGCGGGCGCCATGACCGCCAGCGACAGGGCCGCCGCTAGGCCGATTCCGATGAACCGCATGGTCTGTAACTCCTGGGGTGTTTCCTCGCGGGGACTTAAACGCGCGCTTCTTTTCACGGTCAAGATGCCCTTACGCAGCGTCCTAATTGCGGCCTCGCGCTGAACGGCGGATGATGGGGGTATTCATCGGGAGAGCAGCAAGTTGCGGGACGGCATGGAAGAGTCGGCGACCGAGGTTCGGCGTCCGAAACTGGATTATCCCTTCGAGACCGGCCCCGAGGTCGGGACCGGAGACGTGCGTGAGGCGGCGCCCGGCGTGAAATGGCTGCGGATGCCGCTGGGCGGCCCGCTGCAGTTCATCAATGTCTGGGCCATCGCCGATGGCGAGGGCTGGGCGGTGGTCGACACAGGCCTGCAGACCCGCGAGACGGCCCAGGCCTGGCGCACCGCTTTCAAGGAAGGCCTTGAGGGCAAGCCGATCACCCGGGTGATCGTCACCCACCTGCACCCCGATCACATCGGCCTCGCCGGCTGGATGACCCGCAAGTTCGACTGCCGTCTGTGGATGACCCGTCTGGAGTACCTGCAGTGCCGCATGCTGGTCGCCGACACCGGCCGGGAGGCGCCCGAGGACGGCCTGCGATTCTACAAGGCCGCCGGCTGGGACGAGGACGCCATCGAGAACTACCGCACCCGTTTCGGCGGCTTCGGCAAGGCCATCTACCAGCTTCCCGACAGCTACCGCCGGCTGAACGACGGCGAGGAGTTCCTCATCGGCGACCACGTCTGGCGCGTGGTGACCGGCAACGGCCACTCCCCCGACCACGCCTGCCTCTACTGCCCGGAGCTGAAGCTGTTGATCAGCGGCGACCAGGTGCTGCCGCGCATCTCGTCCAACGTCTCGGTCTTCCCGACCGAGCCGGACGCCGATCCGCTTCAGGACTGGATGAGCAGTTGCGCCAAGGTGAAGGCCGCCGTGCCGGACGAGGTGCTGGTCCTGCCGGCGCACAATGATCCGTTCCATGGCCTGCACGCCCGGCTCGACCACCTGATCAACGGCCACGAGCGGTCGCTGGGCCGGCTGCAGAAGCTGCTGTCGACGGAGCCCAGGCGGGCCATCGACGTGTTCGGCGCCCTGTTCGCCCGTCACATCGGCCCCGAACTGCTCGGCATGGCCACCGGGGAGGGGCTGGCGCACATCAACTGCCTGATCGAGCGCGGGCAGGCGTTGGCCGAGACGGACGAACACGGCGTGGTCTGGTACCGGGCCGCCTGACCCCCTTTTCGGAGACGATGATTCCATGACCGACCACATCCTCGTCGCCGTCCAGGACGGCGTCATGACCCTGACCTTCAACCGGCCGGACAAGAAGAACGCCATCACCGACGCCATGTACGGCGTGCTGGCCGACAGTCTGGTCGCCGCCGAGAAGGACCCTGCGGTGCGGGTCGTCCTGTTCAACTCGCGGGGCGACAGCTTCACCTCCGGCAACGACCTTTCCGACTTTGCCGCCCAGAACGCCTCCCAGGACACCGGCGCCCGCGGCGAACGCAACGTCGGCCGCTTCCTCAAGGCCCTGGCCCACGCGAAGAAGCCGCTGGTAGCCTCGGTGCGCGGCCTGGCCGTCGGGGTCGGCACGACCATGCTGCTGCACTGCGACCTGGTCTACATCGCCGACACGGCGAAGCTGACCGTGCCGTTCGTGAACCTGGCCCTGGTGCCGGAGGCGGCCTCCAGCCTGACCCTGCCCAGCCGAATCGGCCACGCCCGCGCCTACGCCATGTTCGCGCTCGGCGAGGCGGTCGACGGTCGCAAGGCCGAGGCCTGGGGCATCGCCAACGAGGCCCTGCCCGAGGACGAGGTCGACGCCCGCGCCCTGCACATCGCCCAGGCGCTGGCCAAACGCCCGCTCGGCGCCCTGACGGTGACCAAGGGTCTGATGCGCGACGCCGAGCAGCTGGCCGCCCGCATGGACGAAGAGGGCGCCCACTTCGCCGCCCGCCTGAAGAGCCCCGAAGCGGCAGAAGCCTTCGCCGCCTTCGCCCAGCGCCGGCCGGCGGACTTCAGCAAGGTGGGGTAGGCTTGGGGGATACCTTGATCCGTCCCCGACCACCGCTGAGCGAGCAAGCCTTTGCAGATCGAGCCGTACAAACCCGCCGATGAGGCGGCGGTCCTGGTACTGTCGCTCCGCGCCTGGGCGCCTGTGTTCGAGACGATGGAGCCGGCCGTGCCCGACTACGTCTATCGCGCCTTCTATCCGCAGGGCTGGGCGACGCGGCAGACGGCCGACATCGGCGCCTGCCTGGCGGACCCGGACGTCCCGGTCTTCGTGGCGCGGGAGGGCGGGGTCCTGCTCGGCTGGATCGGCCTTCGCACGCACCTGGAGGACCGGATGGGCGAGGTCTACATCCTGGCCGTCGACCCCGCCGCCCAGCGCCGCGGCGTCGCCCGCGCCCTGATGGATCACGCGCTGGAAATCTTCCGGTCGGCGGGTCTGGAGATCGTGCTGGTCGAGACCGGCGACGATCCGGGCCATGCCGCGTCCAGGGCCACCTACGAGGCCCACGGCTTCGAACGCTGGCCGGTGGCGCGGTATTTCAGGAAGCTGTGACGAGAGCGGGCTGACCGCGCCTTCCATCGCCTCTAGGCCGAACGCCGGTTGGTGGTGCAGGATGCGGCTTGAGATCCGGCCCGGGAAGAGGCCGCGACGGGAGCGAGACATGACCGACCGCATCACTTCGGCCTTCGGAGCCTTCACGCCGGCGCGCGAGGTCGTCGCCGGCCACGACCTGTCCGGCAAGACCGCCATCGTCACCGGCGCCGCCACCGGCATCGGTATCGAGACCGCCCGTGCGCTGGCCGAAGCCGGCGCCGAGGTGGTCATCGCCGCCCGCAAGCCGGACCTGGCCCGCGAGGCCATCACCGACATCGACAAGACTGCGCCCGGCAAGACCCGGTTCGAGATGCTCGATCTGTCGGAGCTGGCCTCGATCCGCGCCTTCGCCGACCGCTGGGCCGGCAAGCCGCTGCATATCCTGATCAACAACGCCGCCGTCATGGCCTGTCCCCTGGACCGGACCAAGGACGGCTTCGAGATGCAGATCGGCACCAACCACTTCGGCCACTTCCTGCTGGGGACGCTGCTGGCGCCGGCGCTGGTCGCGGGCGCGCAAGGGTCCGGCAAGGCCTCGCGGCTGATCAGCCTCTCGTCGATCGGCCACCGCCGGTCGGGCATCAACTGGGAAGACCCGCACTACACCACCCGCGCCTACGACAAGTGGGAGAGCTACGGCCAGGCCAAGACGGCCAACGCCCTGTTCGCGGTCGGCTTCCACCGGCGGTTCAAGGACCAGGGCGTCACCGCCAACGCCGTCATGCCGGGCGGCATCATGACCCCGCTGCAGCGCCACCTGCCGCACGAGGAGATGGTCGCCCTGGGCTGGATCGACGAGGCGACCGGAAAGATCCGCGACGGCTTCAAGACGACCGAGCAGGGCGCCTCGACCAGCGTCTGGGCGGCGGTGGGCGCCGAGCTGGAAGGCGTCGGCGGCCTCTACCTGGAGGACTGCGCCCAGGCGGGGCCCTGGACCAAGGAGGTTCCCTGGGTCGGCGTCATGCCCCATGCGCTGGACCCCGAGAGCGCCGACCGGCTGTGGGCGCTGTCGGAAGAGACCGTCGGGTAGAGCGTCTGCCTCCCCGCAGCGGGGATGAGCACTTTGAAGACCAGGGAGCACAGATCATGAGCCTCGCCGGCAAGACCCTCTTCATCACCGGGGCCAGCCGGGGCATCGGCCTGGCCATCGGGCTGCGCGCGGCGCGGGACGGGGCCAATGTCGCCATCGCCGCCAAGACCGCCGAGGCGCACCCGAAACTGCCGGGCACGATCTACTCGGCGGCGGCGGAGATCGAGGCGGCGGGCGGCAAGGCCCTGCCGCTGATCGTCGACGTGCGGGACGAGGCTTCGGTCTACGACGCCGTCGAGCGGACGGTCGCGGCCTTCGGCGGTATCGACATCTGCGTCAACAACGCCAGCGCCATCAGCCTGACGCCGACCGAGGCGACGGACATGAAGCGCTATGACCTGATGCACCAGATCAATGCGCGCGGGACCTTCCTGACCACCAAGGCCTGCATCCCGCACCTGAAGCGGGCGGCCAATCCCCACGTGCTGGCCCTGTCGCCGCCGCTCGACATGAGCCCGCACTGGTTCGGCCGGCACGTCGCCTACACGGTCGCCAAGTACAACATGAGCATGTTCATGATGGGCATGGCCGACGAGTACAGGGACGACGGCATCGCCTTCAACGGCCTGTGGCCCCGCACCGGCATCGCCACCGCCGCTATCCAGTTCGCGCTGGCCGGCGACGAGGGCATGAAGCACTGCCGCACCGTCGACATCATGGCCGACGCCGCCCACGCCATCTTCCTGAAGAAGGCGTCCGAGTTCAGCGGCAACTTCCTGATCGACGACAGCTTCCTGTACGAGGAGGGCGTGCGCGACTTCGACCAGTACCGTGTCGACTCGACCAAACCCCTGATGCCAGACTTTTTCGTGCCGGCCGACAGCGTCCCGCCCCCCGGGGTCAAGATCGGATGAGCGTCACCGTCCGCCCGGCGCGGCCGGAGGACGCGGCGGCGATCCATCAGTTCGTCCGCGACCTCGCCGAACACCACGAGCACATCGAGGAGGCGAAGGCCTCGCTCGAGGACATCCGCCACGCCTTCTTCGGCCCGGCGCCCTACGCCGTCTGCGAGATGGCCGAGCAGGACGGCGCGCTGCTGGGCTTTGCGACCTGGTTCTACACCTTCTCCAGCTGGACGGGTCGCAAGGGCATCTATCTTGAGGACCTGTTCGTGACCGACGGAGCCCGCGGGACCGGCGCGGGCCGGGCGCTGATGGCCAGCCTCGCCAGGCGCTGCGCCGCCGAGGACCTGCCCCGCATCGAATGGGCGGTCATGCGCGGCAACACCGGCGGCGAGGCCTTCTACAGCCGGCTGGGCGCCGCGCCGCAGGACCACGCCATCTGGCGGCTGGACGGCGAGGCGCTGGCGGTCCTGGGCCGGTGAGCGCCCCGCCGGACACCGTGCTGGAGGTCTCGCCTCGGGAGGCTGAGGCGATCTGTGCGGCGGTGCTGGCGGCGGACCTGTCGACCCTGGGCCCGGGGCGGTCGCTGGCCGGCCCGGCGGATGCCGCCGATCTGCTGGCCTTCCTGCTCGATCCGGAGGTGTCGGACGCCATCTACGACCTGCCCCGGCCCTTCTCGCGGGAGAGCGTCGGCCGCTGGATCGCCGACAGCGAGGCGCTGCGGCAGGAGGGCCGGCGGCTGCTGATCCTGACCCGCGACGAGACGGGCGTCATCGTCGGCTACAGCTGCGTCAGCGTCTGGCCCGACCGTTCGGCGGCCGAGCTGGCCGGCGCCCTGGCCCGAAGCCGACAGAGCGGCGGGCAGGGCGGGGCCGGGGCCCTCCACACCTTCGGCTGGATCTTCGACACGCTCGGGGTGCGGATGATGTGCCTGACCGCCGCGCTCGACAACGTGCGCTCCGCGAAGCTGATCGACGCGGCCGGCTTCGTGCGCATGGGCACGCGCGAGGCCGTGCGACCGGACGGGTCGACGCGGACGTCGATCTACTGGGAAGTCACGCGGGACCAGTGGCGGGCGCGCTGGGGGTAGGCGCGTTGCGTCCTTGGACACGCCCGCTGCGCGGGTTGCTCAGGATGACGTTGAGAAGGCTATCCCTAACGTCATGCTGAGCAGCGCCGCAGGCGCGTGTCGAAGCCCGCAGGGCATCAAGCCCGCTCGAACACCGCCGCGATGCCCTGGCCGCCGCCGATGCACATGGTCTCCAGGCCGTAGCGGACCTCGCGGCGCTGCATCTCGTGCAGCAGGTTGGCCAGGATGCGGCCGCCTGTCGCGCCGATCGGGTGACCTAGGCTGATGCCGCCGCCGTTGACGTTGAGCTTGTCGCGGTCGTCCCACTTCCAGCCCTTCAGCACGGCCAGAACCTGCGGCGCGAAGGCCTCGTTCAGCTCGACCAGGTCGATGTCGCTCCAGCCCAGGCCGGTGCGGGCGAACAGGCGTTCGACGGCGGGGACCGGGCCGATGCCCATCCGCGAGGGCTCGCAGCCGGCCGCCGCCCAGCTGTGGAACCAGCCGATCGGCTCCAGGCCCAGCTCCTCCAGCTTGTCCTCGGCCACGACCAGGCAGGCGGCGCCGGCATCGTTCTGCTGGCTGGCGTTGCCGGCGGTGATCACGCCGTCCTTCTCGATGGCGCGCAGCTTGCCGAGCGATTCCATCGTGGCGTCGGGGCGATAGCCTTCGTCGTGGGCGAAGATGACCGGATCGCCCTTCCGCTGCTTGACCGAGACCGGCACCAGCTCGTCGGCGAAGCGGTTCTCGGCCCAGGCCTTAGTGGCGCGCTGGTGGCTCATCACCGCGTACTCGTCGGCCTCCTCGCGGCTGATCTGGTAGTCGCGGGCCAGGTTGTCGGCGGTCTCGATCATGCCGCTGATGACGCCGAACCGCTCGATCGGCTGGCTCATCACCCGGCCCCGGGCGAGGCGGTCGTGCATGGTCACCGAGCCGGCGCGAGCGCCGTTGCGCATGTCGGTGGAGTAGTACTCGACGTTGCTCATGCTTTCGCAGCCGCCGGCGATGACCACGTCGGCCGCGCCGGTCTGGATGCGCATGGCCGCGTCGATCACCGCCTGCAGGCCAGAGCCACAGCGGCGGTCCATCGAGACGCCGGGAATACCGATGGGCAGGCCGGCCTGCAGCAGCGACCAGCGGGCGATGCAGGGCGCCTCGCCGTTCGGATAGCCGTGGGCGAAGGTGACGTCGTCGATCCGCTCGGGATCGATCTTCGTGCGCTCGACCAGTTCCTTGATGATGACGCCGCCGATCTCGCCGGCGGTCATGCTCGAGAGCGCTCCCTGGAACTTGCCGACGGCGGTGCGGAGGGGGCTGACGATGGCGGCGCGGCGCATGGGACTTCTCCGAGATTTTCCCGCCCCTTCATGGGGAGGGTGGCCCGAAGGGCCGGGTGGGGGATAACGACGCCGCGCCGGAGTGGCTGGCTGCTGCCCCACCCTCGGCTGCTGCGCAGCCTCTCCCTCCCCATGAAGGGGAGGGAAGTCGGTGGCGTATCAGATCGGGTCGTAGGGGAACACGGACGCCGAGGCGCCGGTGTCGAAGAAGCTGTTCTTCATGGCCGGGAGGGCCACGTCGAGCAGCGAGCGAGGGGTCCAGCCGTCGAGGTTGGCCATGTTGCGGACCGGCCGCGGCTGGTCGAACAGGATGACCTCGTTGCCGCGCACGGCGAAGATCTGGCCGCTGACGTCCTTGGCCTCGGGGGAGGCGAGGGCGACGGCCAGCTGGGCCACCTGGTCGGCGCGCATGGCGTTCTTCATGCGGTCGACGCGCAGGGCGGACGCCTCGTCCTTGACCGGGATGGTGGCGATCATGCGCGTCCAGGCGAAGGGCGCGATGATGTTGGAGCGGACGTTCTTGATCGCCCCCTCCATCGCCAGGATGCGCGAGAGGCCCATCACGCCGAGCTTGGCGGCGGCGTAGTTGGCCTGGCCGATGTTGCCGATCAGGCCGCTGGTCGAGGTGAAGTGGACGTAAGAGCCTTCCTGCTGGTCGCGGAACAGCTCCACCGAGGCGCGGGAGACGTTGTAGGCGCCGCGCAGGTGGACCTCGATGACCTTGTCCCAGTCCTCGTCGTCCATCTTGTGGAACATCTTGTCGCGCAGGATGCCGGCCGGATTGATGATGGCGTGCAGGCCGCCGAAGGTGTCCTTCGCCTGCTCGACCATGCCCCTCACCGCGGCCATGCTGGACACGCTGTCGGAGTTGGCCACGGCCTCGCCGCCGGCGGCGTTGATTTCGTTTGCCGTCTGCTGGGCCGGACCGGCGTCGCCCTCGTCGCCGCCGCCGACGCTGCCGCCCAGGTCGTTGACGACCACCTTGGCGCCCTCGCGCGCCGCGAGCAGGGCGCACTCCTTGCCGATGCCGCCGGCGGCGCCGGTGACCAGAACAACCTTGCCTTCAAGCACGCCCATGCCGGGTCTCCCTTGGACTATTCTTGCGCGTTGGCCGCGATCTAGGCCGCCGACGCAGCGTCACGCAAGCCTGTCGGCCTTACGAAGCTCGGGGAACAGCCTGGCCCAAAGTCCTGTGACGACCAGCGCCCCGACGCCGCCCCAGACCACGGCCGCCACCGGTCCTATGAACCGCGCCACCACCCCGCCGCGGAACTCGCCCAGCTCGTTGGAGGCGCCGATGAACAGCGACGACACCGTCGCCACGCGGCCGCGCATGTGGTCGGGCGTGACCAGCTGGATCAGGGTCTGGCGGATGTAGACGCTGATCATGTCCGCCGCGCCCAGGATGACCAGCGCTGTGACCGACAGCCACATCACCTTCGAGGCGCCGAACACCACCGTGCCGACGCAGAAGATGCCCACGGAGACGAACATGATCATCCCGGCCTTGCCGCGGATCGGGACGGCGGCCAGGTAGAAGGCCATGGCGGCGGCGCCGATGGCGGGACCCGCGCGCAGGATGCCGAAGCCCTCCGGTCCCACATGCAGAACGTCGCGGGCGTAGACGGGCAGCATGGCGGTGGCGCCGGCCAGGATAACGGCGGCCAGATCCAGCGAGATGGCGCCGAAGACGATCTTGTTGGTCCAGACGTAGACCAGCCCCTCCTTCATCAGCGCCCAGCGCGAGCCGGGCTGCACCTCGGGTCTGGTGTTCGAGCGGATCAGCAGGATGGTCAGGCCGGCGATGACATAGAAGACCAGCGCCACGGCGTAGGACCACCCCGTCGACCAGGCGACCAGCACCCCGCCCAGCGCCGGCCCGGCGATGGAGGCGGTCTGCCAGGCCAGGCTGTTCCAGGCGATGGCCCGGGGCAGCAGCGCGCGCGGCACGAGCATGGGTCCCATCGCCGTATTGGCCGGGGCAAAGAAGGCGCGGCAGACGCCGAACAGAAAGGCCGCGCCCAGCAGCAGCGGGATCGAGTCGTTCCCGGTCAGGGTCGCGACCATAAGGAGGGCGGCGATGGCGATCTCGCCCGCATAGGTGAACTTCAGGATGGTCCGCCGATCATAGCGGTCGGCGGTCTCCCCGGCCGGCAGGGCCAGCAGCAGCACCGGCACGAACGAGACCAGTCCGATCAGGCTGACCATGAAGGCGGCGCGGGGCACGTCCATGGTCTCGCGGGCGAGGCTGTAGACGTGCCAGCCCAGCGCCACCGACTGGATCTGCACGCCCAGCACGGCCGTCCAGCGCGACAGCCAGAAGCGAACGAAATCGCCCTGCCGGAGCAGGGCGCGCATGGACGTGTCGGATTCGGTGGGCTCGGACATGGATCAAATCCCTTTGCGCCCGGAAACCGCGTCTCGCAACCGTCGTTGACGCGCGCGGCAGCGGTGCGTATGTGCGCCGCCTCTGTCACGGTGGAACGAGGGCGCTATGCGCAGCCTCCGACGAACGATCCGCCGCGCGCGCCGCGCGGACGTCTGACCGCCCCCGCCTCCGAAGGCGCGGGGCTCCGTTCCCCTGTTCCTTCCGTGAAGCTTCCGACATGACCGACATCGCCTACCGGCCCGAAGGGCCGCACGACGCTCCCCTGATCGACACCCTGATCGACCGCGCCTTCGGCCCCGGACGCCATGCGAAAGCCGCTGAACGTCTGCGGGAGACCAACAGCCTGCTGCCCGACCTGTCCTTCACCGCCTGGGACGGCGGGCGGCTGGTCGGATCGGTGCGCATGTGGCCGGTGGCCATCGGCGAGGCTCCGGTGGTCTTCCTCGGCCCCATCGCGGTGGAGGCTCAGATGCGCAAGCACCGCATCGGCCAGACCCTGGTCGAGATGGCCTGCCAGGCGGCGGCCGAGGGAGGCTGGGCGGCTGTGCTGCTCGTCGGCGACGCCCCCTACTTCGAGCGCGTCGGCTTCTCGGCCGCGCCGGCGAAGGGCGTGGTGATGCCCGGGCCGGTCGACCAGCGCCGCGTGCTGCTGAAGGCCCTGCGCGAGGGCGGGGCCGACGGGCTGGCAGGGCTCGTCTCGGCCTCCGCCGCCTAGAGCTTCTCCAGGTCGCAGCCGCGCGCCTCGAGGATCGGTCTCAGCGCCCGGTAGGCCGCCGGCGTCCGCATCAGCGGAATGCGCGGATACAGGTGATGCACGATGTGGAACTGCATGCCCATCGACCCGATGTTACCGACAGCGCTGCGGAAGGCGCGGGTGTCGCGGTAGCGACCCCGCCCGGTCCCGGGGTGATGCGGCGCCCAGCTGAGGAAGAACTCGATGTAGGTGACGCCGATGTGCCGCGGCAGCCACCACAACAGCGCCGCCTCCAGCGCGTGTCCGGTCCAGGCCATGGCGAACAGCACTCCGAGATAGCCCAGTTGCGCCGCCAGCGCCTGAAGGCCGGCCGTCTGGGCCTCCGGCGTGCCGAGGCGGGCGAGACAGTCCCCATACGCGGACTGAGCGGTCGACCCGGGCTGTCGCCGGGCGATGCTGTTGGCGATCGACTGCCACGGGCCGGCGGCCTTGGTGCCGATGTCCGGGTCAAGCACCGGATCGTTGCAGTGGGTGTGGTGCTCGTAGTGGGTCAACCGTGCGACCTGGTAGGGCAGCACGAGCGGAATGGTCGAGAGGTACCCGACCAGCTCGTTGAGCCAGAACAGCGGTTCACCCTCGCGGGCGATGATCCGGTGCTGCGCCTCGTGCGACGGCAGGTAGCTGAGCATCACGTTCAGGATCGCAACCGGGAAGGCGATCCAGAGGGGCAGCAGGCCGCTCAGCGTCAGCGGCCATAGCGACAACCAGACGGCAAGGTTGCCCAGGCCCCAGGCGATGGATCCCCAGGGCAGGCCGCCCATGAACTGGTCAGCCACCGTCTTCTCGAGACGGTTCAGCGCCCTGGGGTCCATCGCGCGCAAGGCCGCAACATCGGGAACCGCAACCATCAGAGCCACCGCCCGGTCAGGACGGCCACCCCGCCCCAGGCCCCGCCGATGACCATGCCGACGGCGAGCGGTGCGAGCCCCCAGGGCGGCGCCCAGCCGGCCAGGGTCAGCAGCTGGGCGACGAGCGGTCCGAGAAAGCCGAGCCCGAACAGGAGAGGCATGATCCTGAACAGGCCTCCGAGGATTCTTCGCATGGCATTCCGCTCCCGGGGTTTTTCCGCCGTCGTCAGGCGGGGCGCTCTTTCCGCGAAGATGACACATGCGTCACTTTTGGCAACGGATGGTCGAACGCAGCGACGAGTTGCTTTCCCCGGCGCGAGAGGCCTCTACATTGGCGGCATGAGCCAGCCGTCCCAAGGTCTCGATTCCGTCCTCGCCGCCGCCAAACAGGCGCCGGGCCGCGGGTTGCCGCCGGTGCATCTGTGGAATCCGGCCCACTGTGGCGAGATCGACATCCGCATCCGCAAGGACGGCGTCTGGTTCCACGAGGGCACGCCGATCGGCCGCGAAGCGCTGGTGCGGCTGTTCTCGACCGTGCTGCGGCTGGATCCGGACGGCTATCACCTGGTCACGCCGGTCGAGAAGATGAAGATCGTCGTCGAGGACGCGCCCTTCATCGCCGTGCGCGTCGACCGCGACGGCGAGGCCCTGCGCTTCCTGACCAATGTCGGCGACGAGGTCGAGGCCGGACCGGACAACCCGATCCGCGTCGAGATGGATCCGGTGACCGGCGAGCCGCGCCCCTATGTCCACGTCCGGCGGGGGCTGGAGGCGCTGATCGCCCGGCCGGTGTTCTATGAGCTGGTCGAGATGGCGCAGGAGCGCGACGGCGTCATGGGCGTCGTATCGAACGGCGCCTGGTTCGCGGTGGGGCCGGCGGCGTGAACCCGAACGCTCCGGCCGACGAGCTGCGCGACTGGATCGGCCGCCGCCTCGACCCGGTCGATGCGCCGACGCCATCCCGGGAGGCCCGGTCGGACTTCGACCTCAACCCGATGATGAATACGGGCGAGCCGATCGCCGTGCGGCCGGCCGCCGTCCTCGTCGGGTTGATCGAGCGCAGGGAAGGGCTCTCGGTCCTGCTGACCCGGCGCTCCGACACCCTGCGCAGCCATACGGGCCAGGTGGCCTTTCCCGGCGGTCGCATGGACCCGGGCGAGACGCCCTGGCAGGCTGCGCTGCGCGAGGCGGAGGAAGAGGTGGGCCTGTCGCCGTCGCACGTCTCGCTGGCTGGCCTGTCGACGCCCTACCGCACCGGCACCGGCTTCCTGGTCACGCCGGTGGTCGGGTTCGTGCCGCCGGACCTGTCGTTCACGCCCAATCCGCACGAGGTGGCCGATGTCTTCGAGACGCCCTTCGGCTTCCTGATGGACCCTGCCAACTACGAGCGCCGTCACTACGACCTTCCCGATGGCCAACGCCGCCACTTCTACGCCATGACCTGGGAAAACCAGCTGATCTGGGGCGCGACCGCGGGCATGCTGCGGGCGCTCTACGACCGGCTGTACGGCGCGACGGCGGCCTGACTTCAAAGTGACGCGGTGGTCACTTTCCACCCGCGCCGCGTCGTCGTAAGCCCTTGCCTATGACCACCTCAGTGACCTTGCCTGACACCATCGGCGTTCAGCCCTGGATGACCCTGCCGGCGACCCGCGCCGTCATCGAGGCCCTCGAGGCCCGCGGCTTCGCCGGCTGCGCCCGCTTTGTCGGCGGCTGCGTGCGGAACACCCTGCTCAAGCAGCCGATCGACGATATCGACATCGCCACGACCCTCACGCCTGACCAGGTGACCGAGGCGCTGGAGGCGGCAGGAATCAAGGTGGTGCCGACCGGCGTCGACCACGGGACCGTCACCGCCATCTCCAGTGGTCGGACCTATGAGGTCACCACCCTGCGCAAGGATGTCTCGACCGACGGCCGCCGCGCCGTGGTCGCCTTCACCCAGGACTGGTCCGAGGACGCCATCCGCCGCGACTTCCGGCTCAACGCCCTCTACGCCGATGGCGACGGTCGCATCTTCGACCCGACGGGGGAGGGCGTCGCCGACGCCCTGGCCGGGCGGATCGTCTTCGTGGGCGATGCGATGACCCGCATCCGCGAGGACTACCTGCGCATCCTGCGCTTCTTCCGCTTTCAGGCCTGGTACGGCCGGGGCGAGCCGGACTCCGCCGCCCTCGCCGCCTGCAAGGCGCTGAAGGGCATGCTGTCGGGCCGTGCGGCCGAGCGGACACAGAAGGAGCTGTTGAAGCTGCTGGCGGCCGACGATCCCCGCTCGGCCCTGCGCCTGATGGCCGCCACCGGCGTGCTCGGCGCCGTCCTGCCGCAGGTCAAGGCCCTGACCCGCTTCGAGAAGCTGGTGGAGATCGAGAGCTCGCAGCTGTTCGAGAACGATCCTGAACTCCGACTGGCGGCGATGATCCCGGACGATCCCAAGGTCGCCCAGGACGTCGCCGAGCGGCTGCGGCTGTCCAACGCCCTGAAGGACCGGCTGGTCGCCGCCGCCGGCCGCACGCCGCGCATCGTGTCCTGGATGAGCCCGCGCGAGACCCGGCGCGGCGTCTACGCCGTCGGGGCCCGCGCCTTCGTCGACCGGGTAAAGCTGGCCTGGGCGGGATCCGACCGCAACGCCGCCGCCCCGCAGTGGCGGGCGCTGATCCCGCTGGCGGAATCCTGGACTGCCCCGACCTTCCCCCTGACCGGCGAGGAAGTCATCGCCGCCGGCGTGCCCAAGGGCCCGCTGGTCGGACAGGTCCTGCGCGAGGTCGAGGAGTGGTGGATCGACCTGGACTTCATCGACGACAAGCTGGCGGCGGTGGAGCGGCTGAAGGCCGTGGCCCAGGGGATGGTGTTCTAGGCCGCTTCGCCTACGGCCACTTCACCGTCGGCGGCATCGAGCTGAGGATCGACTCGACGTTGCCGCCGGTCTTCAGGCCGAAGGTCGTGCCCCGGTCGTAGAGCAGGTTGAACTCCACGTAGCGGCCGCGACGGATCAGCTGCTCCTCCCGCTCGGCTTCGGTCCAGGGTTCATGCATCCGGCCACGGGCGATCTTCGGATAGATGTCCAGGAAGGCCTCTCCGACGTCGCGGGTGAAGGCGAAGTCGCGGTCCCAGTCGCCGCTGTCGTGGTGGTCGTAGAAGATTCCGCCGATGCCGCGCGGCTCGTTGCGGTGGGGCAGGAAGAAGTACTCGTCGCACCAGGCCTTGTACTTCGCGTGCCAGGTCGGGTCGTGGCGGTCGCAGGCGTCCTTGAACGCGGCGTGGAAGGCCACGGCGTCGGGGAAGTCCTGCTGGCGCTGGTAGCCCAGCAGCGGGGTCAGGTCGCCGCCGCCGCCGAACCAGCCCCTGGTCGTGCAGATGAAGCGCGTGTTCATGTGCACCGCCGGCACGCGCGGGCTGCGCATGTGGGCGATCAGAGAAACCCCTGTGGCGAAAAAGCGCGGGTCCTCTTCGGCGCCGGGAATGGTCCTGGCCATCTCCGGGGTGAAGGTCCCGTGCACGACCGAGGTGTGGACCCCGACCTTCTCGAAGAAGCGACCGTGCATCATGCCCATCACGCCGCCGCCACCGGCCTCGCGGGCCCAGGGTTTACGCTCAAAACGGCCCGGATCGCCCGGATACAGGTCTGCGGGGGCCTCGTCCTCCAGCGCTTCGAACGCGGCGTGGAGCTGGTCGCGAAGGGATTCGAACCAAGCCTGGGCCCGGTTCTTGCGGTCTTGGAGGCGCTCGGAGTCGGTCATGGCTGGCGTTTTACAGCCTTGGCCGGCGACGTCCATCTGGCCCGCAAGGGCAGAAACCCTACATGGTCTGTTGAAAAAGCCCGTGACGCGCACTAATCGGTCACGCCACGGGCTATCGACGGGGCTGCGACGATTCAGGCGAGGTGACTCGCCCGCGCCACGGCTCGCCGGAACCGAAACGATTTACAGGCCGCGACACTTCCTGGGCGCGGCGTTTCTGAAGGGTGATCTCAAGGTGGTCGATTCCGCCGCGAATGCAGCAAACCCGTCTGGCGGGGAAGATCCTACCCGCCGGGACTTCATTCACATCGCAGCCATCTCCGCAGCCGCGGTCGGTGGCGCCGCTGTGGCCTGGCCGTTCATCGCCCAGATGAACCCGTCGGCCGACACGATGGCCCTGGCCAGCGTCGAGTACGATCTGACGAAGATCGAGCCCGGCATGCAGGTCACGATCAACTGGCGCGGCAAGCCCCTGTTCATCCGGAACCGGACGCAGGCGCAGGTTGACGCGGCGGTTAAGGACGATGGGGCCTCGATGCCCGATCCCCAGCCCGACGCGGAGCGCCACAAGGAGGGCAAGGCCCAGTGGCTGGTCCTCGTCGGCTCCTGCACTCACCTGGGCTGCGTGCCCACGGTCGGCGGCGGCGACTACCAGGGCTGGTTCTGCCCCTGCCACGGGTCGCACTACGACACCTCCGGCCGCATCCGCAAAGGCCCGGCGCCCCTGAACCTGGTGGTGCCCGAGTACGCCTTCCTTTCCGACACCAAGGTCAAGATCGGCTGACGTAGATGAGCGGACATTCGACCTACCAACCCAAGAACGCGTTCTCCCGCTGGATGGACGCCCGCCTCCCCGTCGGCCGCCTGGTCTGGGACAGCTTCGTCGATTACCCGACGCCGCGGAACCTGAACTACTGGTACACCTTCGGGGGCATCCTCAGCCTCTGCCTCGGCGTGCAGATCATCACCGGCATCGTGCTGGCGATGCACTACACGCCCAGCGCGGCCGGTGCGTTCAACTCGGTTGAGCACATCATGCGGAACGTCAACTACGGCTGGCTGATCCGCTACATCCACTCCAACGGCGCGTCGATGTTCTTCATCGCCGTCTACCTGCACATGTTCCGGGGCCTCTACTACGGCTCCTACAAGGCCCCGCGCGAGGTCCTCTGGATCCTGGGCTGCGTGATCTACCTGCTGATGATGGCCACGGCCTTCATGGGCTACGTCCTGCCCTGGGGCCAGATGAGCTTCCACGGCGCGGTCGTGATCACCAATCTGCTGGGCGCCTTCCCGATCGTCGGCGAGACCATCACCACCCTCCTGTGGGGCGGCTTCGCGGTCGACGAGCCGACGCTCAAGCGCTTCTTCTCGCTGCACTACCTGCTGCCGTTCGTGATCGCCGGCGTGGTCGTGCTGCACGTCTGGGCCCTGCACGTCGTCGGTCAGAACAACCCGACCGGCGTCGAGCCCAAGTCGAAGGCCGATACCGTGCCCTTCACCCCGTACGCGACGGTGAAGGACGGCTTTGCGATGAGCGTCTTCCTCATCCTCTTCGCGACCTTCGTCTTCTACATGCCCAACGCCCTCGGCCACGCGGACAACTACATCGCTGCCAACCCGCTGGTGACGCCGGCCCACATTGTTCCGGAATGGTACTTCCTGCCGTTCTACGCGATCCTGCGGGCCGTTCCGGACAAGCTGATGGGCGTGCTGGCCATGTTCGGCGCCATCGGCTGCCTGTTCGCGCTGCCCTGGCTGGACACCTCGAAGGTCAAGTCGATGCGGTATCGGCCGCAGGCCCAGCTGTACTTCGTCATCTTCGTGGTGACCTGCTGGATCCTCGGCGTCTGCGGCGGCAAGCTGCCGGACGACCACGTCATCCCGCACCTGAAGACCTTCACGCTCTTCGACGCCGATCTGAACAGCTACGTGTGGCTGTCGCGGATCACCACCCTGTACTACTTCGCCTACTTCCTGGTGGTGATGCCGGTCCTGGGTCTGGTCGAGAAGCCGCGTCCGGTTCCTGAAACCATCTCCTCGCCGGTGCTCGGCGACTCCGACAAGAAGGACTGAGCCCCGATGCTGCGCAAAGTTTCCCTGCTGGCGGCGGCTCTGGTTCTGGTCGCGGGTCCGGCGTTCGCGGCGAGCGAGGCCAAGAAGCCGGCCGACATCGCCTTCAGCTACGAGGGGCCGTTCGGCGCCTACGATCAGGCCCAGCTGCAACGCGGCTACAAGGTCTACCGTGAGGTCTGCGCCGCCTGCCACAGCATGAACATGCTGTCGTTCCGCAACCTCGCCGACCGCGGGGGGCCGTTCTACGATCCGAAGTACAAGAACGCGAACGACAACCCCTACGCCAAGGCCATCGCCGCCGAAGCCCAGATCGACGATCTGGACAGTGAGACCGGTGACCCGATCAAGCGCGCGGGCACGCCGGCGGACCGCTTCCCGGCGCCGTACCCGAACGCCATCGCGGCCAAGGCCGGCAACGGCGGCGCCCTGCCGCCCGACCTGTCGCTGATGGCCAAGGCCCGCTCGGGCGGTCCGGAGTACATCGCCGCCCTGCTGGCCGGGTACAAGGATGCACCGGCCGGGACGGCCGTGCCGCCGGGGCTGAACTACAACCCCTACTTCCCGGGCGGCCTGATCGCCATGGCCGCGCCGCTCGCGCCGGACAAGGTGACTTTCGACGACGGCACCAAGTCGACCGTCAAGCAACAGGCCACCGACGTCGCCGCCTTCCTGATGTGGGCCGCCGAGCCCAAGCTGGAAGAGCGCAAGCAGATGGGCGCCGGGGTGCTGGTGTTCCTCGTGCTGTTCTCCGGCCTGCTGTACGCCAGCTATCGCCGGGTGTGGCGCAACGAGAGCCACTAGGCTTTCGGACAGACCTGATTGTCGAAGGGCCCGGGAGCGATCCCGGGCCCTTCTTCATCTGGGCCACAGCGTCAGGCGCCCGCCGGCGATATCGAGCCGCAGCGACCAGCGCGACCACAGGTCCACGCCCAGTGTCCCGGCCAGCGCCGGATCGAGGTCCGTCGCAAGGGCGGCTGTCGGCTCTTCATAAAGCCGGCCGTCCAGCGACAGCGCCCGCAGCCGCGCCGGGGCCCGCTCGCGACCAGCCGGGGCCGCGCCCTCGATCTGCGGGCTGACGGTCGCCCCGGCGACCCTGACCGCCGCCTGCGAGCTCCAGTCGACAGCGAACAGGCCCGCGCGGGCGCGCCGGTCATCGGCGATCGCGGCGCGGACGGCCGGAGCGCCGCCGACCGTCTCCAGCCGCAGGACCTGCCCGCCCCGCGCCCTGGGCGCCGGGCCCGCATAGAGCCTCACGCGACAGGGCTCGAACTGCAGGTCGATCACGAAGGCTGCCAGGAGGTCGGCGCCGATCACGCCGGCGATCGGAGTGACAAAGCCCGCCGCCCGGCTGTCGAGGTCGACGACGCTCACCGGCGCCGCCGGCAGCGGCAGTCCCGCCAGGCGGCCCTCGCCGGTGAAGCCGTCGGCCAGACCCTCCATCGCCGCCCGCGTGTCGTGCAGCTGGGTCCGCGGCGCCGAGGGGTCGAGCAGCCAGTCGCCGGCGACGCCGCCGATGGAGGCGGGCGCGACCACCGCGCCATTCTCGAACCAGCAGGCGACCTCGCCCGCCAGGGCCGGGTGGCTCCCGCCGACCGACAGAATCAGACCGGCGATGACCACGGCGGCGCGCATGTCGGCGATCCTAGCCAAACCCCGCATGGGCGGCGATAAGCGGCGCAACGGGAGGCGCGCATGGCAGGCTGGACACTGGGGATCATCGGCGGATCGGGGCTCTACGCCCTAGACGGGCTCGAGGACCGCGAGACGCTGCGCATCGAGGGGCCGTTCGGCGCGCCGTCGGATGACCTGGTCACCGGTCGCATCGGCACGACGCGCCTGGTCTTCCTGCCGCGCCACGGCGTCGGGCATCGCCTGCTGCCGGGCGACATCAATGCCCGAGCCAACATCGACGCGCTGAAGCGGGCGGGCTGCACGGATGTGCTGTCGCTGTCTGCGGTCGGCTCGCTGCGCGAGGACCTGCCGCCGGGAACCTTCATCGCCGTCGACCAGTACATCGACCGCACGGTCAGCCGGGCCAGCAGCTTCTTCGGCGCCGGGCTCGCCGCGCATGTCTCAATGGCCGACCCCGTCTGCCCGCGTCTGGCCGCCCTGGCGGCCCAGGCCGGACGCGCCGCCGGCGCCACGGTGGTCGAGCGCGGGACCTATCTGGCCATGGAGGGCCCGCAGTTCTCCAGCCGCGCCGAGAGCGAGCTCTACCGGTCATGGGGCTGCGCGGTGATCGGGATGACCAACATGCCCGAGGCCAAGCTCGCTCGGGAGGCCGAGCTGCCCTATGCCTCGATCGCCATGGTCACCGACTACGACTGCTGGCGGGTCGGCGAGGCGCCGGTCGAGGTCGGGCACATCCTCGAGGTCATGCATGCCAACACCACGCGCGCCAAGGCGCTGGTCGAGCAGCTGGCGCTGTCCCTGCCGGCCGAACGTGCGGCGTCGCCGATCGACAGCTGTCTCGACTGGGCGGTGATCACCCCGCCTGAGGCCCGGGATCCGGAGATGGTCGCGCGGCTCGACGCCGTGGCCGGGCGGGTGCTGCGCGCCGACGCCTAGACCTCGCCGCGCGCGCCGCCGGAGCGGTGGAACAGCTGTAGCGTGCGCAACATCGCCAGCCGGGCGCTGTCCTCGTGGTAGCCGCTCGGGGCGACGAAGGCGTGGCCGGAATCGTAGAGCCAGAGCGGCAGGTCGGGATGGGCCGCGGCGATGGTCTCGACATCGGCCGGCGGGATGGTGTCGTCGCTTCGGCCGAAATGCAGGATGGTCGGAACCTTCGGGGCCTCGTCGACGTACTGGATGATGTGCCCGCCGTAGAAGCAGCTGACCGCCGTGATCCCCTCGCAGAAGCAGGCGGCGATCCAGGCGCTGGTTCCGCCGAAGCAGAAGCCCGTGACGAACACCGGCCCCGCCAGGGCGTCGATCGCCGCCTGGATACGCCCGGTGCAGCCCTCGCCCCAGCCCGCCGCCTCGCCCATCGACATCCGCTGCGGGAGGATCGCGACCTCGGTGTTGAGATCGGGGAAGGCCGCCTCGCCGTCCAGCAGACTGGGCGCCATCACCTCATAGCCCTGCGAGGCCAGCTGGTCCGACAGCTCGCGGATGTGCGGCGTCACGCCCCAGATGGCGTGCAGGATCACAAGGCCGCCGCGCCGGGCCTCCAGCGCCGGGGCGTGGTAGGCCGCCAGCCGCTCGCCGGTCTTTGTGGTCAGGATGACGCGCTCGCCCATGATCAGCCGGCCCCGTTGGCCTCGAACAGGGCCACCGTGCGCTGACGGGCAAGCTCGGCGTCGGCGAGGTCGGAGTCGGGCCGACCGTCGTTGTTGAAGCCGTGGCCGGAGGCTTCGTAGATGTAGACCGGGACCTGGGGCTGGGCGGTGGACAGGGCGGCCTTCACGGTGTCAGCCGGGATGTGGGCGTCCTTGCGGCCCAGATGGACGATCACGGGGCAGGAGAGGGGCAGGGAGGCCATCCCGACCACCTGGCCGCCGTAGTGGCTGGACCCGGCGCTCAGGCCCTTGCAGCGCGAGGCGGCGAGCCAGACCATAGTTCCGCCGTAGCAGTAGCCGACGATGAAAACGGGCCCGCGAGGGCTGAGGAAGTCGATACAGGCCTGGATGTCGCCCATGGCGTTGTCCGGCCCGTTGGCCATGGCGCGGGCCACGCCCGCCTGGACGCCGGCATCGTCGTGTTCGGCGGTGAAGCCCGCGCCCTGCCGGTCGAACATGGAGGGCGCGAGCACCTCGTATCCCCGCGCCGCCCAGCGGGCGACATCAGCCTGGACATACTGGTCGAGGCCGAAGATCTCCTGGATGACGATGACCCCGCCCTTCCGCGGCCCTTCCGGCTCGGCGTGCAGGGCGTTGAAGGCGAAGCCGTCGTGGCCGGCGGTGAGGGTGATGGTCGTGGTCATGGCGCGCTCCCTGCTTTGGCCTCGACCTCTGCCCGCCGATCGCGTCGTTGACAAGCCGCCGGCTTTTTACATAATAACGGTTATGCCAAAGATCGTTGATCATGACCTTCAGCGCCGCGCCATCACCCAGGCCGCCATCCGGGTAATTGACCGGGTGGGGCTGGACGCCGCTCGCCTGCGGGACGTCGCCCTGGAGGGACAGGTCACCACAGGGGCGGTCACACACTACTTCGGCAGCAAGGACGAGGTGCTGGAGGCGGCCATGGCCGAGGTCGTCCGCCGGATTCTCGAACATCCGGGGGATCAGGCCTACGGCCGCGAGCCGATCTCAAGCCCGATCGAGGCTATGGCCGCCTTCCTGCCGCTGGACGAGGACAGGCTGCGGGACTGGCGTGTCTGGTTCGCCTTCTGGGGACGGGCCGCCGTCGACTCGCGCTATCGGGCGCTGCACCGGGGCTACTACGCCGACATCACCGCCAGCCTGACCGCGTCGCTGATCCAGATGCGGGACGCCGGCCAGCTGCCGGGCGGGGTCGACCCGGCGATCCTCGCCGACGCCGTAATCGCCGCGGTCGACGGTATCGGCGTGCGCGCCACCCACGAACCGGAGAACTGGCCCCCCGCGCGCCAGGTCGCCACCCTGCGGCTCCTGCTGGAGCCGATCCTCTCGCCCGACTGACAGGAGCTTTGCATGCCCGCTCTCGTGACCCTGCCGCCGACCGCCTCGATCGACGAGATCATGGCCGTGCTCGACCGTGACGGCGCCCTGATTGTCCGCGATGTGATCGCCCCGGATGACATCGACCGGCTGAAGGGGGAGGTCATGCCCTATGTCGAGGTCACCCGGCCCGGACAGGACGGGTTTTCCGGCGTCCGCACCACGCGCACCGGCGCCCTGGCCGCCCGGTCGGCGGTGTGTCGGGACCTGATCATGAACACCATGATCCAGAGTCTCTGCGAGCGGGTGCTCAAGCCCAACTGCGAGCGGTGGCAGCTGCATCTGGGCCAGGTGATCCGCATCATGCCGGGCCAGGACGCCCAGCCGATCCACCGCGACCGCTGGGCCTGGGGGCCGTACATGCAGGGGATCGAGCCGCAGCTGAACACCATCTGGGCGGTGAGCGAGTTCCGGCGCGAGAACGGCGCCACCCAGGTCGTGCCCGGCTCCATCACCTGGCCCGACGACCGCCGCCCGACGGAAGACGAGATCACCTGGGCCGAGATGTCGGCCGGCTCGGTGCTGATCTACACCGGGACCGTGTTCCATGGCGGCGGCGCCAATGTTTCCGACGCCGACCGGATCGGGCTCAACATCACCTACACGCTGGGCTGGCTGCGCCAGGAGGAGAACCAGTACCTGTCCTGTCCGCCGGCCATCGCGCGGACGTTCGACGAGCCCCTGCAGAAGATGCTCGGCTACGATCTCGGATCCTATGCCCTGGGCTACTACAGCCCGCCGCTGCCGCCGGGCGAGGGCCCCGAGGTCGTGTCGCCGCGTCATGCCCTGACCGGACGGGGAGCTGACTCGGCGCTGGGCACGGCCGACCTGCTGGCGTCCATCGCCGAAAAGACGTCTATGGTCACCGCGTAGCCGGGATCCGACGCCCTCCGCCAGGTCCCTACAGTCGGGGGGTGTCGAAGACCGGCACGATGGCGCTCATCACCGGGCCGATCTCGTCGTGCAGCACGAGGTCGGCATGGGGATCGACGTCGGTGGCCTCGCGGTTGACGATGGCCAGCATCGCCCCGTTGCGCTTGGCCACCATCGGGAAGGCCGCCGCAGGGTAGACCACCAGGGAGGAGCCCAGCACCAGGAACAGGTCGCAGGCCAGCGTCTCCTCCTCGGCCCGCAGCATCGGCCCTTCGGGCATCTGCTGGCCGAACGAGATGGTGGCGCTCTTCACCAGATGGCCGCAGTCGAAGCAGGTCGGGATCCTGCCCTGATCGACGAAAATGGGGCGCAGCGCCTTGAACTCGTGCCGCTGTCCGCACTTCAGGCAGGTCGCGTAGCTGGCGTTGCCGTGCAGCTCGATCACCCGCTCGTCGGGGATGCCGCTGTCCTGGTGCAGGTTGTCGACGTTCTGGGTGATGACGGCGGAGACCTTGCCCGCCGCCACCAGCCGGGCGACCGCGTCATGGCCGGCGTTGGGCGCGCGGCCGGTCCAGCCGGCCGTGCCGTTGAAGACGCGGGTCCAGGCCTCGCGCCGCTTGTCCTCGTCGCTGACGAACTCCTGGAAGTAGATCGGCTTCATCTTCGACCAGACGCCGCCGGGGCTGCGGAAGTCCGGGATGCCGGACTCGGTCGAGATGCCCGCACCGGTGAACACCACCACCCGGCGGGCGTCGTCGATCATCCGGGCCAGTTCGTCGCGGCGGGACATCAGGGCGCGAAGCTCGAGCGGGCCTTCACGCCCCAGTGGCCATCCTCGCAGGTGACCACATAGATCGAGTCGAAGCCGCCGATGACGCTGCCGTCGGCGCGATAGCGGGTGAAGCGGGTGTCGAAATGCACCTTGTCGGCGCCCGCATGGATCACCTCGCGGCGCTCCCAGGCCGAGTGGTCCCAGTCGCTGAGCGCGCCCTGATCGAACATGCCGGGCTGGTGATAGCCGGGTTCGATGATCGTCAGCGTGTTCGAGGCCAGCCGCACGCTGGGGAAGTTGAACGTCTTCTCCCAGGCCGGCAGGTCGCGGGCGTTGAAGGCCGCCATGAAGGCGTCCAGGACAGCCTGCGCGGCGGCGATGGCGGCGGCGTGATCGGTGCTCATGGCGTCCAGCCTAGCGCGAGGCCGCCGCCTTGCGGAAGCCTTCGCCTACTTCGGATCGCTCATGCAGATACCGGCCATGTCGGCGATCAGATCGAGGTTCCCGACGTCATAGGCGCCGCGGTACTCGGGCAGGGCGGCGTTGACGTCCGACACCCAGTCGTTGCGGCCCTGCTCCTTGTAGGCGGCCTTGGTCATCTTCTCCCAGGCCTTGGCGCGGGCGGCGACCGCTTCCGGCGAGAAGCTCTCGGGCAGCCCCATACGCCCGTAGTTCGGAATGGCCTGCGACATGGCGATGTAGAGCGCCCAGCACATGACATGCTCGCCGGTCGTGACGGCGGTCATGCCGCGCGACCGTTCGACGATGGCGGTCAGATCGGTTCCAGGGGCCTTCGGCGCCGGTCTGCTGGCGGGCCGGCCGTCCAGTCGCGCGCGACCGTCGGCGATCTCCGCGTCCGTCGGCTTCACGAAGAGCGAGCCATGGCGGATCACGCCGGTGGATCGTGTGCCGCCGCTGTCGCGCCAGGCCGACCAGGTCCCGAAGGCGTTGCGGCCGATCTCGCTGGCGACTGTGCCCTTCCACATCACGCCGTCGGGGTAGTAGGCCGTGACCTGCCAGTATTCGCCACGGCGGAAGGTCCCCTCGACCAGAACGCCATCCCTGCGCTTGAGGCGACCGAAGCCCTTGCCCGGATAGGAGTTGTCGAAGGCGCCCTCGTACTCGCCGTCGTCGAACTTGGCGACGCCCGAGCCGGCGTTGCAGCCCCCGGAGAGGCAGGTGCCGCTCGGCAGATCGTTGTAGACGGTATCCTGGCAGACGACGGTGGCGTTGATCGAGTTGACCCACGACTGGCAGGTCGCCGTCGCATAGTTGGACACCCGCCGCCCCTCCTTCACCTGGGCGTCGGCGCCCAGCGGCAGGACCAGGGAAAGCGCCGCCAGGACGGGGGCGGCGGCCAGGGCGGTGCGCGAGATCGGCTTCAAGGCTGTCCTCCAGGATGTCTCCCGGCAACCTCATGCCTCGCGCGGTCGCCCGCTACGCCTGAAAGGGGGTATGACTCTAGACGTTGAACCGGAAGTGCATCACGTCGCCGTCCTTGACGATGTACTCCTTGCCTTCCGAGCGCATCTTGCCGGCTTCCTTGGCCGCGTTCTCGCCGCCCAGCTTGATGAAGTCGTCGAAGGCGATGGTCTCGGCGCGGATGAAGCCCTTCTCGAAGTCGTTGTGGATCACCCCGGCCGCCTGCGGCGCGGTGGTGCCGACCTCGATGGTCCAGGCGCGGGCTTCCTTGGGACCGACCGTGAAGTAGCTCTGCAGGCCCAGCAGGCTGTAGGCCTCGCGGATCAGGCGGTTAAGGCCGGGCTCGTGCAGCCCGAGGGTCTCGAGGAACTCGGCGCGCTCGGCCTGGTCGAGCAGGGCGATCTCGCTCTCGATCTGGGCGGAGATGACCACGCTCTTGGCGTTGTCGCGCCGGGCGCGCTCGGCCACCAGGTCGGAGAAGGCGTTGCCCTTGTCGGCCGAGCCCTCGTCGACGTTGCAGACATACAGCGCCGGCAGCGAGGTCAGCAGCTGCAGCATGTGCCAGGCCTTGTAGTCTTCCTTGCTGATCTCGGCGGCGCGGGCGGGGCGGCCGGCGTTCAGCTGCTCGAGCGCCACGTTGATCAGGCGCAGGGTGAGGGCGGCATCCTTGTCGCCGCCCGACTTGGCCTTCTTCTCGACGTTCGGCTTGCGCTTCTCGAGGCTTTCGAGGTCGGCCAGCATCAGCTCGGTCTCGATGATCTCCAGATCGGCGATCGGATCGATCCGGCCCTCGACGTGGGTGATGTCCCCGTCCTCGAAGCAGCGGGCGACAAAGGCCACGGCGTCGCAGTCGCGGATGTTGGCCAGGAACTGGTTGCCCAGGCCCTCGCCCTTCGAAGCGCCGCGCACCAGGCCGGCGATGTCGACGAAGTTGATCCGCGACGGGATGATCTCCTTGCTGCCCGCGATCTTCGCCAACTGTTCCAGCCGGGGCTCGGGCACGGCCACGTCGCCGGTGTTCGGCTCGATGGTGCAGAACGGATAGTTGGCCGCCTGGGCCGACGCCGTCTGGGTCAGGGCGTTGAACAGGGTCGACTTGCCCACGTTGGGCAGGCCGACGATCGCGACTTTCAGGGCCATGGAGTTCTCGAACGAAAAGGTGGCGCGGCTATAGCCGATCAGGGCGGCGTTGTCGTCAGGCGTCGCCGCCCTCGCGCGCCTGTTTGCGCGGATCGGCCTTGGGAGAGGGGGCCAGGCGCATGACCTCGGCCTGGTAGCGTTCGTCGTCGCCGGCGGCGGCGAAGGGCAGGGCGTCGGCGACGGCGTCCAGCATCGGGTCGAGCCAGACCTGCTCGGCCTTGTGCAGGTCGCCCAGCACGTAGTGCATCACCATGTCCTTGTCGCCCGGATGCCCTACGCCGATACGCGCCCGGCGGAAGTCGGCGCCGACCTGGCTCGTGACCGAGCGGATGCCGTTGTTGCCGGCCGCCCCGCCGCCGGTCTTCATCCGGAAGCGACCCGGGGCCAGGTCGATCTCGTCATGGAAGACGATGACGTCGGCGGGCTTGAGCTTGAAGAAGCGCACAGCCTCGCCCACCGCCCGTCCGGTCTCGTTGTAGTAGGTCTGCGGCTTGAGCATCAGCAGCTTCACCGCGCCGCCCGGCGTCTCCACCTGGCCTTCGCAGGCCAGGCCCTGGAAGCGGGCGCGCCAGGGCGCGGTTCCCCAGCGGCGGGCGATGGCGTCCAGGGCCATGAAGCCGACGTTGTGGCGGTTCTTCTCGTACTTGGGGCCCGGGTTGCCGAGGCCGGCGAGGATCAGGGTCATCCGATGGCCTTCACGCAGGGCTCAAACGAAAACGGGCGAGCCTAGGCCCGCCCGTAAACTTCGTCGCGTTGGAAGACCGGCCAGGGTTAGCTGGCGGCGGCTTCTTCGGCGATTTCCGACATGGCGGCCGAAGAGACCTTCAGGGTCGCCAGCACAAAGTCGCGGTCGGTGAGGACCGGGGTCACGCCCTTGGGCAGGACCACGTCGCTGATGCGGATGGTGTCGCCCATGACCTTGCCGGTCAGGTCCACGACGAGTTCTTCCGGGATGGCGCTGGCCGGAGCGTTCACTTCCACGTCGTGGCGAACGATTTCCAGCGAGCCGCCGGCCTTCATGCCCGGCGAGGCTTCGTGGTTCTTGAAGTGAACCGGCACGGCGATCTTGATCGTGCCCGTCTCGTCGACGCGGTACAGGTCGAAGTGCACCGGCATGTCGGTGACCGGGTCGAACTGCACGTCCTTGGCGATGACCGGCTGGGTCTCGTCGCCGTACTTCAGCGTCACGAGGTGGCCGAGCAGCTTGCCGGTGTACAGCGACTTGCGGAACTCGTTCTCGCGCACGGCGATGGCCACGGGGGCCTTGGAGCCGCCGTACAGCACGCCGGGCACCTTGCCGGCGCGGCGGGCTTCGCGGGCGCCGCCGGTGCCGGTGCGTTCGCGGACTTCGACGTTCAGGACGATCTCGGCCATGTGTTCCAGGTCTCAAAACGACGTCGCCGCGGCAGAAGACTCCGCGCGGCGACGGTCTGTGAATTCAGGGTTGCGCTCGATACACGCTTTGAACCGGGGACGCAACGTGACTCTGGCCCGGTTCTCGCGTCAGGCCTCTAGGGGCGCTTCACGGCCTTCTTGCCGGACGCCGCGACGGTCGGCACGGGCTTGGGCGGAGGCGGCGGCTCGGGCGGCATCTCCACCCCCGAAGCCTTGATCATGCACTGGCCGGTGTCGATCATGATGTGCTGGCCGAGGCAGAAGACGTCCTCGTAGTGCGGCTTGGACACGGCGAGGCACTGATAGAGGTTCAGCTTGGCCATCTTCAGGCAGAAGCCGCTCGACTGTTCCTCGGTGACCGAATTGATCTGCGGCGAGTCCGCGTCACCGGCTTCGCCGAGGGCGGCCAGCGCGCCCAGCGCCATCCCGCGGATGACCAGCGGCGACCACGGGGCGGGCGCGCTCTGGCCGACCACGGTCATCGGCGTCGCGCCGTTGTAGGCCTGCGACAGCATCAGCACGTCGGAGGCATCACCCAGCATCGGGCTGGTGCTGAGGGTGCGGGCCTCGATCAGGCGGCCTTCGCGATTGGCCACTTCCTTCTTCGACCAGGGCATGCGCTGGACGTCATAGGCGGCCTGTTTCACGGCCCGGCCGCTGAGCAGCAGGCGGGTGGCCTCGCTGCCGAGGCCGGCGACGATCAGGTCCGCGGCGCCCTGGGCGCCCGGCAGGTTCACGACGGTGTTGGGGTTGGCGACGATCTGGTCCCGCAGGGCCATACGGCTGGCCGGGCTCGCTGCCTGGGCGCGAAGACCCTGGACGTAGGTCGGGTCCTGCAACGCCAGGATGGCCGCGTAGGCCACGGCGCCGCGCTGGAACTGCCGCGGCTCATAGGCGGCCGCCAGCTTCAGCGACGAGGCGATCTGGCCGCCGTCGGCGAACTGCGGCGCGATGGCGCCGGCCCGGGCCATATAGCCGCGCCAGGCGCTGGCTTCCTGGATCAGCTGCGGCGCCAGGGTGATCGGCGGGGGCGGCGGCGGCGGGGGCGGCGGCAGCGGCGGGGGCGGGGCCGTCGTCTTGCAGGCGGCGACCAGCACCGTCAGGGCGGCGAGCGCGGCGACGGGCGCGATACGGCGGACAGGCGACATCAGTTTCATGGCTGCGATTTCCCCCACCGGCGCACGATGAAGTCAATAGAGCTCGGCTGGACGGCGAGAATGTGACACCGCGCCTTAACCATGGGTGGACGCGGGCCGAGTTTCGACGAGCCCTTAGTCGAAAAGCTTGGAGACGGACTCTTCGTTGGCGATCCGGCGGATGGCCTCGCCAATCAGGGGAGCGCAGCTGACGCTGCGGATCTTCTTGCAGGCCTTCACCTCGTCCGAGAACTCGATGGAGTCGGTGACGACAAGTTCCTTCATCACCGAGTTGGTGACCCGCTCGGCGGCCAGTCCCGAGAGCACGCCATGGGTGACATAGGCGCTGACCTCGGTCGCGCCCTGGTCGACCAGGGCCTTTGCGGCGTTGCAAAGGGTGCCGGCGGAATCGACGATGTCGTCGAACAGGATGCAGTGGCGCCCCGCCACGTCGCCGATGATGTTCATCACCTCGCTCTCGCCGGGGGCGGAGCGGCGCTTGTCGACGATGGCCAGGTCGGCGTCGATCCGCTTGGCCAGCGCCCGGGCCCGGACCACGCCGCCGACGTCGGGCGAGACAATCATCACCTCGGCGGCGGCCTTGCCGTACTGCTCGCGGATGTCGTTGGCCAGCAGCGGCACCGGCAGCAGGTTGTCGGTCGGGATGTCGAAGAAGCCCTGGATCTGGCCAGCGTGCAGATCCATGGTCAGCACCCGGTCGGCGCCGGCGCGGGTGATCAGGTTGGCCACCAGCTTGGCCGAGATCGGCGTGCGGCCGCCGGTCTTCCGGTCCTGACGGGCATAGCCGAAGTAGGGCAGCACCGCGGTGATCCGCCGTCCCGACGCGCGCTTCAGCGCATCGATGCAGATCAACAGCTCCATCAGGTTGTCGTTGGCCGGGTAGCTGGTCGACTGGATGACGAAGACGTCCTCGCCCCGCACATTCTCGTCGATGGTGACGAAGACCTCGTTGTCGGCGAACCGGCGCACCTGGGCGCGGGTCAGCGGCATGTCGAGATATTCGGCTATGGCGGTCGCCAGCGTACGGTTGGAGTTGCCTGCGAGCAGCTTCATCGGACGGGTCTTCGCGCTGGGAATGTTGCGCGGCTTCTATGGGGGCGAGGCCTGATGGGCAAGCCGATTCGAGGCGCCCCTGCTCGATCCGGGCCCGGAGAATCCCGAAACTAACCGTTGGCAACCTGACGTGACCCGCGCGACACTCCCGCCCTGACCGCGCCATCAGAGCGCGGCTGTCACGGGAGAGACGACCATGGCCGACGACGCTTCGCCTCCGGGCATGCTGCAGCTGACACCGCTGGATCCTACCTACCGCGCCGATCCCCACGCGGTCCTGGGCCCGATGCGCGAGACCTGCCCCGTGCACCGCGACGCCATGGCCGGCACCTTCGTCATCAGCCGCTATGACGACGTCCGGGCCATCGTCTCCGACAACAGCCTGTGGCGCGACCCGATCAACGCCGAGGCCTCGGCGGTCATGCAGCGGCGGTTCGCCGACAACATGGACCCCAACCTGCCGCGCACCAGCACCACCAGCATCCTGATGCTCGACAATCCCGACCACGCCCGCGTCCGCCAGCCGCTCGCCCAGGCTCTCTACGCCCGGGTGGCGAAGTTCCGGCCCCACGCCGAGCGGATCATCGACCGCTACCTGGACGCTCTCGTCGGCGAGCCGACCTTCGACCTGATGGAGCGGTTCTGCGTGCCGGTGCCGGTCGACGCCATCGCCGAGATTCTCGGCGTCGAGCATGACCGGCTGGACGACTTCCGCGACTGGTCCGAGGGCGTGATCCTCGGTCTCAACCCGTTCCGCAACGCCGCCCAGACCGCGCATATGGAGCGATCGGCCGTGGCGCTGCACGAGTACTTCACCGCCCTGATGGACGACCGCCGCGCCGCGCCGCGCGATGACCTGGTCAGCGACATGGTCATGCTGCAGGCCGGGGGCGCGCCGCTGAGCGACGACGAGATCCGCATCAACCTGCAGGCCCTGCTGGTTGGCGGCAACCTGACCACCACCGACCTGATCGGCAACGGCGTGCGCCTGCTGCTGCTCAATCCCGGAGAGCTCGCCAAGCTGAAGGCCGATCCGAAGCTGGCCGCCGGGGCCGTCGAGGAGGTGTTGCGCTACGAGGGGCCGGTCGACGTCACCGGCCGCGTCGCCTCGCGCGACATGGAGGTCGGCGGCTGCCCGGTCGGCAAGACCCAGTCCCTGACCACCTTCCTGCGCGCCGCCAACCGCGACCCGGCGGCGTTCGAGGACCCCGACCGCTTCGACATCACGCGGAAGGGCAAGCCTCACGTCAGCTTCGGCGGCGGCTCGCACATCTGCATCGGCGCGCCGCTGGCGCGGCTCGAGGCCCAGGTGGCGCTGGTGAAGCTGTTCGAGCGGTTCCCGGACCTGCGGCTCGCTGATCCGGACGCCGAGCCGAACTGGCGGACGCTGCCCTTCTTCCGCGGCCTCGAGACCCTGGAGGTCGCCGTCTGAGGCGCCGCTTGCCTCCCCCTGCGGGAAGGCGTCCAGACAGGACCGCAACAGACCATCAGAGGAGGCGCGCCATGGGCAGCCAGACCGGAAAGACCCTGTTCGTCGCCGGGGGATCGAGCGGCATCAACCTGGGCATCGCCCGCTGCTTCGCCCGCGAGGGGGCCAACGTCGCCCTGATCAGTCGCAGCCCGGAAAAGATCGCCGCCGCCGCCGCCGAGATCGCGGAGATCAACGGTGGCCGGGCCATCGGCATCGCCGCCGACGTGCGCGACTACGCCGCCGTCGAGGCCGCGCTCAAGGCCACCCACGACAGGTTCGGCGACATCGACACGGTGATCTCCGGCGCGGCCGGCAACTTCGTCGCCCCGGCGCTGGGCATGTCGGCCAACGGCTTCAAGACCGTGGTCGACATCGACCTGATCGGCACCTTCAACGTGCTGCGCGCCTCCTACGAGTTCCTGCGCAAGCCGGGGGCCTCGCTGATCTCGATCACCGCCGGGCAGGCGACGCGCGCCTCGATGTTCCAGGCCCACGTCTGCGCCGCCAAGGCCGGGATCAACATGCTGACCCAGTGCCTGGCGCTGGAGTGGGGTCCCGCCGGCGTGCGGGTCAACGCCATCTCGCCCGGCCCGATCGAGGACACCGAGGGCATGCTGCGCCTGGCCCCCACCCCCGAGGCCGAGGCCCGCATCAAGGGCCGCGTCCCGGCCCGCCGCTATGGCACCAAGGACGAGATCGGCGCCGCGGCGCTGTTCCTCAGCTCGGACGAGGCCCGCTACATCAACGGCGCCATCCTGCCGGTCGACGGCGGCTCAGGCTGCGGTGATGGTTCGGGTGATGCGCTGGGCGGCGGGATCCACTGACCGCATCCTTCTCCTCTTGAGGGAGAAGGTGGCCTGCCAAGCAGGTCGGATGAGGGGGGTGCGCGGCGCTTGCCTGCCCCTCTTTTCCGCCGCCGGAGAGCCACCTCATCCGTCGGCTGAAGTTTACCCTCGGGCCGGCCATCGGCCGGACCCGGGGGGCCGCCACCTTCTCCCGCGAGGGGAGAAGGGATCAGAGCAGCGTCCCCGCCTTCTCTCGCGGCGCTTCCTCGCACCGCCACGTCCCCGCCGCCGAGGGCGCCAGCACCGCCTCGGCCGCCTCCCCGCGCAGCCAGCCGGCCCAGGCGTCGCGCTCGACGACCACCGGCTGGCGGTCATGGATCGGCGCGATGTCGGGGCCGGGCTCGCAGGTCAGCAGGGTGAAGCGCCGGTCTTCGCCCGTCCCGCCGATGAAGCCGGCGAAACAGAACCAGTCGCCGTCCGTGCGCGAGAACCGCCAGCGGGTCTTGGGATACCTCGTCCCCGTGAACTCGAAGAAGGACGAGGCCGGCACCAGGCAGCGCCCGGCGTTGAACGCCCGCCCCTCGGACCGGAAGTTGATCAGCGGCGGTCGCTTCGGCTGCGAGGGCAGCAGCCCCCACTTGAGTCGCTCCAGTCCCGCCCCGCCGTCCGGCGTGGCCGTGACCACCGGCGCCAGATCGGTCGGCCGCACCTCGTCCACGGGCCCGAAGTTGGGCATCGGGTCCGGCCAGTACCAGGCGATCACCTTCTGCAGAAAGGCGTCGGCCAGTGACTCCGGCGGGATGTTGAGGGCGTAGGCGTTGCACATGGGGCGCGACCGAATGACCGGATGAGCAGGCTATTCGGCCTGCTCGTCGGCGTCCGCATCCTTGTCAGGGTCGGTATCGTCGGTGTCCCCGGACTCCGGCTCATCACCAGCCTCGTCCTCGGAACGGTCCTTCATGAGGTCGTTGACGATTTCGTCGAGCACCCGGTCGGATCCCAGGGCCTGACGCTCGGCGACATCAAGGATCTCCTTCATGTAGCTGTGCCAGACGAAGTGCTTCCCCGGCGGCGGGATCTCGCCCAGGCCGGTGTCCCGGACCACGTCGGTGACGTCGCCATCTGCGTTCAGGAAGGTGACCTTGATATCGGAGGCGGGCGCGCCGTTCTTGCGGTAACGCGCGATCTCGAGCCGGATGCTGTTCGCCCCAAGACGGGCGACGAGCCGTTTTTCCTCGTCGCCCTCAAGGCGCCACGGCACGCGTCCCTCTCGCGACTTTTCATGCAGCAGGACCACGATCTTCGAAAGTCTGTGCAGTCGCTCGTCACTCATCGCGTAACTCCCGGTCACGACAACGCTCAACCGCTGAAGACGGTCGCTTAAGCCACCTTCACCCGCGCCGCGCTCTCCGGCAGGTCTTCCCCGAACGCGCGCTGGTAGAACTCCGCCACGGTCGGGCGTTCCAGTTCGTCGCACTTGTTCAGGAAGGTCAGGCGGAACGCCAGGGCCAGGTCGCCGCCGAAGATGTCGGCGTTCTGGGCCCAGGTGATCACCGTGCGCGGGCTCATGACGGTGGAGATGTCGCCGTTCATGAAGGCGTTGCGGGTCATGTCGGCGACGCGGACCATGGCGGCCAGGGTGCGGCGGCCTTCCGGCGTGGCGTAGCCCGGGTTCTTGGCCAGCACGATCTCGGCCTCGGCGTCGTGGTCGAGGTAGTTCAGGGTCGTGACGATGGACCAGCGGTCCATCTGCGCCTGATTGATCTGCTGGGTGCCGTGGTACAGGCCGGTGGTGTCGCCCAGACCGATGGTGTTGGTCGTGGCGAACAGGCGGAAATAGGGGTTGGCCCGGATCACGCGGTTCTGGTCGAGCAGGGTCAGCTTGCTGCCCGACTCCAGCACGCGCTGGATCACGAACATCACGTCCGGACGACCGGCGTCGTATTCGTCGAACACCAGCGCCATCGGACGCTGCAGGCACCAGGGCAGGATGCCTTCGCGGAACTCGGTGATCTGCTTGCCGTCCTTCAGGACGATGGCGTCCTTGCCGACCAGGTCGATGCGGCTGACGTGGCTGTCGAGGTTCACCCGCACCATCGGCCAGTTCAGCCGGGCGCAGACCTGCTCGATGTGGGTCGACTTGCCGGTGCCGTGGTAGCCCTGGATCATCACCCGGCGGTCGAAGGCCAGGCCCGCGACGATCGCCAGCGTGGTCTGCGGATCAAACCGGTAGGACGGGTCGACGTCGGGAACATGGCTGTCCTTCGTCGAGAAGAACGGCACCGTCATGTCGGAATCGATCCCGAAAGCCTCACGAATGGTGATCTGCTTGTCGGGGACGAGGCCCAGGAGCGGGTCGGCGGGTGCGGTGGTGTCTGCGAAATCGGCCATGATGGTCTCACCGATTAACGCCTAAACGCTGATCAGCAAACAGTCGTTTGATGAAAAAGCCGAGGAGATGCCGGGCAGGGTCGTCCGGACGGTCGGCGTCAGGCCAGACCGGCCTTCTTCAGCGTCTTCCACGCCTTCAGCACCCGCTGCAGCTTGTGCTCGGCGCTCCGGTCGCCGCCGTTGCTGTCGGGGTGGCACTTCTTGACCAGCTCGGTGTAGCGCACCCGGATCTGGGCCTTGTCGGCGATGTCGGTCAGGTCGAGGTCAGCCAGGGCGCCGCGCTCCAGCTTGCCCAGCACCCGACCGTCCGCCCTTTGCGCGGGAGCCTCGACGCCGGACCGGTCGGCGCGACCGAAGCCGAACAGGCTGAACGGGTCATTCCAGCCCATCGGGCCCTGGGCCTGGGCGGCGGCCTCGCGTGAGCGGTTGGAGGCCTTGAAGCTCCACGTCGGGCGCTCGCCGGTGATCCGCTCGGCCTGGGCCTGGGCGATGGCCTCCTCGGTCATGCCGGCAAAGAAGTTCCAGCTCTTGTTGTACTCGGCCGCGTGCGCCTGGCAGAACCAGTAGAACTGCCCGGGCATATTGCGCGCCTTGGGCGCCCGGGCGGTGGCGACCGACAGGCAGTCGGAGTGCTCACAGCGTTTCTCGCCGGGCTTGAGGCGCGTGACGTCGTGCTCCGCCGCCTCCTCCTCTTCAGGCTTGGGCGGGCGGACCCGGATGTCCACGAACTTGGGACGGTATTGAAAGGCGCGGGACATGAGCCGAAGTATGGCCCCCAACCTTTCTCATTCAAGAATTGACCTTTGCAAAATGGGCCCTGTCGCCGAACTGATCGCGCAAAAGCTGACGGCTGCGTTTTCCCCGTCACGGCTTGAGGTCGTGGATGACTCCGATCGGCACGCGGGCCATGCCGGTCACCGTGAAGGCGGCGAGAGCCACTTCAACGTCCTGATCGAATCGACGGCCTTCGCCGGCGTTCCGCGCGTGGCCCGTCAGCGGCAGGTCTACGCCGCCCTCGCCGATGAGCTGGCCGGCCCGGTGCATGCCCTGTCCCTGAAGGTCTTCGCGCCCGGCGAGCGCTAGCGGGAGACCAGGCTGGCGAGGGCCCGTTCCAGATCGATCTGGCGGAAGGGCTTCTGCAGCACCGGGGCGTCGCGGTGCTCGTCCTCGACCCCGGCGGCGCCATAGCCGCTTGCGAAGGCGAACGGCACGCCCCGCGCCTTGAGGGCGTCGGCCACCGGGAAGATGGCCCGCCCGGCGACATTGACGTCGAGCAGGGCGGCATCGATCTGCGCGCTGCCCGCCAGCGACATGGCGGCGTCGAAGTCCGGGGCCGGGCCGACGACCGAGCAGCCGAAATCGGCCAGCATGTCCTCGACCAGCATCGAGACGAGCATCTCGTCCTCGACGACCAGCACCCGCAGCCCCACAAGACGTTCGTCGCTCACGCTCAGTCCCCTTGCCGGCCGCGGCCGCGCCTCACCGAAGCGCACCTGCGCCGCAACGCGCCTGCCGGCAGGTGGTTCCGCCGATCAGCCGGACTGAGCCTGAAGCCAGTTGCCCTCGGCGTCTAGGCGGGGACTGATCCTCAGGCCGGTGATCTGGTTGCGGCGTCGCCTGACGACCTGGAAGCGGTGGTGGTGGAAGATGAAGGTCTGGCCCTCTTCCGGGATGGTCTGGGCCTCATGGATGACCAGGCCGGCGATCGTCACCGCCTGATCATCCGGCAGGTCCCAGTCGAGGGCGCGGTTCAGGTCGCGAACCGTGACCGAGCCGTCGATCTCGTACCAGCCGTCGGCCTGCAGCTTCACGCCCTCGACGGCCGTGTCGTGCTCGTCGTCGATCTCGCCGACGATCTCCTCGAGGATGTCCTCCAGGGTGATCACACCCTGCAGCGCACCATACTCGTCGACGACCAGTCCGAAGTGACTGCGCCGTTTCAGGAAGGCGTTCAGCTGATCCTTCAGCTTGGTGGTGTCGGGAACGAACCAGGGCTTGCGGATCAGGGAGGCGACCTCGATCTGGTCGAGGCCGACATCCTCGTCCGACATCTTCCGGATCACGTCCTTGATGTGCAGCACGCCGATGACGTTGTCGGGATTGGCCCGCCACAGCGGCACCCGGCTGTGGCCGGAGTCGAGCGCGTCCTTGAGCAGGTCCCGGGTCGGCTGGTCGGCGTCGAGCATGAAGACCGACTTGCGGTGCACCATGACCTCGCTGACGTCCATCTCGCTGAGGTCCAGCACGCCGCCCAGCATGCGCCGGTCGCCGCTTTCGACCACGCCCTCGGAGTGGTGATACTCGACCGCGCCGCGGATCTCCTCGTGGGCGGCCAGAACGTCGGTCTCCATCGACAGGTTGATGCCGAAGGGGCGCAGCGTCTGGCGGACGATCCACTGCGCACCGTTGGCCAGCGGGCCGAAGATCCTGACGACCCAGTAGGTCGGGATCGACAGGGTCCGGCCGACGACCTCCGGTCGGGTGATGGCGAGGGTCTTGGGCAGGATCTCGCCGAACACGACGACCAGCACGGTCATCACCACGGTCGACATCACCACCCCGACCGGTCCGGGGAAGGCGACCGCCAGCACGCTGGTCGTCAGGGCCGAGGCCCCGATATTGACCACGTTGTTGCTGAGCAGGATGGCCCCGATCATGGTCTCCTGGTTGCCCATCATCCTGTTGACCCGGGCGGCCGCCCGGTCGCCATCGCGCTCCAGCTGGTGCATCCGGCCGCGGCTGGCGGCGGTCATCGCGGTCTCGGCGGCCGAGATCAGCGCGCCTATCCCCAGCAGGATGACGAGGGCGGGCGCCAGGGTGGCGATCATGGCCACGATCACGGCAGGGCTCCTTCGGTGATGAGGAAGTCGCGCAGGGGGGCGGGATCCACCCCCTTGGCCGTGAACGCCTCGCCGATACGGCGGGCGAGAATGAAGGTCAGGGCGCCGCCCTGGGCCTTCTTGTCCTGGCCCATGTGGGCGATCAGGCGGTCGGCATGGAAGCCGGAGCCCTGGGGCAGGTCGTCCAGGCGTGTCGGCAGGCCGACGGCCCTGAGCGCCTGTTCCACGCGGGCGGCGTCGATGTCGGGGCAGAGGCCGAGCATCGCCGAGAAGCGGAAGGCCATGGCGCAGCCCGCGCCGACGGCCTCGCCGTGTTTGAGCGCGTCGCCGAAGCCGCAGTCGGCCTCCAGCGCGTGGCCGAAGGTGTGGCCAAGGTTGAGCAGCGCCCGGCGGCCCTGCTCGGTCTCGTCCTCGGCGACGATCTCCGCCTTCATCTCGACGGAGCGGGCGACGGCGTGGCTGAGCGCCTCCAGTTCGCGCTCGAGCACTCTGTCGCCATGGCGCTCCAGCCACTGGAAGAAGTCCGCGTCGCCGAGCATGCCGTATTTGATGACTTCGGCGTAGCCGCAGGCCATCTCACGGGCGGGCAGGGTGGCCAGCACGTCGAGGTCGGCCAGCACCAGCCGGGGCTGGTGGAAGGCGCCGATCAGGTTCTTGCCGCGCGGGGTGTCGATGGCGGTCTTGCCGCCGACCGAGCTGTCCACCTGGGCCAGCAGGCTGGTCGGAACCTGGATGAAGTCGATGCCGCGCTTGTAGATCGAGGCCGCGAACCCGGCGAGGTCGCCGACCACCCCGCCGCCGAAAGCGACGATGACGTCGCCCCGGTCGAGCTCCAGAGCCAGCAGCCGGTCGGACAGGTCGGCCAGACCCTCGAAGCTCTTGCTCTCCTCGCCGGCGGGAACGGTGACCAGGTCGACGGCGATGCCGACGCACTCCAGGGCGGCGGACAGGCGCTCGCCATGGTGCTCGCCGACGTTGCTGTCGGTGACGATCACCGTGCGGCGGTTCCTGAGCAGCGGTGCGATGTAGTCGCCGGCGCGGTCGATCAGGCCGGGCCCGACGATGACGTCGTAGGCGCGGGCCCCGAGGCCCACGGGAAGGGTGCGGATCAAGCCTCTGCTCCGGACAGGTGCGTCTTCAGGGCGTCCAGGATGGCCTCGACCGCCTCCTGGTGCGGCGTGTCGCCGGTCTCGACCACGAGGTCGGCCTCGGCATAGAGGGGGTAGCGGACCTCAGCCAGGGCGGTCAGCACCTCCAGCGGATCCTTGCCCCGGACCAGAGGGCGGGTGTCCTTTCGCCCGATCCGGCGGGCCAGCAGCTCGAGGTCGGCCTTGAGCCAAACCGACAGCGCCTGGGCCTTGATCAGCCCGCGCGTCTCGTCGTTGACGAAGGCGCCGCCGCCGGTGGCCAGAACGAACGGCCCCTCGTCCATCAGCCGGGCGATCACCTTGCGCTCGCCTTCACGGAAGGCCTGTTCGCCGAACGTCTCGAAGATCTCGCTGATCGTCCTGCCGGCGGCCGTCTCGACCTCCGTGTCAGCGTCACGGAAGGGCAGATCCAGCGCCAGCGCCAGGCGGCGGCCGATGCTGCTCTTGCCCACCCCCATGAGTCCGACGAGGGCGATGGTCTTGCGGCGAAGTCGTGGGTCCGGGTTCATGGCCGGGCTTGGCTTACACGATCGCGGGCCCTGCGGCCAACAGCGCGCGGCGACTCCCCCTCCCTTTCGGGCCGGGAGAGGTGCTAGGGTCACCGGATGCGACCCTCTGCTCTCGCCGCGATCACCGTGCTTCTGGCCACGCCCGCCGCCGCCCAGGTCGAGGTCGCGCCGCTGGCCGCGCCGGACTACTTTTCGCTCGGCGCGCGCGACACAGGGCTGCCGGCCGATCTCTGGCGGGACAGTTCAGGCGGGATGGCGAGCGCGCTGATCCCCCTGATCGGCGCCCGCCCGCTGACGCCCGCCGCCCGGGACCTGGCCGGGCGGCTGCTGGCGACGGCTGCCGTGGGGCCCGGGGACGCCGGGCGAGACCCGGCCGTCGCCGCCGCCCGGATCCAGGCCCTTCTGGCGCTGGGCCGTCCGCGCGACGCCTGGGCCGCCGCCGAGCGCGCCGCCGGTCCGGCCACGAATCCCGCCCTGGCCGAGGCGGTGGCCGAGTCGGCGCTGATCGTCGGCGACGACGACCGCGCCTGCCGCATCGCCGAAGACCTCTCGGTCGGGCGGGGCGAGGTCTACTGGCTTCGGCTGCGCGCCTATTGCGAGGCGCGGGGGGGCGAGGGCGTCATCGCCCAGTTGACCCTGACCCTGGCCAGCGAGAAGCAGCGCGATCCCGTCATTTCCCGGCTGATCGGCGCTGTGATCGCCGGTGCGGGGGATCCCGGCGCCGCCTCGGTGCGCAACGGGCTCGAATATGCCCTGTCCCGGCGGCTGGCGCTTGATGTCGCGGCGGCCAAGGGCGCCTCGCCGGGCGTGGCGGCGATGATCGCCGGTCCGCCGCCGGCGCCGACCGATGCCTCGGCGGGCCTCGCCGGACGGTTCATCCGCCCGGAAGGCCGCGAGGCCGAGTTCGACGCCCTGCTGCGGCAGGCCGAGGCCGCCGATGCCAAGGCCCGACCACGGTATCAGGCCGCCGTCCTGATCGCCGTCGCGCTCGGGGGTGTCCCAACCGCCGAACAGCGGGCTGTCATAGCCGGGTTCACGGCGCCGCAGGGTGGCGCGGCCTCCGGCCGGCTCCTCGCGCTCGATCTCGCCGCTGATGCGGGGCTGAAGGGCGAGACGGCGCTGGTGGCTTTGGCCATCGTCGCCGACGCCGAGGGCAGGCCCCGGCCGGCGGACTACGCCCCCATGGTCTCGGCGTTGCGCCGTGTCGGCCTGACCGACGCCGCCGTGGCCTTCGCCGGGGAAGCCTTCGCGGCGCTGCAGGTCGAATGAGCGAAGGCTGGGTCGACGCCTTCCTCGAGATGATGGCGGTCGAGCGCGCGGCTGCCCGCAATACCCTGACCGCCTACAGCAAGGACCTGGCCGACGCCGCCGCCTGGCTGAAGGGGCGGGGCCGCGACCTGTCCACCGCCTCGGCCGAGGACATCGAGGCCTGGTTCGCCGGCCTCGGCGCCGCCGGGCTGTCCCCGGCCACCGCCGCCCGGCGTCGGTCCGCCATCCGGCAATTCTACCGCTTCGTGCTCGGCGAGGGCTGGCGGGCCGATGACCCGTCCCGTCGCATCGAGGCGCCCAGGCAGGGCCGACCCCTGCCGAAGGTGCTGTCCCGCGACGAGGTCGATCGCCTGATCGCCGCCGCGGCCGCGAAGGACGGCGGACAGGGGCTGCGGCTGGCGGCGCTGGTCGAGCTGACCTACGCCTCGGGCATGCGGGTGTCGGAGGTGATGGGCCTGCCGCTGACCGCCCTGGCGCGGGACCCGGCCTACCTGATCGTCAAGGGCAAGGGCGGCAAGGAGCGGCTGGCGCCCCTGAATGACGCGGCGCGGACCGCCGTGAAGGCCTGGCTGGGCGTGCGCAGGGACTTCCTGCCGAGGGGGGGCGCGGCCAATCCCTGGCTGTTCCCCTCGCGCGGCAAGGCAGGACGCCTGACCCCCCGGCGCTTTTCCCAGCTGCTGGAGGAGGCGGCTGTCGCCGCCGGCATGGACCCGGCCAAGGTCAGCCCCCACGTCCTGCGCCACGCCTTCGCGACCCATCTGCTGGAGGGCGGCGCCGACCTGCGCGTGGTCCAGACCCTGCTGGGCCACGCCGACATCGCCACCACCCAGATCTATACCCATGTCGCGGGCGAGCGCCTGGCCGAGGTGGTAAGAAGCAAGCATCCCTTGAGTCGGAAGGACTGAGCGCCTTGGAAGACACCCGCGACAGCAATGGCGCCATCCTGGCCGACGGCGACAGCGTCACCCTGATCAAGGACCTCAAGGTCAAGGGCTCGGGCGGCGTGACGCTCAAGCGCGGGGCGCTGGTCAAGAAGATCCGGCTGACCGGCGACCCGGACGAGATCGAGGCCAATGTCGACAAGGTGAGGGGGCTCGTGCTTCGTACCGAGTTCGTGAAGAAGGCCTAGGCCCGGATGCAGCCGGAAATCGAGCAGCTCGAGCAGGTTAGGGAGCTGGTGCTGTTCAGCATCGGCAAGACCCCGGTGACGGTCGGCGGCGTCGTGGCGGCGCTGATCACCGTCGTTCTGGCCATCATCGCGGCCCGGTTGATCGGCCTGGCGCTCGGGCGGGCCCGAGCCAAGGTCTCGCGCGGCGGCGCGGCGCTCTACATCGTCGAGAAGCTGTCCACCTACGGCCTGATCGTGTTCGGGATCATCGCCGGGGTTTCCACCCTCGGCGTTGACCTCTCGTCGCTGGCGGTGTTCGGCGGCGCGCTCGGCGTCGGCGTGGGCCTTGGCCTGCAGGGCGTGGTCAAGGAATTCGTCTCCGGCATTGTGCTGATCTTCGACGAGGAACTGCGCGTCGGCGACTACATCGAGCTGGAGAGCGGCCAGCGTGGCGTGGTCCACGAGATCGGCGCCCGGGCCACCCGCATCCGCAACAACGACAGCGTCGACATCCTGATCCCCAACAGCCAGCTGATCCAGGGCACGGTCACCAACTGGACCCTGCGCGGCCATACCCGGCGGATCCGCATCCCGTTCCGCGCCGCCTACAACGTCGACAAGGAAAAGGTCCGCGACGCGGTCCTGGAGGCGGCCAAGGCGGTCCCCTTCACCCTGCCCGACAGCGCCACCTACCGCACCCAGGTCTGGCTGGTGAGTTTCGGCGAGTCCGCCCTCAACTACGAACTGGTGGTCTGGCCCAGACTCGAGGCGGTGAAGCGGCCCAACGCCATCCAGGCGGCCTACACCTGGGCCATTGACGACGCCCTGCGCAACGCGGGCATCGAGGTGCCCAACCCGCAGCGCGACCTGCACGTCCGCTCGATCTTCGGCGAGGAGGCCGACGACGCACGCCGCACCCTGAAGCTGGAAAGCGCGGGCGCGCCGACCCGGGGGCGGCGTCGCAAGGCCTCGACCAACGACGCCATCGAGGACACCCTGGCGGCTGGACATGACGATCCGGAGATCTCGCGCAAGCCTTCCGCTTGACGGTCTCGCCGCACCGCCGCAAAACCGCTCGCAATCGCGAAAAGAACACTACGGGGACGACGCCATGAAGACGCCGCGCGGGTTTTTCAAACCTCTCGCCATCGGGGCGCCGCAGCCCCTGCGCGAACTGCCCGTCCGGGTCGAGCGGATGATCCACTTCGTGCCGTCGCATCTGGAAAAGGTCCGCGCCAAGGTGCCGGAGATCGCCCCGACCGTCGACGTCATCCTGGGCAACCTCGAGGACGCCATTCCGGCCGACGCCAAGGACGCCGCCCGCGCCGGCTTCATCGAGATGGCCAACGCCACCGACTTCGCGGCCCTGGGCGTCGGCCTGTGGACCCGCATCAACTGCCTCAACTCGCCCTGGCACCTGCAGGACGTGACCGACATCGTCGCCGGCGTCGGCGACCGGCTGGACGTGATGATGGTGCCCAAGGTCGAGGGGCCCTGGGACATCCACTACATGGACCAGCTGCTGGCGCTGCTGGAGGCGAAGCACGGTCTCAAGAAGCCGATCCTGCTGCACGCCATCCTCGAGACGGCCGAGGGGGTGAACAACGTCGAGGCCATCTGCGCCGCCAGCCCGCGCATGCAGGGTATCAGCCTGGGCCCGGCCGACCTGGCCGCCAGTCGCCGCATGAAAACCACCCGCGTCGGCGGCGGCCACCCCTTCTACAAGGTCATCGAGGACCCGCGTGACGACGGCGCCCCGCGCCAGGCCGCCCAGCAGGACATCTGGCACTATACCTTCGCGAAGATGGTCGACGCCTGTGCGGCCCATGGCATCAGCGCCTTCTACGGCCCGTTCGGCGACATTTCCGACGGCGAGGCCTGCGAGCAGCAGTTCCGCAACGCCTTCCTGCTCGGCTGTGTCGGCGCCTGGAGCCTGCACCCCAACCAGATCGCGATCGCCAAGAAGGTGTTCAGCCCCGACCCGGGCGAGGTCGCCTTCGCCATGCGGATCCTGGAGGCCATGCCCGACGGGACCGGCGTGGTCATGCTGGACGGCAAGATGCAGGACGACGCCACCTGGAAACAGGCCAGGGTGATGGTCGACTGCGCCCGCCAGATCGCCGCCAAGGATCCCGAGTACGCGACCCTCTACGGGTTGTGATGCACCGGCGCGGCGGCGCGGGATTGTTTTCGGAGTATACCACAAATGGGTCATGCGCCCTGATGCATGATCGCTAGCGTCCGCCCAGGTTCAATCTTGGGGTAGCTTCCGTCATGGCCGACATCACCGGCGATAACAGTCCGAACATCATCACGGGCACCACTGACCCTGATACGCTGGTCGGCCTCGGCGGCGACGACAAGATCAGCGGCGGCGCGGGCAATGATGTCATTCAGGGCAATGACGGCGCCGACGCCCTCAGCGGCGGGACCGGAAACGATACGGTGTCCGGCGGGGCCGGCAACGACACGGTCAACGGCGACGCCGGTGATGACACGCTGGAAGGGGGCGCTGGCGACGATGTGATCGTCGGGGGCGTCGGCGCCGATACGGTGTCCTTCGCCAATGCGCCCTATAGCTCGTTCTACGGCTTCCAGAACACGGCCGCCGGGGCGGTTTCGCTGTTCTATCGGGGCGTCACGGTCGACCTCGCGATCACCACCCCCCAGGCGACCGGCGAGGGCTCCGACACCATCCTCGCGGTCGAGAACCTGATCGGTTCGGCTTTCGATGACCGTCTGTTCGGTACGGCTGCCGCCAACACCATCGAGGGCGGCGCCGGCGTGGACCGGATCGGCGGCCGGGGCGGCGCGGACCTGCTGCGCGGCAACGACGGCAACGACATCATCCACGCCAACGGCGACTTCGGCGTCGGCAACTACATCATCGGCGAGGAAGACAACGCCATCGACACCGTCGAAGGCGGAGCCGGCGACGACATCATCGCGGTCGGCGCCGGCGATATCGCTGATGGCGGCGAGGGCAATGACCGGCTGATCGTCACCTTCGTCGGCCGCGCCAGCGGCGTCACCATCGACCTGAGCGGCGGGGCCGAGGCGGCCCTTGAGACCGCGTCCGGCGGCGCCTTCTCCAACTTCGAGCGCTACCACGTTACCGGCAGCAACTTCGCCGACACCATCACCGGCGACGCCGGCGACAACGAGATCTGGGGTCTGGCCGGCAACGACGTGCTCAACGGCGGCGCGGACGGCGCGGACGGCCTCTACGGCGGCGACGGCGACGACACCCTGACGGCCGGCGCCGGCTCGGTCGGGGATCTGCTGATCGGCGGCGCCGGGGCGGACACCATCACCGGCGGCGACGGCGCCGACAGGCTCTATGGCGTCATCGGCGTTTCTACCGCCACGGGAAACACCCTGTTCGCCGGTACGGACGATGACGGCGCGATCGACACCATCACCGGCGGCGCCGGCAACGATACGGTCTACGCCGGCCTGGGCGACAATGCTGACGGCGGCGACGGGACGGCGGACGTCCTCTATGTGACGCTGCAGAATCTGGCCGGGCCGATCAACCTCGATCTCAGCACCGGCGGGGCCGCGGCCCTGGCGGCCCTGACCGGCGGCGTCTACGCCAACTTCGAGCGCTACAGCGTCTTCGCCACCAACCAGGACGACGTGGTGGTCGGCGATGCGGGCGTGAACAACCTCTGGGGGCAGGGCGGCGACGATACCCTGTCCGGGGGCGACAGCGGCGACCTGCTCGGCGGCAATGACGGCGACGACACCCTGTCCGGCGGCAACGGCAATGACAGCCTGTACGGCGGCGCGGGCGCGGACGTGATGAACGGCGACGCGGGCGATGACACCCTCTTCGTCTTCAGCGGCAACCAGGCCGAGCCCTTCTCGCCGGGCGACGACCGGATCGACGGCGGCGCCGGTATCGACTTCCTGTCGTTCAACCCGACCTTCATCGGCGACCAGCAGGGCGCGGCCTTCGCCGTCACCGCCAATGTCACCGTCGACCTGAACAACACCGGCGCGCAGAACACCGGCGTCGGCATCATGACCATCGTCAATGTGGAGAACCTCGGCGGCGGTCAGGGCAATGACCTGCTCATCGGCAACGGCGTCGCCAACTTCCTTTGGGGCGGCGACGGCGAGGACTACCTCGTCGGCCTCGACGGCAACGACAACCTGAATGGCGGCTACGGCGACGACATCCTGCGCGGCGACCGGGGCGTCGACGTGTTCAATGGCGGCGAAGGCGAGGACCGGGTCAGCTTCTACAACCTCGCCGCCACCCAGGGCGTCGTCGCCGACCTGCGCACGCAGACGATCAGCAACGACGGGTTCGGCAACAGCGAAACCATGGTCTCGATCGAGGGGCTCGGCGGCGGAACCCGCTTCGTCGACACCCTCAACGGCAACGACGCCGACAACGTCATCCTCGGCGGGGAAGGCGATTTCCTCTATGGTCATGGCGGCGACGACTTCTTCCAGGTCGGAGGCTTGCCGGCGGTCATCGATGGCGGCGCCGGCTCCGACCAGATCCTGTTCACGGCCAGCCGCACGGTCGACCGCGGCGACGGCATCGGTGTCGAGGAGACCACGACCCAGGGTGTGAGCGTCGATCTGTCGACCGGCACGGTCAACAACGACGGCTTCGGCAACGGGGGCGCCATCATCAGCATCGAGAACGTCGCCGGTAGCGAGAACGCCGACTTCATTCGCGGCGACAGAGGCGACAACTGGCTGGCCGGTCGCGAGGGCGACGACATTCTGGTCGGCATGGACGGTGACGACGAGCTGCTTGGCGGCGCCGGCGACGACATCCTCTACGGCTTCCACGGGACGGACAGCTTCGACGGCGGCGAGGGTGTCGACCGGATCAGCTTCTACAACGCCTTCGCCACCCAGGGCGTCGTGGCCGATCTGCGGACACAGACGATCGCCAACGATGGCTTCGGCTTCTCCGAGACCATGACCTCCATCGAGGGCCTTGGCGGCGGCACGCGGTTCGCCGATCAGTTCTACGGCAATGACGCCGACAACCTGATCCTGGTCGGGGGCGGCGACACCGCCTACGGCTTCGGCGGCGACGACAGCTTCCAGCTCGATGACGCGCCGGCGCTGGTCGATGGCGGCACGGGTGTCGACACCATCGCCGGGTTCACCAGCTCCAGGCTGATCGACCTGACCAGCGACGGCGTGGCCGAGACGCAGTTCACGACCAACGGGGTGAACGTCAATCTGCAGACCCGTCGGCTTGAGGACGGCTGGGGCAACGTCGGTGTCGTCATCGGCATCGAGAACCTCGGCGGGTCGGAATACAATGACGTCCTGACCGGCAGCACCGCGGACAACGACCTCTGGGGCTACGAAGGCGATGACATCATCGCCGGCGGCGCCGGCAATGATGACATCGAGGGCCATGAGGGTGATGACACCCTCCGGGGTGATGTCGGGGACGACAACCTGTTCGGTGCGACGGGCGATGACATCCTCAATGGCGGCCTGGGCGCGGACCTGCTCGACGGCGACGAGGGCGTCGACCGGGTCAGCTACGCCGGTGCGACGGCGGTCACGGTCGATCTCGACATCGTCGGCGCCCAGAACACCGGCGGCGCGGGCATCGACACCCTGGTCTCGATCGAAGACCTCGAGGGCGGCGCCTTCAATGACACCCTGAACGGATCCGCCGGCGCGAACCTGATCCTCGGCGGCTCCGGCAACGACACGATCAACGGTCGTGGCGGCGCCGACATCCTCAACGGTCAGCTCGGTAACGACACGATCCGCGGCGGCGACGACGACGACCAGATCTTCGGCGATGCCGGCAGCGACGTTCTCTACGGCGACGCGGGCGACGACACCCTCGACGCCGGGGCGGCCAATGACATCGTCCATGGCGGCATCGGCGACGATGTGGCGCAAGGCGGCGCGGGCAACGACACGATCAACGGCGACGACGGCGCAGATACGCTGTTCGGCGGGGTCGGGGCCGACATCCTCAACGGCGGCATCGGCGACGACACCCTCAGCGGCGACGATGGCAACGACAAGCTCAACGGCGACGGCGGCGCCGATACGATGAACGGCGGGGCCGGTGACGACATCCTCACCGGCGGCGACGGCGATGACGTCCTGCTCGGCGGCGCCAACAACGACAGGCTGGTCGGCGGGGCCGGCGACGACACCCTGGTCGCCGGGGCGGGCAAGGACTTCCTGACCGGAGGCCTGGGCCGCGACGTCTTCATCTTCCAGAGCGTCACGGACTCGACCCTGCTCGTTCGCGACACCATCCTCGACTTCAGCCTCGACGATGTCCTGGATCTGTCGGCGATCGACGCCAACACCGGTCTGGCGAACGATCAGGCGTTCACGATTGTCGCGGCCCTGACCGGCGTCGCCGGCCAGCTGGTGGTGAAAGTCGCCGGGGGCAACACGACGATCACCGGCGATGTCGATGGCGATGGGGTCGCAGACTTCGCGCTGTCGATCAGCGGCGCGGTCACCGATACCTCGGGCTTCCTGCTCTAGGGCAGGGTGTCGGCGGCGCGCTCCGGATCTCCGGTCGGCGCGCCGCCTGCTGACATCCGGAGTCATCAGCCGTCCTCGGGGAGCTGGAATCCGCGCGACGCCGCCGCCGGGGAGCCATATCGTCCGCCCGGGCGTTTGACCGGGGAACCGGGAGGGGCGAGGCGACTTCATGGCTTTGGACGTCAGTGACAGGGACCGCTGGGCGGCCGCGATCTGTGCGGTCCGACGGCGGACGACCGACCTCGCCGCGCCCCTGTCGGCCGAGGACCTGCAGGCCCAGGCCATGCCCGACGCCAGCCCCGGCAAGTGGCACCTGGCCCATAGCAGCTGGTTCTTCGACGCGTTTCTGCTGACGCCGGCCGGCTGCGCGCCCGCGCGCCCGGCCTCGTCGGGTTACCTGTTCAACAGCTACTACGAGGCTGTCGGCGAGCGACATCCGCGACCGGATCGCGGCCTGATCACCCGCCCGGCGCTGGACGAGATCCTGTCCTGGCGGTCGCGGATCGACGCGGCGCTGGAACGCTTCGTGCGGGAGGCCGGCGGCGAGCAGTTCCGGGCTGTCGCCCCGCTCATCGAACTGGGCCTGGCCCATGAGGAGCAGCATCAGGAGCTGCTGCTGATGGATACGCTGGCGCTTCTGGCCCGCCACCCGGACGCGCCCGCCTACCGCACCGACCTGTGCTCTGCGGCCGGCCCGGCCCGGCGCCGCGCCGGCTGGATCGCCCATCCCGGCGGTCTGGTCGAGACGGGCGCCGGCCCGGACCACTTTGCCTTCGACAACGAGCGCCCGCGCCACAGGACGTGGCTTGAACCCTTTGCGTTGGCCGACCGGCTGGTGACCAACGGCGAGTGGGGCGAGTTCATCGCCGACGGCGGCTACGCCAACGCCGCCCTGTGGCTGGCCGACGGCTGGGACACGGTCCGACGCGAGGGCTGGAGAGCGCCGGAGTACTGGCGCGGGGACAGCCAGGCGACGCTGGCCGGGCTGGAGGCGCTGGATCCCGCCGCGCCGGTGCAGCACATCAGCTTCTATGAGGCCGAGGCCTTCGCGACCTGGGCCGGCGCCCGCCTGCCGACCGAGGCGGAGTGGGAGGCGCTCGCCGCCGGCCGCTCCACAGCCGGCAACTTCCTGGACAGCGACATCCTGCGGCCGACCCCGGCCGGCGCCGCCGACCAGCTGTTCGGCGACCTCTGGGAATGGACGGTCAGCGCCTACTCGCCCTACCCGGGCTTCCGGCCCGCCGCCGGGGCGCTGGGCGAGTACAACGGCAAGTTCATGGCCCGCCAGTTCGTCCTGCGCGGCGGTTGTTGCGCGACGCCCGCGCCCCACATCAGGGCGAGCTACCGCAACTTCTTCCATCCCCATCAGCGGTGGATGTTCTCCGGCCTGCGGCTGGCCAAGGATCTCTGATGAACAAGCCTGTGCTCCTCGGCGCCGATCTGCAGCGCGCGCTGTTCGCCGCCGATATGGTTGAGGGCCTCTCCGCCGTCCCGAAGGCCACGCCGCCCAAGTGGTTCTATGACGCCGAGGGCTCGCGCCTGTTCGGCGACATCACCCGGCTGCCCGAATACTATCCGACGCGCACCGAGCGGGCCCTTCTGGCCGGGGTTCGCGGCGACATCGGCAAGGCCGTCGGCCCCGGTCGCACGGTGGTGGAGTATGGCGCGGGCTCGGGGGACAAGGCGGTGACCCTGCTCCACGGGCTTGAGCGGCCGCGCGGCTATGTCTGTATCGAGATCGATCCCGGTGCGGCCCGGGCCACCGCCGAGGAGGTGGCCGGCTGCTTCCCGGACCTGCCGACCCGGGGCGTGGCGGGCGACTTCACGGCGCTGGACGGCATGACGCTGTCCAGCCCGCAGGGGCCGCGGCTGGGCTTCTTCCCCGGCTCGACGATCGGCAACTTCGATCCGACCGACGCGGCCATGCTGCTCGCCGACATGCGCGAGCATCTGGGACGCGGCGCGCAGCTGCTGCTCGGCGTCGACCTGGTCAAGGACCCTGACGTGCTCGTCGCGGCCTACGACGACGCGGCCGGGGTGACGGCGGCGTTCAACCGGAACCTGCTGGTCCGCGCCAACCGCGAGCTGGATGCCGGCTTCGATCTCGATGCCTTCGCCCACGAGGCCCGCTGGAACCCCGGCGAGTCGCGCATCGAGATGCACCTGCGTGCCATGCGACCGACGTCGGCGCGGCTGGACGGTCGGGTGTTCACCTTCGCCGAGGGTGAGACGATCCACACCGAGAGCTCGTACAAATACAGCCGCGCGCGCCTCGACGCCCTGGCCGAGGCCGCCGGCTGGTCGCTGGGGACCGTCTGGACCGACCCGAAAGGCTGGTTCGCGCTGGCGCTGCTGGAGGGGTAGGTGCGTCCTTCGACACGCCGCCTCGCGGCGGCTCAGGAGGACGTATTCAGAAGGCCACCCAACACGTCATGCCGAGCAGCGCCGAAGGCGCGTGTCGAAGCACGCAGGGCCTAACCCCGCGGCGGGGTATGGATCATGTGGCCCCCGCCGCTGGCGAGCAGGCGGCCGTCTTCGCCCCAGACCCGGCCGATCCCGTGGATCAGGCCGCCATGCGATTCCTCCGACCGCGCGTCGCTGAGCAGCCAGTCGACCCCGCCGGGCGCCTGGTGGAACCAGACCGCCAGGTCGAGGCTCGGCGCGATATAGTTGGCCTCCGCCGGCTGGGCGCGTCGGTGCGCGGGCCATAGCGGCGTGTCGATCAGCACCAGCGTGCGGGCGCAATCGGCGAAGACGTCCGGGGCCTCGAAGTCCCTGAACCGTTGCCACTGAAGAAGGGGCTCGCCCGGCCTGGTCTGCTCGCCCCACGGAGTCCACTTCACCGGCCGCGTCTCGAAATTGGCCCAGAACCGATGCTTCGGCGCATCCGCAGGCAGGTAGTGCTCCATCGGATGGAGGTCGGCGGGGAGCGGCGCCGCCGGCCGGGGCGTCGCCGCCATGCTCGGCCCGTCCTCGCGGTTGGTGGTCCAGACCTGGGCGGTCAGGAACGGCTTGCCGTCCTGCGACAGCTCCACGGCCAGGCAGGCAGCGGACCGTCCGGCCTTGACCACCCGCACGTCCGCCTGCGCGGGTGCGAACCTGCCGACCGAAAGGTACTGGCAGGAGAAGCTGGCGGGGCGGTGCCCCTGCGGCGCCCGCATCCCTGCGGCCCGCAGCGCGATCGCCGCGACATAGCCGCCGTTCGGACCCCAGATCTCCCAGTCCTGGCTGAGGTTGGCGGTCAGGATGCCGTCGATGTCGACGACGGCGGTGTCTTCGTGAAATCGTCCCATGATGCCTTCAATGCACGGATTCCCGTGAGGGAAGGAAAGGGCTCGGGGACGGTTTAATGCCTACCCCCGGGGTGGTGTTGAACCGTCTCCAGGGACTCCAGCCGGAACCAGGGCTCGTGATCCGGCGCCGTCGTCACGCCGCCGACCGGCATCACCGGGCGATCCGACTCGAGGGACCACTCGAACCGCGCGAGCACGGTCGCCAGGGTGATCGAGGCCTCGGCCATGGCGAAGCTGGCGCCGATGCAGATGCGCGGGCCGCCGCCGAAGGGCATGTAGGCCGGCTCGGTCACCCAGGGATTGGCCTTGCCGGCGAAGCGGTCGGGCATGAAGGCGGTGGGGTTTTCCCAGTACAGCCGGTGCCGGTGCAGAACCCAGGGGCTGATCCAGACCAGGCAGCCGGTCTTGAGGCTCTCGCCGCAAAGCACGTCGGGGGTCACGACCTGGCGCATGATCATCGGCACCGGCGGGTAGAGGCGCATGGCTTCGAGCAGCACCTGCCGCAGGCGCTGCCAGTTCTGCAGGTCCTCCAGCGCGGCGACGCGCTCCGGTGGGAAGGCCCGGACCTCGGCGCGCAGGCGGGCCTGCTCGGCGCCGTCGAGGCTCAGCAGGTAGCTGGCCCAGAACAGCAGCCGGGAGGTGGTCTCGAAACCGGCGAACAGCATGGTGGCGCACTGGTCGCGAACCTCGGCGTCCGACAGCGGCGCGCCGGTGTCCGGGTCGCGCACGGCCAGCAGCCGGTCGAGCAGGTCGGCATGGTCGGCGGCGGCCGGTCCGGCGCGGCGGGCCGCGACGATGCGGTCGACGGCCGCGAACCAGCGCCTCTGGAACCGTCGACGGGCCCCGCCGGCGAAGGCGAAGTCGCTCTCGGCGCGGGCAAACCCGTCCAGGAAGGTCGGCCGCCCGGCCGTGGCGACATAGTCGCTGGCCATGGCCGCCAGCGCGACCTGCTCCGGTCCCGCCGACAGGGAGAACAGCGAGCGAAGCACCGCCTCCAGCGCCGCCCGGTGGAAGGCGTCGGCCAGATTGGCGCGCGGAGCCGCCGCCAGCCGGTCGACGAGGCTGTCGGCGGCGGCATGGAAGTGGGGCAACAGCGACTCGACCGTGCCGGGCGTGAAGGCGGGGGCCAGCATCCGGCGCTGGCCGCGCCAGGCCGCGCCCTCGGCCAGCAGCACGCCCGCGCCGGCCAGAGGCCGCACCGGCCGCACCGCCGCCAGCGGTCGACGGTAGCTGGCCATGCTGGTCTGCAGCACCTGCCGCACCCCGGCCGGATCGTTGACCAGCAGGCTGTCGACGCCCAGCACCTTGCGGCGGCCGAACGGGATGTCGAAGGCGTTGTGCGACCAGTTGCCCAGTGTGTTGCGCAGGGTCTCGATCACCAGGCGCGGCGTCGACAGATCTTCCGGATGCACGTAGGGCGCGGGCGGGACGATCGGTCGGGCGAGGGCGTCCATGGGGACTCCGGAGGGGCCGTGATGTCGACCGGCGTTCTATCAGCTTCAATGCTGCGGCGCAGCGAAAATGAGGTGACGTGCGCGTAACTTTGGCTAAGACAGCGGCCATGACCAAGCCGTTCTTCGACCTGCGCGGGTCGCACAATCCGCACCGCTGGCACCTGCCGCTGACCCCGCCGATCTGCGTCGGCCCGCCCGAGCATCTGTTCATGTACGGCGGCGTCGGCCTCGCCGCCTCGATCTCGGCGCTGGAGCAGACCTGCGGCCGGCCGGTGGTCTGGGCCACGGCGCAGTACCTGTCCTACGCGCGGCCGCCGTCGGTCGTGGACTTCGACGTCTGGATCTCCAACGCCGGCAAGTACACGACCCAGGCCCGGGTCACCGCCCATGTCGGCGAGACCGAGGTGGTCAGCGTCATGGCCGCCCTCGGCGCCCGGCCGGACACCCGCGATCACCAGTGGCCGAAGATGCCCGACATCCCGCCGCCGGACGACTGCCTGCCGGTAATGCTGTGGAGCGACGACGGCGACAACCTGAACCGCCGCATCGAGCGCCGCGCGCCCGATGGCCGATACGACCTCAAGAACCGCAAGGGCGAGATCAGCGAGGACGGCCGCATGCAGATGTGGCTGCGAACGGTCGAGGATGTGCCGGTCGACGCCGCTCTGCTCGCCGTGTTCGCCGACTATGTGCCCTCGGGCTTCGGCCACGCGCTGGGCGTCTGGGCCGGCGGCAACAGCCTGGACAACACCCTGCGCGTCCTGAAGATCGTCCCGACCCGCTGGGTGCTGGTCGAGATCTCGATCAGCGGCATCCACGCCGGCGTCGGTCATGGCGCCATGAACCTCTTCGCCGAGACCGGCGAGCTGATGGCCGTGGCCAGCCAGACGGTGATCGTGCGGGTGCGCGGGGACTAGAGGCCCGCGACCGCCGCCTCGAGCCGGGCCTTCAGGTCGCCATCCAGCGGCAGGATCGGCAGCGGCGGCCGGGCCTCCGTCAGGCCGAGGTGGTTGGCCGCCGCGTAGGCCGCCCGCATGCCGCCGGCAGCCTTGAATATCTCCCACAGCGGCGCGAAGTCGGCGTCCAGCCGGTCGGCCTCTGCCCGGTCCCCGCGCAGCGCGGCGGCGGTCAGGGCGGCGGCGCGCGGCGTGAACAGGCCGGCCGAGACGCTGAACCAGGCGTCGGCGCCCGCCAGCAACCCGTCCTTGCAGCCCCAGTCGCCGCTGTAGCCGATAGTCAGCCGTGGCGCGGCGTCTCGGTACGACTTCAGATCGGCGGCGATGTCGCCCTTGGGCAGCGGCAATTTGATCGCCGCGACGCTCGGGATCGCCTCGGCCAGCCGCGCGACCAGTTCCGGCCTGAACGCGAAGTTGGTCGTCGACGGGTTGTTGTAGATGACGATCGGCGTGTCGGTCGCCTCGGCCACGGCCGCGAAGTGGCGGAACACCTCCTCCTCGGTCAGCGGGGTGTAGCTGACCGGAGCCAGCAGCAGCCCGGCCGCCCCCTCCGCCGCCGCGTCCTTCACCAGCGCCCGGGCGTGGTCGGTGCGCAGCGCGCCGACGCCGGCGATCACCGGCCTGTCGGCCAGCGCCTCGACCGCGATGGCGGTCGCCCGCCGCCGCTCGTCGCGGTCAAGGAACATGTAGGTCCCGGTGCTGCCCAGCAGCCCCACGGTGTCCGCACCGCCGGCGGCGATGCGCCGCAGGATCACGCGCAGGTCCGCCTCGATCACCCGCCCTTCGGGCGTCGCGGGCGTGATGGGGAAGGCCGAGAGGCCGGCGAAGCGGGTCATGCTTAGTCCTCCGACGAGCGGCGCATACAGCCCCGCGCCGCCCGAAGGCTCAAGTCATGTTCCGCTTCGGATTGTGTCCGCTGGCTATGCAGACCTAGGCCATCTTCCCCGGCACCACCGGGTGGCTGCTCGACAGGCCGCCGTCGACCGCGATTGCCTGGCCGTTGACATAGCTGGCCTCGTCCGACGCCAGGAACAGCGCCACCTGGGCGATTTCCTCGGGGACGGCGCCGCGGCGCAGGGCGTTCAGCTGGCCGATCTTTCCCTCGGTGCCGCGCTCGCGGGCGCGGTCGAAGACGATCTGGGTCATGCCGGTCTCGGTCAGGCCCGGGCAGACGGCGTTGATGCGCACGCCGCTGCCGGCCATCTGGTTGGCGCCGGTCTGGACGATGCTGATCACCGCCGCCTTGCTGGCGCTGTAGGGCATGCCGCCGGCGCCCGAGCGGATGCCGGCGACGCTGGCGGTGCAGATGATCGAGCCCTTGCCGCGCGGGACCATGACCTTCGCCGCCGCCTGGACGGCCAGGAAGACGCCGACGGTGTTGATGCGCAGCACCTCGTTCCAGTGCTCGGCCGTCAGTTCCATCAGGCCCGGCAGGCCGCCGGAGACGCCGGCGTTGGCGAACATCACATCGAGGCCGCCGTTGGCCTCGGCCGCGGCGACCAGGCTGTCGACCATGGTGGTGGAGGCGACGTCGCCGATGTGGGCCTCGCCCCTGCCGCCGGCCGCCTTCACCTGTTCCAGCGTCTCGGTCACCTTGTCGGACAGGTCGGCGATGACGACGTAGGCGCCGGCGGCGCTGAACAGTTTCGCCGCCGCCCGGCCGATGCCGCTGGCCGCGCCGGTGATGATGGCCACGCGGCCTTCGAGACTTGCCATGATGCTTCCCTTCCCCAGGGTTATGATTCAAACGAATGTTTGACACGGCGGGCGGGGGCTTGGCTAGCCGTGCTTGTGCCGGAAAGGCCGTCGCTTTAGGTTCGCGGCCTCTCAGGGGCGGCCCCGTCAGGCGATTCATGGTTCAGCATTATCTCGAGTTCGAACGGCCCATCGCCGACCTGGAAGGCAAGATCGAGGAGCTGTCGCGGCTCTCGGAGACCGCCGGGGCCGGATCGTTCGACAGCGAGATCGACGCCCTGCGCACGCGCCTGGGCGAACTGCGCCGCGAATCCTACGCCCGCCTGACGCCCTGGCAGAAGGCCCAGGTGGCCCGCCATCCCGAGCGCCCCCACTTCGTCGACTACCTCGAAGGGCTTATCGACGAGTTCGTCGAGCTGCGCGGCGACCGCAAGTTCGCCGACGACCAGGCGATCATGGGCGGCCTCGGCCGCTTCCGGGGCCTGCCCGTGGTGGTCATCGGCCAGGAGAAGGGCCACGACACCACCACCCGCCTGAAGCACAACTTCGGCATGGCCCGGCCCGAGGGCTACCGCAAGGCCGTGCGCCTGATGGACATGGCCGAGCAGTTCAACCTGCCGGTCCTGACCTTTGTTGACACCGCCGGCGCCTATCCGGGCCTGGGCGCCGAGGAGCGCGGCCAGGCTGAGGCCATCGCCCGCGGCACCGAGCGCTGCCTGACCCTGAAGGTCCCGATGATCGCCACGGTCACCGGCGAGGGCATGAGCGGTGGGGCTATCGGCATCGCGGCCGGCAACAAGGTGCTGATCCTCGAGCACGGCATCTATTCGGTGATCTCGCCCGAGGGCGCGGCCTCGATCCTGTGGCGCGACGGCGCCCGGGCCAAGGACGCCGCCGAGCAGATGCACATCACCGCCCAGGACCTGATCAAGACGGGCGTCGTCGACCGCATCATCGACGAGCCCGCCGGCGGGGCCCACTCCGATCCCGCCGCCTGCGTAAAGGCCGTCGGCGACGCCATCGAGGAGGAGCTGAAGGCGCTGTCGGAGATGACCGCCGACCAGCTGCTGCGTCAGCGCGCCGACCGCTACTACGCCATCGGACGTCAGGGCCTGTCCTGACTGTAGATCGCCGTTGCTGGCGCCATCGAGGGGAGGCGGAATTGCTGCAGAGAATGATTGGCCGCAGGCTCGGTCGTCAGGGCGCAAGGGCGACCGTGGTCGTCGCGTCTATCGCCGCCCTCATCGCCATGCCGGCCTCGGCGGCGGACCCGGCGGCGGTCAAGGCGCGCTACACGCCTGCCTTCAGCGCCTGCCTGGCCACTGAAGAGAACCAAACGACGCTCGGCATGATCGAATGCATGAACGCCGAAATGGCGGTGCAGGACGCCGCCCTCAACGCCGCGTACCGCACCCTGATCGCTGACATGACGCCGGATCAGAAGGTCGGGCTGAGAAAGGCCCAGCGGGCCTGGATCGCCTTCCGGGACGCCGACTGCAGCGCGCGCTACAGCCGTGACTGGGGCACGTTCTCGAGCCTCACCTCCAACATGTGCATGCTGCAGCGGACAGTCGAGCGCACGCTTGAACTGCAAGCCTTCGTTCCGGACCTCTCGGCGCCGGCCGACAGCGAGGATCCGCCCGGGACGGTCGGACTCGTTCCCTGACCACAGCGGGGCCGCGCCCACGGCGCCGGATTGACGCACCCCGGCACCCTTAACGGTTGCTTTAACTCCCTCGCCGATAGCCTCGACCGAGGGCAGGAGCCAGGGCGTGCCGGATAGCATCGAGCCGGTTGATCGGAAGGGCGCGGGGGCGCCCAACCTCAACCCGAACACCGTCTTCAACCTGTCCAAGGCCACGGTCATGGTGGTGGACGACGAGCCGTTCTCGCTGCGGCTCACCGCCCAGACCCTGCTCGGCTTCGGGGTGGTGACGCGGCACCAGTGCGGCTCGGCCGACGACGCCACCGCCCTGCTCAAGAGCCATCCCGTCGACCTGCTGATCGTCGACGCCGAGATGCCGGGCAAGGACGGCTACGACCTGGTCCACTGGCTGCGCCGCTCGGGCCTCGACAACGCCTGGACGCCGGTCCTGATGATCTCCGGCCACACGCCCGTGTCCAAGGTGGCCAAGGCGCGGGACTGCGGGGCCAACTTCATTGTGGCACGGCCGCTGACCGCGACCCTGCTACTGGACCGCATCCTCTGGGTCGCCAAGGACATCCGCGGCATGCTGGAGACTCCGACCTACGCCGGTCCGGACCGCCGCTTCCGCGAACTGGGTCCGCCCGAGGGCGTCCGTGAGCGCCGCAACGACCCGATGAGTCGGGGCAAGATCAACCTGTCCGCCGAAGGAGGCTCGGCCGCATGAGCGTCAACTGGATCATGCGGCGGTCGCGCCTGTCCAAGCTGGTGAACCAGCCCGGCGGAGTCACCGTCGGCAAGGCGCTGGCCGAAGCCGCGCGCCATACCGAAGAGTTCCGCGTCGAGGCGATGGCGGTCGTCGCCGCCGCCCTTGATGAGCTGGACGGCGTGGTCGCCGCGCCGCAGGCCGGCGAGGGGCGTCAGGCCTGGCTGGAGCGCATCTACTTTCTCGCCACGCGCATCTCCGACACCGCCGGCCCGTTCGGCTATGAGGATCTGTGCGCGGCCGCCCTCAGTCTGTGCGAGCTGGCGGATCGCCAGCAGCGCGCCTCCGCCCTCGACCTGCCGCCGCTCAAGGTCCATGCCGCCGCGCTGCGTCTGCTGATGTCGGGCGACCAGCCCCCGGCGGCCCGCAAGGCCGTGCTGGCGGGCCTCTCCCAGGTGGTGGATCGCATGCCCAAACCCGCCGCCTGACGGGGGCGAAGGCAGCGCTTGCCTGACGTGGCGTGACGTGTCTGAGTATCTTCCAAACAGATGTTCGGGAGAGACACCATGCCTATCAAGACCCGCTTCACGGAGATGTTCGGCGTCGAACACCCCATCGCCCAGGGCGGCATGCAGTGGGTCGGCAAGGCCGAGCTGGTCTCCGCCGTGGCCAACGCCGGCGCGCTCGGCTTCCTCACCGCCCTGACCCAGCCGACGCCCGAGGATCTGGCCAGGGAGATCCAGCGGACCAAGGATCTGACCGACAAGCCGTTCGGCGTGAACCTGACCATCCTGCCGGCCATCAAGCCGCCGCCCTACGCCGAGTACCGCGCCGCGATCATCGAGGCGGGCATCAAGATCGTCGAAACTGCCGGCTACAAGCCGCAGGAGCACGTCGACGACTTCAAGAAGCACGGCATCAAGATCATCCACAAATGCACTGCCGTCCGGCACGCCCTGTCGGCGGAGCGGATGGGCGTCGACGCCATCTCGATCGACGGCTTCGAATGCGCCGGTCACCCGGGCGAGGATGACATCCCCGGCCTGATCCTGATCGCGGCGGCGGCCGACAAGGTGAAGATCCCGATGCTGGCCTCCGGCGGCATCGCCGATGCGCGCGGGCTGGTCGCGGCCCTGGCGCTGGGCGCCGACGGCGTCAACATGGGCACCCGCTTCTGCGTCACCCAGGAAGCGCCGATTCCGATGGCGTTCAAGGAGCAGATGGTCTCCAACGACGAGCGCCAGACCGACCTGATCTTCCGCACCCTGCACAACACCGCCCGCGTCATGCGCAACGAGGTCAGCCAGGCCGTGGTCGAGATCGAACGCCGCGGCGGCGCCAAGTTCGAGGACGTCCAGCACCTGGTGGCCGGCACCCGCGGCCGCGACGCCCTCGCTAACGGCGACACCCAGGGCGGCATCTGGTCCGCCGGCATGGTCCAGGGCCTGATCCACGATATCCCGACCGTGAAGGACCTGGTCGATCGGATGATGAGCGAGGCCGAGGACCTGATCCGCGGTCGCCTGTCGGCCATGGTCGGCGGCGGCGCCCGCGTCGCGGCGGAGTAACACCGGGCGCGGATCGATTACGATCCGCGCTGCCCCCTTTCGCCTCCGGAGTTCGTGGCGTCCCGCAGGCTTGCCGCTTTGACAACGGCCCGGCAATCTTTCAAATCGGGTAGAAATGCTGCCGACGACGCGGCGGCTCCGGGGGGATAAAGTCCATGCGTAGAATTCTGACGCCGTTGCTGTGCCTGTCGATGGCCGCCTGTGCGACCATCGAGCCTGTTCCGAACGCGCGCCCGCTGTCGAAGACCAGCATCGAGGCCATGGGGCCGACCCGCCTCAGCGTCACCGGCAGCGAGACCGGCGTCTCCAAGGCCTGGTTCTACACCCAGGTGAACGGCGGCGGCGCGGGCATGATCGGGGTGATCGCCGGGGCCATCGCCGCTGCGATCATCAACGCGGCGCCCGCCGCCCGCGCTCAGAAGCAGGCCAACGAGGTCGCCGACGTCCAGACGGTCCAGGCGCTCAACGACTCGCTGGTAGCCCGCATGAAGGACGAGGCCGCCAAGGCTCCGGCGACCTCCGGCGTGACCTTCTCCGAGGTGGTGCTGACCTACAAGTCGGTGACGCCGGGCGTGCTCGACGACGCCGTGGAGGTCGTGTCGACCTACACCCTGTCCGAGGACTCCAGCGTCCTGAAGATCGTCGCGGTGGCGACCTACCAGAACGCCGCGATCCCGTACAAGACGCCCTATACCTTCACCAAGTCGGTCCCCAAGAGCGAGACCAAGGGGCCGCTGTACCGCAACACCTTCACCTACTATTCGACGCCGCTGCCCGTTCCGACGCTGACGCCGGAACTGCGGGAGCGACTGATCGCCAATATCCGGGAGAGCGCCCGTGACGCGGCCGGCGCGCCGCCCGTCGAAGGCTCTACCGAGTACCGGGCCATGCAGCGCGAACTCGAGCTGGCCAACGACGACAAGCTGACGCCGAACGAGATTTCGCTGTTCCTGACCCGCGAATGGCTTCGCGACAACGGCGCCATGATCAAGGCCGAGGTCGAGCGGGCCCAGGCGTTCGTCGCCCGCTACGTCATCCTCGACATCAACCGGACCGCCATTCCCTCGGTCAACGGCGAGGATGAACTGCTCGAAACCTCCGCGGATCAAAGGACCGTGCGCCGCATCGGCAAGGGCGTCGAAGCGGGTTCCTATGTCTGCTCGGCCGCCAACGTCACCAACTTCGCGACCTACGGCAACACCATCGCCGTGGCCAAGAGCACGGTCGCCTACATCAAGGATCTGAAGGCGGCGGCGCCGAAGGCCGCCAAATGATCCCGGGGCGTCCGCGCACGGTCGCCGCCGCCGGCCTGGCCGCGGCGGCCCTGCTCCTGCAGGGCTGCGCCACCGCCACGCCGGCGGTCTACGGGCCGATCGGTCCGGAGGTCCCCTACGGCTACAAGGATCGTCCGAACACGGATGGCGGTCACACCGTTCTGGTGGTGATGGCCGGGCATGCGACGGCCGCCGAGCTGCGCGTCTTCTTCGAGCGCCGGGCGGCGGAACTCTGTCCCGCTGGCATCGACAGGACCAACGTCTTCCGGGTCCAGGCCAATGAGTACTATGCCGACGCTCCCTATGTTCAGGGCAGCGCGGGCGTCGGGTCGCGGTCGCGAGTGGGCGTCGAGCTTGAAGGCTACGTCTACTGCAAGCCCGTCCCGGAGGGCCCGCCGCCTCCGGCCGCCGCCGGCTGAGCGTGACAGGCGGGCGGGAGGCTATCCCGCCCGGTCCGTCGTCGGGCTATCATGGCCTCATGACGCTCCAGATCATCCGGCTGACGGCGGCCGACGCAGACCTCATGACCAACGTCGCCGAGGACGTTTTCGATACGGAGGTCGTGCCGTCCCGGCTGCGCGCCTACCTGGCCGAGCCGGTCAACCTGATGATCATCGCCATGGATGGCGACCTGGTGGTCGGGCAGGCGGCTGCGGTGATCCACAAACACCCCGACAAGCCGGACGAGCTCTATATCGATGAGGTCGGGGTCTCGCCCGACTGGCGTCGTCAGGGCATCGCCCGGCGCATGATGCAGGCGCTGTTCGCGCTGGGCGCCGAGCGGGGATGTCAGGCCTGCTGGCTGGCGACCGAGGTCGCCAACCGGCCGGCGCGCCGGCTGTACCAGTCGTTCGGTCAGGCCGGGGTCAAGATCGTGATGTTCGACTTCGACCTCTAGGCGAGGGGTCTAGGCTTCCTCGGTCTCGGCCGGGGCGCCTTCGCCGCCTTCGAAGCTGCGCGGGGCGCGGCGACGGCGGGGCTTCTTGGCTTCGGCGGCCGGGGCCTCCTCGCGGGGGTCAGCCTGGGCCGGGCGGCCGAGGAAGGCGGGCAGCTCGCTGACCGCGCCGTCCTGGCCGCGCAGGCGCGGCGAGTCCTCGGACGGAGCCTCGGCGACCAGGGGGGCGGCCTGCGGTTCGATCACGGCCATCGGGTCGCGCGGCGCCTCGGCGGCGGCGCGCTCCTGGCGTTCGCGGCGCTCGTCGCGCTCACGCCAGCGGTCGCGGCGACCGCCTTCGGGACGCTCCTCGCGCGGACGGTCGTCCCGGGGGCGGTCGTCGCGGGGGCGATCATCACGCGGAGCGCGGTCTTCACGCGGGCGCTCGTCGCGAGGACGGTCATCGCGCGGGCGATCATCACGGTCGCGACGGTTCTCGAAGCGGTCGCGGCGGCCCTCCTGGCGCTGGCCGTCGCGATTGTCGCGCTGGCCGTCGTTGGTCTCGCCGGTCTCGGTCGCTTCCGGCGCCTCGGGCTGCTCGGGAGCGTCCTCGGGCTCGGCCTCGAAGTCGATATCGAACCCGGAGGCGAACTGCTCGCGCCCGACGATGTCGGACACCGGACGGTGCGGCTGCATGGCCCGCAGGGTGCGGAAGTAGTGTTCGGCGTGTTGCAGGTAGTTTTCGGCCAGAACGCGGTCGCCGGCGGACGAGGCGTCACGGGCCAGCTGCTGGTACTTCTCGAAGACGCTCTGGGCCGCGCCGCGAACCTTGACGCCCTCCGGACCGTTGGAGTCGAACGCCCGGTTGGCGTTCTGCTGTTGGGGCTTGTTGCCGCCGCCGCCGCCGCGATTGCGGCCGCGCTGACGCTTCATACCCTTGAAATCTCTCATGTTTACCTTTGACCTGCACTGCGACAGTCCCTGTTGCGGGTCTTGCCGGCTGGTTCTGGAGACCTGTTCGGGCGCATGGGCCCGGTTTGTTGTTCTAGAAAGACGCTGTTTCCTAAGGTTCCCGCCCGGCTCTCCAGCGCTGCGATCTGGCCAAAAGGCCCCGCGCGTCCGTCGTCGAGACTTTCGATCTTCGGCGATCTGGGAGGGAACGAGTCGAGATGTAACCCCTCGGCCCTATGTTTCCAAGGGGTTTTTCACGCCGCGGACAACCCGGTCACGCGCGGCGAGGTCCTTGATCGTCCGCACCTGGGCGGCCCCCGCCTGACGGAACAGCGCCTCGACGGCCGCTGCCTGGGTGTGACCGATCTCCACGGCGAACAGCCCGCCGGGCTTGAGCACACGCAGGATCTCGGGGGCCAGCAGGCGGTAGGGATCCAGGCCGTCGGGCCCGCCGTCGAGGGCGACGCGGGGCTCGTGATCCTTGACCTCCGGATCGAGGGTCTCGATCTCGTCGGTGGCGATGTAGGGCGGGTTGGAGACCACCAGATCAAAGCCGGCGTCGCCGAGGCCGGCTGTCCAGTCGCCGCGGAGCAGCGCAACGCGATTGTTGAGATCCAGGTTGGCCGCATTCTCGCGCGCCACCGCCAGCGCCTCCTCGGAGATGTCGATCCCCAGGCCCTTCGCGGCCGGACGCTCCGCCAGAATGGCCAGCAGGATGGCGCCGGAGCCGACGCCGAGGTCCAGCATGTTGAAGCCCATCGCCTCCGGGAAGGCCTTCAGCGCCTCGTCGACTATGACCTCGGTGTCCGGGCGCGGCGTCAGTACCTGCGGCGTGACGCTGAGCATGATCTTCCAGAAGCCCTTGCGCCCCAGGATGTGACTGACCGGCTCGCGCCGCAGCCGCCGCGCGATGTATTCGTCGAAGGCGGAGGTCTGGGCGTCGGTCAGCAGGCGGTGCGGGTCGGTGATGATCTCCACCCGGCTCACCTCCGCGGCCGCTTCCAGCATCAGGCGGGCGTCGATCGCGGGCTGGTCGATGCCGCCGGCCTCGAGCCGCTCGCGCCCGGCCTTCCAGGTCTTCACCAGCGTGGTCATGCGACAAGCTCCAGCGTATCGCCCTCGGCCACGCGGCCGGCGGCGGTGGTCTGCACATAAAGGCCGCACAGAGCGTGGCCATAGGCGTCGAACAGCGCCTTCACCACATCGATGTCGCGCTCGGCCGAGACGGGGTCGACGTGGGTGGCCGCGCAGCGGACGATCGGCTTGAAGCCCGTGGTCATCGCGCCGCCGATCTTCAGCCTGCGGCCGGCCCAGGCGTTCTCGACCCAGGGCTCCCAGCCTTCGACATAGAGGTTGCCGCGGAAGCGCAGCGGGTCCAGCGGTCGGCCGATCCGCTGTTCCAGATCCCGCACGCTGGCCAGGTTGATGATTGAGACGTGACCCTGCGGATGGTCCATGAACCGCCAGGACCCGGGGGCGGTGATCACCTGCAGGGGGGCCTCGGCCTCGTCTCCGAGCAGGGTCGTCAGCCAGCCGGCGAAGGCCTCGCGGCCCGGCCCGGTGGTCAGATTCGCGGCGATGTCGGCCAGGCCGTCGGCGCGGGCGGTGAGCACGCCGGTCGCCGCGTCATAGGCCGTGCGGGCCCGGGCCACCCGCGCGATCCGCGCCAGAACGGCGAACTTCATCTTCGAGACGAAGGCCGGGTTGGCCGGGTCAAAGCCGCTGGGGCCGACCTCGACGGCATAGAGCCGGTCGCACGGAAATCCCTCGCCCACGGCCAGATCGGCGGCGGCGAGCCGCTCGGGCGTGAAGCCTTTCACGGGGTGGCGATAGAGGGCGGAGACGGTGGCGGTCATGGGCCTTCACTGCATCAGGGACGCCCTCCGGGCAAGCCGGGGCGATCCGGGTCAGACCGTCTCGCAAGCCAGGGCGTGGAAAGCCGTGATGGCGCCGTAGACGCCCAGGCCGACGCCCATGGCCGCCTTGTCGAAGTCGAGCGCGTTCTGGGCCAGGAAGATCATGACCGAGCCGTCTGTCGGATCGGCCTGCCACCATCCCCCATAGGCGCCGGGCCAGGCGACCGTCCCGGCCCCGCCCTTGCCCCGCTGCACGTCCGCCCGCGCCGGGTCGGTCACGACCGCGACGCCGAGCCCGAAGCCCTGGCCCGAAAACACCGGCAGCCCCATCATTTCGGCCGCCTCGACCTGCTCGGGCGTCAGATGGTTGGTCGTCATCCGGCGGACGGTCTCCACCTTCAGCAGGCGCACGCCGTCGACCGCGCCGTCCCCGACGAAGAGCCGCGCGAATTTCAGGTAGTCGTTGATCGTCGACCACAGGCCCGCGCCGCCGGACTCGAAGGTCAGCGAGGCCGGGCGTTCGGCGAGGAAGGCGGGGCCTTCGGGCGGATGGACGGGGCGGTGCTCAAGCCGGCCGGCGTCATCAAATCCGTACATCCTCGCCCGGCGGCCGTGCTTCTCCGGCGGCACGATGAAACCTGTGTCCGTCATGCCCAGCGGGCGGAAGATGCGCTCGGCCAGCAGCTCGCCAAGGCTCTGCCCGGCGATGCGCCCGATCAGCAGGCCGAGCAGCTCGCTGGAGGCCCCGTAGTGGAAGCCCGCGCCGGGCTGGTCGATGAGGGGCAGGCCCGCAAGCGCCGCGATCCAGGCGTTCGGCGACCGGGGACTGTCGATGTCCATGCCCAGCGCCTCGGCATAGGCGGCGGCGATGGGCCCGGCGTGGAAGCCGCCATAGGTGAACCCGGCCCGGTGGGTCAGCAGGTCGAGCATGGTGATCGGGCGCTCCGCCGGAACGGTGTCGTCGAGCGCCCCGTCCGGCGAGCGCAGCACGCGCATCTCCGCGAACTCAGGCGCCCAGCGGGTGATCGGGTCCTCCAGCGCGAACAGCCCCTCGTCGTAGAGCATCAGCGCCGCCGTCGCGGTGACCGGCTTGGTCATGGAGGCGATGCGGAAGATCGTGTCGCGTTCTACCGGCAGTCCGGCCTCGATGTCGCGCAGGCCGACGCCGGCCGCATGGACGACGCGGTCGCGCCAGACCAGCGTGGCGGCGCCGGCGATCAGGCCCTGCCGGACAAACGAGTCTGTGGCTTCGGTGATCGCGTCCATGTCTCGCCCCTGTTGCGCGGGGAATATAAAATAATCTTCCTATAAAATGAAAGCGCCTTAAGGTCGGGCATGGCCGGCGACAAGACAGCGGACTCGCCGCGGCGACGTCCCAAGGGCGACAAGCGCCTGCGCACACGCGCGCGCCTGCTCGACGCCGCCCTGGAGCTGACCCGCCGCGACGGCTTTGAGCGCACGACGCTGCAGGCCATCGCCGAGCGTGCGGGCATGACGACCGGCGCCATCTATGGAAACTTCCGCAATCGCGACGAGCTGTTCATGGCCCTGGCCGAGCGCCAGTGGGCCCAGATCCGGCCCGTGTACCGGCCCGGCTGCAGCTTCGCCGAAATGATGCAGTCGGTCGCCGAGGCGGTGATCGCCGCCGCGCCGGAGCGCCGGGCCTCCGCCGTCGGCGCGCTGACCTTCCGCGCCTACGCCCTGACCCATGAGGAGGTCCGCGAACGGTTCCGCGACGCCATGGTCCCCGGCTATGACGCCGGCGCCGCCTGGTTCCGCGCCACCTGGTCAGACGACGAGCTGCCAATGCCGGCCGAGATTCTGGTGCGGGTCATCAACAGCCTGATCGAGGGCCTGCTGTTCCAGCGCTTTCTGACCCCCGAGCTGACGCCCGACGAGGTCATCCGCGCCGCCTTCGCCGCGCTGGCGGGGCGAAAGGTCCCTAGCTGAACTCGTCTTCCAGCGCCGCCAGGCGCGCGGCCTGGTCTTCGGCGATCAGCGGCTTGATCACGTCGTCCAGCGCCTCGCCCTCCATGACCTTGGCCAGGTTGTAGAGGGTCAGGTTGATGCGGTGGTCGGTGACCCGGCCCTGCGGGAAGTTGTAGGTGCGGATGCGCTCGGAGCGGTCGCCGCTGCCGACCTGGCTCTTGCGGGCGTCGGAACGGGCGTCGTCCAGGGCCTGACGCTGCATGTCGTAGAGGCGGGCCTTGAGGTTCGCCATCGCCTTGCGGCGGTTCTCGTGCTGGCTCTTCTCCGAGCTGGTCACCACCACGCCGGTGGGCAGGTGGGTGATGCGCACGGCGGAGTCGGTCTTGTTGACGTGCTGGCCGCCGGCGCCGCTGGAGCGGTAGGTGTCGATACGCAGGTCGGCGTCGTTGATGACGATGTCGACGTCCTCGGCCTCCGGCAGTACGGCGACCGTGGCGGCGGAGGTGTGGATGCGGCCCTGGGCCTCGGTCTCCGGCACCCGCTGCACCCTGTGCACGCCGCTCTCGAACTTCAGCCGGCCAAACACGCCGTCGCCGGTGATCGAGGCGATGATTTCCTTGTAGCCGCCCATCTCGCCCTCGGAGACGCTGTCGACCTCGACCCTCCAGCCCTGGCTGGCGGCGTAGCGCTGGTACATGCGGAACAGGTCGCCGGCGAACAGCGCCGCCTCGTCGCCGCCGGTGCCGGCGCGTACTTCCAGGATGGCGGAGGCGTTTTCATCCTTGTCGCGCGGGGCCAGCAGCAGGGCGACAGCGCGCTCCATCTCCGGCAGGCTGTCTTCCAGACGCTCGAGCTCGTCGCGGGCCAGCTCGGAGATATCCGGGTCCGGGTCGGCGGCCATGGCCTCCAGCTCCGGCTTCTCGGCCAGCACCTTCTGGATCGCCTGCACCGCCTCGGCGACCGGCTTCAGCTCGGCGTGCTCCTTGGACAGCCGCACGATCTCGGTCCCGTCCGTGGCCGCGCCCATGCGCGCCTCGATCTCGCGGAAGCGGTCGAGCACCTGGTCGAGACGGGCCTGGGGAAGTCGCAAGGGGAGGGTCCGGAAGCTGTGGCGGGCGGGCGGTCTCTCTAGCGCCCCGTGGGCCGCGCGTCACCCCATGGCTGGGGTGGACGCCGTGCGTACTTCGACACGCCGCTTCGCGGCTGCTCAGGATGACTGAGTCAGAAGGCTATCCAAACAGGTCATGCTGAGCAGCGCCGACAGGCGCGTGTCGAAGCACGCAACGCGTCAGACCAGGACCTACCCCGCCCGCGGACGCAGCGCCGGGGCGTCGCCCTTGAAGTCAGCCTTGGCCAGTTTCTTGCCGGCTTCAGGCTTGGCGACCTCGGCCGGGACGGCCGGGGCGCCGACGGCGGCGCGACGCGGGGCCAGCAGGGTGTCGAGCCGCGCCTTGGACGCCTTGAAGGCCGCCACGTCGCGCGGATCCTGCGACACGCCGACGGCGATCTTGGCGCCGATCGGGTTCACCCGGACGCCGCGGCGCCAGATTTCATAGTGCAGGTGCGGGCCTGTCGAGGCGCCCGTCGAGCCCACGTAGCCGATGACCTGGCCCTGGCTGACCCGCTGGCCGGGCTTGAGGCCCTTGGCGTAGCGCGACAGGTGGGCGTAGCCGGTTTCCCAGCCGTCGGCGTGACGGATGCGGATCCAGTTGCCATAGCCGCCCCAACGGCGGGCCTCGACCACGACGCCGTCGCCGGCGGCCAGGACGGGCGTGCCCGTGCCGGCGCCGAAGTCGATGCCCTGGTGCATCTTGGTGTAGCCCAGGATTGGGTGGCGGCGGATGCCGAAGCGCGAGGTGATGCGGGCGCCGTCGACCGGCGTGCGCAGCAGCATGCTCTTGATGGTCTTGCCGACGCTGTCGAGGAAGGTCTTCTTCCCCTGGGTGTTGGTGAAGCCGTAGAAGCGCTGACCCTTGATCTCGGCATATTGCAGGCCGCTGGCCTCGACCGTGCGGCCGCTCTCGCTGATCTTGCGGTCGAACACCAGGCAGAACGGATCGCCGGCCTTGATGTCGCGCGAGAAGTCGATCTTGTGGGCGAACAGCTTGGACGCCTCGGCGACGATGGCCGAGTTGGCGCCGATGGCCGCCGCGCTTTCGTGGAACGAGCCGTCCATCTTGCCGCAGGCCACGGTGGTCTCGGCGCGGACCTTCTCTTCCAGCTCGCGCAGACGCATGGCGCCGTCGAAGCTGCGGGAGACGGTGATGGTTTTGACGGCGTCGGTGCGCAGGGACAGGCCGATCAGGCGGGCCGGCCCGCGACGGTCCAGCGGACGGGCGACCGAGGCCACGAAGTCCATGCCGGCCTTGATGTTGACGGTGTCCATCGCCTGGCTCAGCACGCCGACCACATGGCGGGCTTCCGCATCGCCCACGCCGCTGCGGGCGACGGCGGCGGTCAGGGTTTCCCCGGGAAGGACCTCGACTTCGACATTGTGGCCGCGACCGAACCCGGGCTGGGCCTCGGCTTCGGCGAACGCGGCATGCTGCAGGGCGACCATGGCGGCGGGATCCAGCGTCTGGCTGGCCGCGACCTCGGGCCCTGCCGTCAGCTTCCAGCCCAGACCGAGCGCGGCGAAACCAGCGACCGCCACGAGGATCTTCGGTGCGAAGCGGGCCGTCGGGCGCCTTGGATCAAACTCCTGCATCGGTCCCCCTTGGTTGACGATGCCGCAAAGCGTCAGAATGACACGGCCGGGTAGCCCCCCAGCAACTGTCAGGCCGGTTCATGCCGGAACCGTCACATCAGGCGCAAGCAATATTCGGCGGTTCGGCCTATTTGTCACGCCGGCTCACCGGATTGGGGTTTTTCCGGGCACGACCTGTTCGCCGTCTTCTTTCACAAACGTCGCCGGGACATTGTCGAGGATCCCGAATACCCGTTCGGACGGTCGCGCCAGTACTGCCCCGCGCGCGCTGACAACAATGGGACGCTCGACCAGGACCGGGTGGGCCACCATGGCGTCCAGGATGGCGTCATCTTCGGCGCCCGGATCGGTCAGACCCAGCTCGGCGGCGAGCGAGCCTTTTGTCCGCAGGATGTCGCGCGGCCCGAGGCCCAGCTTGCCCAGCAGCGCCTGGAGCTGCGGCTTCGTCCAGCCGGCCTTCAGGTACTCGACCACGACAGGCTCGATGCCGCTTTCGCGGATGGCCGCCAGGGTGTTGCGCGAGGTGCCGCAGGCTGGATTGTGGAAGATGGTCACGGTCACGGGATCAGGCCTCGTTGCGGGGAGCGAGGCGGCGTTCGTACCAGCCCTTCGAGCGATTCACGACCTTCGCCCGCGATCAGGGCAGGCTCGCCGCGCCAGTCACCACCGCCGAGTCGGACAGGTCGAACGGCATGACCGTCCCGGGCCGGGGCGGTAGCGGCGGGGTTCCGGCCGGCCAGCCCTCGGACACCACGGCGTAGCGGACCTCGACAGGGCCGGACGCCGGAAGCACGACCCGGATCGGCCCCGGGTCGCCCTGCCAGCGCAGGCGGGTCCAGACCTTGCCCGGCGGCGTGGCCTTGGCGGTGCTCGCCCGGGGCTGCAGTTTCACCGCCTTGCCGTTCACGATGACGGACGCCAACGCTCCGCTCTGGACATCGATCATCACCAGCCGCCCGCGCGCATCGCCTTCGACAATCACGGACCCGTCCGGCGCCCGTGAGGCGGTCAGCGGCGGCGTCTGGGCCGCGCCCTTTGCCGGCGCGGCCCAGACCTCGCGGCGCTGTATGGGGCGGAAATCCCGCCGGACGACAGATCCGCCCTCGGCCGTCAGGACCCCGCGCGACCAGGGGTCCAGCTCGGGCGTCGTCGCGATGCGCCAGGCCTTGCCGGTGGCGGTGTCACTCACGTGGAGCACGCTGGTGACCATCGGATGGCGCTCCGTCCAGGGCTCGCGATAGCGGACCGCGCCCACCAGGACGATGCCGATCGCCAGAACCCCCAACGCCGGCCAAAGCGCGCGACGACCGTCCCGCGCCGCCAGCGGCCAGGCGACCAGGGCGCCCAGCAGCCCGAACAGGCCCAGGATCGCCGGCAGGTCCAGGCCCTGGGCCACGCCGTGGAAATAGACGGCCAGCCAGCCGCCGCTCACGCCTGCCAGCAGAGTCAGCAGGATGACCCGCCCCACCCGCGTCTCCCGGCCCATGTCCGTCGCCAGCGCCGCCAGGGCCGCCATCGCCAGCGGCCAGGCGACGAGGACCGCCACGCCCGGCTGCAGGGCCTGCAGCGCCAGGGCAAGGATCAACCCCACGCCCAGGACGCCGCCCCAAGCCTGCTCGATCCTCACCGGCTTGCCCAGCACGGCGCCCGCCAGCGCCGCCGTGGCGATGGCCAGACCGCCGCCGACCAGGTCCCATCCGCCGAACAGCTGGCACAGCAGCCCGCCGATCAGGGCGCTGAGCACCGGCGGCCAGCGCCGCTCGCCGCGGCCGAGCATCGCCGGGACCAGCAGGAGCATGCCGACGGCGATCACCGCCAGCGTCGTCTCCCAAAGCGCCCACTGGGCCAGAAGCGGACGCTGTTCGAGGAAGCCGAACCCGACGCCGGTGACCCGCCGCGCCGTATGCAGCGCCAGCGCCGCGCCGGTCAGCAGCAGGAGAGCGGCCCCGGCCCCCCGCGCCAGTCCGGCCCGCGGCCAGGGCTCTCCCGGTCCGCGCAGACGACGGACCGCGACGCCGATCACGCCGGCGGTGGCCAGCCAGAGCAGCCAGCCGCCCCAGGCCGGATAGGCCAGGATATGGTCGCCGAAGGTCTGGCTGTAGACCGCGTCCGGCGCCTTTCCGGGCAGGTCCGACCCTGCGAACCGGCGCGTCGCCGCCAGCGTCTGGTCGCCGATGTGCTGCACGGAGCCCTGATCGAGATTGGCCAGGGTCGCGGTCGGGGAGTGGTAGTCGAACTGACGGCCGATGAAGGCGAAGTTCAGGCCGGAAACGCCCGCGTCCCGGGACACCGAGAAGTCGGTGTCGTTGGGCATGGTCTCGTACAGAAACACGGCCAGCGAGTTGCTGATCGGGGCGCTGGCGGTGCGGGCGAAGCCGGCGACGATCTCGCCGTTCTGAGGGCCGGTCTGGAACATGTTGGCCCGACCGCCGTTGCCACGGGCTTCGAGGTTGATCAGCAGGCCGATCCGCTTGCGCAGCGGATGCTCGGCGAAGAAGGCCCGGGCGCCGAGAAGTCCGGCTTCCTCGCTGTCGGTGATCAGGACGATGATGTCCCGCTCCGGCGGCGCGCCCGCCTTGATCGCCCGGATGGTCTCCAGAATCGCCGCCACCCCGGTGGCGTCGTCCGCCGCGCCGGGGGAGCCGGGCACGCTGTCGTAGTGCGCCATCAGCGCCAGGGCGGGGAGGGCGCGGTCGCGCCCGGGCAGGATGCCGACCAGGTTCTCGACCTGCCCGCCGATGACATAGGCGTCGCCGCCGAAGCTGCGGGTCTCCACCGCCTGGCTCGCCTGCACTGTCGGCGACAGGCCCAGCGCGGCCATGCGGCCCAGCACATAGTCTCGCACCCCGGCGTGGTCGACCGAGCCGACCGGATGCGGGGCCTGCGAAATCCGGGCGATGTCCACGACCGCGCGGGCCGTGGAGAAGGCTGTGGCGGGCGCGTCGGCCCCGGCCGGCGCCGGCGTCCGGGTTCCCAGCCACCCGAGGAACAGTGCGCCGGCCAGCGCCGCGCCGAGCCCGATCTGCCGTATCATGTCCGCAATCCCCCCCGTGTTTCGGCGAGGATGCATGTCGCCGCGCCGGGAGCAACGACCGTCGCGAAGCCTGACTATCGTTCCTGTGGCCCGGCCCAACGAAAAACCCCCGCCGGCGGGACCGGCGGGGGCTTTGTCGTCATCGTCCGGAGGAGGGCTCCGGCGCCGGCGTCAGGCCGCGCTGACGGCGTCCTGCGGGTCGCGCAGCACATAGCCGCGGCCCCAGACGGTTTCGATGTAGTGGTTGCCGCCCGACGCGGTCGCCAGCTTCTTGCGCAGCTTGCAGATGAAGACGTCGATGATCTTCAGCTCGGGCTCGTCCATGCCGCCGTAGAGGTGGTTGAGGAACATTTCCTTGGTCAGGGTCGTACCCTTGCGGAGCGAGAGCAGCTCCAGCATCTGGTACTCCTTGCCGGTCAGGTGGACCCGCATGTTGTTCCCCTCGACCGGCTTGGCGTCGAGGTTCAGGCCGATCTCGCCGGTCTGGATCACCGCCTGGGCATGGCCCTTGGAGCGGCGGACCACGGCGTGGATGCGGGCGACCATCTCGTCCTTGTGGAAGGGCTTGGTCATGTAGTCGTCGGCGCCGCCGCCCAGGGTCTTGACCTTGGTGTCGATCTCCGACGACCCGGACAGGATCATGATCGGCGTATTGATCTTGGCGTTGCGCAGCGTGCGCAGCACGTCCATGCCGCTCATGTCCGGCAGGTTCAGGTCCAGCAGGATCAGGTCGTAGTCATAGATCTTGCCGAGATCCACGCCTTCCTCGCCGAGGTCCGTCGTATAGACGTTGAACCCCTCCGACTTAAGCATCAGCTCGATGGTCTGAGCCGTGGCGCTGTCATCTTCAATCAACAGTACGCGCATCGATCCCCTCCCCGCGGCCCTCCCGCGGTAACATTTCAGGCAAGGCGGAATCCGCCTCCGGAGCTCAATCCCGACATTGGAATTAAGCTGCTTTAAGACTGGTTAATGGTGAACCGCCCGTTGGAAAGAATCGTTAAGCCGATTTGCGAATCGGCGGCAACCCGCGATGTCGCGGCGTCGAGTCGCGGTAGGGATGACTCTTTCGTGATCGCTGAATCCCCAGTGAATCCCGTGGGATTCCCAAGGCCTTTGAACCATTGGGGAACCTCGATCCAGCGGGGCGGCCGCGACTGATCCCTTCGGGGCGCAAATAGCCGCGCCCCGGCGAAAACTCTTTGCGATCGGGAAAGGAACGGCCGCCGCCGGCGCGCCCTGACGGGCGTTCAGACCGCCCGGATGGCCCGCTCGATGAAGCCGCCGCCGAGCACGCGGCTCGGCGCCTCCGGGGCGTAGAGCACGCAGGCCTGGCCGGGCGCGACCCCTTCCTCCAGGGTATCCAGCGCCACGCCGACGGCGCCGTCGACCAGGGTCAGCCGGCCGGCGACCGGCTCGCGGGTCGAGCGAACGCGCGCCAGCACCGCGCGGCCCGCCCGGGCGGCGTCGGCGATGGTGGCTTCGTCGCCCAGCCAGTTGTCTTCCTTCAGCGTCAGGGCGCGGGTCAGCAGCGCCTCGCGCGGGCCGACGATCACCTGACGCCGGTCGGCGTCGATGCGGGTCACGAACAGCGGCTCGCCGGTGCCGCCGCCGACGTTGAGACCCTTGCGCTGGCCGATCGTATAGCGGGTAACGCCCTCGTGGCGGCCCAGGGTGCGCCCGTCCATGTGCACGATGTCGCCCGGCTCCGCGCCATGGGGGCGCAGCCGGTCGATGACCGTGTGGTACTTGCCCTCGGGCACGAAACAGATGTCCTGGCTGTCGGGCTTGGCGGCCACCGACAGGCCGATGTCCGACGCCACGCCCCGCACCGCCGGCTTGGGCAGGCCGCCCAGCGGAAAGCGCAGGTAGTCGAGCTGCTCGCGCGTGGTGGCGAACAGGAAGTAGCTCTGGTCCCGGTTGGCGTCGGCGGCCCGGTGCAGCTGCGGGCCCATGGGCGTGTCTTCCCGCCGCACGTAGTGGCCGGTGGCCATGGCCACGGCGCCCAGGTCGCGGGCCACGTCCAGCAGGTCGCGGAACTTGACCGTCTGGTTGCAGCGCACGCAGGGGATGGGCGTCTCGCCACGCAGATAGGCGTCGGCGAACTCCTCGATGACCTGTTCCCTGAACCGGCTTTCGTAGTCGAGGACATAGTGGGGGATGCCGATGGCCTCTGCTGCCTGGCGGGCGTCGAGGATGTCCTGGCCCGCGCAGCAGGCGCCCTTCTTCTGGATCGCCGCGCCGTGGTCATAGAGCTGCAGCGTCACGCCCACCACGTCATAGCCGGCCTTGGCCAACAGCGCCGCGGTGACCGTCGAGTCGACGCCGCCGGACATGGCGGCCACGACGCGCGAGCCGGTCGGCAGGCCGACGGCTTGGCGCACGACGTCGTCGGCGATGTCCAGAGTGGAAGGCAGGGCGCTCATCGGGCCGCATATAGAGGCTGAAGGCGGAAATTGCGACCATCGAGGGCCTGCCGCCTGCGTCAGGCGTCCTTGCCGGAGGCGATCGCGCGAACCAGCGGGACGGTGAGCGCGCCGTCCACCGTCGGAACCGCGGGGGGCAGGACGGGGTCGCTTCAGTCCGCGGTGGCGACCGCCCGCCGCCCCCGGCGCCAGTCGTCGAAGCGAACCTTGCCGAGCCAGAACAGCATTATGGGCAGCGGCGACAGGGCGACGGCGTAGAGCAGCGCCGAGTCCCGCAGCGCCTCCGGAAAGACCTGCTGCTGTCCGAGGAAGAACGACCCCGAGGCGATGAACAGCGAAAAGCACATCCGCCACAGGTGCCGGGCGATCCGCGAGGTGTTGGGCAGCGTCTTGCGCAGGAGCACATGCAGCTCACCCGCGGCGGCAAAGGCGCCGGCGATCGTGAAGAGGAAGAAGGCCTGGGGCGGCGAGCCGTCCACGGTGCCGCTGGGGCTGGCCGCGCCCAGCCGCATGAAGGTCACACCGGCCGCGGTGATGGAAAGGGCGATGATGAGGCCGATCACCTCGGGCGCCCCGGCCTTCACGTCCCGTCGTCGCGCCGCCATGGCGCCGCTGACCAGCAGGTACAGCGCCATCACGCCGGCGACGACGTTGGGCCGCTGGCCGGTATCGAGGAAGGGCGCCACGCCCGCGCCGATGGCGTAGGCGACGAACATGGCGAGAAAGAACACCGAGCCTGCCGCCCGGTGGACCCTCTGGCCCTTGCGTGAGGCCAGGGCCACCACGCCGGTGACCATCCCGATCGCGCCCCCGCCGATATGCGCCCACAGGAGCGCGTTCGCGCCCAGATGCATCCACGCCGGGTCGCCGGGCGCGGCCTCGAGGTTGTCGGCCAGCGCCACCTCGGGCAGCAAAAGGGCGGCAAGCGCGAACAGGACGGGCAGGCGGTGAATCCGGGGTGTCATGGACCCCTTCTTGTCGATATGCGGGGCGGGAGCCATGACCGTGCGTACCGCGCGCATGATCGTTCGTAACATCCGGAGGCGCGCCGATGTCGAACCTGACCACCTCGGCCGGCGTCGCCTCGGGCCTGATCACATTCGCCGTCCAGCGGGGCGCCGATCGCGCGTTGCTGATGGCCCGGGCCGGCCTTCGCGCGACCGACCTCGACGATCCCGACGGCCGCCTTCCCTTCGAGACCTATGTGGCGCTGATGCGGGCGGCCCAAGACGTCTGCGGCGACCCCGCGCTGGCGCTGCACTTCGGCGAGGCCGTCGACCTGTCGGAGATGTCGATCGTGGGGCTGATCATGAACGCCTCGGCGACCATGGGCGACGCCTTCGCCCAGATGCAGCGCTTCGGACGGCTGACGCTGGAGACCGAAGGGTTCAGCGACGGGCCGCGGTTCGAGCTGACGGTGCGCGACGGTCAGCTCTGGATGGTCGACACCCGCGCCGACCCCGACGCCTTTCCTGAGCTGACCGAGGGGGCGTTCGCCCGGCTGGTCTGCGGCCCGCGTCGCTTCTTGCCCGAACCCCATGTGCTGGAGGTGCAGGTCACCCACCCGGCGCCGGCCTGGCGGGCGGAGTACGACCGTGTCTTCCAGTGCCCGGTGACCTTCTCCAGCGGCTGGAACGCCCTGCGGCTCGACCCGCGCATCGCCACCTGGCCGGTGGCGCTTCAGCCGCGCTACGTGTTCGGCGTCCTCACCCGGCGGGCCGATGACCTGCTGCAGGACCTCGAGGATCAGAAGACCGTCCGCGGGCGGGTCGAGGCGGTCCTTCTGCCGCTGCTGCACACCGGGGAGGTCGGGGCCGACGCGGTTGCCCGCGCCATGGGGTTCAGCCGCCAGACCCTGTTCCGCAGGCTGAAGGCCGAGGGCGCCACCTATGAACAGGTGCTCGACGCCCTGCGCCACCGCATGGCGCTGCGCTATCTCACCGGCGCCCGGGTCACGGTCAACGAGACCGCCTACCTCGTCGGCTTCTCCGAGCCGGCGGCCTTCTCGCGCGCCTTCAAGCGCTGGACAGGCAGAAGCCCGCGCGAGGTCCAGGCGGCGAGGCCAGCGGACTGATCCGTGGCGGCGCAGGGCTCACGGCGCGCGCCGGACCAAAGCCGCCTAGCGCAGGATGTCGAGCAGCGAGCTCTGCTTGAGCATGTTGAACACCTGGGCGCTGGCCTGGACCGCCACCTGGGCCTGTTCGAGACGGGTGATCGCGGCCGGCATGTCTGCGTCGGTGATCGCGCCGACCATGCCCTCCAGCATGGCCTTGCGATCCTCCTGGGCGGCCAGGGTCTTGTCGACCCGGTTCTGGATCAGGCCGTTGCGGGCGGCGTAGTCGGTGACCGAGGCGCGGGCCGTGTCGAAGTCGTCGAGCATCCCCTGCAGGAAGGTCTCCTGCGCTGCGGTGAGCTGGCCGGTGAAGTCGCCGTTCGCCTCAACATAGGCCTGCATCTGGCGGAAGACGTCGAAGGTGCTGGTGGCGACGTCGGAAGCCAGGAAGCCGGTCTCGATGGTCGTCGACTCGTCCAGCTGGCTGACCGGCGTCAGACCGTCGTTGTTGAACAGGTCGGCGATGGCCGGGGCAGCGGTCAGGTCGGTGATCTGGCTGGCGCCGGTGGCCGGGGTGTCGACCTGGCCGCCGGAGAACAGGTAGCGACCGCCGAACCGGGCGTTGAGCGAATCCGTCGCCGAGGAAAACCAGGCCGAGACTTCGCCCATCAGGGCCTCGCCCCGCCCGGTGGCGATAGCCTCGGCGATGGCCTGGCGGGCGCTCTGGACCGAGTCGGCGACCTGGGTCAGGGCCTGGTCCTGGGCCTCCAGCTTCGAGGTCAGCACGTCGCCCTGGGCCAGGTAGCCCTCCACCTTGGTCTGTATCGAGCGGGTGGCCAGCAGGGTTTCGGCCTGGCGGGCGTAGCCCTTGAGGTCGGAGGCGTTCTTCTGGCTCGAGACCTGGGTGTTGGCCTCGTGCTGCTGGACCTGCGCCTGCATCAGGTGGCTCAGCACGGTGCTGTAGCTGTTGGCGGTGGCGATGCGGTTCATGGTTCTAGCCCACCATCTGGAGGAGGACGTCGTAGAGGTCCTTGCCGGCCTGGACGAGTCGGGCGGAGGCGCTGAACGCCTGCTGGTAGGTCGTCATGCTGATCAGTTCCTGGTCGAGATTGACCCCCTCGGCGGAGCTGCGGCGGGTGTCGGCCTCGGCGGCGACGGCCTGGGCGATCTCCTGGCGCGAAACCGCGTTCTCGGCCTTGCGACCGATCGAGCCGGCGAACTCGGCGGCGTAGCGCGACACGCTCATGGATCCGGCCGATGACCCGCCGACCGCGTCGAAGCGGGTGATCGCTTCCCCGGCCGCCGCCAGCCTCTGGGCCCCGCGCCCGTCGCCGATCGCCAGGGCCGGCCGGCCGAGCGCAGCCTGGGCGGGATCGAAGGTCGCCAGCGCCAGGCGGCCGGGCGCGCTCGCGATGTCCGCTCGAACGGCGAAGCTGGTGACGCGCGACGCCCGCTCGGCCTTTCCGATGCCGAACAGCTCAGAGACCGACGGTCCCCCAGACCCGCGCGAGGTCTGGTCGTTGACCACCGACACCGTCTGCCCGGTGACGCCGCCGAAGCTCAGGGCGCCGTCCGCGTCGAGCGAGAACTGCCCGTAGAGGCCGACGCCGCCGCCGGTCGCATTCAGGGCGTTGAGCAGGTCCTGCATCGTGCCGCCGGCCGGGACGGCCACCGTGATGTCGCGGATGCGGGCCCCGTCCGCGCCGGCGACGCGCAGGGTCAGGCTGTCGCCGGCGGTGAAGCCGTGCGGATCGGCCGTCGTCAGGCCGGTCTCGTAGTAGGGATAGCCGCTGGAGGCGACGAGGTCGTTCAGGCCGAAGAAGTGCGAGAAGCCCTTGCCGGCCCGGTCTGACGGGGTGGCGGCCGGATCGACGATGGCCACGCCGTTGGAGCCGGTCGCCGACAGGGTCAGGGCCCCGTTCGCGAAGCTGGCGGAGCCCAGTCCGCCCAGCTGGCCGTTGAGGGTGGCCATGAAGCTCGCGGGGGTGAAGGCGGTCGTGGTGGCGCCGCCGTCGATGCTCATCGAGCCGGCGTCGAAGTCGATGTCGACCTGCCGGGCCGCGACGCCGGCGGCGTCGACGATGACCACGCTGGTGCGGCCGCTGAAGCCGCCGATCGCGGTGGCCAGCTCCATGCCGGTGTCCCGGCCGGTCAGGCTCGTCGGCGCGGGAACCGCCGAGGCCGCGTTGTGGGCCCGGTTCAGCTCATCCACGGAGCGGGTGACGAACTCCGACAGCTGGTCGCCCAGCGCGGGCAGCTCCCGGTCGCGGAGATCTAGCAGGCCCCGAATCTCGCCGCCGGTGATCCTGGCGTTCAGGAAGGGCTCGCCGCTGCCGCCGGTCAGCGAGACGGTGATCTCGCCGGACGCCCCTTCGGTGCGGACATACTTCAGCACCGCCGCGCCGCCGATGCCGGCGCCGGCCAGTGCGTTGCCATCTGAGGCCCGGATGATGACGCCGCCGTTGGCGCGGGCCGCGACACTGACGTCCATCAGGGTCGACAGCTCATTGATCAGCTGGCTCTGGATGTTCTCCGGGCCGGTGGTGTCTCCGCCCTGCACCCGGCCGCGGCTGATTTCGCCGTTCAGGTCGTCGATCTGCTTGAGCAGCTGGTTGGTGCGCTCGACGGCCGCGGCGATCTGGGTGTCGGCCTCGACGCTCATCGACTGCAGCGTCGTCGAGATCCGCGAGGCCTCGCTCAGGAAGTCGGTGACCCGGTCGATCGCCTGATCGCGCCGGATGGACGAGGCGGAGTCGGTCGAGGCGGCGGTGAAGGCGGCGTAGACATCGTCCAGGCGCGCGAAGAACGAGCTGCTGTCGCCCGGATTGCCGAACAGCGCCTGGGCCCTGTCCATGGCCGTGGCGATCACGCCGGCTTCCGCCGCCGAGGCCGTGGCGGTCAGCGAGGCGCGCTGCAGGAACTGATCCGTCGCCCGCCGGATCTGGGTGACGTTGACCCCCGCGCCCATCCCGCCGGACACCAGCGGGGCCTGGTCGATGACCTTGCGGACGTAGCCCGGGGTATTGATGTTGGCGATGTTGTCCGAGACCGTCCGCAGGCCGGTCTGGGCGGCCATCAGGCCGGAGTTGGCGGACGACAGGATCGAGGTGAGGCTCATGACGCGGTCGCCTCCAGCCCGGCAAAGCCTGACGCGCGAACCGGCGCATTTTGCCGGGCCGATTCAGGGGCAAGCCTGCCCTTCGATGCTAAGCTATTGATAACCATAAACTTCGATTCCGCGGGCCGGATGACCCGAACGTCCTCAGCGCAAGGACGGCGCCAGACGGCGCGGGGCGGCACTTCGCGCCACATCGACCGGCTTGGGCCCGGCAAAAAGCGCACCGAGTGGGCGGGGGCAGGGCAGGGGTCCGCGTCCATCAAGCCCATAAAAAACAAGGACTTGAGGATGTTTCCGAGACTTGGCCCGGGCGTTGCTACCTGACTGTCGAATAGTCCGGGCGCAGCAGGCGCCGACCGTACAGTCACCGCCCAGGGGCGTCCAAGCCTGCCATGACCGCGTTCGCGTCCATCGTTCTCGCCGCCCTGCCGGGCGTCGGCGCCAAGTCCGGCGCTGACGGCCTCGCCATGGCCGACGCGAAGGGCACCGCCGGGCAGGGTCCCGCCGGGGCGTTCGAGGCGCTGATGGCCTCGCTGATCGACGGTGCGGCGGCTCCCGCGGACGCTCCGGTCGCATCGGCCGTTCCGCTGCCGCTGGCCAACGCGACCCTGCCGGCCGCCTCTGTCCCAGGTCTTGCCGACGGAGCTCTGGAGCCGGCTCCGGTCGAGCTGGACGTCGCCCTTCTGAACGACGCGAGCGCGGCTGAGGCGCTCGCCGCCGCCGGTGTGGTGTCGCTCGCGCCCCTCCCGCAGCCGGCTCAGGCGACGACAGATGTCGAGCCCGCGACCCCTGCCGCGCCGGCTTCGACCGCGCCGGGCCTCGCCGGTCCCCGCGCTCCGGACCTGGCCACAGAGACCGCTTCGGCCCCTGCCGAGCGCGCCGTTTCGACACCGGTCAGCCCGCAGGCCGTGGACGCCGCCTCAAGCGACGTCTTCGCCATGCTCGCCGCCGGGACCGACAGCCCGCCGCAGCCGCCACTGCCCGCCCGGCCCGTAGCCGGCGCGTTGGCCGCGTCCCAGCCTTCCGCCGGTCTCGGAGCGCCGGCGGCTGATGTCCTGGCCAGCCTCACCGGTCGGGTCATCGACCGCGCCCGGACCCCGGAGACGACCCTCGCCGAGCCGGCGGCGTCCGACGCCGCGTCCGCCCGCGAGTCCTCCGTCGAGGGCCTGGTCGATTCGCCGGTCGAGCTGGCGCTCGAGACCGCCCTTTCGCCCGAGGCGCCGGTTCCGGTCGAGGCCGCCGTCGTTGAGACGCCGACAGTTCCTGCGCCCGCGTCCGGTCGCCGCCCGGCCCGAGCGGAGTCGGTCCGGGTCGAGGCGCTCGCCGCCTCCCTGGAGACCGACGGGCCCGACCTGACCGCGGCGCCCCGCGTCGAAGCCCGCCCGGCCGCGGACGCCGCCCCGGCCCCGGTGGCCCGGCCCGAAGCCGCTGCGGCGCCCGCCCTGACCGCCGATCTGGGCGACGAGGCTGCGCCGGCGACGCTGGACACCGCGCCCGCCGCCGCGACGCCGCAGGCGACAGCCGAGCTTCCTGTCGAGGCGACGCCGACCCGCGGCTCGCCCGAAACCGTGGCCCGCCTCGCCGCCGACATCGCCCAGAAGCTGGAAGGAAAGACCACCCGCTTCGATGTCCAGCTTGATCCGCTGGGCCTGGGCAAGGTCGATGTCAGCATCGAGATCAACGCCGACGGTCGTCTGAGCGCGTCCCTGTCCTTCGACTCCGCCCAGACGGCCGCCGACCTGCGCGGCCGGGCCGGTGAACTGCGCCAGGCGCTGGAGAAGGCCGGGTTCGACCTGGCTGACGGCGGCCTGACCTTCGACATGAACAACCCGGGCGGCTCGGGCGGTCGGGAGGCGCGTGAGACGCTCGCCGCCTGGTCCAGCCGCGCCTTCGACACCGCCCGGACAGGCCTTGAACAGGCCGAGGCCCTTGCCGTCCGTTCCCCCTGGTCCCGCGCGCCGTCCCGCGGCGTCGACATCCGTATCTGAGGCCCCCATGGTCGACGCTGTCAGCACCGGCAATTCCGTTCTCGACAAGATCAACAACTCCCGCAACAGCCTGGCGAGCAGCGAGGAAACCTTCCTGGCGCTGCTGACCACGCAGCTGAAGAACCAGGATCCGCTGTCGCCGCTGGATTCGAACGAGTTCACCGCCCAGATCGTGCAGATGACGGGGGTCGAGCAGCAGCTGCTGACCAACGACCTGCTGGCGATGCTGGTCGGCATGAACGACGGCGGCCTGGCCGGTTCGGTCAACCTGATCGGCAAGACCGTGACCGCCGCCACCCCTGACGCCACCCTGCAGGGTGGCCAGTCGACCTGGACCTACGACCTCGATCGCAAGGCCACGAGCGTGAAGTACGAGGTGGTGAATTCCGCCGGCCAGACCGTGTTCTCGCGCACCGACAGCGGCGTCGCCGCCGGCGAGGGTGACTTCAAGTGGGACGGCAAGACCACCCAGGGCACCCAGCTCCCCGACGGCGGGACCTACAGCCTGAAGATCACCGCCACCGGCTCCGGCGGCGAGACCATCAAATCCAGCATCTACACCACCGGCGTCGCGTCGGCGGTGGAAACCGTCAACGGCCAGACGGTGGTCAGCATCGGCAAGCTCAAGATCCCGCTCAGCGCGATCTCGAGCGTGCAGCAGACCGTCTAGGCCCCCCGAACCCCAGTGCAGGAAGGATAACCCTCCATGAGCATCAACAGCGCCATGCTGGCCGGCGTCACCGGCCTGATCTCGAACTCGCAGTCGCTGGCCGCGATTTCGGACAACATCGCCAACGTGAACACCGTTGGCTACAAGCGCTCGCAGGCCAACTTCCAGACCCTGGTCAGCGGTCGGAACAGCGGCTCGTCGTATGCAGCGGGCGGCGTTACCGCCACGACCCGCCGGTTCATCACCACCCAGGGTCTGCCGACCCAGTCCAGCCGCAACACCGATCTGTCCATCTCCGGCAACGGCTTCTTCGTCGTCACCGAGAAGTCTGAAGACCTCACTGCCGCCGACGCCCGCTCCTTCACCCGCGCCGGCTCGTTCCAGCTCGATAGCCAGGGCTACCTGCGCAACGACGCCGGCCTGTACCTGCAGGGCTGGCTGACCGACGCCGATGGCGTGATCGCGACCGATCCGTCCGACATCACCCGGCTGCAATCGATCAACGTCTCGGCGGTCGGCGGCGCCGCCGAGCAGACCACCCGCGTCACGGTCAACGCCAACCTCGACGCCAGCCAGCCGCTGTCGGCCGAGGTGACCGGCGCCACCTACAACCCGGCCACCAACTCGATGGCCATGTACGATCCGGACGCCGGCACGGGCGTGAAGCCGGACTTCTGGATCCAGGTGCCGGTCTCCGACTCCAAGGGCGGCAAGCGCACGGTCCAGATCGATTTCCTGCGCAGCGCCACGCCCAACCAGTGGTACGCCGAAGTCCGCGCCGTCCCGGCGAGCGACATCGAATCCGGCACGGGTCTCAGCAACGGTCAGCTGGCTGTCGGCATGGTGGCCTTCACCGAGGACGGCCGCCTCGACACCGGCGCCACCTTCGCCGCGCCGCTGTCGCCGCTGTTCGCCGACTGGAATGAGCCGGTGATCAGCTTCGGCGCCTCGTCCGACGCCGCCCCCGGCGCCGGCGCGGTCAAGTGGGCGACCGGCCTCGGCATCGGCGACCAGGACATCCGCCTGGAGCTGAGCGGCGCGGCCGGCGGCATCACCAGCTTCGACAGCGAAAGCATCCTGCAGTCGGTCAACACCAACGGCACGGCCTTCGGCAACCTGACCGACATCGAGATCGACGACCAGGGCTTCGTGACGGCGATCTTCGACAACGGCATCTCGCGCCAGATCGCCCAGGTGGCCATCGCCACCTTCCCCAACGCCGACGGCCTGATCCCGACGAACGGAAACGCCTATCGGGTCAGCAAGGACAGCGGGACCTACAACTTCAAGACCGCGGGCAGCGGCGGGGCCGGCTACATCGCGCCGTCTACGCTGGAATCTTCGACCGTGGACCTGTCCAGCGAGTTTACCGGCCTCATCACCACGCAACGGGCCTACTCAGCGTCCTCAAAGATCATCACCACCGCAGATCAGATGCTGGAGGAGCTTCTGAATATCAAGCGCTAGTCTTGATATTTAGGGAGCTTTAATTCAGATGTATCACAATGAAACACTGACATTAACTTGCGGTCGACGGTGGTTAAGCTACTTAAACCATCGCGCTTTACCGCATGTTATTTCAGGTGGTGCATCTTCCTCCCGAACAGTCTTGGTGAGAGAGGCGTAGAAGGATGCTTCAACAGCAGCGCGTGAACAGCAGAGGCGAGAAGTACGTGATCGGTCCGACCGGCGCGCCGCTGACGCTGGGCGACCTGCCGCCGGCCAATACCGAGCGTTGGGTGATCCGGCGCAAGGCAGAGGTGGTGGCGGCCGTGCGGGGAGGACTCCTCACTCTGGACGAGGCCTGCGATCGCTATCGCCTCACCAACGAAGAGTTTCTGACCTGGCAGAAATCAATCGACCGTCACGGCCTCGCCGGCCTGCGGACGACGAGACTGCAACAATATCGCTGAGCCGATTGCCCCCCAACGGGCTCAGCGTACTGCGCGGCCGCGTTCCGGAGACGGGGCGCGGCCGTTGCTTTCCCGGCCGGGGCGCGAGGAGCGGCCTTAACAGGGCGTTTACCCTGCACCCGGTAATTCCTGCCTAGCGGCGCGGGTCACGTTGGCCCGACGCGCCTTTTGTTGGGTAGGGGCTGTCCAGCGTGGAAGGGTTCATGAACGGCGTTCGCGCCTTCGGGGTTGCCCGGCTCGCCGCCATGCTCGGCATCGGGGCGGCGTTGATCGCCGGCCTGATCTGGCTGGGCGCGACGCTTGGCGCGCAGCCCAAGGCGCTGCTCTATTCGAACCTCGACATGAAGGAAGCCTCCACCGTCGTCCAGGCGCTGGACCAGGCGGGCATCGCCTATGAGCTGAAGGGCGACGGCACCACGATCATGGTGCCGCGCGACCAGGTCGCCTCGACACGCCTGATGATCTCCGGCAAGGGCCTGGTGACGTCCGGGTCCGTCGGCTATGAAATCTTCGACCAGGGCGCCACGCTCGGCCAGACCGACTTCGTCCAGCAGCTGAACCGTCAGCGCGCGCTGGAGGGTGAACTGGCCCGGACGATCCGGTCGCTCGACGGCGTCACTTTCGCCCGCGTCCACCTCAACCTGCCCCGTCGTCAGCTGTTCGAGGAAGAGGCCGAGGCCCCCTCCGGCTCGGTGACCATTGGCATCGGCGGTCGCAAGCCGACCGAAGACCAGGTCCAGGCGGTGCAGAACCTCGTCGCCGGCGCGGTGCCGGGGCTGAAGGCCGAACAGGTCTCCATCATCGACCAGCACGGCAAGACCCTGTCGGTCGGCGGCTCGTCCATGGCCAGCAAGCTGGCCGATGATCGCAAGACCGAGGTCGAGCGCAAGATGGCCGCCCGGATCAAGGAGCTGGTCGAGGGCGTGGTCGGCGCCGGCCGGTCGCGCGTCGAGGTCAGCGCCGACATCGACATGGCCCGGGTGACCGAGCAGGAAACCACCTACGATCCCGACGGTCAGGTCATCCGCTCCGAACAGACGGGCGAGGAGAGCGCCCAGGAGTCGGAAGCCAACGGCGCCAACGCGGTGACGGCCGGCGGCAACATCCCCGGCGGGGCAGCCCCGGCTGCGGGCGGCGCCGCCGGTTCGACCAGCGGCCGCAACGAGTCGACGACCAACTACGAGATCAGCAACAAGACCCGCACCGAGGTGCGTGAGCCCGGGGCCATCAAGAAGATTTCCGTCGCGGTCGCCGTCGACGGCGTCACCGCCCCCGGCGCCGACGGCAAGCCCGGCGCCTATACGCCCCGGTCGGCCGAAGAGCTGGCGCGCCTCGATGAACTGGTGAAGGCCGCCGTCGGCTTCGACACCACCCGGGGCGACACGGTGAAGGTCACCAATGTCCGCTTCGCCCGGGAAGCGGTCGACACCACGGGCGGCGAGGCCGGCCTGCTGTCGAGCTTCGACAAGAACGACATCATGCGCGCCGTTGAGCTGGCGGTGCTGGGCATCGTTGCGGTCCTGATCATGATCTTCGGCGTCCGGCCGCTGCTCAAGAGCCTGGTGGCCGGCGGCGGCGCGGGCGGTGCGGGTCTGCCCGCCCTGGCCGGCGCCGCCGGCGGCGGCCAGGCCACCCGCCTCGTGACCACGCCCGAGGGCGCCCAGTACCAGGTCCAGGTCGACCCCAGTACGGGCGAGGCCCTGGCGCTCCCGGGCCCCGATCTCGACCAGCGCATCGACATCGCCCGCATCGAGGGCCAGGTCCGCGCCTCCTCGGTCAAGCGCGTCGCCGACTTCGTCGACAAACACCCTGACGAGTCCGTCTCGATCCTCCGCACCTGGCTGCACGAAACGACATGAGCCGGAAGAACAAAGCCATTGTTGATCCCACCAAGCTGAGCGGCCCCGAGAAGGCCGCGGTGGTCCTGCTGGCGCTCGGCGAGGATCACACCGCCATCTGGGAAGCCCTCGACGAGGAGGAGATCAAGGAGGTCTCCCAGGCCATGGCCTCGCTGGGCACGGTCGCCTCCACGGCGGTGGAGGAGCTGCTGGTCGAGTTCGTGTCCGGCATGTCGGCCAGCGGCGCGATCATGGGCAGCTTCGAACAGACCCAGCGGCTGCTGCACAGCTTCCTGCCGCCCGAGAAGGTCGACGCCCTCATGGAGGAGATCCGCGGTCCGGCGGGTCGCACCATGTGGGACAAGCTGGGCAACGTGAACGAGGCGGTGCTCGCCAACTATCTGAAGAACGAATACCCGCAGACCGTCGCGGTGGTGCTCAGCAAGATCAAGGGCGACCACGCCTCCCGCGTCCTGGCCGCGCTGCCCGAGGATTTCGCGCTCGAGTGCGTCCAGCGGATGCTGCGCATGGAGCCGGTCCAGCGCGAGATCCTCGACAAGATCGAACAGACGCTGCGGACCGAGTTCATGTCGAACCTGGCGCGCACCTCCAAGCGCGACAGCCACGAGATGATGGCGGAGATCTTCAACAACTTCGACCGTCAGACCGAGGCGCGCTTCATCGCCGCCCTGGAAGAGCGCAACCGTGAAAGCGCCGAGCGCATCCGGGCGCTGATGTTCGTGTTCGAGGATCTGGGCAAGCTCGACCCGGGTGGCGTCCAGACGCTGCTGCGCGCGGTCGAGAAAGACCAGCTGGCCCTGGCGCTCAAGGGCTCATCCGACGCCCTGCGCGAGATGTTCTTCTCCAACATGTCCGAACGCGCCAGCAAGATCATGCGCGAGGACATGGAGGGCATGGGCCCGGTGCGCCTGCGCGACGTCGACCAGGCGCAGATGTCGATGGTCCAGGCCGCCAAGGATCTGGCCGCCAAGGGCGAGATCATGCTGGCCGGGTCCGGCGGCGACGATGAGTTGATCTACTGATGAGCGCCTCCGTCCCCCGCCCCTTTGCGTTCGACACCGTCTTTGATGACGCCGGATCGATCGCCTACCAGCCGCCGGTCCGCCGGAAACACTACAGCGCCGAGGAAGTCGAGGCCGCGCGGGTCGCCGGCTTCGCCGAGGGCGAGCGGTCGGCCGTGGCCGAGGCCGAGGGGCGGGCCGCCGACGCCCTGGCCGACATCGCCCGCGCCACCCGATCGGCGCTGGGCGCGCTGCAGGGCGTCGCCCATGGCCACCGCGTCGACGCCGCCAACCTGGCTCTGGCCGCCGCCCGCCGCATCGCCGATGCCGCGCTCGACCAGTTCCCTGAAGCGCCGCTGGTGGCCGCGCTGGAGGCTCTGGCCCGTGAGCTCCAGGCCGAGCCCCGCCTGATTGTCCGCGTCGCCCCCGATCTTCGCGAACGGCTGCAGGGCGTCCTCGATCACACCGCCCAGAGCGTCGGCTTCGAGGGCCAGATCCTTGCCCGCGCCGAGCCGGGCATGGCGCCGGCTGCCTTCGTCCTCGACTGGGGGGACGGCAAGGCCGCCTTCGACCCGCAGGACGCCGCCGCCCGTGTCGCCGCCGCCCTCGACGCGGCCCTGGCCGCAGAGGGCCTCCACGCCGAACCCCTCCTTTCCGCCAGCGAGATCGCCGATGTCTGACGAGACCAATCTCACACTCGACGAGTTCGCCCCGGACGAGGGCCTTGCGACCGAATTGATGGTCGGCGCGGGCGACAAGACCGCCGCCGACCTGGCGCCGGTGTTTGATGTGCCGGTCCACATCTCCGCGGTGCTCGGCCGGGCCAGCCTGTCGGTGGCGCAGCTGCTGCACCTGGGTCAGGGCAGCGTCCTCGAGCTCGACCGCAAGGTCGGCGAGGCCATCGACATCTATGTGAACAACCGCCTGGTCGCCCGGGGCGAGGTCGTCGTCGTCGATGACCGCCTGGGCGTGACCATGACTGAAATCATCAAGGACGGCGACACGAACGCCTGATCGGCGGTTGTGTAGCAGGGAGAATACCGATGCGGCTTCTGGTCGTCGGACGTTTGAACGGACAGCTGTCCCTCGCCGTGAAGATGGCGATGCAGGCCGGCGCCAAGGTGTCGCATGTGGAGACGGTCGAGGCGGCGACCCAGGCGCTGCGCGCCGGGCAGGGCGCCGACCTCCTGATGGTCGACTATGACCTCGACATCGCCGGGCTGATCGCCACCAACGAGGCCGAGCGCATCCGCGTGCCGGTGGTGGCCTGCGGCGTCGCCGCCGACCCCAAGCGGGCCGGGGACGCCATCCGCGCCGGGGCCAAGGAGTTCATCCCCCTGCCGCCGGAAGCGGACCTGATCGCGGCGGTGCTGGCGGCGATCGGCGATGACAACCGGCCGATGATCGCCCGCGATCCGATCATGGAGGTGGTCATCAAGCTGGCCGACCAGATCGCGCCGTCCGACGCCTCGATCCTGATCACCGGCGAAAGCGGCGTCGGCAAGGAGGTGATGGCCCGGTACGTCCACACCAAGTCGCGGCGCGCCAACAAGCCCTTCATCAGCGTCAACTGCGCCGCCATCCCGGAAAACCTGCTCGAAAGCGAACTGTTCGGGCACGAGAAGGGCGCCTTTACCGGCGCCGTGGCCCGCCGCATCGGCAAGTTCGAGGAAGCTTCGGGCGGCACCCTGCTGCTGGACGAAATCAGCGAAATGGACGCCCGCCTGCAGGCCAAGCTGCTGCGCGCGCTTCAGGAGCGCGAGATCGACCGCGTCGGCGGCGGCAAGCCTGTGAAGGTCGACATCCGCGTCATCGCCACCTCGAACCGCGACCTGGCCCAGGCCGTGAAGGACGGTGTGTTCCGCGAGGACCTGCTCTACCGCCTGAACGTCGTGAACCTGCGGCTGCCCTCCCTGCGGGAGCGGCCGGGCGACATCATCGCCCTGTCGGAGCACTTCGTGAAGAAGTACGCCGCCGCCAACGGCATGCCCGACCGTCCGCTGTCGGGCGAGGCGCGTCGCCGGCTCGTCGCCCACCGCTGGCCGGGCAATGTCCGCGAACTCGAGAACGCCATGCACCGCGCGGTGCTGCTGTCCTCGGGGGCGGAGATCGAGGAATTCGCCATCCGCCTGCCGGACGGCGCGCCGATGTCGCCGGCGCCCGACGCGGCCGTGGCGCGCAGCGCCTCGATGGCCGCCGAGGCCGCCAGCCGGTCCTTCGTCGGTCAGACGGTGGCCCAGGTCGAACAGCAGCTGATCCTCGACACCCTGAGCCACTGCACAGGCAACCGGACCCATGCCGCCACCATCCTGGGCATCTCCATCCGCACCCTGCGCAACAAGCTGAAGGAATACGCCGAGGCCGGCGTCGCCGTGCCGGCCCCGCAGGCCGGAATCGGCAACGCCGCCTGATCCCGCATCCCGGCAACGAGTAACCCATGGTCGACACCAGCCTGACCGGCGCCTCCAACCGCCCTGGCCCCCGCGAGGTCTGGGGCTGGCTGGCGCGTGGCGAGGTCGGGCTGGCGATCGGCATCGTCGGCATCATCGTCCTGCTGATCCTGCCGATCCCGCCGTTCATGCTGGATCTGCTGCTGACGATCTCGATCGGCAGCTCGATCCTGATCCTGATGACGGCGCTGCTGATCAAGAAGCCGCTGGAGTTCACCGCCTTCCCGACGGTGCTTCTGGTCACCACCCTGTACCGGCTGGGCCTGAACCTCGCCTCGACCCGCCTGATCCTCAGCCACGGTCACGAGGGCGCCCACGGGGCCGGCGACGTCATCAAGGCGTTCGGCGATCTGATGATGGGCGGCAGCTTCATCATCGGCCTCATCGTCTTCGCGATCCTGGTGCTGGTGAACTTCGTCGTCGTCACCAAGGGTTCGGGCCGGATCGCCGAAGTCGCCGCCCGCTTCAGCCTCGACGCCATGCCCGGTAAGCAGATGGCGATCGACTCCGACCTCTCTTCGGGCCTGATCGACCAGGATCAGGCCAAGCTCCGCCGCAAGGAGCTGGAGCAGGAGTCGACCTTCTTCGGCGCCATGGACGGCGCCAGCAAGTTCGTGAAGGGCGACGCCATCGCCGGTCTGGTGATCGTCGGCATCAACATCATCGGCGGCATGCTGATCGGCATCCTGCAGCACGGCATGGAGGCCGGCGCGGCAGCCGAGACCTACACCCTGATGACCGTCGGCGACGGCCTGGTCAGCCAGATCCCGGCCCTGATCATCTCCATCGCCGCCGGCCTGCTGGTCTCCAAGGCCGGCGTCGAGGGCGCCGCCGACAAGGCCCTGGTCACCCAGCTGGCGATGAACCCGCTGAGCCTGGGCATGGTCTCGGCCACGTCCGGCGTGCTGGCCTTCATCCCGGGCATGCCGGTCATCCCGTTCCTGGCCGTGGCGTTGGGCGCCGGCGCACTGGCCTGGCATCGCTCCCATCCGGTCCCCGAGGTCGCGCCCGCCATCGACCTCTCCGCCGCGCCGGTCGAGCAGGAAGAGGAACCGATCAGCGCCTCCCTGGCCATCGACGACATCAAGATCGAGCTGGGCTACGGCCTGCTGGCCCTGATCAACGACCTCGATGGCCGCAAGCTGACCGACCAGATCCGCGCCCTGCGCAAGACCCTGGCGGCCGACTACGGCTTCGTCATGCCGCCGGTCCGCATCCTCGACAACATGCGCCTGGCCACCCAGGGCTACGCGATCCGCATCAAGGAGATGGAGTGCGGCGCCGGCGAGGTCCGCATCGGCAGCCTGATGGCCATGGACCCGCGCGGCGGCCAGGTCGAACTGCCCGGCGACCACGTCCGCGAGCCCGCCTTCGGCCTGCCCGCCACCTGGATCGACGACGGGCTGAAGGAGGAGGCGACCTTCCGCGGCTACACCATCGTCGATCCTGCGACGGTGCTGACCACGCACCTGACCGAGATCCTCAAGGACAACATGGCCGACCTGCTGTCCTTCGCCGAGGTTCAGAAGCTGATCAAGGATCTGGCGGTCGACCAGAAGAAGCTGGCCGACGACGTCATCCCCGCCATCGTCACCGGCACCACCTTCCAGCGCGTGCTGCAGGCCCTGCTGCGCGAGCGCGTCTCGATCCGCGACCTGCAGGCGATCCTCGAGGGCGTCGCCGAGGCCGCGCCGCACACCACCTCCATCACCTCACTGGTCGAGTCCGTCCGCGCCAAGCTGGGCCGCCAGCTCTGCTGGGCCAACCGCGGGGACGACGGCGCCCTGCCCATCGTCACCCTGTCGCCCGACTGGGAGATCGCCTTCTCCGAGTCGCTGGTCGGCAACGGCGAGGAAAAGCAGCTCGCCATGGCGCCCAGCAAGCTGCAGGAGTTCATCCGCGGCGTCCGTGAAGCCTTCGAACGCGCCGCCCTGGCCGGCGACAGCCCGGTGCTGCTGACCAGCCCGCTGGCCCGGCCCTATGTCCGTCAGATCATCGAGCGCTTCCGTGGCCAGACCGTGGTCATGAGCCAGAACGAGGTCCACCCCAGGGCGCGTCTGCGGACGGTCGGGCAGGTCTAGGAGCCTGGTCCCGCCGACGCCGCAGGTTCGGCGGGTGTCCCGCACCCGGTTTCGGGCTAGCCTGCGCTACGGAAAGGCCGCGGCCGCCAAGGCCACGGTCGCAGGGGAGGGGAAGACCCAATGAACAGGACCGCTCTGATCGTCGCCACCGTCGCCGGCACGGCGCTGCAGATCTCCATGGTGCTGGCCGGACATTTCATCCCGGCGGTGGCGAGCCGGTTCGACGTCATCGGCATGCTCATCTCGCTGGTCGCCGGCCTGCTTTATGTCCGGGGCGCAAAGGGGCGCTGGAGCGACAGCCTGGTCGGCGGCCTCATCGCCGGCGCGCTCTGCGCGCTGATCGGCATCGCCATGTCCTGGGCCCTCGGCGACGTCGAGGCGATCATCCTGGTCATCGGCACGCTCGGCTCGGCGGTCGCGGGCCTGATCGGCGGGGCGATCGGCAAGGTGGTCGTCAGGTAGCCGCCTTGCTTGCTGCGACGCGCGCTCTTCGAGCGCCGCTCAGCATGACGTGGAAGGATAGCCTCCAAACGACGTCATCCTGAGCAGCCGCGAAGCGGCGTGTCGAAGGGCCCGGTGAGGCTCAGTCCGCGTAGACCGCGGCGCGCTTCTGCATGTTCGACATGACGGCCTCGATCTGGTTGGGCGTGCCGATCAGGGCGGTCTGCTCGACGGACTCGGCCTTCAGGATTTCGTGCTGTCCGGCGCCGGACGCCGCCAGGTCGAAGAGGCGTTTGTCCGCGCGGATGGCGTGCGGGTTGCGACCGGCGATATCGGCGGCCAGGGCCAGGGCGTCGGCGCGCGGGTCAGCGCAGACCCGGGTCGCGAAGCCGTATTGCACCGCTTCCTCGCCCGAGAACTGGCGTCCGCTGTAGGTCAGCTCCCGCACCACGTCGTCGCGGGCCAGCAGGCGCATCAGCACCAGGCCCGCCATGTCGGGCACCAGGCCCCACTTGATCTCCATGATCGACATGCGGGTGTCGGCGGTCACGTAGCGGATATCGGCGCCCAGGCAGAGCTGGAAGCCGCCGCCAAAGGCGACGCCGTGAACCGCGGCGATGACCGGGACCGGAATCTCGCGCCAGACCATGACCGCGTGCTGGGCGCGGTTGCTGCCGCCGGCCGTCCGCTCGGCGGTGACCAGGCCGTCGCCGCCCTTGCGCTCGCCCGAGGCCATCTTGCCGAAGTTGCCCATGTCCAGCCCGGCGCAGAAGGCGCGACCTTCGCCAGACAGCACCACGGCGCGGACGCCCGGCTCGGTCTTGAGGCGCTCGCCGGTCTCGATCAGCGCCGAGAACATGGCGTCGTCGAGGGCGTTCATCTTGTCGGTGCGGATCATCCGGACGTCGGCGACGCCGTTCTCGACGGTTACGGAGATGCGGTCTTCGGCGCTCATGGCGTTCGTTTCCCTGTCGTGTTTGCGACAGCTAACGGCCCGCGTGGGGGCTTCGCAAGCCTGTCGCCGGGGAACCCGCGACCCTTTGGCCGCTTGTCGTTGTTGCCCGCGCCACTTCGCGCCGATAGACATGCGACGAATGAGACGGCGTTCGCACCGTCCGGGGAAAGAGTAGCGATGGCGCCCAGATCCAGGACGAAAAAGGCGGCCGGCGGCATCCTCTGGGATCTGCTGACCTTCGACCGGCTGATGACCGGCCCGGTGGTGCATCTGATCTACTGGGCCGGCCTGGGCGTGATCCTGCTCGGCGCATTCGGGGCCATCGGCGCCGCCGTGGGCGTGGCGCTCAACGACGACAACCTGATCGGCAAGCTCCTGGCCCTGCCGGTGACGGTGGCCGGCCTGCTGGTATGTGTCGCGCTGGCGCTGCTGTGGCGGTCGTTCTGCGAGCTCTACGTGGCCGTGTTCCGCATCGCCGATGACCTGCGCGCCCTGCGCCAGGCCAGCGACGCCGACCATGTCCTGAAGCGGCCCGGTCCGCCGCAGGACGGCCTATAGGCCATTCCTCAGGCGGCGCGCCGTCCGCCCGCCTTGGCGATCAGAGCCTCAAGCGCGTCCGCGTCGACGGCCGCGGTCAGGAACTCAACGTGGGTGATCCCGTCGTTGGAGCGCAGGGTCCTGCCGATCAGGGGCTCGTTCAGCCCGGAAATGCTGATCTGGACCTCGCCCTCGATCGGCCGCTCTCCCGCCAGCACCGCCGCGCCGCCGAGTGAAATGTCGCGCAGGACTGCCCGGATCTCTGACCGGCCGTCCCAGACCCGCACCGGCATCTCCAACTCGAAGCGGGGATGCTTGCGGCGCTCCACCTCGTCGGTCGAGGTTCGCACGACCCGGACGAGGGTCTCGCTGAGCGAGGCCACCGACTCGCCCACCTCGACCGACAGGCGGTCGACGGACGTGGCGATCTCGCCGGCCCGGCGGGCTTCATTGGTCACGGCGGCGATGTCGGACGCCATCTGCTCCGCCGTCTGACTGGTCTGCGCCATGCTGGAAGCGATGGCGTCGGTCGCTTGCGCCTGCTGCTCGACGGCGGCGGCGATCGCCGCGCTGGCGCGTTCCATGGCGCTGATTCTGCGGGTGATGCCCCCGACGGCGCCGGCGGTCTCCAGCGCGGACTCGTCGACGCCGTTGATGAGGCCGCGGATGTGGGCTGTCGCATCGGCGGTCTGTTGGGCGAGGGCCCGGACCTCCTGAGCGACGACGGCGAAACCCTTTCCGGTGTCGCCGGCCCGGGCCGCCTCGACCCCGGCATTGAGCGCCAGAAGGTTGGTCTGCCGGGCGATGTCATCGATGACGCTGGTGACGTGCGAGATCTGGGCCACGGCGGCGTTGAGCTTGCCGATCGCGATGTCGGCTTCCGCGGCCGCGGACGCGACGGCGTCCGATGTGGTCCGGGCCGCCTCGACCTCCTGACGGATGTTCAGGATGGCGGCGTCCAGACTGTCGGCGAGGGCGACGGTAGAGCGGGTCCGCGCCAGGGTCACCGTGGCGGCCTCCGAAAGGACGCCGCTCCGACGATCCACATCGTTGGCAAGGCGGGCCATGGCGCCGGCCTGGCTGGTCATGACGCGGGAGCTCTCGGCCACGGTGCTCACGGCGCTGCGCGTCTCCTCCTCCACGCGCTGGGCCATGTCCATGAGCGCGAACGCGCGCTTTTGTTCAGCTTCGACCCGGTCGCGCTGGACTCTTTCGATGGCGGCGATCTGCTGGGCGCGCAAGCGGTCAGTCTCGACCGCCTGGTTCTTGAAGTGTTGCAGGGCCCGGGCCATCTCGCCAAGCTCGTCGGCCCGCTCGATGTGCTCGATCCGGACCGCGGCGTCACCGCCGGCCAGCCGGCTCATGGTCGACGTCAGGTCGGTAAGCGGCGTTGCGACTTCCCGGATGATGCGGCGACCCTGCCGACGGGTGAGGACAACGGCCACGCCGAGAATGCTCAGCAACAGAACCGCGCCGGCGGCGGTGCCCCAGCGGGCCAGCCCCTCGGCGCCTGCATTGGCCTCGTTGGTGACGGTGACCAGCGCGTCCACAGCGCTCCGGTGCTCGGCATAGACCGCCGACACGGCCCTGAAGGCTTCCTCGGTCACCTCGGCGTTCCCGCTTTCGACCGCCGGCAGATAGACATCCTCCACTGCCGTCCAGAACCGCTCACCGGTGCCGCCCACGTCCTGCAGGATGGCTGTCTTCAGCTGCGCCTTCAGTGCGGACTCCGACCAGTAGGTCTGGCGCTCGCGAAACTGGTCCCGCAGCTCCGCCAAGCGGGCGATCCGCGCCGGTATCTCTTCCTTCGCCGCCGTGCGCAGCAGGCTGGCCTCGAGGTAGGCTTCGATGACGTAGGCGGGCGGAGGCAGGATGTCGGCGATCAGGTCCTTGCCACGGACGACCTCGCCATAGACCGGTCCGTTGACCCTCAGGGTCTGCAGTGTGACGAAGCTGACGGCTGCAGTGACCAGCATCAGGCCGATGGCCAGGGCCTGGAAGCCCGCTACCGACTGCTGAAAGCCCTTTGAATCGCTCATAAGGCCCCTCGTTCCCGTGATTCGGCCAAGCTTGTATGGCGCCGGGTTAACGGATTCGAATCCCCCGGAACCTGCACGCGACAGTGCGTCAATCCGCTCCGGTTTGCCGGGTTCCTGTGCAGTCTGGGGCGGCCTTTGGCGCCGCTCGCATGGCGCGCGGGGTCAGCCCCCGCCCCGCAACGCCTTCACCACCGCGCCGTAGGTCGACTTCGGTCGCCCTGTGCTGTCGAACATCAGCGGGGCGTCGCGGGCGTTCTCGCGGGTGAGCCAGCTGTCGCCGTCGCGCAGACCCCAGACGGTGAAGGCGAACTGCTGGCGCTGGGGCAGGGCGGCGAAGGCGGTCATCGCCTCGCCGTACAACGCCTCCTGCCGCCGCTCGGCGCCGGCCCGGTCGGCCAGCAACCCGCCGCCGACGACCGAGACGTCCAGCTCCGACAGATGGATCGGCAGGCCAAAGCCGGCCAGGGCCTTCAGCGTCCGGGTGATCGCTCCGGAGGGCAGGTCGGCGTCCAGATGCGTCTGGCAGCCGATGCCGCCCAGAGGCACGCCCGCGTCCAGCAGTTGCTCGATCAGTCGCATGTAGCTGGCCAGCTTCGCCGGCTTGCTCTCGAGGTGGTAGTCGTTGGTGAACAGCACCGCCTGCGGGTCAGCGGCGCGGGCTGCCTCGAACGCCACCTTGAAGTGGCCGATCTGGCCCAGCTTGCGGCTCCACAGGCTGTCGCGAGGCCCGGAGCCGTCGTCCCTGATCGGCTCGTTGACCACGTCCCAGCCCGACGCCAGTCCGCGATAGCGACCGACCATGGCGGTGACGTAGTTGGAGAGCGCCCCGGCGAAGCTCTGGCGGCTCTCGTCCAGCCGGGCGAAGGCCTCCGGCTCGTTGGCGTACCAGACCAGGGTATGGCCGAAGAGCCGCATGTCCCGCTCGCGGGCGAAGGCGGCGATGGCGTCGGCGCGGTCGAAGCGGAAGGCCCCGTCGGCCTGGACCACATACTCCATCTTCATCTCCCACTCGGCGGTGAGCTGGGTGAAGTGCGTGGCGGCCAGCGAGGTCCAGGCGGGGTCGCCCAGCTGCGCGGCCTGGACCGCGACACCGACGGGGAAGGGGGCCAGCGACTTGAGCGGCGGGGCGTCCTGCGGCGTGAACTGAGGCGTGCCGCGCCAGGCGATGGTCACCTCCTCGCTGCCAGCGTCGCGACTACAGGCCGCGAGAGCGAGGCCAAGCCCTGACGCCAGCGCGGCGCGGCGCGACAGCCTGCCTTCTCCCCTCGCGGGAGAAGGGGTGCTCCTTGTCTTCACCGCCCCGACATCCGCCGCAGGCCCAGCTCGTCGAGCGCGGCGGTGTCGCGGCGGTCCTGTTCCTTGCGGGCGGCGGTGGCATGGGCGTCGTTGACGTGCTCGTATTTCTTCAGCGCCTCGAAGGCTTCGGACAGCGCGTCGCGGGCGCCGGCCTCCTCGCGGCCTATGGCGTCGATCTCGGCCTGGACGGCGGCCTTGCGTTGCCGGAGACCTTCGCGGAAGCCGACCAGGTACCAGCCCGCCTCGGCGTCATTGCGGGCGCGCAGCAGCTCCGCCTCGCCCTCGGCCTCCAGCACGACCAGACGCAGCTCGGCGGTGGTCCGGCGGTCGACGATCTCGGCCAGCCGCTTCTGCAGCATCTCGACCTCGTGGGTCGAGATGCGGATCAGGGACTTCATCGCCTTCACTGAACACTACCCGTGAGAATGCCGTCGAGGCGGTTGAAGCAGTCGTCGAGCGTGGCGGTCTCGTCCTTGTCCTGGGACAGGAAGCTCTCCAGCGCCGGGTTCAGCTGGATGGCGCGGTCGATCTGCGGGTCCGAGCCGGCGCGATAGGCGCCGATGCGGATCAGCTCTTCCATGTTGCTGTAGGCCGACAAGGCCTGCCTTGCGGACTTCACGATCTCGCGCTCATGGGGCAGCTGACAGCCGGGCATGGTGCGACTTATGGACTTGAGGACGTTAATGGCCGGGAAGCGTCCGCGCTCGGCGATGCTTCTTTCCATCACGATGTGGCCATCGAGGATGCCGCGCACCGCATCGGCGATCGGCTCGTTGTGGTCGTCGCCGTCGACCAGCACCGTGAACAGGCCGGTGATCGGGCCCGCCGTGGTGCCGTCGGGCCGCACGGGACCCGGGCCGGCCCGCTCCAGCAGCTTGGGCAGTTCGGTGAAGACGGTCGGAGTATAGCCCTTGGTGGTCGGCGGCTCGCCCGCGGCGAGGCCGATCTCGCGCTGGGCCATGGCGAAGCGGGTCACACTGTCCATCAGGCAGAGGACTTCCAGGTCCTGGTCGCGCAGCGCCTCGGCCACGGCCAGGGTCATGTAGGCGGCCTGACGACGTTTGAGCGCCGGCTCGTCGGAGGTGGCGACGATGACGACGGCGCGTTTGAGGCCCTCCTCGCCGAGGGTCTCCTCGATGAATTCGCGCACCTCGCGGCCGCGTTCGCCGATCAGGCCGACGACGACGGCGTCACAGTCGGCCTGCCGGGCCAGCATCGACAGCAGCACCGACTTGCCCACCCCCGAGCCGGCGAAGATGCCCAGCCGCTGGCCGCGGCAGGTGGTGGTGAAGACGTTCATCGACTTGACGCCCAGGTCGAGCCGCGCGCCGACCCGGCCGCGCGCATGGGCCGGCGGCGGCGCCGCGCGCAGCGGGTAGGCCGCCTGGCCCTGGGGCAGGGGGCCCTTGCCGTCGATGGGCTCGCCGAAGGCATCGACGATGCGGCCGAGCCACGCCCGGGTCGGGCGAACCAGCCCGCCGTCGGGCTGGATGCGGATCTCGGCCCCGGGCGCGACCCCCTCGACCGGGCCGAAGGGCATCAGCAGGGCGCGGGTCTCGCGGAAGCCGACCACCTCGGCCGGCAGGGGCGCGGCGCCCCTGCGCTCGATCTCGGCCCGCGCGCCGACCGGCAGGTGCGACAGACCGCCCCGCGCCTCGATCAGCAGCCCGTTGACGGCCGCCACGCGACCGGAAACGGACAGGGGTTCGATACGCTCGACGGCGGCGATCAGACTGCGCAAAGGAAGGCCCCGGGACACTCGAAGAGGCATCTTGGCCGAACGGCATTAACCATAACTGAAGCGGGACGGGGTGGCGCGAACAAGGGGGACCCGTTCCGCGCTCGACCTCTTCAGTGCTGCGCCAGGCTCAGAACATTGCCGTCCGGGTCGTTGAACCAGGCGACCTTGGCCTTGCCGTCGGGCGAGGTCCAGACGCCGAGGGCGTCCTGCCCGAACCCCTCATAGATCGTCATGGACACGCCCTTGGAGACGAGCGTCGCGATCGTCCCGGCGATGTCGGCGACCTCCCAGCCGAGGACAGGGTGGGGGCCCGCCTTGAAGCCGTCGATCTGGACGATCCGCAGCACGGCCCCGTTCATCGACAGCACGGTGGCGAACGGGTCGTCGGCCACCTGGTCCAGGCCGAGCACATCGGTGTACCAGGCTTTCGACGCCTCCCGATCCGCGGTCAGGACGAAGGTGACCACACCGGCTGATGACAGACCCTGCATCGGCATCCCTCCCCCCGGGCGGTCAGTCCCTGTCGGACGCCGCCAGCGCCTCGCCGACCGTCACCGCGTCGGCATTCGCGGGCCCCTGACGCAGGTCGCCGGGAATCAGGCCCTCGCCGCACGCCTGGCAGACGATCTTCGGCGTGAACGGCTTGCCGCAGTGGTCGTGAACGAACTGCATCGGCGGCGCGCCGTCATAGACGTGGCGGTTGCCCCAGTCGGCCAGGGTCAGCAGCACCCCGCGCAGGTCCTGTCCCTTGGCGGTCAGCACATACTCGTTGCGGGGCGGCCGCTCGGAATAGGCGCGGGTCTCCATCACCCCGTGGGCGACCAGCGTCTTCAGCCGGGCGGCGAGCACATTGCGCGCGACGCCCAGTCGCTCCTGCCACTGCTCGAAGCGGCGCACGCCAAGGAAGGCGTCCCGCAGGATCAGGATCGTCCAGGGATCGCCGACGATCTCCAGCGTCCCGGCGATGCCGCAGGTCTGCCGGGAATAGTTTGCTGTTCTGCCCATGGCGGCAGAATGTGGTTTCCGTTGGGGGAAAGCAACCGGGTTGTTATTCTGGACGTACCCGTCCAGCTTTCCACGGCTGTCAGGTGGTCGACGCTGGCGGATCGCCGGACTTGCCCGATCAGACCAGACGGCGCACATGACCCCTCGCTGAACAAGGAGCCCCGCCATGTCCCATGATCCTGTCGTGATCGCTTCCTACGCGCGCACCCCGATGGGGGGGTTCCAGGGCGCGCTTTCCGGTGTGAAGGCCACCGACCTGGGCGCCGCCGCCGTGCGCGCCGCGCTGGAGCGGGCCGGAGTCGCGGGGGACCGGGTCGAGCAGATCTTCATGGGCTGCGTGCTGCCGGCGGGCCTCGGCCAGGCGCCTGCCCGCCAGGCCGCGCTGGCCGCCGGCCTGCCGCTGTCGGTCGAGGCCACAACCGTCAACAAGATGTGCGGCAGCGGCATGCAGGCCGCCATCATGGCCCATGACGCCCTGGCCGCCGGTTCAGCCGACATCATCGTCGCGGGCGGCATGGAGAGCATGACGAACGCCCCCTACCTGATGACCAAGCACCGCGGCGGGGCCCGCATCGGCCACGACACCATCAGCGACAGCATGTACCTGGACGGTCTCGAGGACGCCTATGAGCCCGGCCGTCTGATGGGCTCCTTCGCCGAGGACTCGGCCCGCGCCTACCAGTTCACCCGCGAGGACCAGGACGCCTACGCCATCGAGAGCCTGAGCCGCGCCCGCGCCGCCATCGACAGCGGCGCCTTCGCCGGCGAGATCACCCCGGTGACGGTCAGGACCCGCAAGGGCGAAGAGACCGTCAGCGTCGACGAGCAGCCGGGCAAGGCCGATCCGGCGAAGATCCCGACCCTGAAGCCCGCCTTCGCGAAGGACGGGACGATCACGGCCGCCAACGCTTCGTCGATCAGCGACGGCGCCGCCGCCCTGGTGATGATGCGCGAATCCGTCGCCCGGGACCTGGGCCTGCCGGTCATCGCCCGCGTCGTCGCCCACGCCGCCCATGCCCATGAGCCGGGCCTGTTCACCACCGCTCCGGTCCCGGCCATGCAGAAGGCGCTGAGGAAGGCCGGTTGGAGCGTCGAGGACGTCGACCTGTTCGAGGTCAATGAGGCCTTCGCCGTCGTCGCCATGATCGCCCAGCGCGAACTCGGCATTCCGCGTGAAAAGCTGAACGTCAACGGCGGGGCGACGGCGCTCGGCCACCCCATCGGCGCCTCGGGCGCGCGGGTGCTGACCACCCTGCTGGCGGCGCTCAAGGCGCGGGGCGGCACGAAGGGTCTGGCCAGCCTGTGCATCGGCGGCGGCGAAGCCACCGCCATGGCCGTCGAGCTGGTCTAGCCGGCGGGGGCCGCCGCGCCCGGCCGCTTCCAGAGCCCGTCGACCAGCATCAGCACCTCGCCGGGCTTCATCCCGGCGGGGCACTCACCGACATTGCGGGCGGAGACGTCCTGCTTGGCCCCGCGCGTATCGCCGTCGACGCTGATGACCGAGTCCGCCTTCATCACATAGGCGGTGGTCAGGTCGCCGGTCAGCGTGCCGGAGCTGACGAACAGCCGCCCGCCGCGCTCGCAGGCGATGTCGAAGGCATGCCCCTCGGCGGTCTTGCGCCAGTCGCTGCGCGAACAGTTGCGACGGTCCATGCCCTGGGCGACGACGGCGCTCTGGCCCTGGATCTCCGGGTCGAAGCAGGTCCGCACCTTGCCTTCCATGCCGGGCGTGCGGCTGGTGAGTTCCCACAGGCCGCCGCTGACCTTCGGCGCGGCGTCGATGCCGGGCGGGGCCTCGGCGGGCAGAGCGGCCGGCGCTTCCGCAGAGGCCGTCGCCTTGTCTGTGGCCGCATCCGGCGCGGCGCCGGTGCGATCGCAGGCGGCGAGGGTGAGCGCGGCAAGGCAGGCGCCGGCGAGGATGCGCATGGCTGGGACTCCGAAAACTGACAGCGACCGACGATATCCGGGATCGCGCCACGGCGCGAGACGCCTATAATGAGCCATGGCAAACGTTACCGACAACACCGCCGCCGGGCGCTACGAAATGATCGAAGCCGACCAGGTCGCCTACGCGGATTATCGGCTCGAAGGCGGTCGCCTGATCATCGACCATGTCTTCACGCCGCCGCCTCTGCGCGGCGCCGGAACCGCCGGCAGGCTGATGCAGGGCGTCGCCGCCGACGTCCGCGCCCGGGGCCTGAAGATTACCCCCCTTTGCGGTTATGCGGCGGCCTGGATCCGGCGCCATCCTGAGACTGTCGACCTTCTGGCCTGACGACGGGCCTCGTGTAAGCTCGTTCAGGTCGGCGCTGACACACTTGGAGACCTGTCATGATCAAGTCCATGCTGGCCGGCGGCGCGCTCGCGGTCGCCCTGGCCTTCGCCGGCGCCGCCCAGGCGCAATCCTACCTTCCCGACTGGGGTATCGCCGACATGCGCCAGGCGGTCATCGCCTCCGGCGCCACGGTGACGCGGGAAGACAACGCCAAGGACCCCTACATCGCCGCCAAGACGGCGCAGGGGCTGAAGTTCACCATCACCGGTCGCGTCTGCGAGGGGGCGGATGGCTCAAAGCGCTGCAAGGGCGCCCTGCTCCAGGCCAGCTTCACGATGAATTCCGAGTCCGAAGTGGCGGCGGCGGTCAAGAAGTGGGAGCCGCAGTACGCCGCGGTGGCCTTCTCCGACGAGGGGTCCAAGTCGATGCTGCTGTCGCGCTATCTGATCTTCGATTTCGGCATCCACCGCGACAACCTTCGCCTCAACCTTCAGGTCTTCACCAACATCGCTGAAAAGATCTGGGACGAAATCTAGGAATACATGGGGAACATGATGATCAAATCACTCGCCGTCGCCGGCGCGCTGATGATGGCGGCCGCCGCGACGCCGGCCGCCGCGCAGAGCACGCGTCCGGCCGCGCAGAGCACGCTTCTGAAGGATTGGGCCATCGACGACGTCAAACAGGCGTTCGCCAACATCGGGGTCACGGTCACCGACTCCGGGACCGAGGAGTCCGGCGCGCTCTATGTCTACGGCAAGTCGGCCGAAGGCATGAAGTTCCTTGCCTACGGCACCGTCTGCGAAGGCACGCCCAAGCGCTGCAAGGGCCTGAACCTCAGCGCCGGCTTCACCCTCGACAACAACGCCGAGGTTGATCGCCGCGTGAAGGAAATCGACCGCATGGCCGTCAGCGTCCGCAACGCCGGGGACAACTCCCTCGACGTCAGCCGCTACATCATCTTCGACGACGGCATCACCCGGAAGAACCTCGAGATGAACATCTCGGTGTTCATCGGCATCAGCGAAGACATCTGGAACGGCGGCGGGACCTGATCCCGACGCCACAGGCGTTGCCCTCCCGCGAGGCGTTGATATCGTCGCTGTCCAAGGCGGCGCTCAACGACCGCGCGGGAGGCTTTTCATGTCCGGCTCCAACAGCGTTGACCGCGACCTGCGCCGCCGCGCCGAGGCGGTGATCCCCGGCGGGATGTACGGCCACCAGTCGGTCGCCCTGCTGCCCGACGACTACCCCCAGTTCTTCGCGAGCGGCGAAGGCGCCTGGATCACGGACGTCGACGGTCGTCGCTATCTCGATTTCATGTGCGCCTACGGGCCCAGCCTCTTCGGCTACGCCCATCCCGGGATCGACGCCGCCTATGCGCGACGTCTCGGCCAGGGCGACGTCCTGACCGGCCCCTCTCCCCTGATGGTCGAACTTGCCGAGGCCATGGTCGCCATGGTCAGCCACGCCGACTGGGCGATGTTCTGCAAGAACGGCACGGACGCCACGACGATGGCCATGATGGCCGCCCGCGCCCAGACCGGCCGCAAGACCATTGTCCTGGCCCGGGGCGCCTATCACGGCGCTGCGCCCTGGTGCACGCCGCGCCCCGGCGGCACGACGGCCGAGGACAGGGCCAACCAGGTCTTCTGCGCCTACAACGACATCGCCAGCCTTGAGGCCGCGGTGGCCAGTGCCGGTGACGACCTGGCCGCCATCTTCGCCGCGCCCTTCCGGCATGACGCCTTCGTCGACCAGGCCGCGCCCGACCCGGCCTACGCCCGGCGCGCCCGGGACCTCGCCGACGAGCGGGGGGCCATGCTCGTCGTCGACGACGTCCGCGCCGGCTTCCGGGTCGTACGCGACTGCAGCTGGGAAGCCATAGGCGTGCGGCCGGACCTGTCGACCTGGGGCAAATGCATCGCCAACGGCCACCCGATCTCGGCCCTCCTCGGCAACGACCGGGCCAGGAGCGGCGCGGCCTCGATCTATGTCACCGGCTCCTTCTGGTACGCCGGTGCGGCGATGGCGGCGGGCCTGGAGACGCTGAAGCTGGTGCGCGAGACCGACTATCTGGAGCGCATCCAGACGCTCGGGGAGCGCCTGCGCGCCGGCCTGGCCGACCGGGCGTCAGCGGCCGGCTTCGGCTTCCGCCAGACGGGGCCGGCGACCATGCCGCTGTTCCTGTTCGACGACGATCCGGACCTGCGCAAGGGCTTCTGCTGGTCCAGCGCCATGCTGGCGCACGGCGTCTACGTCCACCCCTGGCACAACATGTTCCTCTGCGCGGCGATGAACGACGCCGATATCGACTTCGCGCTCGACGCGGCCGAACAGTCGTTTCAAACTCTGAAGATGCAGGCGCACGACCTGCCGCCGGTGGAGAAGCTCGCCTTCCTCGCCGCGCGATAACGATACGGGAGGACGGCGGATGGGCTTCGCGAACTACGCGGACTACGACGGGTTGGGCCTCGCCGAGCTGGTGGGCAAGGGCGAGGTGACCCCCGCCGAACTGGTCGAGGCGGCCATCGAGCGGATCGAGCGCCACAATCCGACGCTCAACGCCGTCGTCCACAAGGCCTATGACGAGGCGCGCAAGACCGCCGCCGGCGACCTGCCCGACGGGCCGTTCAAGGGCGTGCCCTTCCTGATCAAGGACCTGGGCGCCAAGGTCACCGGCTGGCCGCGCAGCTCCGGTTCAAACTACGCCCAGGTCGCTTCCGACGCCGAGGACAGCGAACTGGTCCGCCGCTATCGCGCCGCCGGCGTCGTGCTGGTGGGCAAGAGCAACACTCCGGAGTTCGGCATTCCGGGCGTCACCCAGTCCGAGCGGCTGGGCCCCTGCGGCAATCCCTGGAACCCCGAGCACATCTCCGGCGGCTCCTCCGGCGGCGCGGCCAGCGCCACGGCCTCGGGCATGGTGCCGCTGGCCCATGCGAGCGACGGCCTGGGCTCCATCCGCATTCCGGCCGCCAACTGCGGCCTGGTCGGAATGAAGGTCACCCGCGACCGCACCCCGATCTGCGAGGTCACCGACGGGGCCATGGGCTTCTCGGTCCACCATGTGGTCAGCCGCACGGTCCGCGACAGCGCCGCCATGCTCGACGCCACCGACGGCCCGCAGCCCGGCGATCCCTTCACCCATCCGAAGAAGGACCGGCCCTTCCTCGAGGAGGTCAGCCGCAGTCCGGGCAAGCTGCGCATCGCCTGGTCGGTCGAGACGCCCAGCGGCCGGCCGATGAGCGACGAGGTGATCGCCGCCACGCATCGCACGGCCGATACCCTGCGGGCGCTGGGCCACGACGTGTTCGAGATGGGCCTCGGGATCGACTACCGTCAGCTCTACCGCGCCCAAGGCCTGGTCTCGGCCAGCAACTTCGCCGCCTCGATGATGCGCTGGGTTGCAGAGCTCGGCCGCGAGCCCGAGCCCGGCGAACTGGGCCCTCTGGCCCAGCGCGGCTACGACGCCGGTCGTCGCGTCACCGGCCAGCAGGCCCTGTGGGGCTGGCAGCAGCTGCGGCTGTTCAACATCCAGATCCTTGAGCGCTTCCAGCTGTTCGACGTCTTGCTGACCCCGACCATGAGCCGCACCTCGCCGCGTATCGACGAGCTGGACCCGCTGGTCGGCGAGCTGAAGGACTTCGACCGCAACCAGGCTTCGACCTACGGCACCACGCCACCGTTCAACTTCACCGGCCAGCCGTCGCTGTCCCTGCCGCTGTGGCAGGGCGAGGGTGATCTGCCGATCGGCATGATGTTCACCGGCCAGTTCGGCGACGAGGCGACGCTCTACCGCCTCGCCGGCCAGCTGGAAAAGGAGCTGCCGTGGGCGGGCCGCAAGCCGCCGGTGTGGGGCTGACCACGACCGGGGACAGGCACTGAAGTGCATGTCCCCGCTGTGCGTCCTATATGACAACCATGACCACGCTTTCCGTTCTCGACCTCGCCCCTGTCGTCCAGGGCTCCACCGTCAGGCAGGCGCTGCACAACAGCCGCGACCTGGCGCAGCATGCCGAACGCTGGGGCTACAACCGGTTCTGGCTGGCCGAGCACCACAACATGCGCGGTATCGCCAGCGCCGCGACCAGCGTGGTCATCGCCCATGTGGCGGAGGGCACCTCCACCATCCGGGTCGGGGCCGGCGGCGTCATGCTGCCCAACCACGCGCCGCTGCAGATCGCCGAGCAGTTCGGCACCCTGGCCGAGCTCTATGGTCCGCGCATCGACCTGGGCCTCGGCCGCGCGCCGGGGACCGACCAGCTGACCGCCCGCGCCCTGCGCCGGACCATGGTCGGGGACGTCGACCGCTTCCCGCAGGACGTCGTCGAACTGCTGCATTTCCTCAAGCCCGCCGCGCCCAACCAGGGCGTGGTCGCCACGCCGGGGGAGGGAACCAACGTCCCGGTCTGGATCCTCGGCTCCAGCCAGTTCGGGGCCCATCTGGCCGCCGCCCTGGGCCTGCCCTACGCCTTCGCCTCCCACTTCGCCCCGCAGGAGATGGAGGCCGCCGTCGCCGCCTACAGGGCGAAGTTCGAGCCGTCGGAATACCTCGACAAGCCCCACGTCATGCTGGGCGTGAACATCATCGCCGCCGACACGGACGAGGAGGCGAAGCTGCTGTTCACCTCGCTGCAGCAGGCCTTCGTGAACATGGCCATGGGCACGCCCGGCCGCCTGCCGCCGCCGCTGGAGGGATTCGGCGAGCGGCTTGACGGCATGGCCTCGGCCCGGCTGGCCCAGGCCCTGCGCTGCTCGATCGTCGGCGGGCCGGAGACGGTGCGCAAGGGGCTGGCCGACTTCGTCGCCTGGACGGGCGCGGACGAACTGATGGTCACCGCCTCGGTCCACGACCACGCCGCGAGGCTGCGCTCGTTCGAGATCACGGCGCAGGCGAACCGGGCGAGGGCGGAGGCGGCTTAGACCTTGCGGCCCAGCGCCACGTAGGCGTCCCGCAACTCCCGTTTCAGCACCTTGCCGATGTGGCTGCGGGGCAGGACGTCGATCAGGACGACGTCGGCCAGGCGCTGGGTCTTGCCGACCTGGCCGTTGGTGAAGGCCTTGAGGTCCTCCGGGGTCGCCGCGGCGCCGTCCTTCAGCGCCACATAGGCGACCGGCGTCTCGCCCCACTGGTCGGACGGGGCGGCGATGACGGCGGCCTCGGCGACGGCCTCATGCTTCATCAGCACGGCTTCCAGATCGCTGGGATAGACGTTGAAGCCGCCGGTGATGATCATGTCCTTGCGGCGATCCATCAGGGTCAGGAAGCCGTCCTCGTCCAGCCGGCCGACGTCGCCGGTGCGGATGTAGAGGTCGCCGGTCTTCGGGCAGACCCACTGGGCCTCCGACGTCTTGCCCGGCTGGTTGTGGTAGCCGCTCATGGTCGCGGGCGAGCGGCCGATGATCTCGCCGACCTCGCCGGGACCGACCTCGGCGCCGTCCTCGTCGAGCAGCTTGATCACCGCGCCGGGGCTGGGCAGGCCGACGGTGTGCAGCTTGTCGGGGTAGAGGTGGGCCTGCAGCATGAAGCCGCCGCCGCCCTCGGTCATGCCGTAGTACTCGGTCAGCCCGCCGGGCCAGCGCGTGATCGCCTGGCGCTTCAGTTCGGCGGAGAAGGGCGCGCTGGTCGCGAACTTCATGACAAAGCTCGACAGGTCGTAGTTGTCGAAGTCCGGGTGCTCGAGCAGGCGGCGGTACTGGACCGGCACCAGCATGGCGTGGGTGACGCGGTTGTCCTGCGCGGCCTGCAGCCACTTCAGCACGTCGAACTTGGGCAGCATGACCATGGTGCCGCCGCCGGCCAGGGTCGGGAAGAAGCAGACCAGGGTGGTGTTCGAATAGAGCGGCGTGGAGATGAACCCGACCGCGTCGGGGCCATAGCCGATGCCGTCGGGACGCGGGGCCAGATGGCGCCAGCGCATGCCGTGGCTCTGGACGATGCCCTTGGGCGTGCCGGTCGTGCCCGAGCTGTAGATGATGTTGAACGGGTCCTTCGGGCCGATGGTCACCGGCTTCGGCGCGATGCCTTCCGCCGGCAGCCACTGCGCGAAGGGCTGGCCGACGTCGGAGCCGTCCAGCGCGATCTGCCGGGTAACAACCTCGCCGAGCTTGTCGCCCATCTCGGCGGCGACGCCCTTGTCGAGGAAGAACAGGCCCGCGCCGCTGTCGTTGACCATGGCCACGATCTGGTCGGGCGTCGACGACGGTGCGATCGGAGCCACCGCCGCCCCGGCCCGCAGGCCGCCCAGGAACAGCGCCGCGTATTCGATGGAGGTGGTGGCGCAGACCGACACCGCCTGGCCCTGGGTCAGCCCGTCCCGTTGCAGGCCGGCGGCGATCCGGTCCATCAGCGCGTCCAGCTCTGCGTAGCTCAGCGACCGGCCGTCCTGGACCAGCGCCGGATGTGTCGGCTTCTGCGCCGCATACAGCCGGATCAGCTCGGGAACGGTCCCGAAGTCCTCGGCGATCATCTGGTCGAGGGTCATGCGCGGTCTTTCACCAGGTTCCCTTCTCCCCTTGCGGGAGAAGGTGTCGGCAAAGCCGACGGATGAGGGGGACCCCGGACCCGTCGGGTTCGCGTGGCGGCCGGGTCGAATGCGGACAGGCTGTGCGCCCCCTCATCCGACCCGCTTCGCGGGCCACCTTCTCCCGCGAGGGGAGAAGGGGCGTCTTTGGCCTACAGGTCCTTGAAGCCCTTGCCTTCGGCGGCGAGCTTCTCGAGCAGGGCGGACGGCTTGAAGAAGTCGCCGTGCTTGTCCTGGTACTCCTTCAGCCGCGCCACGACATGGGCCAGGCCCAGGCTGTCGCCGTAGTGCATCGGGCCGCCGCGGTAGACGGGCCAGCCGTAGCCGTTGATCCAGACGGTATCGACGTCGCTGGCGCGGATCGCCTTGCCCTCTTCGAGGATCTTCGCGCCTTCATTGATCATCGGCAGGATGGTGCGCTCGAGGATCTCCTGGTCGTCGACCGTGCGGGCGTTGACGCCCGACTTGGCGGCGAAGTCCTTGATGATCTGCTCGGTGACCGGCGAGGGCTTGGCGTTGCGCTTCTCGTCGTAGTCATAGTAGCCGGCGCCGGTCTTCTGGCCGCGGCGGTCCAGTTCACACAGCTTGTCGCGGATGGTCTCGCTCTTGTTGGTCTCCTTGCTCCAGCCGATGTCGAGGCCGGCCAGGTCGCTCATCGCGAACGGACCCATCGGGAAGCCGAAGTCGTAGAGCACGCGGTCGACGTCCCAGGGCATGGCGCCTTCGGCGACCAGCGCCTGGGCCTGCTGCTGGCGAGAGGACAGCATGCGATTGCCGACGAAGCCCGGGCAGACGCCGACGAGGACACCGACCTTGCCGATGGTCTTGGCCAGCTTCATCGAGGTGGCGATGACCGGCTTTGACGTTGCGTCGCCCCGGACGATTTCCAGCAGGCGCATGACATTGGCCGGCGAGAAGAAGTGCAGGCCGATGACGCTCTCGGGGCGGCTGGTCGCCGAAGCGATTTCGTTGACGTCCAGGTAGCTGGTGTTGCTGGCCAGGATGGCGCCCGGCTTGGCGATGGCGTCCAGCTTGGCGAAGATGTCCTTCTTGATCTCCATGTTCTCGAACACGGCCTCGATGATCAGGTCGCAATCGGCCAGATCGGACAGCTCGAGCGAACCGCTCAGCAGGCCCATGCGCTTCTCGACGTCGTCCGTCGTCAGGCGCCCCTTGGCGGCGGTGTTCTCGTAGTTCTTGCGGATGACGCCCAGGCCGCGGTCGAGGGCCTCCTGCTTCATCTCGACGATCTTCACCGGGATGCCGGCGTTGAGGAAGTTCATCGAGATGCCGCCGCCCATGGTGCCGGCGCCGATGACGCCGACCGTCTTGACGGGGAGGATCTCGGTATCGTCCGCCACGTCGGGGATCTTGTTGGCGGCGCGCTCGGCGAAGAACACGTAGCGCTGGGCGGCCGACTGCGGGCCGGTCATCAGCTCCACGAACAGGGTGCGCTCGACCTTCAGGCCTTCCTCGAAGGGCAGGGTGGCGGCCGCCTCGATGCACTGGATGTTCGATTCGGGGGCCTTGAAGCCGCGGAACTTGCGGGCGTTGGCCTTGCGGAATTCGGCGAAGACTTCCGGCGTGCCGCCGGCCACGTCGCGGTCGCGGACCTTCTTCAGCGGCCAGTTCTCGGCCACGACCTTCTTCGCGAAGGCGATGGCGCCGGCGCGGAGGCTACCCTCCTCGACCATCTCGTCGACCAGGCCCATGGCGTTGGCCGCCTTGGCCGGCACATGGCTGCCGCTGGTCATCATTTCCAGCGCCTTCTGGGCGCCGACGATGCGCGGCAGACGCTGGGTGCCGCCGGCGCCGGGCAGCAGGCCCAGGTTCACTTCCGGCAGGCCGACCTTGGCCGAGGGGACCGCCACGCGGTAGTGGGCGGTCAGCGCCACTTCCAGGCCGCCGCCGAGCGCCGTGCCATGGATCGCCGCGACCACGGCCTTGGGCGAGTTCTCCATCATGTTCTGGACGTCGAACAGGCTGGCGCCCTTGGACGCGCCGCCGAACTCGCTGATGTCGGCGCCGGCGATGAAGGTGCGGCCGTCGCAGATGAGGACGATCGACTTGACGCTGTCGTCGGCGATCGCGGCCTTGAAGCCTTCGTACAGGCCGTCGCGCACATTGGCCGACAGCGCGTTCACCGGCGGGCTGTTGAGGGTGATGACGGCGACGTCGCCCTCGTTGCTCAGGTCGGTGACGGAATTGATTGCGGCCATGGCGCGTCGCCCCTTATGTTCGTTGAAACAGTTGTTTGAGCGCAAACTGCCGAGCCGGGCCGCCAGAGTCCAGCGCGCAGCCATGGGAGAAGCACAATGGATCTCGATTTTTTGCCCGAGCACGCCGAGTTCCGTAAGGACGTCCGAGGCTGGATCGAGGCCAACTTCCCGGCCGAGAACCGTCGCAAGATGGAGGCCGGCGAGCATCTGACCAAGGAGGACATCCTCGCCTGGCACCGGATCCTCAACGACAAGGGCTGGCTGACGCCGTCCTGGCCGGTCGAGTACGGCGGCACCGGCTGGGATTCGGTGCGCAAATACATCTTCTCCGAGGAGCTGGCCCGGGCGCAGACCTCGCAGACCAGCTTCGGCATCGGGATGATCGGGCCGGTGCTCTACACTTTCGGCACGCCCGAGCAGAAGGCGAAGTTCCTGCCCGGAACCATGAACGGCGACATCTGGTGGTGCCAGGGCTACAGCGAGCCCGGCGCCGGCTCCGACCTCGCGGGCCTGACGACCAGGGCCGAGCGGATCACCGAAGACGGCAAGGACTACTATGTCGTCACCGGCCAGAAGACCTGGACGACCCAGGGCCACTTCGCCGACTGGGGCTTCTTCTTGGTCCGCACGGACGCGACGGCGAAGAAGCAGGAGGGCATCTCCTTCCTGCTCATAGACATGAAGTCGCCCGGCATCACCGTCCGCCCGATCATCACGATCGAGGGCGGCCACGAGGTCAACGACGTCTTCCTCGACAACGTGAAGGTCCCGGTCGAGAACCTGATCGGCCAGGAGAACAAGGGCTGGACGGTGGCCAAGTACCTCCTCGGCCACGAGCGCACCGGCATCGCCGGCGTCGCCCGCTCCAAGCGCGGCATCGAGAAGCTGCGCGAGCTCGCCGCGTCCGAGCCCGCCGATGACGCGGCTCCGCTGCTCAGGGACGCCGACTTCCGCCGCAAGATCGCCGAGCTGGAGATCGACCTGGCCGCGCTCGAATACACCGAGCTCCGCACCCTCGCCGGTGAAGCCTCCGGCAAGGGCCCCGGCCCGGAAGCCTCGCTGCTGAAGGTCAAGGGCACCGAGGTCGGCCAGCGTCTGACCGAGCTGACCCTGGAGGCCGCCGCCCACTACGGCGCGCCGCACGCCAAGGGCCTGACCGGCGACAACAGCCTGTCGATCCCCAGCTGGGCCGCCAAGTCGGCGCCCACCTACTTCAACATGCGCAAGACCTCGATCTTCGGCGGGTCCAACGAGATCCAGCGGAACATCATGGCCAAGGCCGTCCTGGGGCTTTGACAGAGACGGTTGGGGACATGCCTTCAGTGCTTGTCCCCGCCGCTTTCGCGATCCTTCCACGTCATCCTGAACAGGCCCGAAGGGCCGTGTCGAAGGACGCAGTGACGCCGTGCGTCCTTCGACGCGCGCCTGCTGGGGTCAGGATGACGTGAAGGGGGGGCGTGCAGACCTCAGCCGAACAGACCCGCGAACCAGGAGCCGATCGACGCGAAGACGCCGCTCAGCCAGGCCAGCAGTCCGCCGCCCTTCGCCTCGGCTTCCGGGACGAACCAGCTCGGCGCCGCGGGCGGGGCGCAGTTCTTCTGCATGCCGACGCCCTTCAGATAGGCCCGGCGCAGCTTGCCGGCGGTGATGGCCTCGGCCACCCGCTTGTCGCGTCGCTCCGCCCCGGTCAGTTTCCGCACCCAGCCCCGGAAAGGCAGGACGCTTCGGGTCTCGTCCTCGACCGCGCCGACCACCGCGTCCCCCGCCGCCTGTTTCAGCTTCTGGCCCCGGGTTCGGGTGTCCGGCGGCGGCGGCTCGTCGAGATCCGGCCCCAACGCCGCGTCCAGCCGGCCCACCTCGGCGGCGATCGGCTCGCAGCGCGTCATCCCGTCCACGTCGTAGGGGCTGGCCACCGCGCGCTTCAGCACGTCGGGAATGTCCACATGCTTGAGGTTCAGGTCGTCGAGCGGGGCGGTGACGGCGTCACGCAGGTTCGGCCGCGTCTGGGTCGAGCCGCGGTCCTGCGCCAGGGCAGGCCCGGCGGCGAGCAGGATTACAGCGAGGGTCAGGCTCAGGCGGCGCATGGGGCTCCATAGTCGATTCAGCCGCTCGGCGGAATTGTGGCCGGTCGTAGCGCCTTCCCCTCCCGGGCGCGATCCGCCTAAAGTCCCGACCAGACCGGAACCCGCCCGGCCCAGGAGGAACAGTGACCACGACAACCCGCCGCTGGGTGCTTGCGCGCCATGTCGAGGGCGCGCCGTCGCCGGAGGATTTCCGGCTCGAGACGCTGCCGCTGCCCGCGCTTGAGGACGGCAAGTTCATCGCCCGGGTGATCCTGGGCTCCGTCGATCCCGGCACCCGCTCGCGCCTTTCGGGCGGCGACAGCTACGCCGGGGCGATGAAGATCGGCGAGGGCATCGACGGCTTCTGCGTGGCCCAGGTCGTCGAGAGCAAGAACCCCAACTACGCGGCCGGCGACCTGATCGCGGCGGGCGGCGGCTGGCGCGAGCATTTCGTGTCCGACGGTCGGGGCTTCATCCAGAAGATCACCGACCGCCGCGTGCCGCTGGGCTGCTGGATCGGCATCCTGGGCGTGCCCGGCCTGACCGCCTGGTTCGGCATGCACCGCGTGGGACAGGCGAAGGAGGGCGAGGTTCTGTTGGTGAGCTCCGCCGCCGGCCCGGTCGGCGCCACCGCCGGTCAGATCGGCAAGAAGCTGGGCATGACGGTGGTCGGCATCGCCGGCGGGCCGAAGAAGTGCGCCTGGCTGAAGGACGAGGCCGGCTTCGACGCGGTCATCGACTACAAGGCCGAGCCCGACCTCACGGCGGCGATCAAGGCGGCCTGCCCGGGCGGCGTCGACGTGCTGTTCGACAACGTCGGCAACGAAATGGTCGACCGGGTCCTGCCGCTGATGAAGCTGCGCGGCCGGGTGGTCGTCTCCGGACAGGTGGCCGACTACAATGTGCCGGTCGAGCAACGGTACGGCCTGAAACACACCGACGTCTTCATCACCCACCGCGTCCGCATGGAGGGTCTGGTGGTGTTCGACGACATCCGTCAGTTCGCCGCCGCCCAGAGCCAGATGGCCGACTGGATCGCCGACGGCTCCCTGAAGTTCGCTATCGAGGAATTCGACGGCCTCGAGTCCGCCGCCGAGGCCTTCTGCGGCCTGTTCCGGGGCGAGAACTTCGGCCGCCGTCTCGTCCGCGTCAGCGAGGATCCCGCCTGATGAAGTTCGAGGACTATCAGCGCTTCACCTTCCGCCGCGACGGCCGGATTCTGGTCTGCAGCTTCAGCGGCAACGCCGTGAACGCCGTCGACGCGCGGATGCACGACGAGCTGGCCGAGCTGTTTGTCGATCTGCAGCATGATGACGGCAGCGACCTCATCATCCTGACCGGCGAGAACCGCGCCTTCTGCGCCGGCGGCGACTTCGACTGGTTCGACGAGCAGATCAACGATCCCCGGAAGTTCCGCGCCATCGCCTATGACGCCAAGCGGATCGTCAGCGGCCTGCTGGACCTGGAAAAGCCGATCATCGCCCGCCTGAACGGCGCCGCCGCGGGCCTGGGCGCCACCCTCGCCCTCCTGTGCGACGTCATCGTCGCCGACGAGGCCGCGAAGATCGGCGACCCGCATGTGAAGGTCGGGCTGGTGGCCGGCGACGGCGGGGCGATCATCTGGCCGCAGCTGATCGGCTTCGCCCGGGCCAAGGAACTGCTGATGACCGGCGACCTGCTGTCCGCGACCGAGGCGGCGCGCATGGGCCTGATCAACCATGCCGTCCCGACCGACCAGCTCGACGCCAAGGTGGCGGAGATCGCCGGCAAGATCCTGGGCAACCCCCGCTGGGCGGTGCGCTGGACCAAGATGACCGCCAACATCACGCTCAAGCAGATCATGGTCAGCACGTCCGACGCGGCGGTGGCCTATGAGACGCTGAGCAACATGACCGCCGACCGCAAGGAGGCCGTCGCCGCCTTCCGCGAGCGTCGGCCGATGAATCTGACGGGGGAGTGATGCGGGTCAGCGCCAATGTCAGGGACAGGTTAAGATGTCCCTCGGGACACCTTAACCTGTCCCCTCGGAAGGGCCGCGCATGAGCCTGCCCCCCGAACCCGCCCACGTCACCGAGCTCCGCTCGATCCTGCAACGGTTCATTGCCGAGAAGGCGCCGCGCGAGAAGCGGCGGGAGTGGGACCGCACCCACACCTTCCCGCGCGACCTGTTCAAGCAGCTGGCCGACCTCGGTCTCTGCGGCCTGACCGTGCCGGAGGAGTACGGCGGCACCGGCCCGGATATCCTGGGCGCGGTCGCCGCCATCGAGGAGCTCTGCCGGGCCGGCTCCTTCCTCGCTGGCCCCTTCATCCAGTGCGCCTTCTACGGCGGCATGAACATCCTCGAGAACGGCTCCCCCGAACAGAAGGCCGACCTGCTGCCGAGGCTGGCGAAGGGCGAGCTGTTCTTCGCCTATGGCCTGTCGGAGCCCGACGTCGGCGGCGACCTGTCTCAGGTCTCGACCCGCGCCCGGCGAGAGGGCGACGAGATCGTCGTCACCGGCGCCAAGCGCTGGTGCACCGGCGCCGACTTCTCCGACTACATCTACTGCCTGGTCCGCTCCGACCCCGACGCCCCGGCGCGGAGCGGCCTGAGCTTCCTGCTCATCCCGACCAATGCCCCGGGGGTGACCATCACCCCCATCGAGCATGTGAACCTCCGCTACACCCTGTCGTCCGACGTCCATTTCGACGAGGTCCGCCTGCCGCTGTCGGCCGTCGTCGGCGGGCCGGAGAAGTGGAACCAGGGCTGGAAGATGCTGGCCGGCCGGGCGCTCGACATCGAGAAGCTGGAGATCAGCGCCTGCGCCTTCGGCATCGCCCAGGCGGCGATGGAGGAGGCCTGGGCCTACAGCCAGGAGCGGGTCCAGTTCGGCAAGCCCATCGCCGCCCACCAGGCCGTGCGCCATGCGCTGGTCGACGCCCGCACCAAGCTGGAGGCCTGCCGCCTGATGCTGTGGAACGCCGCGCGTCTGGCCGACGAGGGCCAGCCCTGCGCGGTCGAGACCAGCATGGCCAAGCTGTTCATCGCCGAGGCCGGGGTCGAGATCGCCCTGACCTGCCAGCGGGTGATGGGCGCTTACGCCATGTCGGCCGACTATGACATCGAGCGTAATGTGCGCGACCTGCTGGGCATGCCGATCGTCGGCGGCTCCTCGAACATGCAGCGCAACAACCTGGCTGCCCTCTGGAAGCTACCAGCATGACGTTCAACGCCGTCGCCGCCGCCCAGTCCCTGGCCCTGGAGGTCGCCCGCCGGGCCAACGAGATCGAGGCCGGACGCCGCATGCCGGCTGACCTCGCCCGAAAGTTCGCCGACGCCGGCCTGTTCCGCATGCTGCTGCCGGCCAGCCTCGACGGCCACGAGACCATCCCGACCGACGTCGCCCAGGCCATCGAGATCATCGCCCAGAACGACGCCTCGGCCGGCTGGTGCCTGATGATCGGCGCCACCACCGCCTCGATGGCCAACCGCCTGGAGCCGGAGATGGCGCGCGAGGTGTTCGGCGCGCCGGAGACCATCGCCGCCGGGGTCTTCGCCCCGATGGGCAAGGCGGTCGACGAGGTCGACCACTGGCGCGTCACCGGACGCTGGCAGTGGGGCAGCGGCGCCCAGAACGCCCAGTGGATCGCCGGCGGCGCCATGATCATGGGTCCGGAAGGCCCGATGCTCGACGCCGAGGGCCAGCCTATCCACCGGATGATGATCTTCCGGGCCGACGAGGTGGAGCTGATCGACACCTGGCGCACCTCGGGCCTGTGCGGCACCGGCAGCCTCGACTTCGCGGTCAAGGACGTCCGCGTGCCGAAGGACCGCTCCGTCGCCCTGCACAGCGACCGCACCCGGGTCGAGACGCCGCTGGCGAAGTACCCGGTGTTCGGCATGCTGGCGCTGGGCGTGACAGCGGTGGCGCTCGGCAACGCCCGTGGCGCCCTTCTGACGGCGGGCAATATGGCGCTGCAGAAGAAGCAGCAGGGGTCGCAGCGCACGCTCGCCGAGCGCGGCGTGGCCCAGAACGACTACGCCCGCGCCGTCGCCGCCCTTTCGGCGGCCCGCGCCCACTACTACGAGTGCATCGCCGTGATCTGGGCGGCGCTGAAGGCCGGGCAGGAGGTCACTCTGGAACAGCGGGCCCGGCTGCGCCTCGCCTGCGCCCACGCGACCCATGTTTCCGCCGACGTCTGCAAGACCGCCTACGACATGCTCGGCGGCTCGGCGGTCTATCTGGACAATGACCTGCAGCGCCGCTTCCGCGACGCCAACGTCATCACCCACCACATCATGGTCGCCGCCCCGATCTTTGAACTGGCCGGGCGGGTGCTGCTCGGCCAGCCGACTCGCGACTCGCTGATCTGAGCGTTGGGGACAGCTTAAGCTGTCCCTGAAGCCGCGTAGGCATCCACCGCCGCGATGTGTTTCGCCTTCTCCGCCTCTGACAGGAACGACCCGCTGAAGCTGTTTTTCGCCAGCGTCACCAGCTCGTCCCGCGTCAGGCCCACCGCCTCCGCCGTGCGCAGGTAGTTCTCGGCCAGGTAACCGCCGAAATAGGCCGGGTCGTCGCTGTTGCAGGTGGCCTTGAGGCCGAGGTCCAGCATCCGCTTCATCGGATGGTCCTTGAGGTCCTTGACCACGCAAAGGCTCAGGTTCGACAGTGGGCAGACGGTCAGGGTCATGCCCATGTCGACCAGCCGCTGCGTCAGCGCCGGGTCTTCCAGCGCCCGGTTGCCGTGGTCGATGCGGTCGACCCCCAGGATGTCGAGCGCCTCGTAGACATACTCCGGCGGCCCCTCCTCGCCGGCGTGGGCGTTGATCAGCAGCCCGCGCTCGCGGCTGGCCTTCATCACCCGCGCGAACTTCTGCGGCGGATGGCCGACCTCGCCGCTGTCCAGGCCCACTCCGACGAAACGGTCCAGGTAAGGCTCGGCCGATCTGAGGGTCTCGAACGCAGCCTGCTCGCTGAGGTGGCGCAGGAAACTCATGATCAGCTTGCTGCTGACGCCCAGCTCATCCTGCGCCTGCGCCATCCCGGCCAGGATGCCGTCGGCCGCGACGCTGAAGGGCAGGCCGCGGTCGGTGTGGGTCTGGGGGTCGTAGAAGATCTCGGCATGCACCCCGCCGTCGGCGTGCAGCCGCCGGAAGTAGGCCATCGTCAGGTCCTGGAAGTCCTGCTCCGTCTGCAGCACGCCGGCGCCCTGGTAGTAGATGTCCAGGAAGTCCTGCAGGTTGGAGAAGGCGTAGGCCGCGCGGATCGCCTCGACGCTGTCGAAGGGCAGGGTGATGCGGTTGCGCTGCGCCAGCTCGAACATCAGCTCGGGCTCGAGGCTGCCCTCGATATGCAGATGCAGTTCGGCCTTGGGCAGGCCGCGGATGAAGGTCGCCAGATCGGTGCTCATGACCCTATCTCACGGCGGGGAGGGCGGCTGGTCAAGCGCCCGAGGGGGGCGGCCGGGAGCGCAAGGCGGCCTGACGCCCGGCGCGGATCGCACAGGACGGCGCTTGGAGCGCGGCCCGGGCGGCGCTAGCTTCCGGCCGATGACCCATGAAACCCTGCTCACCGCCGCGCCCGCCGAGGGCGTGCTGCTCGTCACCCTCAACCGCCCCGAGGCCGGCAACTCGCTGTCGACACGGATGGCGGAGGAGTTGCTGGCCCTGTGGACCGGTCTGGCCGCCGATCCCGGCGCCGTCCGGGCCGTGGTCCTGACCGGCGCGGGCGGCAAGATCTTCTGCGCCGGTGCGGACCTCAAGGAGCGTGACGGCATGACCGACGCGCAGTGGGTCGCCCAGCACCGCCTGTTCGAGGCCATGCGCGACGCCCTGGTCGCCCTGCCGGTTCCGGTGATCTGTGCGGTGAACGGCGCGGCCTACGGCGGCGGGGCGGAGATCGCGCTGAACTGCGACTTCATCTACGCCGCCGAGGGCGCCCGGCTGGCGCTGCCGGAGGTCAAGCTGGGCATCATGCCGGGCCTGGGCGGGGCGCCCAACCTGGTCCGCGCCGCCGGCGAGCGCCGGGCCCGCGAGGTCCTGCTGACCGGCGATCCCTTCACCGCCGCCGAGGGCCTGGCCTGGGGCGTGGTCAACCGCGTCTGCGCCGCCGACGCGCTGGTCGCCGCCGCCGTCGAGACCGCCGGAAAGATCGCCGCCAACGCCCCGCTGTCGGTGCGCAACATCCGCCGCGTGGTGCGGGAGACGGCCGTGCTGACCGGAGCGGAGTCCATCGCCGTCGAACTCGCCGCCTACGACGAACTCACCCCCACCGACGACCGCCGCGAGGGCGTCGCGGCCTGGGGGGAAAAGCGCAAGGCGGAGTGGAAGGGGCGGTAGGGGGCGAGAGGGGCTTGAGTTCGTTGGTGAGTGCATCATCTACTGAGCCTTGACAGCCGACGCCGGATCGCTTGAAAGTTGTGATGGGCGTTGGCTCTCCGAAACGGTTCAGCGCATGGGTGCGACGTGGCGACAAACACTGGAGATGGCAGCAGGAAGGGCGCGGTGAAGGCGCGAATTCAGGCTCTCAATCCCGCGACCGGCCGCTACGTGAAGATCGATACAGCGACTGGACGCATCATCGATCAGAAGAAGACAACCGGACCCTACAAGGGCGTCCGGGAGGTTAGCCTAACGTCGGGATCCAAGTAGGAGTGGCGCTAGTCTTCTCGCCGCTATCGGAAGACATCCTAGATTTGGCGCCACGGGCGCTTCACCCAAAGCATGCGTTCGTGATGCGGCAAATCGGCGAGCCGCCTGAAGTCGATTCCCGGATGGCTGCGTTGGTCATCGAGGCATTCACCCATCGGGGCGTACCCACCAAAGATGCGGATGCGACGACCGGCGGCGGAGATTTCCTCCAGCGCATTCTGGGCCTCATCAGGGGCACCGGCTTCACCATTGCGATCTTCTCACATGAAACCCGCGCGAACGCGCTGGCCAACATCATGCTCGAACTGGGGTTTGCCGCGATGTGCGGCAACCCCTTGATCGTGGTGAAATCCAAGGAAGCGAAAGCTCCATCGGATCTGACCCGCACAGACTGGGTCGCCTACGATCCCGATGACGAGGCCGGGTTCGTGCGCAAGCTCAACCAGGCCCTGGACACGATTTCGGCGGTGGGAGAGTACGAAGAGGGGCTCCTCGATATCGCTCTCGACGCTCACTCGATTGACTACGCCGTCGCCCTCGAGCGCGCGAGCAAGTCGTTCCTGTTGACTGGACGGCCCGCCATTCTCGACAAGGCGGAGCAGGTTCGAACGCGCCTGAGGACAGCGATGGCCGGAGCGCCTATCGCGGATCTGGAGCGACTGAAGTCGGAGCTGTCGATGTTCATCCGGTTGGGCCGAGCTGCCGCCGCGGCTTAGCTGAAGACGCGCACTCCATCCCCGACTCCCCTATATTCCTCCCGTGACCTCGCCCCCCGCCACCGATGCCCCCGCCCTCACCGGCGCCGCCCTGATCGCCGACCACGCCCGCCGTCTGCCCGACGGCCCGGGCGTGTACCGGATGATCGGCGAGGGCGGGGAGGTGCTCTATGTCGGCAAGGCGCGCTCGCTGAAGAAGCGGGTGATCCAGTACGCCCAGGGCCGCTTCCACACCAACCGCATCGCCCACATGGTCGACCTGACCCGGGCGATGGAGTTCGTCTCGACGCGGACAGAGACTGACGCCCTGCTGCTCGAGATCAACCTGATCAAGCAGATGAAGCCGCGCTTCAACGTGCTGCTGCGCGACGACAAGAGCTTCCCCGAGATCGTCATCCGCCGCGAGCATCCGGCCGCCCAGTTGCGCAAGCACCGCGGGGCCCACACGATCAAGGGCGACTATTTCGGGCCGTTCGCCTCGGCCGGGGCGGTGAACCGCACGCTGAATACGCTGCAGAAGGCCTTCCTGCTGCGGTCCTGTTCCGACAGCGTCTACGAGAGCCGCACCCGGCCCTGCATGCTGCACCAGATCCGCCGCTGCGCCGCACCCTGCACCGGCCTGATCGCGCTGGACGACTACGCGAAGCTCGTCGAGGAGGCCGAGGCCTTCCTGCGCGGCAAGAGCCGGGCGGTGATGGCCCGGATGTCGCAGGAGATGCAGGCCGCCAGCGATGAGCTGGAGTTCGAGCGCGCCGCCCGGCTGCGCGACCGCATCCGCGCCCTGTCGGTCGTTTCGCAGGAGACTCAGGTCAATCCCGAGACCGTCGACGAGGCCGATGTCTTCGCCCTGTTCGCCGAGGGCGGGCAGGCCTGTGTCCAGGTGTTCTTCTTCCGCGCCGGCCAGAACTGGGGCAACCGCGCCTACTTCCCCCGGGTCGACAAGAGCGACTCCGACGCCGAGGTGATGAGCGCCTTTCTGGGCCAGTTCTACGACGACCGGCCGCTGCCGCGCTCGATCCTCGTCAATGTCCAGCCGCATGAGCACGAGCTGCTCGGCGAGGCCTTCAGCATGAAGGCGGGCCGCCGGGTCGAGATCGCCCGACCCCGGCGCGGCGAGAAGAAGGGGCTGGTCGAGCAGGCGACGCTGAACGCCCGCGAGGCGCTGGGCCGGCGCATGGCCGAGGGCTCGGCCCAGGGCAGGCTGCTGGCCGGCGTGGCCGAGGCCTTCGGGCTGGAGGCGAGCCCGGAGCGGATCGAGGTTTACGACAACAGCCATATCATGGGGACCAACGCCGTCGGCGGCATGGTGGTGGCCGGACCCGAAGGCTTCCAGAAGAACCAGTACCGCAAGTTCAACATCAAGGGGACCGAGCTCACCCCCGGCGACGACTACGGCATGATGAAGGAGGTGCTGCGCCGCCGCTTCGCCCGCCTGGTCAAGGAAGAGGAGGAGGGCGACGACAGCGCCCGCCCCGACCTGGTGCTGATCGACGGCGGCAAGGGCCAGCTGGACGCGGTGCTGGAGGTCATGGCCGACCTGGGCGTCGACGATATCGCCGTGGTCGGGGTGGCCAAGGGGCCGGATCGCGACGCCGGCCTGGAGCGGTTCTTCATACCGGGCAAGACGCCCTTCATGCTCGAGCCCAAATCGCCGGTCCTCTACTATCTGCAGCGGCTGCGCGACGAGGCCCACCGCTTCGCCATCGGCACCCACCGGGCCAAACGCACCGCCGAGATGAAGCGCAATCCCCTCGACGAGATCGACGGCGTCGGGCCCGGCCGCAAGAAGGCGCTGCTGCATGCCTTTGGCTCTGCCCGGGAGGTTGGCAAGGCCTCGGTCGACGATCTGATGAAGGTCGATGGCGTCAGCGGACCGCTGGCGCAGCGCATCCACGACTTTTTCCGCAAGTGACGCGTTCAGACGCTATGGTGCGCTCATGAAATCGCTGCCCAACATCCTGACCGGCGCGCGGCTGGTGCTGACGCTCTTCGTGTTCCTGGCCCTGATCGGGCTGATCCCGGTGTCACCGGTGTATCGCTGGGTGATGGTGTCGGCCCAGGAGCCGGCCGCCGTGCACCAGGGGTTCTATTTCTTCGCCTTCTGGGGGTTCCTGGTCGCGGCGGTCACCGACTTCCTTGACGGCTGGCTGGCCCGTCGCTTCGACGCGACCAGCACCCTGGGCTCCATCCTCGATCCGATCGCCGACAAGGTGCTGGTGGCCGGGATGGTCGTGGGGGTCGCCGCGCTGGGCAACTGGATCGTCGCCCTGGCGGGCGGCCTGATCCTGTTCCGGGAGTTTTCGGTCAGCGCCCTGCGCGAGACCTTGGCGCCGAGAGGGCTCAAGCTGCCCGTCACGACCCTGGCCAAGTGGAAGACCACCCTGCAGCTCGTGGCCCTGGCGGCCGAGCTGTTCGTCTATGGCTGGCGGGCCTGGGGTCTGCCGGAGGAGCCGGTGCTGATCGGCCGGGCCTTCCTCATCGCCCACGGCGTCCTGGCTCTGGCCACGGTGGTGACCGTCTGGACCGGCGTCGAATACGCCCTCTCGGCCCGCAAGGCGCTGAAGCCCCGATAGGATTCGGCGAACACCGGTCAGGGTTACGCCCGTGGACTGATCGTGCCATGATCAGCCGTTGAACCTTGGTGACGCCCGGTGCTGACTTCCCTCGCCATGACGCTGGCGCTCCTCGCGCAGGACAGCCCGGCCACGCTGCAGTCCTGCGTGTTCGAGGATACCGGCTGGGTCTGCCGCTACGTCGCGAAGGAAAGCTCAGTCGAGCTGGTCCCGCCGTCGGTGGCCAGGCGGCTGCCGGACGCCAGGCCCCGGCCCGACCCGGCGCTGACCCGGGAAGAGATGCGGCAGGCGAAGCTGATCCGGCGCTGCGCCGACGCCTCCTGGATGTCGCTCTGTACGCCAGGGGACCGCAAGGAAGCCCGGGAATTGAAGGAGGCGGCGGAGGCCCGGGCGACGTTGCGCCTGAAGGTGACCACCCTGGTCGCTGACGGGCGATGTCCGGATGCTGTCGGCGCCGCGCTTCAGGGCGGCGACCTTTCGCTGGCCCGCGAGATTCGCGAATTCTGTTCCGTCGACAAGGCCGGGTCCGCCGCCGCGTCGCCGGACGGCAAGTAGACCACTCAGCAGCCGGACGCGCCCGCCCGCCCGGAACCCCGGAAAAGACAAGGCCCGCGCCGGGTGAACCGGCGCGGGCCTGTTTCGTCTGGGCTTCGACCGCGGTGGCCTAGTCAGCCGGTCCGCAGGCCGCGCCATCGGGGCAGCCTTCGAAGTGGACCTGCGGCGGCTCGACCGTCACGCGCGAGGGCTTCACGCGAACGTCCGGCGACCGGATGTAGATCTGAACCGGTTCGACGCGGATCGGCGGAGCTTCGACGTAGATCGGCGGACCCTTGATGTCGATCCGGCCCGACGGGACGGAGACGGGGGGCGAGGTGATGTAGATGCCCGGGCCGCCGGCGGCGCTGACGCTCCAGGCGGGACCCGGCGTGTAGAACTGGCGGTTCACCCGGCAGGGGCACTCGCCGTGCTCGGGGTGCGGGGCCTCGGTGCAGCCGTGCCACGGCGCGGGCGGTCCGGGGAGCGGTCCCGGGGGCGGGCCCCCGGCCATCGCGCCGCCAGCGCCTGCGCTGGCTAGCAAGGCGGTCGACACCGCCACCATGAACTTGCGCATATCCCCGCCTCCGAATGTTCCAAGAAGGAACCTGAACAGTGCCCCCAGTGCACTCGCAGAACATGGTTAGTCGAGGGTCGCAAGACTGGCAAGCGCTCGTTAACCATCAGCGTTCGCCGTTCTCCTGTGGCGCGAATTCTGTGCGCTTTACGTGTATTCGCGGCCGGGCGTGAGCGCTCGGCAGGCGTTATTCCGCCGCGAGCAGCGTGAGCTCGGGGGGCCCCGTCCCGGCGGCGTCCACCACCTCGGGATCGGTCGGGCCGTGCAGCAGCCAGTCCGAGCCGGACGGCTCCGGCCGCTCGCCACGCATCAACAGCGCGATGAGCACGGGGCCGACGCTTCGCAGAACCATGATCGCCTCCGGGGGTGGTTGCTGGATGTGAGAATGACTCGCAAATACGTCCGACGCAAGGCGCTGCACGGCGCGTCCCGGATCGGCGGCGATTGACCCATGACAACGCGGGAGGGCCGGGAACCTGTTCTGCTGGCCGACGCTCACCCATCGCCACGCCCGCCCGCCGGCCACTGCGGTCCGGCGCGTCGCGACCGGCAACCGGAAGGCTTGCACCATGAACGCCATGCACAGACTGAGGCTCTTTCACGCCGTGCTCGCTCTGGGGGTGGTGCTCGCCTTCCTCAGTCCGGAATGGGGACCGGCGCATCGCTGGCTGGGCTATGGCGTGGCGGGGATGATCCTGCTGCGGCTGGTCATGGCGCTGACCGGCGCGCCGCAGCTCGGCCTGATGCGCTTCTACCCGCACATCCACGGACTGAAGCTCGGCACGGTGTTCACCCATCCCGCCATCAGCGGCGCCCTGCTGATGGGCATTGCGATCTGTCTCATCGGGGTCACCGGCACCGGGATCGCGCTCGACAGGGGGCGGACCTTCGGCCTCGGCCGCGCGGAGTCAGGTCAGCTGGCGGGCGCAGGCGCGCCGAAGGCGCCGGTTGTCAGGGACGCCGACGAGGAGGAGGTCGAGCATCCCGGTCGCGGGGAGCGGCAAGGCGGCGAGGCTGAGGGCGACGACGTCGTCGAGGAGGCGCACGAGCTGCTCGGCAACCTGCTGATGGTCCTCGTCGGCGGGCATGTCGCCTACCTGCTGCTCTTCAAGCGTCCTCTGGCGCGCTTCATGCTCTTCCTGACGCCGGCGCGGCACGCCACGCCGGCGGAGACGCCTAGGGCAGGGGAATGAACTCGTCGTGGTCGAGGTCGGGCAGCTTCATGCGCCCGGCCCGCCAGTCGGCCCTGGCCTGTTCGATGCGGTCCTTGCTGGACGACACGAAGTTCCAGTCGATGAAGCGCGGGCCGATCGGCTCGCCGCCCAGCAGCATGACCGTCGACGGCTCCAGCGCGGTGAAGGCGATGGTCTCGCCGGGCGCGAAGACCGCCATCTGGCCGGTGTTCAGGGTCCGGCCGTCGACCTCGACGCTGCCCTTGGCCACATAGGCGGCGCGCTCGGGATACTCGGCGGGCAGGGCGGCCTTCGCCCCGGCGGCCAGCTCCCAGTGGACATAGAAGCAGGGTGAGAAGACCGGCACATTGGCCTGGGTCCCGAAGGCCTTGCCGGCGATCAGCCGCGCGGCCATGCCGCCGCCCTCGTAGAAGGGCAGGTCGTCATTGCCCTCATGATGCGAGAAGGCCGGCGCCGTCTCCTCATGCTCGACCGGCAGGGCCAGCCAGGTCTGGATGCCGTCCATCCGTCCGCCGTCGCGGCGCAGGTCCTCGAACCGTTCGGAGTGGGTAATGCCGCTGCCGGCGGTCATCCAGTTCACCTCGCCCGGGCGAATGACGATGTCGGAACCGACGCTGTCCCTGTGGGTCATCGCCCCCTCGAACAGGTAGCTGAGCGTCGACAGGCCGATGTGCGGATGCGGCCGCACGTCCACCTCGCGGCCGAAGCCGGGCTCAAACTGCGCCGGGCCCATGTGGTCGAAGAAGATGAAGGGCCCCACCGTCCGTCGCGCGTGCCAGGGCAGCACCCGCCCGACCTCGAACCCGCCCAGATCCTTGCGCCGCTGGTCGATGACGAGGTCGATCATGGGAGGGGCTCCTCTTCAGCGCCGGGGGATATCCACGACGAACAGCATAGCGGGTGCGGGCGTCTCCGTCGTGGGCTTGCCGTCGCCGTCATAGCCGGCCCAACCGCTCGATCCGATGAAGGCGATCACGCCCGAAGCCTGGGCTGCGAGTGTGACGTCCCTCTGGCCCTGTGTCAGCACGGAGCCGCCTTCGACCGTTCGGCAGTCCTGACTGAGATGGAGGTAAAGCAACCGCTCCGGCGATACGCCATTCTGTGTGACGACCAGATCCATCGGCATCGGCCTGCGCTCGCCGCGCCCGGTTGCTCCGCCTTCGAAGGCGTAGTCGACACGTAACAGACCGTCCGTTCCGGCCAGACCCATCGCCGGCCCCCCAACCAGCGTCTCTTCGCCGGTGTTCAGGTCGATGCGGTGCAGGCCGGTCGAATAGTCCGCGACCACCATCGCCCCGGCGTCAGGGCAGATCGCCATTCCCTGGGGCGAGGCCATGTCTCGCGACTGGACGAACAGCTCAAGTGCTGTGGCGCCGGGCTTCAGGCGGTAGATGCCGGCGCCGACGCTGTCAGACGCGTAGACCGTCCCGTCCCGGTCGATCACAACATCGCCCAGCTGCCGCTTGACGCCATCCTGGGGGAGCAGGACGCGCGCGATCATCTCGCGCTTCGACAGCGAGACTTTCAGCAGGCCGGTGCGCGCCTCGCCTTCCGAGGCGGGAATGCCGGCGCCGCGCGACTCGGCGACCCAGAGGGTGTCGGCTGACCTGTCGATCGCCATGCCGAAGAGGCCGCCGGTCTCGTCGTCCGGCGCCAGGAAGGTCTCGACGTCCCCCTGTCCCGACACCTTCAGCAGCGTCCGTGACGCGACCGAGCTGACAAGGAAGCCCTTCTCATGGCGGACAATGCCTTCGAAGACGCCGCCGCCCGGCTCCAGTCTGGCCCGGACAATGGTCTCCTGACCGGGCTGAGCATTGCGTTTGAGCCGCGCCATGACCGGCGCGAATTCCGGCTGGTCGGCCAGCGTCTTCAAGGCGGGGTCGCGAGAGACGTCGAGCGAGAGACCCATGCCCGCATAGGCCGCGAGGTTGGCCAGCGCCGCGTCGGTCTTGCCGGCCGCCGCCTGGACGCGCGCCAGCCGGATGTAGGAGCCCGGAACGTCCGGATAGAGGTTCAGCGCCTCCGCGAGGGCGGTCTCGGCCCTGGCCAGATCGCCGGCCTGGGCGGCGGCGACGCCTTCGCGCCTCAGCCGCTGGTACTGTTCGAGGCGGGTTTCCGGCGCCCCGGCCGCGATCAGGAGGATCGCCGCCAGCGCCGTCAGCGTGGCCCTAGCCGTGCGGGCTGACATAGGGGCTGATCATGCCGAGCGGCACGGCGGTGGTGTTCTTGACGCCCCGGATGACGATCCGGCTCTCGATGTTGGAGACCAGCCCCAGCGACAGGATCTTGTCGCGCAGGAAGTCGTCGAAGGCGTGCATGTCGCGGGTGACGATGCGCAGTTCGTAGTCGGCGGCGCCGGTCACCGTGGCGCACTGTGTGACCTCGGCCCATTTCACGACATTGGACTCGAACAGTTCGAGGTTTTCCTTGGTCGGCAGCGACAGCTTGACGGTGCAGTAGACCTCGAAGCGAAGGCCCAGCTGTTCGCGGTCCAGGATGGTCACCCGGCGCTGGATGATGCCCGCGTCTTCCAGCCGCTTGATCCGGCGCCAGCAGGGGCTGGACGACAGGCCGACCCGCTCGGCGATTTCGGCGACGGACAGGCTGGCGTCATGCTGGATGAGATCGAGAATCTTTGCGTCAACCGCGTCTAGCTGCTCGGACAAACCTTTTTCCCCCAATAGGCCATTACGCGCCCCGATCGTGCCGAACGCCCCCATGAAAGGGGCACGGCTTTGGCAAGCAATTTCGCCGCGCTTATATGATCTTGCAAGCTGAAGAACGACCGCCAAGGGAAAGATTTTTCAATGCGGCACCAGGAAGTGACGCTAGACGACAAATATCTTCTCGAAGACGGCCGCGCGTTCATAACCGGCGTGCAGGCTCTGATCCGGGTGATGCTCGACCGTCGACGCCTCGATGAACGCGACGGGCTGAACACGGCCGGCTACATCTCGGGCTATCGCGGCTCGCCCCTGGGCGGGCTCGACCAGCAGGCCGCGCGGGCCGGCAAGCTGCTGAAAAAGCATGAGGTCGTCTTCCAGGAGGGCCTCAACGAGGACCTGGCCGCCACCGCCGTCTGGGGCAGCCAGCAGGCCAACCTGTTCCCGGGCGCGAAGTACGATGGCGTCAGCGCCATGTGGTACGGCAAGGCGCCGGGCGTCGACCGCACCGGCGACGTCTTCAAGCACGCCAACTTCGCCGGGGTCATGCCCACGGGCGGGGTGCTGGCGGTGGCCGGCGACGACCACAACTGCAAGTCCTCGACCCTGCCCAGCCAGTCGGAGTTCGCCTTCCAGGACTTCGAGATGCCGGTGCTGTCGCCGGCCGATGTCCAGGAGGTGCTCGACTACGGCATCCTGGGCCTCTCGATGTCGCGCTTCAGCGGCCTGTGGGTCGGGCTGATCGCGCTCGCCGACACCATGGACAGCGGCGTGACCATCGACGTGTCGCTGGATCGCCACAAGGTGGTGATCCCCGACAACGTCCCGATGCCGCCGGGCGGGCTGCACATCCGCACCAAGGACCAGCCGCTGGAGAAGGAGACCCGTCTCCGCAACCACAAGCTCCCCGCTGCGCTCGCGTTCGCCCGCGCCAACGGCATCGACCGGGTGGTGCTGGCCGCGCCGCGTCCGCGCCTGGGCATCGTCTGCCAGGGCCAGGCCTACAAGGATGTGCTGGAGGCCTTCCAGGCCATGGGCATCACCCTCGACGAGGCGGCCGCCCTCGGCGTTTCGATCTACAAGGTCGGCATGCCCTGGCCGCTGGAGCCGCAGGGCCTGCGCGCCTTTGCCGCCGGCCTCGAGACCCTGATGGTCATCGAGCACAAGCGGGCGCTGATCGAGCCCCAGGCCCGCGCCGCCCTCTACGACCTGCCCGCCCATGCCCGTCCGACCGTCATCGGCAAGAAGGACGAGAACGGCCTGCCGCTGATGGAGGATACCGGCTCCCTGTCGGTCGCGGCCATCGCGCTGGACCTCTACGACCGCCTGCCGGCCGGACCGCACAAGGCGCGGGCCCAGGGCTACATCGACCGCGTGTCCGCCTCGGGCGTCGCCGCCGTCAGCCTGGCCGCCGACCAGCAGCGCAAGCCGTTCTTCTGCTCGGGCTGCCCGCACAACACCTCGACCCGGGTGCCGGACGGCTCCCGCGCCCTGGCCGGCATCGGCTGCCACTACATGGCCAGCTTCAACGACCCGTCCACCGACCTGAACACCCACATGGGCGGCGAAGGCCTGACCTGGGTCGGGGCGGCGCCGTTCACCACCGAGAAGCACGTCTTCCAGAACCTGGGCGACGGCACCTACAACCACTCCGGCTCGCTGGCGATCCGGGGCGCGATCGCCGCCAGGGCCAACATCACCTACAAGCTGCTGTTCAACGACGCCGTCGCCATGACCGGCGGCCAGGCGGCCGAAAGCGGCTTCACCCCCGCCCAGATCACCCGCCAGCTGGCCGCCGAGGGCGTGAAGAAGACCGTCATCGTCGTCGACGACGTCGCCCGCTACGAGGCGGTGAAGGATCTGGCGCCCGGCGTCGAGGTCCACCCGCGCGGCGAGCTGATGAAGGTCCAGCGCCAGCTGCGAGAGACCGAGGGCGTCACCGTCCTCCTCTACGACCAGACCTGCGCCACCGAGAAGCGCCGCCGGCGCAAGCGCGGGCTGATGGCCAAGGCCCCGCAACGCGTCTTCATCAACCCGCTGGTCTGCGAAGGCTGCGGCGACTGCAGCAAGAAGAGCAACTGCGTCTCGGTCGAGCCGCTCAACACCGAGTTCGGCCGCAAGCGGAAGATCAACCAGTCGACCTGTAACCAGGACTACAGCTGCGTCGACGGTTTCTGCCCGTCCTTCATCACCCTGGAGGGGGCGGAGAACGCCACCACGACGAAGATGGCGGCCCTGACCGCCGACGCCACGCCGTTGCCGGAGTTCGAGCCGCTGGAGGGCGTGCGTCGCATCGTCTTCACCGGCATCGGCGGCACGGGCGTGACCACGGTCGCCTCGATCCTGGCCATGGCCGCCCACGTCGACGGCCGCGCCGCCAGCGTCGTGGACATGACCGGTCTGGCCCAGAAGGGCGGCTCGGTGTTCAGCCACGTCAAGATCGGCGAGACCGAGGACACCGTGGTCGGCGGACGGGTTCCGGCGGCCACGACCGATGTGCTGATCGCCTGCGACCTGCTGGTGGCGGCGAGCCCGGACGGTCTGGCCCTGTTCTCGAAGAAGGTGACACGGGCGTTCGGCAACGCCGACTTCTCGCCGACCGCCGACTTCGTGACCAACCGCGACGTGCGTTTCGACACCGAGCGGATGGCCCGCCGGATCACGGCGGCGACGAAGTCGTACGAGTCCTGCCCCTCGCAGGCCCTGGCCGAGCAGAAGCTGGGCGACGGCATCTACGCCAACATGATCATGCTGGGCTTCACCTGGCAGAAGGGCGTCATCCCGGTCTCCAGCCGCGCCCTCTACCGGGCGATCAAGCTGAACGGCGTCGACTACGAGTCCAATCTGCAGGCCTTCGAGGTCGGCCGGAAGGCGGCGATGGACCCGGCGTTCAAGGGTCTGCCCGAGGACTCGGTTCCGACGCCGGAGACCATGCCGCTTGAGGACCTGATCGCCAAGCGTACGGCCGAGCTGACCGCCTACCAGGACGCCGGCTACGCCGCCCGCTACCGCAAGCGCGTCGACCAGGTCCGTGCGGCTGAAACGGCGCTCGGGTCAAGCGACGCCCTGAGCCGCGCCGTGGCGATCAACCTCTACAAGCTGATGGCCTACAAGGACGAGTACGAGGTCGCCCGCCTCTACACCGACGGCCGGTTCGCGGCCGAGCTGGCGGGCACGTTCAAGGGCGGCAAGGCGAAGGTCTGGATGTCCCCGCCGTTGATCTCGCCCAAGGGGCCGGACGGCAAGCCGAAGAAGATCGCGCTCGGCGGCTGGATGATCGACCTGGTCTTCCCGGTCCTGACGCGGATGAAGGGCCTGCGCGGCGGTCCGCTGGACATCTTCGGGATGACCGAGGAGCGGAAGATGGAGCGGGGTCTGATCGCGTCCTACGAGGCGCAGCTCGACCGCATGCTCGCCGGCCTCACCTCCGAGCGCCTGCCGCTGGCGGCCCGTATCGCCGCGGTCCCGCAGCAGATCCGCGGCTTTGGCCACATCAAGGAGGCCGCGGTGAAGACGGCGAAGGCCGACGAGGCGACGCTCTGGGCGGAGTGGGGCTGACTGCGATCCTCTCCCTCCGGGAAAGGATCAGCGCTTCGCGGCCCGCCCGGCGGTGAGCCGCGCCGCCAGCGCGCTGTCCCCGGCCTGCCGCGCCGCGGCGATCAGGGTCAGGTCGATGACGTCCCGCTGGGCGTGGCTGCCGCCGAAGCGGTTGTCGACGCCGCGGGTCCGCTCCAGCGCCGCGATGGCGCCCCGCCAGTCGCCGTCGACATAGGCGGTGAAGCCGTCGACCAGCGGACGGCCGACCAGCCGCACCATGTCGGCGTTGTCGCCCGGGATGGCCAAGGCCCGGTCCTGGGCCTCGCGCAGACCGGCCAGGCTGTCGGCCCGCCCTGCTGCGGCGAAGGCCATGGCGGCATGGGCGTCGTTGAAGGCGTAGGTGCTCTCGCCCACCGCCGCCGCCCACTGGTCGGCCAGCGGCGTCCAGCGGTCGCCGACGTCGGCCCCGTCCAGGTGCAGGCGCCAGAGCAGGGCGCTGGCGTCGACCATGTCGTAGGCGAGGGCCGACCGGTCGCCCCAGATCGGTCCGTCGAGCAGCTCCAGCGCCCCGGCGGCGTCGCCCAGGCCCCAGTGAAACAGGGCCAGATGCCACCAGTTGTGGACGGCGAAGTAGCTGTCGGCCGTCCAGCGATCGACGTCCTGGCGCATCCAGGCGATGCCCTCTTCGCGGCGGTCCTGCATCTCCAGAACATGGGCCACCGCGTGCTGGGCCCAGCTGTTGCGCGGCTCCACGTCGATGGCCGCCCGGCCTGTGGCCTCGGCGGCGGCGTAGTCGCCGGTCTCCTCCAGTCCGAAGGCGTGCAGACCCAGCACGGCGTGGTAGCCCGGCATGTCCGCCGTCCAGTGGGGGCGGACCCGGCCGATGCGGTCACGCAGCATCACCGCGTCGCCGGTGAGAAAATCGAGCAGCTGGCCGATCTGCAGGGCCAGCGCGTCACGCGGGTACTGTTCGGTGACTTTCGCCAGCAGGGCGGCGGCTTCGGCGAACCGTCCTTCCGTCATGGCCCCCAGCGCCGCCACATGGCCGGCCTCGCGGTCGTTGGCGGGCAGGGCGGCGGCGGCGGCGTGGTAGGCCCGCGCGGCGGGCAGGGTCGCCGCGTCCGTCCCGGCGGCGTGCAGGTAGCCCAGGAAGACCTGGGCCATCACGAAGGCCGGGCTGTCGGCGGTCGCCGCGCGCAGCCGCCGCACCGGATCGCCGATGAAGCGCTGATGGTCGGCCAGCACCGCCTCATAGAGATCCAGCGCGTTCTCGCTGGCGCCGGTCGGGCGGACGGGGAGGGCGATGTCGAAGGCCATGGGCGGGTCGCTCGTCGTCAAAGGGCGTATTCAGCTTGGCCTGACACGGCCCCGTGGTCTACGCCATGGACATGAGCGAGTTCGATTTCGACGCCGTTGTGGTCGGAGCCGGGGCCGTGGGCCTGGCCAGCGGCTACGCCCTGTCGCGGCGCGGCCTGACCGTCGCGGTGCTCGAGAAGGAGCCGGCCATCGGTCAGGGCGTCTCCTCGCGCAACTCCGAGGTCATCCACGCCGGGCTCTACTACCCGACCGGCTCGCTGAAGGCGCGGCTGTGCGTGCAGGGTCGGCGGCGGCTCTACGCCTTCCTCGACAGCCACCACGTCGACTACCGCAGGTGCGGCAAGCTGGTGGTGGCCACGGCTCCGGAGGAGGTCGCGCGTCTGGACGTCATCCTCGAGCAGGCCCGCACCAACGACGTCGAGGGCATGGAGGTCCTGACCGCCGCCCAGGCCATGGCGCTGGAGCCGGGCCTGGCCTGCCACGGCGCGCTGCTGTCGCCCGAGAGCGGCGTCTTCGACAGCCACGGTTACATGCTGGCCCTGGTCGGCGAGATCGAGGCCGCCGGCGGGGCGGTGGTCACCGCAACCCCGTTCGAGGGCGCGACGCGCCTGCCCGGAGGCGGCTTCCGCGTCCGGGCCGGGGGCGCGGCGCCGACCAACCTGACCTGCCGCCTGCTGGTCACCGCGCCGGGCCTCTTGGCCCAGGCTGTGGCGGGCGACATCGAGGGCTACCCCGCCGACCAGATCCCGGCCGGCCACTACGGCAAGGGCGTCTATTTCCGGCTGCAGGCCAGGGCGCCGTTCGAGCGGCTGGTCTATCCGCCGCCGATCCATGGCGCGCTCGGCACCCACTACCGCAGGGACCTCGGCGGCCAGGCGGTGTTCGGCCCGGACCTGCAGTTCGTCGAGACCGAGGACTACTCGGTCGACCCCGCCCGCCGGGCCGAGTTCGCCGCCTACATCCGCCGCTTCTGGCCGGCGCTGGACGAAACCCTGCTGTCTCCCGACTACGCCGGCATCCGCCCCAAGCTGCACGGCCCCGGCGAGCCCCAGCCGGACTTCAGGATCGATGGGCCGGACGTGCACGGCATCGAGGGGCTGGTCGCCCTGTTCGGGATCGAGAGCCCGGGGCTGACGTCGTCGCTGGCGGTGGGGGAGATGGTGGCGGAGAGGCTGGGGCTCTGAGGCGTTGCGTCCTTCGACACGCCGCTTCGCGGCTGCTCAGGATGACGTATCCGGAAGGCTGTTTTTCCACGTCATGCTGAGCAGCGCCGCAGGCGCGTGTCGAAGCACGCAGGGCGCCGAGGGCTACCCTTTGGGAATCAGCTTCAGCACCCGCCCCTTGGCGTTGTCGGTCAGCACATAGACCGCGCCGTCCGGCCCGACCCGCACGTCTCGGATCCGTTCGCCGAGGTCCTGCAGCAGCCATTCCTCGCCGACCACCTTGTCGCCGTCGAGGGTCAGGCGGACCAGCTTCTTGCTGGACAGGCCGCCGATGAACAGGCTGCCCTTCCAGGCCGGGAACAGGGCGGCGTCGTAGAAGGCCATGCCCGAGGGGGCGATGACGGGGTCCCAGTAGTAGGCCGGCTGCTCCAGCCCGGCCTTGGCGGTCAGGCCCTCGCCGATCGGCTTGCCGCTGTACTCGACGCCATAGGTGGTGGTCGGCCAGCCGTAGTCCTTGCCGGCCAGCGGGATGTTCAGCTCGTCGCCGCCCTTGGCGCCGTGCTCGACGGTCCAGAGCTGGCCGGTGGCCGGGTTGAAGGCCGCCGACTGGATGTTGCGGTGGCCGGTCGACCAGATGCCCTTGTTCGCCGTGCTGACCGCCGCGAAGGGGTTGTCCTTGGGAATCGCGCCGTCCGGATGGATGCGGATCACCTTTCCGAAGGCGGACGTCAGGTCCTGGGCCTGGGCGCGGCCGGGCAGGATCGAGCGCTCGCCGGTGGTGATGAACAGGAAGCCGTCCGGCGAGAAGGCCAGGCGGCTGCCGTAGTGCATGCCGGACTCGATGGTCGGCGTCATCCGCCAGACGACCTGCACGGCCTCCATGCGCGGCGCGACGCCGGGGACGAGCTTGCCGCGGGCCACGGCCGTGCCGTCGCCGCCCTCGCGCTTCTCCGCATAGCTCCAGTAGATCAGGCCGTTGGGGCCGACGACCACGTCCAGCAGCCCGCCCTGTTTGGCCGGATAGACCTCGGGCAGCCCGGTCACCGGGGCCGACAGCTTGCCGTCCTGGCCGACGATCCGCAGGCGACCGGCCTTCTCGGTGACCAGCATCTCGCCGCCGGGCAGGAAGGCCAGGCCCCAGGGCTTCTCCAGCCCCTCGGCGACGGTGATGACGTCGAAGGCGACATTGGCGGTGGCGTAGGGGGCGCGGGTCTGGCCGGGGAAGGCGGGCGTCTGACCGGCGCCGTCGGCGGGCCGGGTCTCCAGCGGCTGGCCGGGGGTCTGGGCGACGGTGGCCTCGCCGCCACAGGCGGCGAGCACGAAGGCGGCGGCGATCACGGGGAGGGGGCGCATGCGGGGAAGCTCCTTCGCCGGGAAGACGAAACAGGATGGGCGGACGTAGCCTGACTAGATGGTGCTCAGGCTTCGCCGAGCAAGGACCTGAGCGCGGCGTTCGGGTCCGCGCCCTCGACATGGATCAGCGACCACAGCGCGAAGAACAGCAGCGGCCA
>JAIYCQ010000006.1 GCA_027487945.1 Caulobacteraceae bacterium
ATGGCCATTTCACTCTACGACGTCACCGTCGGGCAGTACCTGCAGATCGTCGACGCCGCCGCCGGCTTTCTCGACCGCGGGCTGAAGCACTGCACGGACGAGGGCGCCAACCCCGATGACCTGGTCGGCAAGCGTCTGGCGGGCGACATGCTGCCGCTGGCCTTCCAGATCGCTTCTGTCGCCCACCACTCCATCGGCGCCATCGAGGGCGTCAAGGCCGGCGTCTCCGGACCTCCGGGAGCGATGGCGGCCACGACCTACGCCGATCTGCAGAAGATCATCGCCGACGCCCAGACCGCGCTGCGGGCCCTGACCCCCGACGAGGTCAACGGTCTGGCCGGCAAGGACGTGGTCTTCGAGATGGGGGCGATGAAGCTGCCCTTCACCGCCGAGGGCTATCTGCTGTCGTTCTCGCTGCCCAACTTCTACTTCCACGCCTCGACCGCCTACGACATCCTGCGGGCCAACGGCGTGCCGCTGGGCAAGCGCTACTTCCTCGGCGCGATGAAGATGAAGGGCTGACCCGCGGGTCAACAAGCGGGGCGATTCACCGTTCCCTGAACGGTGTCGCCCCGTCCTGAGCGAAAAAGTCCGGTACAGATTGCGCGGCGAGGTCCTCGTCCGCCAGGTGATCGGCGTTCACAGTTCTCCCCAAATCGGGGGGTTGTCGTCTGACGCGCCCGGCTGGCCAATGGCCGGGCGGGTTCGTCATGCGCGCGGCTCCCGAAAGAACAAGATTCATGAGGGAGAGATACATCATGCGCACGCGCGCCCTTTCGCGTGGCCGTCAGGCCCGCACCCCGCTGCTCACCGCCGCCCTGCTGGCCTCCACGGCCCTGGCCAGCCCGGTGCTGGCCCAGTCCGCTCCGGCCGCCGACGAGGCTGAAGTCGCCGAGATCGTCGTCACCGCCCAGCGCCGCGAGCAGTCGCTGAACGACGTCGGCATGTCGATCCAGGCCTTCGGCGCCGAGCAGCTGGAAGAGATGCGCGTCACCAACGTGCAGGACCTGTCGACGGCGGTGCCCAGCTTCACCGTCGCGCGCTCCTACCAGGGCGTGCCGACCTTCACCCTGCGCGGCATCGGCTTCAACACCATCAACATGTCGGCCACCTCGACCGTCGGCACCTATGTCGATGAAGTCGCCTATGCCTATCCGATGATGCTCAGCGGTCCGGTGTTCGACCTGGAGCGCGTCGAGGTCCTCAAGGGTCCGCAGGGCACCCTGTACGGCCGCAACACCACCGCCGGCCTGATCAACTTCGTCACCCAGAAGCCCTCGACCGAGTTCGAGGCGCGCGCCGTCGCCGAAGTCGGCAACTACGAGACCATGAACTTCGAAGGCATGGTCAGCGGCCCGATCACCGAAAATCTGCAGGGCCGTCTGTCGTTCCGCAGCGAGAAGAGCGGCCGGGGCTGGCAGGTGTCGCAGAGCCGCGGCGAGCGCCTCGGCGAAGTCGACCGCATCGGCGTTCGCGGCGCCCTGGCCTTCCAGCCGACCGACGCCCTGTCGATCGACGCCTCGATCAACTACTGGGTCAACAAGAGCGACACCCTGGCCGCCCAGGCCATCGGCTTCACCCCGGGCACGACGCCGCAGGGCGTCAACCCGCTGGGCGCCGGCTTCTGGAACGCCCCGGGCCTGGCCAACTTCATCGCCACCAGCCTGCCGACCAGCGGCGAGCAGGCCGACTGGGCGCCCGACGCCCGCCGCACCTCGACGGTCGGCACGACCCCGGGCATCGACAAGCCGCTCGAGGAAGACTCGAGCTTCCTGGGCGCCAAGCTGAACGTCGCCTGGGACATCAGCGATGACCTGACGCTGGTCTCGCTGACCAGCTTCAACAAGATCGAACGCAAGGGCGTGATGGACTGGGCCGGCGCGCCCTACAACGTCCTCGTCCAGGACGCCGACGGCGAGATCGAATCCTTCGCCCAGGAACTGCGCATCCAGGGCGGCAACGACCGCGTCACCTGGCTGGTCGGCGGCTACTACGGCCAGGACGACATCGTCGACACCAACCAGACCCTGTTCCGCGACAACGCCAACGTCCGCCTGTTCCAGTTCCTGAGCGGCCAGCTGCTCGCCACGCCGTTCAACACCGGCCCGCTGCCCGGCGGCGCCGGTCCGGGCGGCGTCTACACGGCCGCCCAGGCCGCCAACACCTTCCAGACCTACCGCGACGACGGCCGGATCGAAACCACCACCGCCAGCCTCTTCGCCAGCGCCGACTGGACCCTGACCGACAGCCTCACCCTGACCACCGGCCTGCGCTACACCCAGGACAAGCAGGACGCGAACATCTGCTCGCGTGACGTCAACGGCTCGATGCTGACGAACCTGAACCTGACCAACAAGTACCTGTACCTGCTGCGCTACGGCGTCGCGATCACGGACAACGTCGTCGCCAACGGCTGCTCGACGACCCGCATCAACCGGACGACCATGACCGCCACGCGCGGCGAGGTCATCACCAACCTGGAAGAGGACAACATCGCCTGGCGTGTCGCCCTCAACTGGAACGTCACGGACGATGTGCTGCTGTTCGGTTCGGTGTCGCAGGGCGCCAAGTCCGGCGGGGCTCCGGTCAACACCGCCAGCCTCTACGAACAGAACCTGCCCGCCCAGCAGGAGCAGCTGCTCGCCTACGAAGTCGGCGTGAAGGCCGCCCTGTTCGAGCGCCGGCTGCAGGCCAACGTCGCGGCCTTCTACTACGACTACACCGACAAGCAGATGAGCACCTTCAACCCGGATGCGCTCTACACCGCCCTGGCCCGTCTGCAGAATATCCCGGAGTCGTTCGCCTACGGCGTCGACGCCGAGCTGACCATGCGGCCGTCAGAGAACTTCACCCTGATCACGGCGGCGACCTTCCTGCACACCGAGATCGACGGCTTCGTCGGGACCAACGGCGCCGGCCTGCCGCAGGACTATGACGGCGCGCCCTTCCTCTACAGCCCCAAGTTCCTCGGCAGCATCACGGCGCTGTACAACCGCGACCTGACCGACAACCTGGGCTTCAAGGCGATGCTCAACGGCCGCTACCAGGCCACGTCGCAGGCCGACCTCGAAGGCAGCGCGCTGTACGAGATCCCGGCCTACGGCGTCTGGAACGCCAGCGTCGGCGTCGAGTCGCTGGACGGTCGCTGGGGCCTCAGCGCCTGGGCCCGCAACCTGACGGACACCTACTACTGGACCGCGGTGGCCAGCAACGCCAACACGGTGGTGCGCTTCCCGGGCCAGACCCGCACCGTCGGGGTCACCCTAACCATCAACTACTGATCTCAACTCAGCCATCGATCCCTGTCCTCCCGCAGGGATCCCAGGCCTTTGGGCGCGCCAGCGGGGAGCCGGCGCGCCCTTCTCTTTTCTGCCGCAGCGTAAGGGCGGCTATGTGCGCGTCATGGTCGAGCGAGTGCAGTCTGGCGTAGCGTCTGGTCGTGGGCCCCGGTTCACGGCCGCGGATTTCCGTGTTCCGGGCGGCTATCTGCCGCTGCTGGTCGGCGCCGAGGCGGCGCAGGCTCTTGCGGGCGGCGCCCCGTCCGACGCGCCGATGCCGTCGACGCGGTTCCTGACCCTCTGCCTGGAACATATGCGGGCTACCGGGGACGAGGCCTGTGGCGCGGCCCCCGTCCGCGCGCCGCAGGGAACCTTCGGCCTGCTCCTGGCCGCCGCCGCACAGGGCGACACCTTCGCCCAGGCCTTGCAGCGCTTCGCCGACGCCGTGCCGATGCTGCGTCCGGACATGATCGTCGGCTTCAGCCGCACCCGGCGCGGGCTGGAGATCTCCTTCGGCCATCGCGGCGAGCGGGACCCGCGCCGCGACCTTCTGGTCGAGATCTTCGCCCTGACCGCCCACTGCGGCCTCCGCTGGCTGACCGGCCGGCGCCTGCCGCCGGTCTTCCTGCGGGTGCAGCCCGCGACGCCGCCGATGGGGCCCACACTGTTACGGCCCGTGGTATCGCCGACGGCCCTGCGGCGCGGACGGGGCGTGACCATCGGCTACGCCCTGGCCGACGGCGCCCTGCCGCTGAGGGCGGTGAAGTACCAGCGCTGGGCGGCCCATGAGCTTGGAGAGTTCAACGCCCTGCTCGACGAGGCGGCCCGGGTCGTCGAACGCTCCATCCCCGGCCCGCCTCCCGGCATCGTCGCCCAGGTTCAGGCGGTGATCGGCCCGGACGCCTGGGGCGAGCCGGTCGCCGCCCGGGCGCTGGGCATGAGCACGGCCACCCTGCGGCGCCGGCTGTCCGACGAGGGCACCTCCTTCCGCACCGTGGCCTCTGACATGCGCCGGGCAGCCGCCCGGAGCCTGCTGGCCACCGAGCATTCGCTGGACGACATCGCCGCCCGGCTGGGCTTTTCCGACAGCCGCAGCTTCCGCCGCGCCTGCCAGGGCTGGTTCGGCATGGCTCCGGCCGAGTACCGCCGGCAGCAGCGCTAGGACCGCGCTTGAAACCAGGGGGTCAGGCGGCGCAGGGCCTCCTCGACCTCGGCGGTGGAGACCGCGAAGCTGATGCGGATGAAGCGCCGGCCCTCGACCGGGTCGAAGTCGACGCCCGAGGCCGTCGCCACGCCGGTGTCGCGCAACAGGTCCTTGCAGAAGGCCAGGCTGTCGTCGGTCAGGTGGGCCACGCTGGCGTAGATGTAGAAGGCGCCGTCCGGCGGGGCGATCTCGCGCAGGCCCAGACCCGGCAGGGCGTCCAGCAGCAGGGCGCGGTTGCGGCGATAGACCTCGACATGCCCTTCCAGCTCGTCGCGACAGTCCATGGCGACAAGGCCCGCGTGCTGGCTGAGCGACGGCGCGGTCAGGAACAGGTTGCCGACATAGGCCCGCGCGGCGGGCAACAGGTCATCCGGCGCCAGCAGCCAGCCCAGCCGCCAGGCGACCATGCTGAAGTACTTCGAGAAGCTGCTGACGATCAGGGCCGAGGGCTCGAACTCCAGCATCGAGCGGCAGGGGCCGACGTAGCTGAGGCCGTGGTAGATCTCGTCGGAGACGATGCGGATGCCCCGCTCACGGCAGACGGCCGCGATGCGGGCCAGCTCGGCGGCCTCGATGATGGTGCCGGTCGGGTTGGCCGGGCTGGCGATGATCACGCCCTTCGGCGGCGGGTCGAGCGCCTCGAGATGGGCGGCGGTCAGCTGGTAGCGGTCGGCGGGGCCGCAGGCGATCTCCACCGGCTCCAGATGCAGGCTTTTGAGCGTATTGCGGTACGCGACGTAGCCGGGCCGGGCCAGCGCCACCCGGTCGCCGGGCTCGAACGCCGACAGCAGCGCCAGCACCAGGGCCGGGGACGCGCCGCAGGTGATCACGAACCGCTCGTCCTCGACCGCGACGCCATAGCGCTCGGCATAGTGGCGCGACAGCCGCTGCCGCAGGGCCGGGCTTTCCCAGTAGCCCATGCCGTCGGTGTCGAGCACATGGTGCGCCCGCCCGATCGCCGCCTTCGGCGCGCCGGTCGAGGGCTGGCCGAACTCCATATGGATGATCGAACGCCCCTGGGCCTTCAGCTCATGGGCGAGGCGGCTGATGGCGATGGCGTGGAAGGGGTCGATGCGGACGGACATGACCTAGGTTTCGCCGTGGAAGGGGGATTGGCGCAACCCCCCACCCGTCGGGCCGTGACGGAGAGGGGAGAACGCGCCGCGCTCTCCCCGCTCATCACTTCGCTGCCGGGGCCGTGCTCTTCAGCGACGGAGCGTCGAGGTCCAGCTCATCGATGCGGATGACCTCGGCGCCGGGCAGGGCGGCGGAGACGTCGGCCCCGAACAGCTTGCTGTCGCCGACCACGATCACGCTGGCCTTTGACGGGTCGAAGATGTCCCGGGCGAAGCTCTGGACGTCGGCGGCGGTGACGGCCTCGACCCGGGTGGTGAACAGGTTCATCTCCTCCAGCGCGATCCCGGAGACCGCCAGCCCGCCGAGGATGCCGGCAAGGCCGTTGGTGGTGCCGAGGTCACGGCCGAAGTCGCCCACCAGCACCGACTTGCGGGCCGCCAGCTCGGCCGGGGTGGCAGGGGCGGTCGCCATGCGGCTCATCTCGCCCCGGATCAGGCCGATCACCTCCGCCGCGGACTCGTTCTTTGTCTGGGTCGAGGCGCTGAACCCGCCGACGACGCGACGGGCGCTGAGGCCGGAGCCGGCGCCGTAGGCGAGGCCGCGCTTGACCCGGATCTCCTGGTTCAGACGGGCCGAGTAGCCGCCGCCCAGCACCGTGTTGGCGACGATGCCTGCGTAGTAGCGATCATCCTCGCGGGCGATGCCGCGCCGGGTCACGGTGACCGCCGCCTGGCCGGCGTTGGGCAGGTCGACGATGATGTTGCGCGGGGCGGCGACCACATCGGCGGTCGGCCGCGCGGGCAGGGGCGTCGCGGGCCTGACCCAGCCGCCGAACGCCTGCTCGGCCAGGGCGAAGCCTTCCTCCGGCGTCAGGTCGCCCACGATGACCAGAACGGCGTTGTCCGGCCGCCACCAGGTGCGGTGCACGGCGACGAGGTCGTCACGCGTCAGGGCCGGCAGCGAGGCGGGAGTTCCACCCGCCACCCGTCCATAGGGCGTGCCGGCGTAGAGCACCGGCGCGGCGATGAAGCCGGCGACCGACCCCGGGTTCTTGAGCGCGACGCTGAAGCCGTCCAGCGCCTGCTCCCGCACCCGGTCGAGCTCGGCCTGGGCGAAGGCCGGGTTCAGGACGACGTCGGCCATGATCGCCATCGAGGCGGTCAGGTTCTGCGGCATGACGTTCAGCGTCACCGACGAGGCCTCCCAGCCCGAGCCGGCGCCCAGCGCCGCGCCCAGGGCCTCGGTCTCGGTGGCGATCTGCTGGGCGGTGCGGTTTGTCGTGCCCTCGGTCAGCAGCTCGGCCATCATCGCCGAGGCGCCGGCCCGGCCGGCCGGATCGGCGGCGGCGCCCGACAGCACCGACAGGTCGGCGGTGACCAGCGGCAGGTCGCTGCTGCGCGAGACGATCACCCGCAGGCCGTTGGCGAGCGTCTTCTCCGAGGCGGTCGGCAGGCTGGGCGAGACGGCGGCGGCCAGCGGCGGCGGGGCCTGGCGCGCGCCCTCCGGAGCCAGGGTCCAGACCTTGCCCGTGAACTTGCGCGACTTCACGGGCCTGGCGGGCTTTTCCACCTTCGGCGTCTCGCCGGCGGGGCGGGCCGACTCGTCGAGGTAGCGGATGACCACGCGGCTGTCGTCGGTCAGGTACTTGCGGGCGACGCGCTGCACGTCCTCGGCGGTGACCGCCTGCAGCTCGGCGATGCCGGTGTTGGCCTTGGCCACGTCTCCGTCGAAGATCAGGGCCGCGCCCAGGGCGTTGGCGCGACCGTCGATGGTCTCGCGCTCGCGCACCTCGCCGGCGACCAGTTCGGTCTTGGCCTCGGCCAGTTCGGCGGCGGTGGGCGGGGCGTCGCGCAGGCGGGCCACCTCCGCCATCAGGGCCTTCTCGCCCGCTTCGGCGGTCTGGCCGCCGGCCATGATGGCGGCGACGTAGAACAGGCCGGGCTGCGCCGCGCCCTCGTTGTTGGAGAAGGCGCTCTGGGCGATCTGCTGCTCGTAGACCATGCTGTTGTACAGCCGCGAGGACTTGCCGCCCGACAGGATGGAGTCGAGCACGGTCAGGGCCGCGGTGTCCGGGTCGGACGCGGCCGGCGCCTGCCAGGTGATGGCCACGGCCGGCAGCGGCACGTTGGGGGCATAGGCGGTGACCGTCTTGCTGGCCTTGCGAGGCGGCTCCTTCACCGTCACGCGCGGCATGGCCGCCCTGGGCGTGACCAGCGGCCCGAAGTACTGGTCTACCCAGGCGTTGAGCTGGGCCTCCTCGAAGTTGCCGACCACGATCAGGGCGGCGTTGTCGGGCCGGTAGTAGGTGGCGTGGAAGTTCAGGACGTCGTCGATGGTGGCCGCGTCCAGGTCCTCGATCGAGCCGATGCCCGGCCGCTTGTAGGGGTGGACGGTGTAGGAGGCCTTGGGGATTTCGATGCGGAAGAAGCGGCCGTAGGGGTTGGCCAGCACCCGCGAGCGCAGCTCCTCCTTGACCACGTCCCGCTCGGACTTGAACACCGCCTCGTCCACGACCAGCGAGCCCAGCCGGCTGGCCTCGGCCCACAGCAGCCGTTCCAGGTGATTGGCCGGCACGACCTCGTAGTAGGCGGTGGTGTCGTTGGCGGTGAAGGCGTTGTTGAAGCCGCCGACGTCCTCGGTCATGCGGTCGAACGTCTCAGACGGCATGTCCTTGGTCGCCTTGAACATCAGGTGTTCGAACAGGTGGGCGAAGCCGGAACGGCCCTCGGGATCATCCTTGGCCCCGACGCCGTACCAGACCTGGACCGTGACGTTGGGCGTGGTGCGGTCCAGGGCGTAGAACAGCTTCATGCCATTGGGCAGGGTCCGGCTCCTGTACGCGATCGGCGGAACCTCGACCGAAGCCGCCGCCGTGGCGGGCCCGCCCGCGGTCCGGGCGAAGGCCGGCGTCAGGGCGGTGGTGGAAAGGGCGAGGGCGAGGAAGAGGGCCTTGGCCGAGCGGTTCATGAAGGGCTCCGGGAAACGGGTCCCGGGGACTCTAGCATTCCGTCTGGACGGACGCTGGTTACGGTCCTGTCATCTGGGCGGGCTCAGCGGCGGCTTTCGCTCTCTCGCCTGAGCGCCTTCAACGCCCTGGCGACGTCGCGGCGCATGGCGGCGCGGGTGACCAGGGCGGGCGCCGACAACGGCGAACTGGCCCGGTTCTCGTAGATCACCCGCGTGCGACCCGTCCCCAGGGGCTCGAGCCGCCACTGGCCCTCGCAGAACCGGACGTCGCCGGACACGCAGCGGAACCGGATGCGCCGCCCGGGCTCGAACTCCGACCGGAAGGCGGTTCGGAAGACGGGCGTCAGCGGCGCCCACTGAACCGTCATTTCGCGGACGTCCCAGCGTCCGCCCGGATCGCGTTCGGTGATCCGGCAGGACCGGATGCCGGGCGCCATCCGCCCGGCGCGGCCGCAGTCGAGGATGGCGCTCCAGACCACCGAAGCCGGGGCGTCGATATCGACCGCGCCATGCACAAGGCCGTCGGCGCCGCCGGGGTCGCTGATGACGTCGGCGTGGACATCGCCCCGCGCCAGCCGCTCGACAGCCTGGGCCGGAGGCGTCCATTCAGCCGCCGACGGCGCCCCTGGCGCAAGGGCCAGGACGAGGGCGGCGGCGAGGGCGAGGCGGCTGATCATCCCCCGCAATACGCCTCAGCGCACGATACGGTTCTGTACCAGATCATCGACCACCGTCGGATCGGCCAGGGTCGAGGTGTCGCCAAGGTTCGAGACGTCGTTCTCGGCCACCTTGCGCAGGATACGGCGCATGATCTTGCCCGAGCGGGTCTTGGGCAGGCCCGGCGCCCACTGGACGGCGTCGGGCGCGGCGAACGGTCCGATTTCCCGGCGCACCCAGAGGATCAGGGCCTTGCGCAGGTCCTCCGTAGGCTGAACGTCTGCGTTCAGCGTCACATAGGCGTAGATGCCCTGGCCCTTGATATCGTGCGGGAAGCCGACGACGGCGGCCTCGGCCACGGTGTCGTGCGCCACCAGCGCGCTCTCGATCTCGGCGGTGCCCAGGCGATGGCCCGAGACGTTGATCACGTCATCGACCCGGCCGGTGATCCAGTAGTAGCCGTCCTCGTCCCGCCGGCATCCGTCGCCGGTGAAATACTTGCCGGGATAGGTCGAGAAGTAGGTGTCGAAGAACCGCTGGTGGTCGCCATAGACGGTCCGCATCTGGCCGGGCCAGCTGTCGGTGATGCAGAGATTGCCGCTGGTGGCGCCGTCCAGAACCAGACCCTCGGCGTCGACCAGCTGCAGGCTCACCCCCGGCAGCGGCTTGCTGGCGGAGCCGGGCTTCAGCGCCGTGGCCCCCGGCAGCGGGCTGACCAGGCAGGCGCCGGTCTCGGTCTGCCACCAGGTGTCGACGATCGGGCAGCGCCCCTCGCCGACCACGCGGTGGTACCAGAGCCAGGCCTCCGGATTGATCGGCTCGCCGACGCTGCCCAGCAGGCGGAGCGACGTGCGGGACGTCTTCTTCACCGGCTCCTCGCCCTCCCGCATCAGCGCCCGCAGCGCCGTGGGGGCGGTGTAGAAGATCTCGACCTGGTGCTTGTCGATGACCTCCCAGAACCGGCTGGTGGTCGGGTAGTTGGGCACGCCCTCGAAGATCAGACTGGTCGCGCCGTTGGCGAGCGGTCCGTAGACGATGTAGCTGTGGCCGGTCACCCAGCCCACGTCGGCGGTGCACCAGTAGATCTCGCCCGGGCGGTAGTCGAACACCAGCTCATGCGTCCAGGACGCCCAGGTCAGGTAGCCGCCGGTGCTGTGCAGCACGCCCTTGGGCTTGCCCGTCGAGCCGGAGGTATAGAGGATGAACAGCGGGTCCTCGGCGTTCATCGGCTCGGGCGGGCAGACGGGCGAGGCGGTGTCGCGCTCGGGGCCATAGGCGACGTCCCGGCCGTCGTGCTTCAGCCAGCTGGCGCCCGTGCGCTCGACCACCAGCACCCGCTCCACGCCCGGACATTGCAGCAGGGCCAGATCGACATTCATCTTCAGCGGGATGGTCTTGCCGCCGCGCAGCCCCTCGTCGGCGGTGATGACCAGCTTGCTGTCGCAGTCCTGGATGCGGCCGGCGATGCTGTCGGGCGAGAAGCCGCCGAAGATCACCGAATGGATGGCCCCGATCCGCGCGCAGGCCAGCATGGCGTAGGCGGCCTCGGGGATCATCGGCAGGTAGATGGTCACCCGGTCGCCCTTGGCCACACCGTGCGCCTTCAGCACATTGGCCATGCGGCACACTTCCTCGTGCGCCTGGGCATAGGTGATGGACCTGCTCTGCGAGGGATCGTCGCCCTCCCAGATGAAGCAGATGTCGTTCGCCCGCGCCGGCAGGTGGCGGTCCAGGCAGTTGGCCGAGACGTTGAGGACCCCATCCTCGAACCAGCGGATGTGGAAGTCGTCCTTGTTGAACGAGACGTCCTTGATCTTCGTCGGCGCCTTGATCCAGTCGAGCCGGCCGGCGACCTCCGCCCAGAAGCCCTCCGGGTCGGCCTGTACGCGCGCCCAGGCGGCGTCATAGCCGGCGGCGTCCATATGGGCCCGCTCGGCCCAATCCACCGGCACCGGAAACACCTGCTCTTCGCTCACGCCACGCTCCCTTGGTCTTGTTGGACCGGAGTTATGCGGATGACGCCGGGGCTGGCAAGGCGGGGAAACGCGGGCGGCTGGCGCGCGGCCGGCTTTCGGCTAGAACCGCAGCTCCCTTCCAGCGGAGTCTTCCATGCTGCTCGCCAAATCCACCTGGCCCGAGATCGAGGCCTACCTCCAGCGATCGAAGACGGTGGTGGTGCCGATCGGCTCCAACGAGCAGCACGGCCCGACCGGCCTGCTCGGCACCGACTGGATGTGCCCCGAGATCATCGCCCATGAAGCGCAGAAGGCCAGCCCCGACCTGCTGGTCGCCCCGACCTTCAACATCGGCATGGCCCAGCACCACCTGGCCTTCCCGGGCACGATCAGCCTGAAGCCCTCGACCTTCATGGCCGCCATCGGCGACTGGTGCCGCTCGCTGGCCGGGCACGGCTTTGAGAAGATCTATTTCCTCAACGGCCACGGCGGCAACGTCCACAGCATCGAGGCGGCGTTCAGCGAGCTCTATGCCGAGGCCAGCTTCGCCGGCCGCCCCCGCGGCTTTGCCTGCAGGCTGAAGAACTGGTGGGACCTGTCGGGCGTCAATGCGCTCGCCAACCGCCAGTTCCCGACCGGCCACGGCAGCCATGCCACCCCGTCGGAGATCGCGGTGACCCAGTGGGCCTACCCGGACGCCATCAAGTCCGCCGCCTATGAGCCGAAGATCGCGCCCAGCGGCCCGATCCGCGAGGCCCTCGACTTCCGCGCCCGCCACCCCGACGGCCGCATGGGTTCCGATCCCGCGCTGGCGACGCCCGAAAAGGGCGGCGAGCTTGTGGCCATGGCCGCGAAGGCTCTGGTTGAGGACGTGGCGGCGTTCGGGGCGGAGGTTGCGCCGGGCTAGGGACCTCAAGGCCCGTCATCCTCGCCCCTGTGGCGAGGACGCCTCGTTCAGCTTGCAGGTGAGAGTGTGATCACATCCGCCCCTGCGAACCGACAGAGGGGTCCTCGGGACGAGCCCGAGGATGACGATGCGGAGGGTTCAGGCCGTGACCACCTGCCCATCCACCAGCCCGACATCCCAGCGCTCCAGCCGCTGCCCCGCACACGGCCCGCTCGTCGCCACGCCGTCGTCGATGCGGAACAGCGCCCCGTGGGCGGCGCAGAGGATCAGGTCGCCTTCGCGGGTCAGGAACCGGCCGACCGGGTTGGCCAGCGGCGAGCCGGCGTGCGGACAGATGTCGACGTAGCCGAACACCTGATCGCCCCGGCGCACGACGAAGCCGGCGAACAGGCGATCGTCATCCCGGAACAGGAAGCCCTGCGCCCCGGGGTCCGGGATCTCGGCCAGGGCGCAGAGGCGCGTCCCGGCCGGCGGTCTGGCGGGATGGCTCAGGCCAGGGCTCCGACGGTCACCCGCCAGGGCTCGACGCTCGAACGCTCGAACAGCCCGGCGCGGGTGTAGGGGTCCTGGGCGTGGAAGGCCTCGGCCGCTTCGAGGCTTTCGGCCTCGATGATCATCAGCGAACCGGCCATCGTTTCGTCGGCGTGCAGGAAGGGCCCGCCCAGCTTGACCACGCCGGGCCGGGTGGCGATCCAGTCCAGGTGCGCCTGGCGGGTGGCGGCGCGCAGGGCGGGACCCTCGTCGGCCCTGTCCTTCCACTGGATGATGAAGAGCGGCATCTGAGGTTTCCTAGCGTTCGGTGGTCAGGGGGCGGGAGAGCAGGGCGAGGATGGCGTCGTCGACGCCGACCTCTCCGGCCAGGATCGCGGCCACCGCCTCGCAGATCGGCGTCTCGACCCCAAGCTTGCGGGACAGGGCGCGGACGGCGGGAGCGGAGGCGACGCCCTCGGCCACGGTCAGCTTGCCGGCCAGCGCCTGCTCGAGGGACTGGCCGCCGCCCAGGGCGAGGCCGACGCTCATGTTGCGCGACTGCGGACTGGAGCAGGTCAGGACCAGATCCCCAAGGCCGCACAGGCCGGCGACAGTCTCGGCCTGCCCGCCCAAGGCCTCGGCGACGCGGGTCATCTCCGCGAAGCCGCGCGTGATCAGGGCGGCGTGGGCGCTGCGGCCCAGACCCTTGCCCTCGACGATGCCGCAGGCGATGGCCAGCACGTTCTTGATCGCCCCGCCGGCCTCGGCGCCGATCATGTCGGCGGCCAGGTAGGGGCGGAAAGTCGGGGTGGCGATGGCCTCGGCCAGGGCCCGGCCCAATTCTTCGTCCGGACAGGCCAGGGTGACGGCGGTCGGCAGGCCGCGGGCCACCTCGCCGGCGAAGCTCGGACCCGACAGCACCGCCGGGGCGGCGTCGGGGATCGTCTGGGCCAGCACCTCGGTCATCAGGCTGAGCGTGCCCTGTTCCACCCCCTTGGCGCACAGCAGGATCGGGATCCCGTCGCGCAGATGCGGCGCCAGGGCCGCCAGGGTCGAGCGCAGGTGCTGGGCCGGGGCCACCGCCAGGATGAAGTCGCAGGGCGACAGGTCCGACAGCTCGGTGGTCGCGTCGATCACCGGATCCAGCGCCACGCCGGGCAGGAAGGTCGGGTTCTCGTTGCGGGCGTTGATCGCCTCGACCACCTCGGCCTCCCGGGCCTGCAGGGTCACGGTCAGGCCGGCGCGGGCGCAGACCTGGGCCAGGGCCGTGCCCCAGGCGCCGCCGCCAATCACGCCTGCGTAGTTGAGATCGCTCATGCCTTGGCGCCCTTGCGGCCGGGAACGTGGGTGGGGTTGGCGCTCGCCGCCGCCTGGTCCAGCGGCCAGCGGGGCCGGGCCGGGGCGTCCAGCGGGTCGGAGATGCCCAGCGCCAGCCGCTCGGCCGCCGCCAGGGCGATCATGGCGGCGTTGTCGGTGCAGTATTTCAGCGGCGGGGCGTGGAAGGAAAAGCCGTGTTTGCCGCACAGGGTCTCCAGGCGCGACCGCACCGCGCCGTTGGCCGCCACCCCGCCGGCCACCACGAAGCGCAGGTCCCGGCCCTCGTGGCGCATCCGGTAGTCCGCCATGGCCATGTCGGTGCGTTCGGCCAGCTGGCGGGCGATGGCGAACTGCACCGAGGCGGCGAGGTCGCGGCGGTCGATGTCGCTGGTCAGGCCCACGGCGGCGCGGGCGGCGGCGGTCTTCAGCCCCGAGAAGGAGAAGTCGTAGTCCTTGCGGCCCAGCAGGGCGCGGGGCAGCGGGAAGCGCTCCACCTCGCCGCCGACCGCCAGCTTTTCCAGCTCCGGTCCGCCCGGATAGGGCAGGCCCATGGACTTGGCGATCTTGTCGAAGGCCTCGCCGGCCGCGTCGTCGATCGTCGAACCCAGCCGGGTGCAGGCGCCGACCCCGGCCACCTCCAGCAGCTGGCAATGCCCGCCGCTGACCAGAAGCAGCAGGAAGGGGTAGGGGATGTCCGCGCCGAGCCGGGCCGAAACCGCATGGCCCTCCAGGTGGTTGACGGCCACCAGCGGCAGGTCGCGGGCCAGGGCCACCGCCTTGCCGAAGCTCAGCCCCACCATCACCCCGCCGACCAGACCCGGGCCCGCTGTGGCCCCGACGCCGGTGAGGTCGTCCCAGGTCACGCCCGCGTCGGACAGGGCCCGGGCGACGATGCCGTCGATCGACTCCACATGGGCCCGGGCGGCGATTTCGGGCACCACCCCGCCGTAGGGCGCATGCTCGGCGATCTGGCTGTTGATGACGCTGGACAGCACCTCGACGCGGCCATCGTCAGTCCGCCGCACCACGGAGGCGGCGGTTTCGTCACAGCTGGTTTCGATGCCGAGGACGGTCAGGGTTGTCATGCAGGTTGCGGCTCGGGGACCCCTCCTGTAGCAGCGGGGACCGGTTTCTTCCCCCCGAGGTAACGTCCCCGCCGTGCCCCCGCAACAGCCCATCCGGATCGGAACCCGCGGCTCGAAGCTCGCCCTTACGCAGAGCGGCATGATGCGCGACCGCATCGCCGCCGCGCTGGGCGCGACTCCCGACCAGTACGAGGTCGTCGCGCCGCTCGTCGTCATCACCACCACCGGCGATCGCATCCAGGATCGCCGCCTGCTGGAGATCGGCGGCAAGGCGCTGTTCACCAAGGAAATCGAGGAGGCGCTGCTCGACGGGCGCATCGACGCGGCGGTCCATTCGATGAAGGACGTGCCCTCGGAGCAGCCGGCGGGCCTTGCCATCGCCGCCATCCCCGAGCGCGAGGACCCGCGCGATGCCTTCTGCTCCGCCTTCGAGTCGCTCGACGCCCTGCCGAAGGGCGCCCGGCTGGGCACCGCCTCGCTGCGCCGTCAGGCCCAGGCGCTGTTCCGCCGGCCGGACCTCGACGTCGTAATGATGCGCGGCAATGTCGACACCCGGCTGGCGAAGCTGGCCGCCGGGGAGGCCGACGCCATCCTGCTGGCCGCCTCGGGCCTCAACCGCATGGGCCTGGGCGCCACGCCGCGCGGGTTCCTGGATCCGATCGCCGCGCCGCCCGCGCCGGGCCAGGGCTCGCTGGCCATCCAGACCCGCGTCGAGGACCAGGACGCCCCCTGGGCGCTGGCCCTGCGCTGCGTTGCCACCACCCTGACGGTCACCGCCGAACGCGGCGCCCTTGAAGCCCTCGAAGGCTCCTGCCGCACGGCCATGGGCGCCTACGCCCGGTTGGACGGCGGGCGCCTGAGCCTGATCGTCGAGGCCCTGACGCCGGATGGTCGGCAGCGCTTCCGGCGCGAGGGCGCCGTCGACCTGAGCGGCGACGACCGGGCCGCCGCCCGGGCGCTGGGGCTGAAGCTGGGCCTGGAGGTCGGCGCCGAAGGCGGCCCGGCGCTGGTTCTCAAGGATTGATCCCGGCCCTCGCCGGTAGCAGGGTGCGCGGCATGTCTTCGGCGGCTCAAAGGGTCTGGATCACGCGCGCCGAGCCTGGCGCCGCCGCGACGGCGGAGCGCGTGGCCGCGCTCGGTCATACGCCCCGCGTGGCGCCGCTGCTCCGGGTCGTCCCTGTCGAGTCGCCACGGGTCGACCTGGGCGGGGTGGCCGCGCTCGCCTTCACCAGCGCCAACGGCGTCCGCGCCTTCGCGGCGGTCGAGTCCTCCAGGGCCCTCAAGGTGTTCACGGTCGGGGCGGGCACCGCGGCGGCGGCCAAGGCCGCCGGCTTTCGCGACGTGCTGTCAGCCGATGGCGACGTCGCCGTCCTGGGCCAGCGCATCGCCGCCCGCCGCCTGGAGCTGGGCGCCGGCGCCGTCCTGCATCCCGGCGCGGCCGAGCCGGCCGGCGACCTCGTCGGCGACCTCACCGCCGCCGGCCTTCAGGCGCGGGCGCTGGTCCTCTATGACTCCGTGGAGGTGACGCCCGATCCGGCCTTCCTCGACGGGCTCGCCGACATCGATGTGGTGCTGGTCCAGTCGCCCCGCGCGGCCAGGGCGCTGGCCCTCGCCCTGCGCAAGCGCGACGCCGGCCACCTGCGCCTTCTGTGCCAGTCGCCGGCGGTGGCCAAACCGCTGGCGCGTGCGAAAGTGCGTGAAGTCGTCAGAGCGCCGTTTCCGATCGAGGCGGCGCTGCTTAATCTGATCGCCAGAGGGCGATCCCCGATCGCTCCGACCACCGCCAAGGGGGCTGTGAAACTCAGGCCATGACCACCGCGCCGGATCCCGCCGAGCTGACCCCCCCGACCGACCCGGCCCGTTACGGCCGCCGCCGCGCCTTCGGCGTCGCCTTCTGGGCGGTGCTGGCCCTGGTCGTTGTGGTCTTCGCCGTCGGGTTCGCCGGCGCGCGGCTGTGGCCCAGGATCTCCGGCGCCGCCCCCGTGGCGCCGATCGCGGACATCCCGCCCGTGCTGGCCCTGCCGGATCTCGGCCTGGCCCGCCCGGAAACCCCGCCGCCCGCCCCCCTGTCGCCTCCGGAACCGTCCGAGGCGCTGACCGCGCTGCAGGCCCGCGTCGAGAGCCTGGAAGCGGCCCAGAACCGCACCGTCAATGCCGCCGCCGCCGCCCTGGCCGCCGCCTCCCTGGCCGAGGCGACCCAGGGTTCCGGCCCCTTCGACGCCGAGCTGTCGGCGCTGGAGCGGCTGATGCCGCTGTCAGCCGAGGTTCGCGCCCTGAAGCCCTTCGCCGAATCGGGCGCTCCCAGCCGCGCGGCCCTGGCCGCCGAGTTCGACGCCGTGGCGGCGAAGGCCTCGGTCGCCGCCCGGGACCCGGGCGAGGCCGGCGGCTTCCTCGACAGGCTGCGGCACGCCCTGTCCTCCATCGTCACCATCCGCCAGGTCGGCTCCACCGCCGGCGACGCGCCTGACGCGGTCCTGGCCCGGGCCGGGGCAGCCGTGGCGGAGGGGGACATCGCCGGAGCCCTGACCCTGCTCCGCGGCCTGCCGCCGAAGGCCGCCGTGGCCATGGGGCCCTGGCAGGCCCGGGCCCTGCAGCGCGTCGCCGTCGACCGGCAGGTGGCCGCGATCCGCGCGCGCGCCCTCAGCGACCTGGTCGATGTCACCCGGGAGCAGCCATGATCCGGGTCGCCACGGTCCTCTTCCTCGTCGCCGCCTTCGCGGTCGCCGCCCTTGCGCTGGGCGGAGACGCCGGCTCGGCCCGGTTGCTCTGGTTCGGCTGGCAGGTCGACATGACCGCCGCCGCCGCCGCCCTGCTGGTGCTGTTCGTGTCCCTGCTGGCGACCATCTTCTGGAACGCTCTGAAATGGATCGTCGAGGCGCCGCAGCGCGCCGCCCGGGCCCGCGCCGAGTCGCGCCGCAAACAGGGGCAGGAGGCGCTGGCTCGCGGCTTCCTCGCCGCCGCGGCCGGCGATGGTTCCGAAGCCCGACGGCTGGCGCAGAAGTCCGCCGAGCTGGCCGATGACGCGCCGGCGCTGGTCCGGGTCCTCGCCGCCCAGGCGGCGGAGGCGGCCGGCGACATCCCGGCCGCCAAGGCCGCCTATTCGGCCATGCTGGGCTTCCCGGACATGCGGCTGGCGGGCCTCAAGGGCCTGATGCAGACCGCCCAGGCCGAGGGCGACCGCGCCGCCGCCATCCGCCACGCCGAGAGCGCCTATGGGCTGGCCAAGACCGCCCGCTGGGCGTGGCGCGCCCTGCTTGAGGCCCGCCTGCAGGCCGGCGACTGGGCCGCCGCCCTCGATCTCGTGACCGGGGCGCAGGAGCGCAAGATCGTCTCCCCGATTGTCGCCGACCGCACCCGCGCGGCCCTTCTGGCGGCCTCCGCCGCCAGCTTCGAGACCGATCCGCTCGAACGGCTGCGCGTCCAGGCGCAGGATTTCGCGCTGCAGGCGGCGAAGCTGAAGCCGGACTTCGCCCCCGGCGTGGTCATGGCCGCCCGCCTGCTGGCCGCCGACGGCAAGGCCGCCCGCGCCGCCGGTCTCATCGAGGGCGCCTGGAAGGCCCGGCCCCATCCGGCCCTTTGGCTGGCCTGGCGCGACCTGCGCACGGACGAGACCCCGCGCGAGCGGGCCAAACGCCTCGCCGCCCTCGCCGCCCTGAACCCCGACGCCCGCGAGAGCCGCATCCTCAAGGTCGAGCAGGCGCTGGTCGCCGGCGAGGTCGGCGCCGCCCGCGAGGCGGCCCGCGCGCTTGAAGCCGAGCCCCTGACCCAGCGCCTGGCCGGTCTGCAGGCGCGGACCGCCAACGCCGCCGGCGCGGTCGATGAGGCGCGCGCCTGGATCGCCCGCGGCGGGGCGGCCCCGCAGGAGCCGGACTGGTCCGACCTCGACCCCGAAGGTCGCGCCTTTGCCTACCAGCCCGGGGACTGGACGCGACTGGTGGCGACCTACGGCGAGACCGGCGAACTGATCCACCCGCGGTTCGAGCGCCGCGAGCGGGGGCTCAGCGACCTGCCCGAACTGCCCTCGGCCTATGTCGAATCGACCCGTTTCGTGCGCGCCGCCGAGGGCGACGCCTCGGTGATGCCTATCCCCGACGACCCCGGTGTTCCCGAAAGCCCGCGACCGTCGGCCGACGACCCGACGCCCCGTCCGCCGACTCCGCGACGTCGGCGCTTGGCAAGTGCGACCCGCCCGGCTAAATAGGCCTCCCTTCCGGGAAGCCTTCTCTCAAGGGCCGCTTTAGCTCAGCCGGTAGAGCACCGCATTCGTAATGCGGGGGTCAGGTGTTCGAGTCACCTAAGCGGCACCACTCTCCCTTGAACTGGGAACCGGTGAGGATGCCGGCGTAGTGGCTGAAGCCCGGGTCGCTGTTTGGGTCCAGATTGGGTTGACCCGCAACAGAAAACGCCAACTTGCGGGGTCCCGTGTCAGGGGCAAAGCCCGGTCCGATGAGATCGGGGAATCTCAGCCCAACTATTCGATAGCAGGGTATCTTCGGGCTTGAACCAGCATAAGCTTGGCAGGGCGCGGCGATTGTGGCCGCCTGCTTCGCCTGATATCCAACGGCCATCAACAACGTCTACCGTCCCTGCGGCGTCGAGTTGCGCAGGTTCGATGTAATCGCTGCGGAAAGCATCGTCGTGATGTCAGGCATAGAGCCGGCACGATCAGAGGGCGCGGGCGTCCATGTCCGCTATTGTGGCGTCTCGGAGGTTGCCTGTGCCGCCCTGCGAGCGCTGAATGACGCTGACCCGTCAGGTGAGGAACCAATGAGGCCTGCGCGTGAGTGACGCCTTTGCAGCGCTCAGACCGCAATTCCGCGCCCGTGCGGCCTCCGACCTCGACCGGCTGACCCGCCTGTGGGCGGATGAACCGACATCGCTGGAGTTTCGCGTACTCATCCATGACATCGTCGGCGCGGCCGGCATCCTGGGCTTTACGGATCTGAGCGCCGTTGCGCAGGAAATCAATGACGGCCAGGTGGCGGGAAGTCGCCCTGATGCGGTGCAGATGAAGCGCCTGTTCGAGCGTCTGACCGAGGTGGCCGAGGGCTAGCCAGGCTTCAGCGGGTTAGGTCATTCAAGTAGGGTCGGATCGCCAGGATGGCCTGAGTGCGATTATTGACGCCGAGCTTCCGGAAGATGGCGGACAGATGCTGCTTTACGGTACCCTCCGTGATGCCCAAATCTGCGGCGATCTGCTTGTTGAGCCCCCCGTCTGCCAGAGCAAAAAGAATGCGCATCTGGGCCGACGACAAGCTGGAGATCTGGTCATGGAAGCTGGCTTCAGCGGTCGCTGGCCCGGCGGGCTCGGCGAATGACGCCTCGCCCCTGAGGATGTCCCCGACGGCTTTGACCAAATCGCTGACCGGAGCAGATTTGCTCAAATAGGCTGCGACGCCGAAGGTTCGGGCCAAGGCGATGGCGTGTGAGTCCGCCCGTGACGAGACGATCGCGATCGGCCGCCCGGGCAGGAGTTGTTGCAGCCGAAGCAGCGCGCTGAAGCCGGTGGCGTCCGGCAGCACCAGGTCCAGCATGACGAGCTTGATCATGGCCGCGTTGGCCTTGACGTAGGCTTCTGCCTCTGTAGCCGAAGTCACACGTCCGATGTCCATGTCTGGATAAGCCGCCCGAATGGATATCTCGAGCGCTTCGCCGACCAGAGGATGATCATCCACAATCATCACAATCCAGCGCATCTTTGCTCCCATCAAGCGCCCGTCTGCCTCTCGGCGGCCCATTCCCATTGAACATGATAAATGAAACAGCTTAAAATATGTATAATAGAGCATTAATAATTCAGAGTTTGGAAAATATTGGTATAACAATCCTGGTTACTGATATATTTATGATCTAATACTTCGCTCCAAACATATAACTTTGGTCAGATTTTGCCTCATCTGAAGGTCAGAGGCGTAGACAGCCCGGTCCGCAGCGGTCAATCAAAGTTCATCGCATCGAATTCGGTGCAAAGGAGCACACCATGTATCGAGTTAAAGCTGCTGTCGCTGCCGCCTCTCTCGCTCTTGTCGCCATCGCCTCCCCCGCCTTTGCGCAGTCGACGGCGTCGACGACCGGCACGGGGTCGATCACCATCATCCGCCCCCTGACGATTTCCAAGAGTGCCGACCTCAAGTTTGGCACCGTCGTCCGCCCGTCCTCGGGTTCCGGTTCGGTGGTCGTCAGCGCAGCAGGGAGCCGGACGGTCGACGGCGGTGTTGTCGCCCTTGCATCAGGCGATACGCCCCAGGCCGCCCAGTTCGAAATCACAGGCGAAGGCGGTCAGTCGATCTCGGTCACCATTCCAGCGACCTTCACAATGGTCAACGGCGCGGACAGCCTCACGGTGACCACCAGTAACAACCTGGTCGGTTCAGCCGGCGCCCAGACACTGAGCAACGCGCTCGGCTCGGCAGGCTCGCTGGGCTTCAATGTCGGCGGCAGCGTGTCGGTGGACTCAGCCACCAATACGGGGACCTACTCCGGCACCTTCACGGTCTCTGCCGCCTATAACTAAAGGAGAGGGTCGGTCGTCTGGCGCCCGCCGATTGATTAACCCGTCTGAAAGTCGGCCAAGTCTAAAGTAGGAGTTGCGCTTCCAATTACGCGTTGAGGGTCCACAATGTTCAGAGCCGCTGCCGTCGCTGCCGCCGCTGCCGTCGCCGTCCTGACGATGACGCTAGCCGGCGCGGCTTCGGCCCAGGTCGGCGCCGACCTGAACATCTCTCCACGCCGCGTCGTCTTCGATGCAAACGAGCGCTCGGCCTCCGTTTACGTCTTCAATCAGGGTGATGCGCCGGCGACCTACACGGTCGAGCTCGTTGACCGCGTGATGCGGCCGGACGGCCAGATCGTCGCCGCCACCGATGCGCTGGACATCGAGGCGCCTCGATCGGCATCCGCCTTCATCCAGTACACGCCGCGTCGCGTCACCTTGCAGCCGCGCGAGAGCCAGGTAATCCGCCTACGGCTGCGTCCGCCAGCAACTGGCGGATCTGGAGAATATCGGACCCACCTGACCATTACCGTCCTGCCTCCGGAGGATGCCGGGTTCACCGCCGCTCAGGCCGCCCAGGCGGAATCGGGTGAGGTTTCCCTTCAGGTCATCGCCCTGTTCAGCATCAGTATTCCGTTGATTGTCCGGGAAGGTGTCATTGACGTTCGTACCGAGATCAGTGCGCCTTTACGCCTGCCCCCTGCCGAAGGCACCCCGAATGGAGCGCTCAAACTGGAGCTGGTCCGGCTGGGCGCAAATTCCGTCTACGGCGACCTGGAGGTCTATGCAGGACAGGGTCCGCGCGAACGGCGTGTCGCCGTCTTGCGAGGCGTAGCCGTCTACCCTGAGATCGGACGGCGCTCAGTCATCTTGCCTCTGGCCGAGCCGGTTGCCGCCGATGAACCGATCCGGGTCGTCTACAAGGACGACGATACCCGGGCCGGCGCCGTGCTTGCGACGGCGGTCGTCCGGGCTCCATGAGGAGAAGGCTCGTCGTGGCGGCCCTTGGTATCGCGCTGGCTGCCTTGGGATCCGCAACAGACACGCGGGCCCAGCAGATCGTCGCCGACCTCGCTGAAGCAGCCGCCCCGCAGCCCTTCAGCCCTGACGACCTCCTGTTCATGGAGGTCACTACCGACGGCTATCAACTCGCCGAGTCGATGAACGTCTACGGCTCACGCGCAGGCGTGTTCGTTCCGCTGGGTGAATTCTCCCGGGTGCTGGGGTTCGCCGTTGGGGTTTTCCCGACCGAGGCGCGGGCCGAGGGCTGGGTTGGATCCCGGGACCGCGAACTGAGCATAGATCTTCGGGGCGGTCTCGCCTCGGTGGGCGGACGGCCAATCGCCTTCCAGGCCGGCCAGGCGGCAATCTATGACGGCGACCTTTATGTACGGCTGGACCTGATTGAACAGCTCTTGCCAGTTCGGCTGCGCGCGGACGTCAGCGCCCAGATCCTGGCGGTGAACCCGACTGAGCCGCTGCCGTTCCAGCAGCGCATGGCCCGCGAACGGCGTGCCAGCGGGTTGCGGGAGCCGGCCGGATCTGTCCGTGCACTGATGGCAGCCGCGCCCTACACGGGCATCACCCCTATGGCCATCGACGTCAATCTCGGCGGCCAGATCGCGCGCGACAGATCGAGCCAGACACGCAGCTACGACCTGCGTCTGGCGGGTGACCTATTCTATTCTGGATTTCAGGGCTTTGTCGGCTCGGACCAGGACGGCGACGTGAACGACGTACGCGTGCTCTTCGAACGAAAAGATCCGGGCGGGCGGGCGCTAGGTCCGTTCGGGGCCACACGAGCAGGCGCCGGCGACGTGTTCACCCCGTCCATGTCGCTGGGCGCTGGCAGTGTTGGCGGGCGCGGCTTCTACTACACCTCCGCCCCGCTTGAAGCGTTGGACCTGTCGACCCCTTTGGATTTGCGCGGCGAGCTGCCTCTCGGCGAGGATGTCGAACTGTATGTCAACGAGGTCCTCCGGGCGACGCAGGCTTCGGCGGCTCGTGGTCGTTACGAGTTCCTGGACATACCGCTGGCCTTTGGTCTCAACACCATCCGTCTTGTGTTTTACGGCCCGCAAGGTCAGATCCGGGAAGAGGTCCGCCGGGTCAATTTCGGTACCGGACAGGTCCCGGCCGGCAAGTTGGTTCTCCGGCTGGGCGCGGTCGAACAGAACGTGGATGTCTTCGCGGTCGGCGACAAGGTTGTCGACAGTTCCACGGGCGAGGCCCGTCTAACCGCCCTGTTCGACTACGGCTTGAGTCCGACGGTCACTCTGAGCGGAGGCCTCGCTCGCTACACCCCGCTGCAGCGCGACGCCAGGTCGGTCGGTTTGATCGGGGTGCGCGCCTCACTCGGCGCCCTTGCCGCCCAGTTCGACGTCGCCACGGATAGCAACGGCGGGACCAGCACGACCCTGGGGCTCGGTGCACGCCCGTTCGGCGTATCGCTGGTCGGGCGGCATTCAGAATACCGCGGCGAGTTCATCGACGAGACGCGCCAGCTTGGCATCGGCGGCGCCGCCCTGACGCGCAGCACTGATCTGCGTGTGGATGCAGAGCTGCCGCTTGCGCCAGGCTTCATCCTGCCTCTTTCGTTTGATCTTCGCCGACTCGAGCGCGCGGACGAAACGGACCTGTTCACCGCCGCGATGCGCACCTCGGCCCCGGTAGACCGCTACTATCTGTCTGGCGCGTTGTCTTATGAGAACGAGAAGGCTGGCGGAACGCGGCGTGAACGGCTGGCCGGTGACATCGACGTGGCCACCTTGGTCGCCGGCCGCGCTCAACTGCGTGGCGGCGTGAACTATGAGCTGGCGCCGGACGCGCGGCTGAACACCGCATACGCCACCCTCGACTATCAGATCAGCGAGCGTCGCTCCCTCAGGCTGGCCGTTGCCCGTTCGCTCGGAGAACAGTCCAGTACAACAGTTCAGGGCTCGGGTTACTTTCGCGCCTCCCGCTTCGATGTCGCCCTTACAGGCGTCTATGAAATGGATCGAGGCGACTGGCAGGTCGGCGTGCAGTTCGCCTTCGGCCTTGCGTTTGATCCGTTCAAGCGGCGGTACGGTTTTGTGCGGCCTGGCGTGGCGGGGGGCGGTTCGGTGGCGCTGAACGCCTTCGTTGACACCAACGGTGATGGACTAAGCCAACCTGACGAAGCGCCGGTCCGCAATGTCATTCTCGAAACGCCGGCAGGGGCGGCCGTCACTGGCGTCGACGGACAGGTGCTGGCCAGCGGTCTGGGTGACGCCGGGACTGCGCGCATAAGGGTCAACCTGGAAGGCGTGGACGATCCCTTCCTCGTCGCCGACAGTCTGATCGAAGTCGTCCCCCGTCCGGGCCGCATCGCTGTCGTCAATTATCCGCTGCAGGTCACGAGCGAGATCGAACTGCGCGCCCGTCTCCGGCGCGACGGTTCCGACCGGCCCCTCGCGGCGGTCGAACTGCGCCTGATCCCTGTAGCTGGCGGCGAGACCGTTTCCGCGCGTACTGACCACGCCGGTGTTGCGTTCATCGAGGGTGTCCGCCCCGGTCGCTACCGGGTGACGCTGGATCCCGACCAGGCGCGGGATCTGCGCATGAGCCTTGAGGAGGCGCTCGAGCTTGTCGTGCCGGCGTCTGGTGGCTTCGTTCGCGGCGGCGACCTGTTCATCCTTATCGGTTCGCTGGAGACCGGCTCATGATACGCTCCGTCCTCGCCTTGGCGCTGGCGCTCGCCTGCCTCGCAGCGACGCCGGCCGCCGCTCAGCTCAGCATCTCCCGCTCGCCCATGACATCGCCGGAGATCGGGATCGTGATGAAGGGCAGCACCGCCACGACCTTCTCGGTCAGTACAGCCGGAGCGGTCACCCGCGTATCCGGCGACGCCATCCGCGTCAGCTCCAGCTCGATCCCCGTGCCGACCATCACGCTGCACTGCGGCACCAACAACTGCAAAGGAGACGAGTTCCGGATCACGATCACTGCGAGCGGTGCTTCCGGCGACAGCAGAATTAGCCTCTTCCGGATCGGGACGTTGAGCGGTGGCAGGTTCAAATCGGCGCGCCCGGCCGATGGGGCGAGCCTGACGTTCGACCTCAGGATGGACACCCGCAAAAACCCGATGTCCTTCACCCTCGGCATGGATGTCCTGATGGCGGCGGCCGCCCAAGGCGGCATACAGACCTTCACCTTCACCGTCACGGCGACCGAACTATGATCCGCTTCCTGATCCTTGCTGCCTGTCTTTCGCTCGCCGCCAATTGGGCCATGGCGCAACCGCAGGACACCGCTCAACGCGCCAACGCATCGCTGACGATCGAGCGCTCGCTGTCGGTTGCAGCAGAGCGGCCCATGACCTTCAACCCGGTCTCGTCGCGCATCGGCATGGGCATCATGACCCAGTCCGGGGCGGCCATCATCCGCATCACGGGCGACCCTGGCCGCGTCTACCGGGTTACCCTGCCGACGAGGTTCGTCGCGGGTCCAGGAGATCTGACAGTCGACACGCTCACCGTCATCAGCGACAACTCTGGCGACATCACCCGGACCCTGACAGCGAGGACGGACTCCGCCGGAGTCGACCGGTTGCAGATCACCGGGCTGCTAAGCCAGAACATCAGCACCTCTCTCACCAACGTAAGCGCAGCCGTGCCGATAGGCGTCTACTACGAGTAGCGGCGCCGCCCGCCCTGGACCGGGCCCTACTCCGGGCGGTTGAGGATCGAGGCGGTCGCCACCAGTTCCCCCAGCAGGGCCATGGTCGCCGCGCCCGAGCACTCGAAGGGATTGAGCTCGACCCGCCTGAAGTACTTCAGCAGCAGGCCGGGGTTGAGCTTGTTGATGCTCACATGGCCCATCGTCCAGTTGCCGAACCGCCGCTCCGAAATCTCCTCGTACGCCAGCAGTCGGACCTGCTGGTGACGGTTGTCCCGGACGATGGCGTTGAAGAGGTCGCACACCTCGTCGCGACCCCCCTCGATGACCTGGACGAACAGGTCGTCCGAGACGCACAGCAGGCCGGTGATACCCAGCGCCGGGTTGTTCTTGCGCGACTGCTCGAGGATCGTGTCGAGGGCGGCCCCTTGCAGGGCGGCGACAGGACGGCTGGCGTAAAGGCAGCGAACCAGCATCATCAACTCCGGTGCTTCAGCAGCGAGAGGAACTCGCTGCGCAGGTGGTGGTCCTTGAGGAACGAGCCCCGCATGACGCTGTTGATCATCATGGTCTCGTTGTCCTTCACACCCCGCCAGTGCATGCAGAAGTGATCAGCCTCCATCACGACGGCCAGACCATCGGGCCGCACCTTCTCCATTAGAAGGTCGGCCATCTGGGTGATGGCCTCCTCCTGGATCTGGGGACGAGACATCACCCATTCGGCGAGACGGGAGTACTTCGACAGGCCGATAAGGTTGGAGTGCTCGTTGGGCATGAGCCCGACCCAGAGCTTCCCCATGATCGGGCAGAAATGGTGGCTACAGGCGCTGCGGATCGTGATCGGGCCCACGATCATGAGCTCGTTCAACGCCTCGGCATTCGGAAACTCGGTCACCGCGGGAGGGCTGGCATACCGACCCCGGAACACCTCGGTCAGGTACATCTTGGCCACACGCCGCGCGGTCTCCTGAGTGTTGTGATCGCTCTCGGTGTCGATCACCAGGCTTTCCAGCACGCCCTTGAACTTGCCCTCCACCTCGGCGAGGAGCGCTTCGAGATCCCCGGCCTCCAGGAAGGCGGAAATGTTGTCGTTGGCGTGGAAGCGCTTCCGGGAGGCTTTCAGGCGAACGCGGATCTTCTCGGAGACCGGCTCGTCGGGGGTCAGGGAGTTGCTCACCAGCTCTCCATTCGCTTGGGGCCAGCCGCCCGTCCCGGGCGGTTGACCAAACAGTTTTGCGGCACCGTCCGCATGAGGTCTTTAGACGTGTGGTCCGCCGCACGCCACTTTTCTTCGAGCGCGCGATGGAAGTGACGGCTGCAGGCTGGCCCCGGACTGGCAGCACTGTTTCTTCTGGAAAGGTTCGTTGGTGACAACGGTCCCAACCGAACTAGCTCTGAAGCATGACCAAGTTGATTGTCTGGTATGATGGCGACTGCCCGCTGTGCCGCCGAGAAATCGCTCTGATGCGCAAGCTGGACGTTCGCGGTCGAATTGACTGGCTGAACCTCGCCGCCGCTGCTCCCATCACCTGCCCGATCGACCGGGCAGACTTGCTGGCGCGTTTCCATGCCAGCGAAGAGGGTCAACTCTTATCCGGTGCAGCGGCCTTTGCTGCGATGTGGCGCGCGATTCCGCTCCTTCGCCCCCTCGGCTTGGCAGCGCGATCGCCATTGGTGCTGGGAACGCTTGAGGCGCTCTACCGTGCCTTTTTGGTCTTTCGTCCCTCGATCCAGCGCTTCGCGAACCGTTTTCAGTAATGGTATCAGCCATGTCCCAAAGGGCGGGCGGCGCGCACTTCCGAAATGAATGACAAGCGCGGGAAGATCCTCTCTCCGGCGCGACGCCAGTTGGACGATCGACCCGAAGCGGATGTTCTCAGACCATCACGCCTCGCTCTACGAGACCTTCAATCTCCAGCCCCATCTGACCCGCCAATCGACCCTGCGGGTGCTGTCAGCCCAACGACAACTTGTCTCCACCAGACGCTGGCAGGGCAGGGTGCAGGTCAGCAATCAGTTTGGGCTGACAGAGCCAAGCGCACAGCTTTGCGGTCCTGCGCCTCGCCCGGAGATTGGCGATCCCGGTTTGCGCCTTATGTCCTGCGCCAGTGGCGCCCGCGCCGAACCGAGTCCGCTGCCCGATGACGCAGGCCCCTGACCGACTAGCCGAGACCGACTTTCCGCCGACCCGCCAGGCAGCCCTGGACCGACTGGCTGGCTTTGCGCCGCGGGCGGGGCGGGCCTACGAGATGGGGCGGAATACTGATCCGGGGCCGGACCAGCCGGGCGCCGTCTCGCGGTTGTCGCCCTACACGAGCCGTCGGCTGATTACCGAGCAGGAGATCGTCGCGGCGGTCCTGGCGGTCCATCGGCTCGAGGCCGCCGAGAAGTACGTCCAGGAGGTGCTTTGGCGAACCTACTGGAAGGGTTGGCTGGAGCTTCGCCCCTCCATCTGGACCCGGTTTCTGGAGACCCGCGACCGCAGCCTCCTGGACCTTGCAGACAGCCGGGCCCTGGCCGACGCCGAGCGCGGCGCCACCGGGATCGAGGGGTTCGATGACTGGGCCCGCGAGCTGGTTCAGACCGGCTACCTGCACAACCACGCTCGGATGTGGTTCGCCTCGATCTGGATCTTCACGCTTGGCCTGCCGTGGGCTCTCGGCGCCGACTTCTTCCTTCGCCACCTGGTCGATGCGGACGTAGCCATTAACACGCTGTCCTGGCGCTGGGTCGCTGGCCTCCAGACGCCGGGCAAAACCTACCTTGCGACCGCTTCCAATATCGAGCGCTACACAGAGGGCCGGTTTGCCCCCAAAGGCTTGGCGCAGACAGCTGTTGCCATAACCGAACCACCGGTGGGTCACGCCCTGCCTCTGGCAGCCCGGCCGCGGACCGACCTGGGCCAGCCCTTCCTGCTGCTGGTTACGCCGGAGGACCTGCATCCGGAATCCCTGCTGCCGGAACGATCGGCGGTTCAGGGCGCGATTGTGGCTGCCGATCCCGCCCTTGCCTGGGGTGAGGCGAGCCGGCGGTTCTCGGATGCTGCCGCCAGCGATACCGCCACCCGGGCAGCCAGGCGTTTTGGCGGCCCTGTCTACCGCGTGGGCAGGCTGGCAGCGGCCGACTTGGCGACAGCGGCGGAGAATGCAGGGGTCAGCAAAATCGTGACGGCCTTCGCCCCCGTGGGGCCAACGGCCCAGGCCTTGGCGCGGCTGGCGCCAGAGTTGGCCTTGGCCGGCATCACGCTGGTCCAGGTGCGTCGGGACTGGGACGACGCCTTCTGGCCGCTGGCCACGAAGGGCTTCTTCGCCTTCAAGGACCGGATCCCGGCGATCCTGGGCGAGTTGGGGGTCTCGTGACCGGGCCGCTACAGGTCGTCTGGTTCAAGCGCGACCTGCGGGTTGTCGACCACCGGCCCCTGGCTCTGGCGGCCCGGGCCGGGCCGGTCCTGCCCCTTTACATCGTAGAGCCTGGCCTCTGGGCCCAGCCGGACACCTCGGCCCGGCAGTGGGGCTTTGCGGCCGAGTGCCTCAAGGAACTGGACGAGGCCCTGACAACCCTCGGCCAGCCCCTCTGCGTCCGGACCGGCGAGGCCGTCCAGGTCCTGGCGCAGCTGCACGACCGGCGAGGTATCGCCGCCTTGTGGAGCCATGAAGAGACCGGCAATGGCTGGACCTATACCCGCGACCTCGCTGTGGCCGCTTGGGCCAGACGCGCGGGAGTGCCCTGGCATGAACCACGACAGTTCGGTGTGATCCGCCGCCTGAAATCTCGCAATGGCTGGGCCAGGGCCTGGGACCATGACATGGCCCAGCCCCTGACCGCGCCGCCAACTGCCCTGACGCGGCTGGAGGGCCTCCAGTCGGATGACCTGCCGGACTCCGCCGCGCTGGGCCTGGCGCCCGACCCCTGCCCGCATCGGCAGACCGGCGGCCGGGCGGCCGCCCTGTCGATACTGGACAGTTTCCTCAACGCCCGCGGCCGCGACTACCGCTTCAAGATGTCCAGCCCGGTGACGGCCTTCGACGCCAGTTCCCGACTGTCGCCGCACCTGACCTGGGGAACGATCTCTATGCGTGAGGTCGCCCAGGCCAGCGCCGCCCGGATGCGCGACCTGAGAGCCTCCGGCGATCCAGACGCCAGCCGCTGGCGCGCCTCCCTGATCTCCTTCATCGGCCGCCAGCATTGGCATTGCCACTTCATGCAGAAGCTGGAGGACGAGCCGCGCATCGAGTTCGAAAATCTGCATCCGGCCTATGACGGCCTGCGACCGCAGGCGGCTGATCCGGAGCGTCTTGCGGCGTGGAGCGAGGGGCGCACCGGCTTTCCCTTCGTCGATGCCTGCATGCGGGCCCTGAACCAGCATGGCTGGATAAATTTCCGCATGCGCGCCATGCTTATGTCCTTTGCCAGCTATCAACTTTGGTTGCCCTGGCGGGAGACCGGCCTGCATCTGGCGCGCAAGTTCGTCGACTATGAGCCTGGCATCCACTGGTCGCAGGTCCAGATGCAGTCGGGTACGACCGGTATCAACACCATGCGGATCTATAATCCGGTAAAGCAGGGTCTGGATCAGGACCCCGATGGCCGGTTCGTACGGGCTCATGTGCCAGAGCTTTCAGATGTACCGGACGCCTTCCTGCACGAGCCCTGGGCCTGGCCGGGCGCCACCCGCCTCCTCTATCCGCCGCCGCTGGTCGACAATGCCGCCGCCGCCCGGGCCGCGCGGGAGGCTGTTCATGCGGTCCGCCAGGGTGCGGCCCATGGGGCTCAGGCGCGGGATATCGTCGCCAGACACGGCAGCCGCAAGGCCGGCATTCCGATGCGGGGCGGCCGCCGAAAACCCGCCGCCTCGTCCCCATCCTCGCCCGCGCCTGACCCTCAGCTGACCCTGGACCTCTGACGACTGCTCACCGAGACCTGGCCTTGCGCGACCGGCTGACCCCAGACCCGCTCCAGCCTGGCGGCCCTCCGGCAACCGGCATCACGAGAGCCCGCTGACATAGTCCCGGGTCGATCTCCGCCAACCACTCCAATGCGACAATGAGCGGGGCTGGTCTGGGGCCATACGTCTTTGCGCGTCAGGGTAGGTCGGAAGGACCTGAGCGGCATCGGGAGTGACGTAACCTGCGTTTGTCATTCAGCCATGACGAGAGTCCTGTGTTGATCTGAGCCTTCGTTGAGGTGGCTAGGAAAAGGTGTGCGCGCGGAGCTCCCCAGGCAGCCACCTGATGAACGGGGGTCAGGTGTTCGAGTCACCTGAGCGGCGCCGCTCCTTTCCCGCCCGGTCTCTGCCCTCAGCCCGCTTCACAATCCTGTCGCCTGTTCGGCCTTAGCCTCGGGCAGCCTGGATCAGGAGCTTTCGAAGCAGGAGGGTGTGATGGGGCGGATGAGGTCCGTATCCGCGGCAATAGCGGCGCTGTTTGCGGTCGCCTTTGTCACACCGGCCCACGCGATCAGGGAAATCACCGTCTACATCACGGGCGCGAGCGTCCCGGCGGGGCAGACGGTGACCTATCGGGTCGTGGACCGGATGTGCGCGGGGTTGCCCTATGCCGTCATTGTGCGGGGCGGGGACCTGAGCGGCGTTCCGTTCCGGATCTGCGCCGCGGCCCAGGGCGGCGCCATCGGCATCATCAAGCCTGACGGGTCGGCCGGCCCGGGAGTCCTGTGGCTCCAGGACGGCGCCCGGGTCGACGCCGTGACGGGCGCTACCGAACGACCGGCCGGCTGGACGCCCCCGGTCATCAGGCCTGCGCCCCCGGCCGCCCCAAGGGGAACGCCGTCTTCCACAATCGACCCCTCCCGGTTCACCGGGCGGTGGGTCGGCCAGGTTTATGAACCTGCCGGCATGTTCAAATCCTACACGGCTTACGCGACGCTGCAGTCCAACCCGGATGGCACGCTTACCGGCTCCATCCAGTACTCAGGGTACAGTTGCAGTGGAAGCTGGACAGCCTACGCATCCAGCCAGGCGCCCGCAGGTCGGCTGACTCTCGTCGAGTCGATCAACGATCAGGGCAAGGGATGCGCGCCGAGCGGGTTCATCGAACTGGCGCCGCGAAGCGACGGCAGGCTGGACTACAGCTGGCGCGCGCGACAGGGTGGCGAGATACTGTCGAGTGGGGTCCTCAGATCTCAATAAGTCAGCCGGCGGAGCCACGATGATCATGCACCATCAGGACGGCCTGCCGCGTGCTCGCGCCTCTGGCATGCGGGTTCCGTCCTGATGCTCGAGGGATGGCGCGAGCGGGGCCTTGTCCGCCGCATTTCCGGCCTGGTCCCCGCGCCGCTGTCGCCGGATCTCAGGGCGGCCGTCGTCGAGACCGGCGCCGGCTTGACGATGAAGGTGCTCGGCTCGAGTTTTCGCCCCTACCGCGACGAGCTGATCCTGATCTTCGCCAAGCAGCTGGCCGACGCGACCCGGCGGCTCTCATCGAGCCACTGGAGTTCCGGCGGCGGTCGCAACGTCGGAATGGATGTCTACTTCGCGCATGGCCGGGCGCTCGCGGCGTTGAAGGCGCTCGCCGCGCAGCGGCCGCGTGATCCGCTGGACGCCCTGCTCAAGGTGCTGGACGATCTCATGGACGCCCAACGCGCCGCGCCCGGGGACGAAGACGGCTACGGAATCGCCACCCTGGGCGAGATCCGCCGGGATGTTGAGCGGCTGATCGCCGCCGACCGCCGGACCTGACGCAACGGCGCCATTTCCCCGGTGGGCGGCGGGCCGTAAGGTCGCGCCCGGACAAGGGAGCGCGCCGCCATGCATTTCGAGCTCAGTGAAGAGCACCGGATGATCAAGGATCTCGTGCGGCGGTTCGTCGAGGACGAATTGATGCCGCTCGAGGCCACGGTGCTGGAGCGCGAGGCGTCCGGCGGGCCCACCGCCCTGACCGCCGAGGAGCAGGCGAAGATCGACAAGGTCTCCCGCGAGCTGGGCCTCTGGGGCCTGGACGCGCCCGAGGACGTCGGCGGCATCGACCTGCCGGCCGTGGCCCTGGTCGGGGTCAACGAGGAGCTGGGCCGGACGGTCACCCCCTACACCCTGCCGCCCGACAGCCCCAACCTGCGCATGCTCATGGCCACGGTCGACGACCGCCAGCGCGCCGCCTACCTGGCGCCCTACGTGGCCGGGGAGACCATCTCGGCCATCGGCATCTCCGAGCCGGGCGCCGGCTCCGACCCCGCCGGGATGATCACCCGCGCCGAGCGGGTCCCTGGCGAGGATGGGGGCGAGGACTGGATCCTCAACGGCCGCAAGATCTGGATCACCCGCGGCGCCGAGGCCGACTTCACCATCACCATGGCGGTCACCGACCGCGAGAAGGGCGCCCGGGGCGGCATCTCCGCCTTCCTGATCGACAAGGGCACGCCCGGCTTCAACGTGCTCCGCCGCATCCCGATGCTGGGCGGGCAGTACAGCTACGAGATCGCGCTGGAAGACTGCCGCGTGCCGGGCTGGAAGCTGCTGGGCAAGGAGGGCCAGGGCTTCGCCCCCATGCAGGTGCGGCTGTCGACCCGCCGCATCGAGATGGCCAGCTGGTCGATCGGCATGGCTCAGCGGGCGCTGGACATGCTGATCGAGTATGCCCCGCAGCGGACGACCTTCGGCGCGCCGCTGTCGGAGCGCCAGCAGATCCAGTGGTGGATCGCCGACGCCGCCACCCGTATCCACGCCGCCCGGCTGATGACCTACGACTGCGCCTGGAAGCTCGACCAGGGCCGCGACGTGCGCAACGAGATCTCGATGATCAAGGCCTACGGCACCGAGATGGCCTATGAGGTGGTCGACAATGTCATGCAGGCCTTCGGGGCCATGGGCATGACCCGCGAGCTGCCGCTGCACCTGATGCAGTCCAAGCTGCGCACCATGCGGATCTATGACGGCCCGACCGAGGTCCACAAATGGGTCGTGGCCCGCAACCTGCTGGGCCTGAAGCGATGAGGGCCGCCTACGGAGAGATCAAGGTCACGGTCGAGGGGCATGTGGCGGTGCTGGAGATCGACCGGCCGCCCAACAACCACGTCACCGTCGACCTGATCCGCGACCTGGCCGATGCGCTCGAGGACGTCGACGCCGACCGTGAGCTGCGGGTCAGCCTGCTGTGCTCGGCGGGGCGGGTGTTCTGCGGCGGCGCGGATCTGGTCACTCCGGGCGAGTCCGGGGTCGTCGATTCGACCCACGCCCTCTATGCCCAGGCCGCGCGGCTGTTCGCGTCCCGCAAGCCGATCGTGGCGGCGATCCAGGGCGCGGCCGTCGGCGCCGGTCTGGGTCTGGCCCTGGTGGCCGACGTCCGCGTCGCCGCGCCGGAGGCCCGATTCTCGGCCAACTTCGTCAAGCTCGGCTTCCATCCGGGCTTCGGCACGACCGCCAGCCTGCCCCGCGTCGTCGGCGCCCAGAAGGCGGCGGTGATGTTCCTGACCGGGCGACGGATCAAGGCCAGCGAGGCCCTGGCCTGGGGCCTGGTCGACGACGTCACCGACCTGTCCGGCCTGCGGGCCGACGCCATGGCCTGGGCCCAGGAGATCGCCGAGAACGGTCCGCTGGCCGTGCAGGCGACCCGCGCCACCCTGCGGGCGGGCCTTGCCGAGGAGATCCGCGCCCAGACCGACCTGGAGGCCGCCGAACAGGCGATCCTGCGTCCGACCAACGACTTCGCCGAAGGCGTCCGCGCGGTGGCGGAGCGTCGGCCGGGACGGTTCACGGGGACATAGCGGGGGGACGGCTTCCGGCGCAGCCGGTAGCTGTCCCTGAGAGGCTGCCGCCAATCGGGGCAGCTAGGCTGCGCGAAGCAGTCCCCAAGCTTGCCCTTCCGCGCTCCAGAGCGCATGGCGGGCGCATGAGCAGTTCCCCCAAGACCGTCGTCATCATCGGCGCCGGACCCGCCGGCCTGATGGCCGCCCAGCGGCTGGCGCGGGCCGGGCTGGCCGTCACCGTCCACGAGAAGATGCCGACTGTCGGGCGCAAGTTCCTGATGGCCGGGCGCGGCGGGCTGAACCTGACCCACTCCGAGGATCTGGCGGCGTTCAAGGGCCGCTACGCGGAGGCCGGCGCGCGCCTTGGGCCGCTGCTCGACGCGTTTCCGCCCGAGGCGCTCATCGCCTGGGCGGCCGACCTGGGGCAGGAAACCTTCACCGGCTCCAGCGGTCGGGTCTTCCCGCGCGCCATGAAGGCCTCGCCCCTTCTGCGCGCCTGGCTGGCCCGGCTGGAGACGCTGGGCGTGACGATCCGCACGCGCAGCGAATGGCTGGGCTGGGACGCCTCGGGCGGTCTGCGCTTCCGCTCGGCGGGCGGCGAGACTGTCGAGACGCCCGACGCTGCCGTCCTTGCCCTCGGCGGCGCCAGCTGGGCGCGGCTGGGCTCCGACGGCGGCTGGGCGCCGTGGCTCGCCGAAAAGGGCGTGAGCCTGACACCGTTCAAGCCCTCCAACAGCGGCTTCACCGTCGCCTGGAGCGATATCTTCCGCGATCGCTTCGCCGGCCAGCCGCTGAAGAGCGTGGCCCTGACGTTCGCCGATCGCACGGTGAAGGGCGACGCCATGGTCGCCCGCTACGGACTCGAGGGCGGCGCCGTCTATGCGCTGTCGCCGGTGCTGCGCGAGGCGATCCTCGCGACCGGTTCGGCGACCCTGACCATCGACCTGCGGCCGGCCATGACCCGACAGCAGCTGACCGCCCGCCTGCATCGCGGCGAGAAGGGGCAGTCGGTGGCTACCCGGCTGCGCAAGCTGATCCACCTGTCGCCGGCCGAGGCCAATCTGCTGCGCGAGGGGCACGGCGTCGACCTGCCCCTCGATCCCGGGGCCCTGGCCTCCAGGATCAAGGCCGTGCCGCTGACCCTGACGGACGTGGCCCCCATCGACCGGGCGATCTCGACGGCCGGCGGGGTGACGCTGGATGCGGTGGACCAACATCTGATGCTGACGGCGTTGCCCGGCGTGTTCGTCGCCGGCGAGATGCTGGACTGGGAGGCCCCGACCGGCGGCTACCTGCTGCAGGCCTGTTTCGCGACGGGCCTGGCGGCGGCGGAGGGGGTGCTTTCTTCCCTCTCCTAACGGGGAGGGAAGGTCTCTAGTGAGACCCCGCGAAGACCACGCCGACCATGACGGCGGCGTACTGCACGGCGGCGCCGACCACGACATGGCCGTGCCAGACCGCGCGGCGGAAGTGGAACTTCTTCATCAGATAGAAGATCACCCCGGTCGAGTAGATCAGGCCGCCTATGCCCAGCAGCAGCAGCGCCACCCAGCCCAGGCCGTCGATCATCGGCTTGATGGCCACCAGCACGATCCAGCCCAGCGCAACGTAGAGCGCCACCCAGAAGCCGCGGCCGAGGCCCGGCAGGAACAGCTTGCCCAGGATGCCCAGGCCCGCCAGCGTCCAGACGCCGACGGTCATGCCCATCGACCAGGCCCCGGTCAGGTTCTGGGTCGTGAAGGGGGTGTAGGAGCCGGCGATCATCAGGAAGATGCCGGCATGATCGAACCGGCGCAGCACCGGCCGCCAGGTGTGTTTCCCGAAGTTGTAGGCCATCGAACAGCCCAGCATGGTCATCATGCCGACCGCATAGATGCCGATCGCAGCCACCTTGCCCAGGTCGCCCACGCCCACCGACAGACCCAGCATGATGCCGCCGCCGAACAGGGCGAAGGCCAGGCCGACGATGTGCACGACAAGGTCTGCGCACTTGGCGCCGGACGTCGGATAGTGGGTGGCGGGCTTGTCCATGAAACGGGACCCTATCCTGTTCCCGTGACGGCTAGAAGGCGTCCGGCGGCAACAGTTGGCGAGCGATTGTTACAGCCGGAAGGCGGCGAGCCGCTCGTAATGCGGCCGGGCGGCCTCGGCGATGCGGCGAAGATCGTCGCTCAGGGCCGGCGGCGTGGTCTCGTCCGGCGGCGGACCAAAGCCCGTGGAGCGCTCGACGGCGTCGTACCAGGCCGGGGCCCAGACGCCGTCGCTGGCGCGAGGACCCGCCGGCCAGGCCAGCATGGCGGCATCGAAGGCGATACCCAGCGCGGCGCAGAGCCGGCCCAGGGTTCCGGCCGGATCGGACAGGACGTCGCGGCCCTCGACCACCGGTGGCGGCGCGCCCAGCCGGTCGGCCTCGCGCTCGAAGAGTTCCCGCTGCCGCTCGACCCCGATGTCGGCCAGCGTGACCTCGCCGCGCTTGACGACATAGGAGGCCAGCACCCGGGCGGGATCGCGGATCAGGAAGGCGTTGACCGCCCCGTCCGCCCAGTCGAGGCCGAACCCGTCCAGCATGTGGTGGGTCATGTGCTTCTGGTACCAGACCGCCGCGTCGCCCGGAGCGGGACCGGCCAGCGCCGTCGCCACGACGCGCCAGTCCGTCGGCTGTGAGGTCAGGATCTCGCTGCGCATGGGATGGTCCAGCCCCGTCTCCGCGAGATAGGCGGCGTAGAAGGGCTCGTCGCTGACCGCGCAGTCGGGCCGGTTCTCGAACGACCGCATCATCGCCGTGGAGATGTTGCGCGGCCCCGACCACATGCAGAGGCGGACCGGCGCGCTCACAGCCCGGCGTCCCGGTCCTTGAGCCCCTCGTACAGCGCCCGCAGCTCGGCTGTCCTAGGGCCGGGCAGGGCGTGGGGCAGCGCGCGGCCGTCGATCTCGCGCACCGGAGTCAGGCCGCCGAAGGTGCCGGTGACGAAGGCCTCGTCGGCGCCGCGGGCGTCCTCGACCGGGAAGCGGTCAAGTCGCAAGGGGATCTTCGCCTCGCCGCACAGGGCGATGACGTTGGCGCGGGTGACGCCGTTGAAGCAGAATTCGCCGGTCGAGGTCCGCACCTCGCCGTCCCGGACCCAGAAGAAGTTCGTCGCGTTGCAGCTCGACACGAAGCCGTCCGGATCGAGCATCAGCGCCTCGTCGGCGCCGGCCCGGATGGCCTCGTTCAGCGCGATGATCAGGTTCAGCCGGCTGTGGCTGTTCAGCCGCATGTCGAACATGTGGGCCGGGGTGCAGCGGATGCCGACCGTGGCCAGCTTCAGGCCGCTGGTGACGATCGACGGACTGGGGACCTTCCACTCGGCCAGGATCACCACCGTCGGGACGCCCAGGGCGTTGCGGGGGTCCTGGTTGGCGCCGGTCTTCTCGCCGCGGGTCACCATCAGCCGCAGGTGGACGCCGTCCTCCATGCGGTTGGCGCGCAGCAGGTCGTCAAGCGCGGCCGTCATCTGCCGGCGGCTCATGCCGATGTCGAGGGCGATGGCGTCGGCGCCCTGGTAGAGGCGGTCGAGGTGCTTCTCGAGGAACAGCAGCCGGCCCCTGTGCAGCCGCAGGCCCTCCCAGACGCCGTCCCCGACCACGAAGCCGGCGTCGAAGACGGACACCTTCGCCGCGTCGCGGGTGACCAGCCTGCCGTTAAGCCAGATCAGCGCGCCTGCGTTGCGCGGGTCGGCGGCGAAGTCCTGGCTTCCGGCCATGGGTCAGGCTCCCGGTTGCGGCCCGAAGGCGGCGGTCACGGCGGCGGGGTCCAGCCCCTCGACCTCGACCTGCTTGAGCCGGCCGGTCTGGCCGGCTGCGATGCGGACGGAGGATTTGCTGACGCCCAGCGCCTTCGCCAGCAGCCCGGTCAGGGCGGCATTGGCCTCGCCCTCCACCGGCGGGGCGGCGACCCGGGCCTTCAGGAACGGTCGCCCGTCCGGTCCGGTGGCCCAGCCCTCGACCGCGTCCCGGCCGCCGCGCGGGGTGAGGCGGACGGCCAGGCGCATGGTCAGATCAACAGGCCCAGGACGGCGTTGCGCGCCGCCGGCAGCAGGATGCTCTGGATGCCCTGCAGCAGCAGGAAAAGGATGATGAAGCTCAGGTCCACGCCGCCGAGCGGCGGAACGAAGCGCCGGATCGGGTTGAGCAACGGCTCGGTGAAGCGCTGCAGGCCGTAGTAGAGGCTGCCCGCCAGACGGTTCCGCAGGTTGATGATGTCGAAGGCGACCAGCCAGGACAGCACGGCGGCGACGATCAACGCGATGATCAGCAGGCTCAGCAGGCCGCTGATGATGAAGAAAACAAACTCGACGAGAGCGAACATGGCGCGGGGGTCCCGGGGGCGTTGATGCGACCGGTTCTAGCCGTCGGCCGCGACGCCAGCAAGGCGCGCCCGGGAACGCGGCGCTCCGGCGCGGGACTTGCGCTTGACAGCCGGGGAGCCCCCGCCGTATTTGCCGCGCTCTTCTCTCTCTGAGAGGGGGCCGTAGCTCAGTTGGTAGAGCGCCTCGTTCGCAATGAGGAGGTCAGGGGTTCGACTCCCCTCGGCTCCACCAGGGCCCGCTTCGGGTCCTGTGTCGCCGGTGCGCGGCGGCTTTTCCGCTCTTGTCGCGCCGACCCGGGCGCTGTGCCCGATCCCTAGATCGCCAGAGGCGCCGGCTCCGGTCGGGGCTCGCCCGGGGCAGGGTCGCGATGGTCGATGGAGACGAGCGTACCGGGGTTGGCGCTGGCCACGGTGATCTCTGCCGCCAGCTGCTGGGCCAGGGCCCGCACGATGCTGGTGCCGAGGCCGGGCGTGGCCTCGGCCGGGTCCTTTGGCAGGCCGACGCCGTCGTCGGTCACTGAAAGGGTCCAGGCCGGGCCGTCCGAGCGATACCGGACGACGATGTCGCCTGACCTTTCCCCGGGAAACGCGTGCTTCAGCGCGTTGATCACCAGTTCAGTGACGATCAGGCCGAGACTCACCGACACCTCCGGCGTCGAGAGGCTGGCGTCGACATCGACCGACAGGGTGACCTGTCCCGGATCGCGGATCATCGAGGCGGCGATGCTGTTGCAAAGGGCGGTGAAGTAGGCGCGCAGGTCGACATCGCCCACCGAGGTCTCCGAGAGTTGCCGCTGCAGCTCCGCCACCGACATGACCCGGCTGTGGGCGTCGGTGAGATAGGTGCGGGTCTCGTCCGACTGGGTCTTGCGCGCGGTATGCAGGAGGACGCTGGCGATGATCTGCAGGCTGTTGGCGACCCGGTGCTGCAGTTCCTGCAGAAGCACGCCCTTCTCCCGGACCAGGGTGTCTCGCAGGGTTTCGGCCGTGCGCGCGTCCGTAACATCGGCCAGGGTCAGCATCAGCCTGACGACGCCGGGCGCGCCGTAGCTGAGGTTGCGGGCGTTGAGCACCAGGCGGCGGGCCGGTCCGTCGGCGACCTGGATGTCGAGCTCATAGGCCTCGACCTCGGCGGCGCCCGCCGCTGTCGAGGTCAGCAGCGAGCGGAGCTGCGGGACGTCCCATTGTCCGTCGCCCAGCGAGAAGACAGACCGGCCGATGATCGTCGCGTTATCGCCTCCGAACGTCTTGCAGAAGGACGCGCTGGCGGCGACCACCGCCAGCCTGCCGTCGAGGAGCAGCACCGGGGCCGTGGAGGACTGGACGAGCGCCAGGGCCAGTCCGAGGACCGCCTCTCCGTCGAGGGTCGCGGCGGCCATTCACTATCCTTTCAGGTCCGACCGTCGCCCTGCGGGCTCTGACGGACTCCCACGTTTGGGCGTCAGGCTCGATCGCGCCTGGTGTTATCGCGGACGATATCATGATCGCGACGGAGCTGCCGGAAAATACGGCGACATCGAAAACCGTCGCGTTTCAGAAAACGCAGCCTGGATTTCTGTTGAGGGCTTCGCCGTCATCAAGCGGGATATTCAGCGCTCTGAATTGACCCGCCTGCATCCATTATACAGGGATGCGCATCAGCCTGAGCAGGATGAGCGCCACGACCACCGTCGCCGGCACCGCCAGGCTCCAGTACAGCATATCCTTCACGGCAAGCCCTCCAACCATCCTGGCCGCAGATCCAACGCCGTCTGTCGGGCGAGGTTCCCCGCGCGGCCCCCTCCCCGGCGACCAGGGTCGATGCTGGTGTGATTCGATGACGTTCGCGTCCGCGTCGCCGCCCTGGCGGCGTGGAGCGAGCTACCCGAAACAGGTGCAGGTTTCGCCGCGTCGGTGGGCCGGTCTTTTCGATGGATTCAGCTTCTTCTGGGAAGTTGCGGGCCCGCTTCCGTTCAATCCCGCCGAGATGTCCCGACTCCGCACCGCCCTCAAGATCGACAACGCGGTCCTGTCGCAGGAAGCGTTCGCCGCCATGGTGGTTCGTCACGAGGCGTTCACCTCGGGCCGGCCGGGAGGCGCGCGCGCCATCGGACGCTTTATCGAGGTGCGCGGCGTGATCTGCGTGAAGCGGGAGCTGGCCGACGCGGACTTTACCGGCGCCGACTTCGAGAAGGCGATCCTGGCCGGCAGCGACCTGTCGCGCACCAGCTTCTACTGCGCGAACCTGGCCCGGGCCGATCTTCGCCACGCCGTGCTGCGCCGCGCCGATCTTCGTGGGGCCAAGCTCGGCGGCGCCGTCCTGGCCTCGGCGATGCTGGACGAGGCGGACCTGCGGGCGGCAGTGCTGTGTCGCATCGACGCCCTGACCGGCCTGCGCTGGATGGGCGCCTCGGTGGACGCCCGCGGGGCCTCCATGAACGATGCGGACCTGTCGGAGGCCGTGGCCCACGGGGTCGACTTCACCAACTGCAGCCTTCGCGGAGCCTCCCTGCGGTCGGCCAACCTGAAGAACGCCAACTTCAGCAACGCCAACATGACCGGCGTGAACCTGGCCGGCGCCCGGCTGGACGGGGTGCGCATGCGCGGCGCCATCCTTGTCGGGGTCGCGGTGGATCGCCTCTTGCTGCCCCCTTCGGCCCTGGCTGGCTGCGTGCTCGATCCGACTCCCGAGGCGATGATGCAGGCCGACGTCATCCGCGCCGAGGTCGATCGGGCCGAGCGCTGGATCCACGCCTCGGGCCGTGACGGCGGCCCCGCCGACGTATCCGGGCGGGATCTGCGCCCCGCCCCGGTGTTTCGCAACCGCACCCTGCCGGGACTGGCGGCGAGCAAGGTCCTGGCGGTGGATATGGACTTCTCCGACTCCCGCCTGCAGGCCGCCTGCTTCGACGGCGCCGACCTTCGCGGCGCCAACTTTTCGGGTGCGGATCTAAGGGGCGCGAGTTTCCGGGACGCCAACCTCACCCACGCGTGCTTCGCCGGGGCCATCCTGCAGGATCTGACGCTGGAGCGCGGCGCGACGCGAGCGACGGATATCGGCGGCGCGCGGCTGGACGGCACGGGTCTGAGGCCGCCTGAAGGCGACGTCTTCCTGCTTTCCGCCTGACGCCCGGCCCCCGGCCCCGGCGCCGTCGGCGCCTCAGGCGGCGACGGGCGTTGTGGCAGGCGACAGAAGGCGCTCGGCCGACACCCGGCTGATCAGATCGCCGTTCATCGAGATCAGGCCACAGACGAACCCGGTCGCCGCCGCACTGGCCAGCTCGGGTGTCGCCTGAATGTCCTCCGGCGCCACGGTGACGATGTCGAACACCTCATCGACCAGCAGGCCGGCGAGACGGTCGCCGTCCTGCAGCACGATCGTCACGCTGCGCGCCGAGGGCCCCGCCGAGGGCAGCCCCATACGCGTCGCCGCGTCGATGATGGGCAGCACCGCGCCGCGCAGGTTGGTGACGCCCCGGATAAAGGCCGGAGACTGCGGCACCCGCGTCTCCGCCGACCAGCCGCGAATCTCCCGCACCGTCATGATGTCGACGCAGAAGGACTGATCGGCGACCCGGAACGCGATGTACTCTCCATGATCGGACTCGTGGCGCGCCAGGCTGTCCATGGTCAGAACTCTTCCCAGCTGGAGGCGTCGGCCTTCAGGGCGTTGGCGCCCCGGGTCATCGGCGCCGGGCCGGCGGCCGAGAGCCGTCGACGCGCCTCGAGCACAGCGGGCGCGGCTGCGGGCGCCTCCCTGGCCGCAGGGACGCGCGGCGTGGGGACGGCCGCCGCGTAGGCGGGTTCGGAGCCGGCCAGCCGGAACCGGCCGACGAGGCGACCCAGTTCCGCCGTCTCGGCCTTCAGGGAGTGGGTGGCCGCGGTCGACTGCTCGACCATCGCCGCGTTCTGCTGGGTGACCTGATCCATGTGGTTGACGGCGTTGTTGACTTCGTGGAGGCCATTGGCCTGCTCCGCCGAGGAGGCCGCGATCTCGCCGACCAGACCGTTGATCTCGGCGACACGTTCGACGATGCGCTTGAGCGCGCTGCCGGTCTCGCCCACCAGCTTCGCACCCTGGCCGACATGCTGGGTGCTGGCCGAGATCAGGGTCTTGATCTCCTTGGCCGCCTCAGCCGAGCGCTGGGCAAGGGCGCGGACCTCCGACGCGACCACGGCGAACCCGCGACCGGCGTCGCCGGCCCGGGCCGCCTCCACCCCGGCGTTGAGCGCCAGAAGATTGGTCTGGAAGGCGATCTCGTCGATCACCCCGATGATCTGGGCGATCTGTCCGGACGAGGACTCGATCTGACCCATGGCGGTGACCGCGTCGGCCATGATCTGACCCGAGTGCTCGGCCTCTTCCCGCGCCGTCCCGACGAGACCGGCAGCCTGGCTGGCCCCTTCGGCGGCCTTGCGCACGGCGGCGGTCAGTTCGTCCAGCGCCGCAGCGGTCTGCTCCAGGCTGGCGGCCTGCTGCTCTGTGCGACGGGAGAGGTCGTCCGAGGCGAACGAGATCTCGTCCGAGCCGCTGCGGATGCCGTCCGACGACCGCGACACGGCCTTCAGGGTGTCGGCCAAGGAGTTGACCGCAGCATTGAAGTCGTCCTTCAGCTTCTGGAACTCCGGCGAGACCGCTTCGCTGAACGGCGTGGCCAGGTCACCGGCGGCGAGGCGGGCGAGGGCGCGACCGAGCGCGTCGACGGCCTGGGTCTGCCGGGCCTCGGCGGCCAGCCGGATGTCTTCCGCCGCCTTGCGTTGCTCCTCCAGGGTCTCGATGTAGATGGAGATGGCGAAGTCCATATCCAGCAGGATGGCCTTGATCAGACTGGAGACCTTGCGACCGAGCGCCTCGGCGCCGTCCTTCCTGGCCACGAACCCCTTGGGCCAGTCCTCCCGGATCACCGCCTTGACGAGTTCCTCGGTCAGCAGGGCGTAGCCGCCGATGTACCAGCGCGGCTCCAGCCCGATGCGGGCGTGCACCTGACCAATGGTCCGGACCCCGCGGACATAGTCCTCGCCGTAGTCGGCCGAGGTGATGATGCCCCAGTGCTTCTGCTGGCGGCCCGCAGCGGTCTCGATGTGCGAGTCGCTGGAGAAGAAGGCGCGTGTCTCGGGAAAGGCCCTGACCTGTGCGTAGAAGGCATCCAGGGCCGGACGGATGGCCTTGGCGATGACCGGCTGCAGACTGCGGATATCGGTGCGGGCCGACTGGTCAAGCCGCATGAAATCCAGGCGTTGGCTCAAGGCGTGGTCATTCGACATCGGCGTCCTCCTCGCGGCTGCTGCTTGTGGTCGTTCGATCCTGGGCGGCGCGCGTCACCCGGTCGGCTCGTTCCGCCCCAAGGGCGGCGATGAAATGTCTGGCCAGGGGCGGGGACGGATCCGCCGCCCCGGCGATGGTGGCGGCGACGGCCTGGCGCCTGTCCAGGTCCGCGACAGCCTGCGCGATCGCTGCGGCCCCCCCGGGCAGCCGGTCGACCGCGCCGATCAGGACGGCGAGAAGATCGTGATGGACGTTGAGGTCTATCGTCAGCGCCCTGAGCGCGGGTGAGGCGCGCTCCTCATGCGGCACTTGCGGCGCAGACTTCGGCATCGGGTACATCGGTAGCCTCGACCGTGCGGGACGTGGGAGCAGCGCGCCCTTTCGCAAACCCTCGTTCGGCGATGGTGAATGTCGCGTTAGGGATTTCCTGCGCCGGAGGCGAATCTACACCCAAAATGGGCAGGTGCGACATTTCGGCTTATAATCGCGCCCAGTCGCGAGCGATCCGCCCCGCAGCTTGGGCTTAAAGACTTACCGCGATCTATCCGATAACTTTGATCGACTTTAGCCGATCATCGAAGACTGTTCCGAGTCATGGAAGGTCTGGCTCCGAAGCGCTCCGATGCGGTCAAGGTTGCCGATCAGGCCTTGCAGTGACTCCAGGGACTCTTTCAGGAAGGCCTCGGGCCGCATCTCAAGAATGGCGCTTGCCGGGACAATGATCCGACCGCGGGGGCCAGCCTTCGTGCAGCGCCCGTCCTCGACAAGTCGGGCGATATGCCGGCGCACCGTTTCGTAGGGCAGGGCCAGCTGCTTGGCGATCGCATAGACGCTGACGGGCGTCCTCAGGCTGTCGTCAGGCAGATGATTGCCCGTGTCGTAGTCATGGTCGCCCTTCGACGTCCTCAGCTCGGCGGTGTTGGCGTGAATGATCGACAGCAGGATGATCCCGCGGACGACATCGCCGTCCGTCAGGCTGGCGGCCATGTTGATGGAACGCAGAACATGGCTCCAGCCGTGTCGCACGGCGGCCAGCCGTACATCTCTGCCGGTCCGGGTGACGGCGGGCTCGAACTTGATCACGGTGCGTTCCTCGGGGCGGCGCCGGAGTGGAGAGCGCACTGATCCAGTCGCAGTAAAGGTCCGTGCGCGTTTTGACCGGGATCAAAGCCGCATCAGGGTGCGCTATTCTGTCCCAGTGCAGGCTCAGTGCGCCTCGTCCCAGTTGTCGGCGGCCCTCGCTTCGACCACCAGTGGCACGCTCAGGTCGACGGCGGGAACCGACGCCTTCTCCATCACAGGGCGGATGACCGCGATGGCGGCGTCGGCCTTGTCGCGCGGGGCCTCGAAGATCAGTTCGTCGTGCACCTGCAGCAGCATCTTCACGTCCCGCAGACCGGCCTCGGCCAGGGCCGCCGGCATCCGCATCATCGCCCGGCGGATGATGTCCGCCGCCGCGCCCTGGATCGGCGCATTGATGGCGGCCCGCTCGCCGAACTGACGCTCGGCGCCCGACTTGGAGTGGATCGCCGGAATGTGGATGCGACGCCCGAAGATGGTCGAGACGAAGCCGGCCTCGCGCACCTCGGCGCGGGTCCGGTCCATGTAGGCGCGGATGCCGGGGAAGCGCTCGAAATAGGTCTTGATGTAGGCGCCGGCCTCGCCCTGGTCGATGCCCAGCTGGTTGGCCAGGCCGAAGGCGCTGATGCCGTAGACGATGCCGAAGTTGATCGCCTTGGCGCGGCGACGGGTCTCGGCGGGCATGCCCTCGACGGGAACCCCGAACATCTCCGAGGCCGTGGCCGCGTGGATGTCGAGTCCTGCCTTGAAGGCGCGCTTGAGCTCGGGGATGTCGCCGATATGGGCCAGCAGCCGCAGCTCGATCTGGCTGTAGTCGGCGCTGATCAGAACGTTGCCGGGCGCGGCGACGAAGGCCTGGCGGATCTGGCGGCCGATTTCGTTGCGGACGGGGATGTTCTGCAGGTTCGGGTCCGACGAGGCCAGCCGCCCCGTGGTGGCCGCGGCCAGCTGGTAGGAGGTGTGGACGCGGTGGGTGGCTGGATCGGCCGCCGCCGACAGGGCGTCGGTGTAGGTGCCTTTCAGCTTCGACAGCTGCCGCCAGTCCAGCAGGGTGCGGGGCAGGTCATGGCTCAGGGCCAGCTCCTCGAGGATGCTGGCGTCGGTGGCGAACTGCCCGCTGGCGGTCTTCTTGCCGCCGGGCAGGTTCATCTCCCCGAACAGGATATCGCCGATCTGTCTGGGACTGCCGAGGTTGAACGGCCGGCCGGCCAGCGCGTGGGCGGTGGCCTCGAGTTCGACCATCTTCATGCCGAACTCGTGGCTCAGCCGCCGCAGGCGGTCGGGATCGACGCGGATACCCTCCAGCTCCATGTCGGCGAGGACGGCGGGCATGCCGCGCTCCAGCGTCTCATAGACGGTCAGCAGTCCCTCGCGGGCGAGCCGCGGCTTGAGGAGCCGCCAGAGCCGCAGCGTTACGTCGGCGTCCTCCGCCGCATAGCGGGTCGCGGGCGCCAGTTCGACATGTCTGAACGACTTCTGCGCCTTGCCGGTCCCGGCCACCTGTTTGAACGGGATGGGGTCATGGCCCAGGTGTAGCCGCGCCAGCTCGTCCATCCCGTGGCCGTGGAGGCCGCCTTCCAGGACGTAGGAGATCAGCATGGTGTCGTCGATCGGCGCCACGCGGACGCCCAGCCGCGCCATCACCGCCATGTCGTACTTGCCGTTCTGGGTGACCTTCAGAACCGCCGGGTCCTCGAGCAGGACCTTCAGCCGGGCCAGGGCCGTGGCCTTGTCGAGCTGGATTATCGGCTCGCGGGTGTCGGGCGTATCGCCGAAGTCCAGACCGCCGGACCCTTCCATCGGCGTATGGGCATGGGTCAGCGGAATGTAGCAGGCGTCGTTCGGGCCGATGGCCAGGGAGACGCCGCACAGCCCGGCGTGGGTCGCCGACAGGGCGTCGGTCTCGGTGTCGAACCCGACCACGCCGGCCAGGGTCGCCCGGGCGATGAAGGCGTCGAGCGCCTCCAGGGTCTGGATGCACTGGTAGGCGTCGTGGTCGAACGGCTGGGCCGCCACCTCGGTGTTCACCGCCTGGGGCGCGTAGCGGGGCGAGATGACCGGCGCGGTCGGCGCAGGGGCCCGGCCCTGGAAGGCCTGGCCGTCATGGGTCTCGTGCCTGCCGTCGCCGACGCGACGCTGAAGGCTGCGGAACTCCATCAGCTCGAGGAAGGCCGACAGGGTGGCGGGATCGGGATCGCGGACGGCGAAATCGGCGATCGGCTCGGGCGCCGGCGCATCGCAGGCCAGGCGAACCAGTTCGCGGCTGAGCAGGATCTGGTCCCGGTAGGCGATCAGCGTCTCGCGCCGCTTGGGCTGTTTGATCTCCCCGGCCCGGGCCAGAAGGGTGTCGAGGTCACCGTACTCGTCCAGCAGCGCCGCGGCGGTCTTGGGGCCGATGCCCGGCGCGCCCGGGACGTTGTCGACGCTGTCGCCGATCAGCGCCTGCAGATCGACCATCTTGTCCGGGGTGACCCCGAACTTCTCCATGACCGCCTCTTCCTCGAGGCGACGGTCCTTCATCGGATCGTACATGACGACGCCGCCGCCGATCAGCTGCATCAGGTCCTTGTCGGAGGACACGATCACTGCCTCGCCGCCGGCGTCCCGCGCCTGGCAGGCGTAGGTGGCGATCAGGTCGTCGGCCTCGTAGCCGGGCAGCTCCACGCAGTGGACGCCGAAGGCCTTCGTCGCCTCGCGCACCAGCGGAAACTGCGGGATCAGGTCCTCCGGCGCCGGCGGGCGGTGGGCCTTGTACTGATCGTACAGCGTGTTGCGGAACGTCTTCTCGGAGTGGTCGAAGATGGCCGCCAGGTGGGTCGGACCGTCGGCGCCCTTCATGTCCTTGAGCAGCTTCCACAGCATGTTGCAGTAGCCCTGCACCGCCCCGACCGGCAGGCCGTCGGACTTGCGCGTCAGCGGCGGCAACGCGTGGTAGGCCCGGAAGATGTAGGCCGAGGCGTCGATCAGATAGAGCCGCAGCGGGGCTCCGTCCCGGGTCAGCGGGCGATCTTCGGCGGGCGGCGCGGCGGTGTCGGTCATCGGGCGAATGTAGTCGCTGACTCGCACCGGGTCAGCCCGCCTTGGCCATCATTCCGGCAGCCGGCCCAGCACCTCGGCGGCGAAGGTCGAGAGGGTGTCGTCGCGGGCGCCCATGATCACGATGCGGTCGCCGGGGCGGGCCAGCTCGACGAGCCGGTCGCCCACGGCGTCGCGACTGTCGAGCGCCTCCGCCCTGCCGCCGACGGCGACGATGTCGGCGGCGATGTCGGCGCTGGTGACGTCCATGGTCGTGGTGCCGCCGTGATAGACCGGCGGCGGCATCAACAGCACGTCGCCGGCCGCCAGGCCCGAGGCGAAGCCTTCGACAAACTCCCGGCGCATCATCCGCAGCGGTCCGAAGCCATGCGGCTGGAACATCACCAGCAGGCGGCCGGGGAAGGCGTGCAGGGCTTCGAGGGTGGCGGCGATCTTGTCGGGGTTGTGGGCGAAGTCGTCGATGACGGTGACGCCGCCCTTGCGACCAACGATCTCCATCCGCCGCTTCACGCCGCTGTAGCCGGCCAGCGCCGCCGCCGCCTTGGCGAGATCAAGGCCGAGCGCCTTGGCCGCGCCCAGCGCCGCCATGGCGTTGGCGACGTTGTGGCGGCCGGGCACCCCCAGGGTCACGGGGATGTCGAGCCCGCCCACGTCGGTCAGGCGGAAGGCGATCGACTCGGGTGAGGGGACGATGTCCGAGGCTTCCAGATCCGCGCCCAGGTCCGAGAGGCTCCAGGTCACCAGACGCTCCGGCCGGGCCTTGCTGGCCAGCAGCGCGGTTTCGTCGTTGTCGAGGTTCAGCACCACCCGGTGGGCCCGGTCAGCAAAGCCGGCGAACAGGGTCCGCAGCTCGGCCATCGACTTGTGGTCCTCGGAGATGTTGTTGATCACCGCCACGGTCGCATCATAGCGGGCGATGGAGCCGTCGCTCTCGTCGACCTCGCTGACGAACAGGTCGCCGCCGCCGACCAGGGCGCTGGCGAAGGGGATGTCGTCGGTGACAAAGTTCTTCATCACCGCGCCGTTCATGACCGTGGGGTCCTGACCGAGACTGTGCAGGATCCAGGCGATCATCGCCGTGGTCGTCGACTTGCCGCTGGTGCCGGCGACGCCGATCGAGCGCGGGGCGCTGTTGAACAGGTCGGCGAGCAGTTCGGGACGGCGCAGGACGGTGGCGCCCAGTTCGCGGGCGCGGACCATGTCCGGCACGGTGTCCTCGACCGCCGCGCTGGCGACAATGACCTGGTCGGCGCTGATCACGCCGCTGCCATCCTGCGGATGCAGGCCGATGTCGAGGTCGGCGAGGAACTGGAACTTCGCGCCGGTCATGCCCTTGTCGAGCGCCCGGTCGGAGCCCTCGACCCGCACGCCCATGGCCTGGACGATCAGGGCCAGCGGCAGCATGCCGCTGCCGCCGATGCCGGAAAAGAAGTAGGGTCTGTCGCGAAGCATCCCCGGGCAATATACGCTCACGGTCAAGGCGGCAAACGGCCGGAAGGACGCGGACGGGATGGGCGAGCGGGTCAGGATCGGCGTGGTCGCGCCCTCGTCCTTCATCGACCCCGGCGTGCCCGAGGAGGTCGCGGCCTTCGCCCGGGCGCGCTACGGCGACCGGGTCGCGCTGATCTTCGATCCCCAGTGTTTCGCCCGCCACGGCCACTTCGCCGGAACCGACGCCGAGCGGGCGGAGGGCGTGCTTCGCATCGCCAATGATCCGGACATCGACGCGGTCTGGTTCGCGCGCGGCGGCTACGGCTCCTGCCGTCCGGCCGAGGCCATCCTGGCGGGACTGGGCGAGGCGGCGCGGCGCAAGGCCTGGATGGGCTACAGCGACGGTGGAGCCCTGCTGGCGGGGCTCTACCGGGCGGGGCTGCCGCACCTCGCGCACGGGCCGCTGCCCCACGACATCCGCCGCGCCGGCGGCGAGGCCGCCGTGGCCCGGGCCCTGGGCTGGCTGGTCGACCGCGACCCCGCCGCGCTGGAGCCCGGCCTCGTCCCCGGCGAAAAGGTCGCGGCCTTCAACCTGACCATCCTCAGCCAGATCCTCGGCACGCCGCTGGAGCCGGACCTGACCGGCCATGTGCTGATGCTCGAGGAGGTCGGCGAGTACGCCTATCGCATCGACCGGATGATGTTCCACCTGACCGGCAACCCGGCCATCCGCCGGGTGAAGGGCATCCGGCTCGGCCGCTGCCTGGTCGACGACAACCCGACCGCCGACTTCGGGCTGTCGGCCGAGGAGATCGTCCGCTTCTGGTGTGAACGGGCCGGCATCCCGTTTCTCGGCGCGGCCGACATCGGGCACGACGCCGACAACAGGGTTGTCCCGTTCGGGGGGATCTGACGCCGCTAGTGGCCGGCCGAACCCTCGAAGACGCCCGGCGCCAGCCGCTCGTCCTCGTCGCCCGGGCCGGTCGCGGCCACGAAGCGGCGGTCGCAGTAGGGGCAGTCGACCCAGCCGGCCTCGCCCATCTCGAGCCAGACGCGCGGGTGGCCGAGCGCCCCGCCAACGCCCTCGCAGGCGATGCGGTGCGAGCGGACCGTCACCGTCTCCGGCGCGGGAAACTGCGCCGCCTGCGGCAGCGGGGTGGCGGTCGGCGTCGTCGCCTTGGGCTTGCGGGCCATCGAGGGTCTTCCGTGCAATGCGTCAGGCCGCCCTTGGCTGGACGGCGCGCGAGGCATACCTATGCGACGCGCCGCTTTGGCGTCAACGACCCTGGGTCCCCATGCAGCTCCCTGACTACGCGATCGAGGCCGAGGGCCTCTACAAGACCTACGCCGGCACCAAGACCACGCCGCCGAAGCAGGCGCTGAACGGCATCGACCTGAAGATTCCGCGTGGCTCGATCTTCGGGCTGCTGGGGCCGAACGGGGCAGGGAAGTCGACCTTCATCAACATCCTGGCCGGCCTGACCAAGAAGACCTCCGGCACGGTGCGGATCTGGGGCCGTGACATCGACGAGCGCTCTCGCGACGCCCGCGCCGCCATCGGGGTGGTGCCGCAGGAGCTGGCCGCCGACGTCTTCTTCACGCCGCGCGAATCGCTCGAGGTCCAGGCCGGCATGTACGGCGTGCCGAAGAGCGAGCGCCGCACCGATGAACTGCTGGCGGCGCTGGGCCTGAGCGACAAGGCCGGCGCCTATGTCCGCATGCTGTCGGGCGGCATGAAGCGCCGCCTGATGGTAGCCAAGGCCATGGTCCACCAGCCGCCGGTGCTGATCCTCGACGAGCCGACCGCCGGGGTCGACGTCGAGCTGCGCCGCCAGCTGTGGAACTACGTCGTCGGCCTCAACCAGATGGGCGTGACCATCGTGCTGACCACCCACTACCTGGAAGAGGCTCAGGAGCTCTGCGACCAGATCGCCATCATCAACCGGGGCGAGGTGGCGGCCTGCGAGCCGACCGGGACCCTGCTCAAGCGGCTGGACACCCGCAACGTCGTGGTGACGCCCGACCAGCCGGTGGCCACGGCGCCCGACCTGACCGGCTTCGAGACCCGCCTGCGCGGCGGCGGCTCCTTCGCCGTCACCTACAAGACCGGCCAGTCCAGCGTCGAGCAGGTCCTGGCGGCTGTGAAGGCCAGCGGCCTGAGCATCAAGGACATCGCCACCGAGGATCCGGACCTGGAAGACGTCTTCCTCGCCCTGACCTATGAAGCGCCCGGCGGGGTCAGTCCGACGAAGGACTGAAGGTCATGCCCGGTGCGGCCTTCGACACGCCGCTTCGCGGCTGCTCAGGATGACGTCTTTGGAAGGCTCCTCTCCGACGTCATGCTGAGCAGCGCTCGAAGAGCGCCTGTCGAAGCACGCAGGGGACCGGCTCCCTACAGCTCGATCATGTCGAAGTCGGACTTGGGCGTCCCGCACAGCGGGCAGACCCAGTCGGCGGGGATATCGGCCCAGCGGGTGCCGGGGGCCAGGCCCTCGCCGGGATCGCCTTCCGCCTCGTCGTAGAGGTAGCCGCAGGTCCGGCACTGCCAGGTCTTGTAGGCGTCGTCCTTGGTCATGCTGTCGGGTCCGGCTGAGGTTGGGCGGCGAAACTGAGGCGCAGCATCGCCAGACTGGTTTCGCGAATGGGATCGAGATCGATGTCCGGATCGACCAGGCACTGCACCGACAGGCCCAGCAGCAGGCTGCCGACCATCAGGGCGGCGGCGTCGGGGTCGAGGTCGGCGCGGATCGCGCCCTCGTCCTGGCCGCGGATGACGATGCCCTCAAGCAGGCGCTCGACCCGCTCGTGCGACGCCGCGAAGGCCGTGCGGAGCGCCGACAGGTCCGACACCGCGTCCGCCAGCAGCATGAAGTAGGCCCGACCTTCCGCTTCCAGTCTCAGGTGGCGCAGATAGTGGTCGACATAGCCCAGCAAGGCCTCGAGCCCGGGCGCGGTCTCCATGCCGGCCGCGGCGAGGGCCTCGGCCTGCCGTTCGTGCAGGTGGCTGATCAGCGCTTCGGTCATGCCCTGTTTGGAGCCGAACTTCTGGGTGGCGAGGCCGCGGCTGTAGCCGGCGCGGGCGCCGATGGCCTCGAAGGTCGCAGCCCGCACGCCCTGCTCGACGATCACCTCCGTCGCGGCGCGCAGCAGGCGTTGTTCGGACTCGTCGCGGCGCTGGGCCTGCGAGCGCCGGGTCGTGACGGTCTGGTCGCGGTCGGGCATGACGGAACCCTAACTTATTTGTTGGCCGTATAGCAACTGAATGCTAGCCTCGCGTGGAGGCTGCCCGTCGAGAGCCGCCATGGGAAGACGCAAGGAGCGCCAGCATGATCCCGCAGGACGTCGCCAACACCATCATCGATCCCAAGGCCTATGCCGACTGGAACCGCGTCGACGACGCCTTCCGCTGGCTTCGCGCCAACGCCCCGCTGGAACAGGCCCAGCCCGACGGCTTCGACCCCTTCTGGGTGGTCACCCGCTTCGACGACATCCAGGCGGTCGAGAAGCAGAACGAGCTGTTCCACAACGGCGACCGGTCGACCGTGGTCACGACCATCGAGGCCGACCGCAAGGTGCGCGAGATGACCGGCGGCTCGCCCCATCTGGTGCGGTCCCTGGTCCAGATGGACAATCCCGACCACTTCGCCTACCGGCGCCTGACCCAGGCCTGGTTCCTGCCGCAGAACATCCGTGGCCTGGAGGCGCGTATCCGCGAGATCGCCCGGGGCTTCGTCGACCGCATGGCGGCCAGGGGCGACCGCTGCGACTTCGCCAAGGACGTGGCCTTCCTCTATCCGCTGCATGTCATCATGGAAGTCCTCGGCGTTCCGGAGATCGACGAGCCCCGGATGCTGAAGCTGACCCAGGAGCTGTTCGGCAGCGCCGACGCCGAACTGAACCGCGGCGGCGCCGTGACCGACGTCGACACGGGGCTGGCCAACCTGCAGGCCACGGTCATGGACTTCATGACCTACTTCAACGCCATGACCGAGGATCGCCGCGCCAATCCGCGCCAGGACCTCGCCAGCGTGATCGCCAACGGCCAGATCGAAGGCAAGCCGCTCGGTCACCTGGAGGCGATGAGCTACTACATCATCGCCGCCACCGCCGGTCACGACACCACCTCCAGCACCACCGCCGGGGCCATGTGGGCCCTGGCCGAGAACCCCGACCAGTTCCGCAAGCTGAAGGAAAACCCCGCCCTGATCCCCGGCCTTGTCGAGGAGTCGATCCGCTGGGAGACGCCGGTGAAGCACTTCATGCGCACCGCGACCGAGGATACGGAACTGGCCGGCCGCAAGATCGCCAAGGGCGACTGGCTCCTGCTCAGCTATCCGTCCGGCAACCGCGACGAGACGGTGTTCACCGACCCCTACCGCTTCGACATCGAGCGGACGCCGAACAAGCATGTCGCCTTCGGCTACGGCGCCCACGTCTGTCTCGGCCAACATCTGGCGCGCATGGAAATGCGGGTGCTCTGGGAAGAGCTGCTGCCGCGTCTCGAGAGCATCGCACTGGACGGTACGCCGCGCCGCATGGAGGCCAGCTTCGTCTGCGGGCCCAAGTCGGTGCCGGTCCGGTTCAGGATGACCTGACCTAGTGCAGCCGGCCCGGCGCCCCGGTCGCGCCGCTGCCCCGGTCCTCGGTGAGGATCTCGGGCGCGAGCGCGGCCAGCGCCGGGTTGATCACCAGGCTGCTGAAGGCGGTCATGAAGCTGGCGCCGTTGATCAGGCGAAGCTGCTCGGCCCCGGCGGCCTGCAGTTCCACGGTCACGATGTTCAGCGCCTGGCGATAGCGGGCCTCGCCTTCGGACGACTCGCCGAACCGCGCCCAGAGCGAGCGCCAGACCCGGTGAAACGGGGTGAGCACGGCGCCGACCTGCTGAACGACCGGCCCGGGCTGCGCCTCCCGCATCAGGAACTGGATATGGTCCCGGACCTCCCAGGGCGACATGACGATCGGGGCGTTGAGCTGCTCGTACTCCAGCTCCGCCGGTCCCGGGTGCGGGGCGACGGGCCGGGGCGCCCAGCCGGGCAGGGTCATCCCGTGAGGCTTGCCGGCCTGGAACAGGTCCCAGAACCGGGCCCCGCCGACCGTGTCGGCGACCAGATGGATCCGTGACTGGCCGGTCGGGTTGTTGACCAGATGCGGCAGCCAGGTGTCGAACACCCAGGCCTCGCCGGCCGCCATGTTGATCTCGGCCGGCCCGCAGCGGAAGCGGACTTCCGGGAAGGTCACGATGGGCACGTGGACGCGCAGGCGGTCGCGCCAGTAGTAGCCCAGGTCCGCATGGGGCGTGACCTCGGCATTGCCTTCCAGCCGCATCAGTCGCGACCGGCCCCAGACCGCGCCGAAGCTCTCCATCACCTGCATAAGGTAGGGGCTGCGCAGCAGCAGCTCGGTCGGCGCCATGGGCCCGGTCGGCGACTCCCCGGTCAGCACCCCGCCCGCCGACACCAGCGGCAGGTAGTCATTGCCGGGGTAGCCGGCGGGATGGGGGAACCAGTGGGCCTCGCCCAGGGCGGCGATCTCGGCGGCCAGCGCCTCGGCGTCGAAGGTGAGCGGCAGCTGGACGAACGGGGCAGGAAGCTTCAAGGCGGGTCTCCGGACAGGCCTCTGTTCTATCCGCGCGCCCCGCCCGTGTCACGACGGGCGCCCTCAAGGAGCGAGCCGGGGGATCGTCCGCGAGTCGGGCTAGCGCGAGGCGCGGACTTCAGCTAAAGACCCGCCTCCCCCAGCGATCCGCACCCGTAGCTCAGCTGGATAGAGCGTTGCCCTCCGAAGGCAAAGGTCACACGTTCGAATCGTGTCGGGTGCGCCATTGGCGTCTGGTTGTCAGCGAATTCAGAACCAGCCGGCCTCGCGCAGTGCGCGGGCGTAGGCGCGGCTGACCGGGACGCGGGCGCCGTTGACCAGGGTCAGGGTC
>JAIYCQ010000040.1 GCA_027487945.1 Caulobacteraceae bacterium
ATGGTCGCCTTGTCGGTCTCGATCTCGGCGATGACGTCGCCGGCCTTCACCGTGTCGCCGGCCTTCACGTGCCACTTGGCGAGGGTGCCCTCCTCCATGGTCGGCGACAGGGCGGGCATGAGAATCTCGACGCTCACTGCGCGGCCTCCAGATAGACGTCGGTGTACAGTTCGGAGGGATCCGGCTCGGGGCTGGTGCGGGCGAACTCTGCGGCGGCGGCGACAATGGTCTTCACCTCGGCGTCGATCACCTTCAGCTCGTCGTCCGTCACCTTGGCGGCCGCCAGCTTTTCGCGAAGGTGTTCAATGGGATCCCGGGTCTTCTTGACCTCGTCGACCTCTTCCTTGGTGCGGTATTTGGCCGGATCGCTCATCGAGTGGCCGCGGTAGCGGTAGGTCTTCATCTCGAGGATGTAGGGCCCCTTGCCACTCCGGGCGTGCTCGGCGGCCTTGGCGCCCGCGGCGGCGACCGCCTCGACGTCCATGCCGTCGACTTCCTCGCCCGGGATGTTGAACGATACACCGCGCTTGTGCAGCCGGGTCTCGGAGCTCGACCGTTCGATCGAGGTGCCCATGGCGTACTGGTTGTTCTCAACGACGTAGACGACCGGCAGCGACCAGAGCTCGGCCATGTTGAAGCTCTCGTAGACCTGGCCCTGGTTGGCGGCCCCGTCGCCGAAGTAGGTGAAGCTGACCTTGCCGTTGTCGCGGTACTTGTCGGCCAGCGCCAGGCCGGTGCCGAGGCTGACCTGGGCCCCGACGATGCCGTGGCCGCCGTAGAAGCCCGCTTCGGTCGAGAACATGTGCATCGACCCGCCCTTGCCCTTGGACGAACCGCCGATGCGGCCGGTCAGTTCGGCCATCACCTCGTTGGGGTCCATGCCGGCGGCCAGCATGTGGCCGTGGTCGCGGTAGCCGGTGATGATCTGGTCGCCCTTTTCGGCGATCGACTGCATGCCGACGGCGATGGCTTCCTGACCGATGTAGAGGTGGCAGAAGCCACCGATCAGGCCCATGCCGTACAGCTGGCCTGCCCGCTCCTCGAAGCGGCGAATAAGCAGCATGTCGCGATAGTACTTGAGCAGCTGCTCTTTCGAGGAAGTGTTGACACCGGTGTCATTTTTCTTCCCCGATGTCGATTTCGCCTTGGGCGCGGTCGCCATCGAATTCTCCCTGGATCGTCCCATACCGGCCTGTTCTTCCCGAGCTCGACGAGCGGGGCGAAAACTTCGACCTCGCTCAGGGCGTTTCGCGGATCACATAATCCTTCGGGTCCGCGAAGCCTAGAAGAGAACGGGCGCGTTCCTCAAGGAGGTCCGCGGACAGGCTGTTGTCCCGTAATAGCCGCGCCCGCGCCTCCAGGTCCACCCTGTGCTGGCGCAGCTCGGCCAATTCCCGGGACCGTGCGTTCAAAATCGCGTCACGTTGCGACGACAGCAGCAGCCCCCGCTCCCCGGTCAGGCCGTGGAAGACGAAATAGACGATCAGCCCGAGAAGGGCGATCGTCGGCAGAGCGGGGCGCAGACGCTGGAACATGCCGACTCGTGGCGACGGAATGGAGTCGACGATGGGGCCGCGTGGTTAAGGCGAAGTTGCCGGCCGGCTGCGCTGACGGACGTAACTGTCCGCACAGCCAACATAATCCGCCGTCATCCTCGGGCGTGTCCCGAGGCCCCCTCGTTCAGCTTCACTGTGAGACCTTGATCGCACTCACACGTGCGAGTCGACAAAGGGGGCCTCGCGACACGGGCGAGGATGACGACTGGCGTGGCGAACTACCGCTGCCTGATCGCCTTGCGGCCGAGGTATATGGCCATGTCGTCCAGCTGCTCCTCGATGCGCAGCAGCTGGTTGTACTTGGCGGTGCGGTCCGAGCGGGCCAGGGAGCCGGTCTTGATCTGTCCGCAGTTGGTGGCCACGGCGAGGTCGGCGATGGTCGAATCCTCGGTCTCGCCCGAGCGGTGGCTCATCACGGCGGTGTAGCCGGCGCGGTGGGCCATATCGACGGCGTCCAGCGTCTCGGAAAGCGTGCCGATCTGGTTGACCTTGACCAGGATCGAGTTGGCCAGGCCCTGGTCGATGCCCATGGCGAGGCGCTCGGGGTTGGTCACGAACAGGTCGTCGCCGACCAGCTGGATCTTCTTGCCCAGGGCGGCGGTCAGCAGGCCCCAGCCCTCGAAGTCGTCTTCCGAGCAGCCGTCCTCGATGGTGACGATCGGGAACTTGCTGACCAGGCCCTCGAGGTAGGCGACCATGCCGGCCGGATCGACGGTCTTGCCTTCGCCTTCAAGCACATACTTGCCGTTCTTGAAGAACTCGGTGGCCGCCACGTCGAGGCCGAGCACGAAGTCGTCGCCCGCGCGATAGCCCGCCGCCTCGCCCGCCTTGACGATGAAGGCCAGCGCTTCTTCGGCCGAGCCGATGTTCGGGGCGAAGCCGCCCTCGTCGCCAACGTTGGTGTTGTGGCCGGCGTCCTTGAGGGCCTTCTTCAGGCCGTGGAAGATCTCCGCGCCCATGCGCAGGCCTTCGCGGAAGCTGGCCGCCCCGGTCGGCAGGATCATGAACTCCTGGATGTCGATCGGATTGTCGGCGTGGGCGCCGCCGTTGATGATGTTCATCATCGGCACCGGCAGCACGCGGGCCGAGACGCCGCCGACGTACTTGTAGAGCGGCAGGTCGGCCGCCACGGCCGCCGCCTTGGCCGTCGCCAGCGACACGCCCAGGATGGCGTTGGCGCCCAGGCGCGCCTTGTTCTTGGTGCCGTCCAGCTCGATCAGCAGGCTGTCGACCCGGCGCTGGTCCTCGGCGTCGACGCCGGCCAGGGCGTCGTAGATCTCGCCGTTGACGGACTCGACCGCCTGCTCGACGCCCTTGCCGAGGTAGCGCTCCTTGTCGCCATCACGCTTTTCGGACGCTTCATGGGCGCCCGTCGAGGCGCCTGACGGCACGGCCGCGCGGCCGAAGCTGCCGTCTTCCAGGATCACGTCGACTTCGACCGTCGGGTTGCCCCGGCTGTCGAGGATTTCACGGGCGATGATGTCGACGATCTCGGTCATGGGGGCTCCGGGAGGAAAAGGCGCGCCCCGATTAGCCCCCTGCCCCGCAAATCGCAACCGGACGGGGCTCATTGCGTGGTTCGACACGGCCCTTCGGGCCTGATCACCATGACGTGGAGGGGCAGCCCACGAACGTCATCCTGAGCAGCGCCGCAGGCGCGTGTCGAAGGACGCACGGTCTTGACTACCCCTACGGCCCTCCGCAAACGCTGCCCTCAAACAAGAGGAACCGCGCCATGCTGCTGGTCGAGAAGTCGGACGGGATCGCCGTCGTCACCCTGAACCGTCCCGAGGCGATGAACGCCCTCTCCAAGGCGCTGCGCAGCGAGCTCTACAAGGCCATGGTCGCGCTGGACGCCGACGACGAGGTCAGCGTGGTGATCCTCACCGGCGCCGGCACGCGGGCCTTCACGGCCGGGCTGGACCTGAAGGAACTGGGCAGCGAGCCCGGCGCCATGGGCGCGGCCAACGCCGAGGGCGCCGACGAGAACCCGGTCAAGGCCATCGAGCTCTGCCGCAAGCCGGTGATCGGAGCGATCAACGGCGTGGCCATCACCGGCGGCTTCGAGGTGGCGCTGGCCTGCGACGTGCTGATCGCGTCCGAGAACGCCCGTTTCGCCGACACCCACGCCCGGGTCGGCATCATGCCGGGCTGGGGCCTGTCGCAGAAGCTGTCGCGCCTGATCGGCCTCTACCGGGCCAAGGAGCTGAGCCTGACCGGCAACTTCCTCGACGCGAAGACCGCCTGCGACTGGGGCCTGGTCAACCGCGTGGTGCCGGCTGACGAGCTGCTGCCGGCGGCGAAGAAACTCGCCGCCGACATGGCGACCATCCCGGTCGAAACCCTGAGCCTCTACAAGGCGATCATCGACGAGGGCTTCGCCCTGTCGTTCGGCGAGGGTATGGCGCACGAGAACCGTCGTTCGACCGCCAACAACCGCGCGGTGACGCCCGAGGCCGTCGAGGCGCGCCGCGCGGCCATCCAGGCCCGGGGACGGACGCAGTAGGGCTAGCTCACAGGGTGCTTCGACACGCGCCTGCAGCGCTGCGCAGCATGACGTGGGTGGGCAGCCTTCTCTCCGCGTCATCCTGAGCAGGCGCGGAGCGCCGTGTCGAAGGACGCACGATGTGAGCCACCCCCAAACGCAAAACGCCGCCGGCCTCACGGCCAGCGGCGTCGCGAACCCGTTCGGGTCGGAAAGACTAGTCTTCCTTCGGCGTCAGGATCTGACGGCCGCGGTACATGCCGGTCTTCAGGTCGACGTGGTGCGGACGACGCAGCTCGCCGGTGTCCTTGTCCTCGACATAGGCGTTGGGGCCCAGGGCGTGGTGCGAGCGGCGCATGTTGCGACGCGACGGGGATACTTTGCGCTTGGGAACGGCCATGGTCGTAACTCTGCTTGTCGGCGCGCCCCAACAGGAAGGGCGTGGGGCGTGAAAACGATAGCGGCGGCCAAGCTGGCCGCCACGTGAGGCGGGGCTTATGCCTGAAACCCCGAGGGAGTTCAAGCCACCGCTTGCGGACGGCTCAGCGACAGGTAGACGCTGTCCATCAGAACGCCGCCGATCTCCCACGTATTGCGGGCGAAACCCGTCCGCACAAAGCCCAGCCGCTCAAGCAGGCCGAGCGAAGCCGCGTTTCGCGGGTCGACGTCGGCCGTGATCGCCTCGACCCCGCCCCGTTCGAAGGCGACCCGAATCACCGCCTCCAGCGCCTCGCGGGCCAGGCCCCTGCCCCAGAGGTCGGGGTGCAGGATGTAGCCGATCTCCGGCAGGCGCCAGAAGCCGGCCTTTCCGATCGCCCGACCTTCGAACTCGATGATGAAATCCAGGCTCCGCCCGGCCGCGGCCGCCTCGACCATCCCCGTCACCCAGGCGCGCGTCTGATCCAGAGTCTCGTGCGGCAGGCTCGACCAGTAGGCCATGGCCACGGGGCTGGAGAGGACCGCATGCATGTCCTCCGCGTCCGTCAGCCGGGCGTGTCGCAGAGTCAGGCGGTCGGTGACGATCTTCACCCGCGTCTCCGCCCGGTCAGACCAGACGGCTCTGCTCCTTGGCCGCCGCGATGAAGCTGGCGAACAGCGGGTGCGGGGCGAAGGGGCGGCTCTTGAGCTCGGGGTGGAACTGGACGCCGATGAACCAGGGGTGATCCGGGCGCTCGACGATCTCCGGCAGCACGCCGTCCGGCGAACGACCGGTCAGCTTGAGGCCGGCGGCCTCCATGCGGTCGCAGTAGCCGATGTTGACCTCGTAGCGGTGGCGGTGCCGCTCGGAGATGCCCGCCGCGCCGTAGACCTCCGCCACCTTCGATCCGGCCGTCAGGACCGCCTCATAGGCGCCAAGGCGCATGGTGCCGCCCAGATCATCGCCTTCACGGCGCTCGACCCGTTCATTGCCCTGGGTCCATTCCGTCATCAGGCCGACGACCGGCTCGGCCGCGGGCCCGAACTCGGTGGAGGTGGCGCCGGACAGACCGCCGACGTTCCGCAGCGTCTCGATCACGGCCATCTGCATGCCGAAACAGATGCCGAAATAGGGCACCTTGCGCTCGCGGGCGAACTGCGCCGCCCGGATCTTGCCCTCGGCGCCGCGTTCGCCGAAGCCGCCGGGCACCAGGATGGCATGGGCGTTCTCCAGCCGGGCGGCCGCCGCGCCGTCCTCGCCCTCAAAGGTTTCGCTCTCGACCCAGTCGAGGTTGACCTTCACCTTGTTGGCGACGCCGCCGTGGTGGAGCGCCTCGATCAGCGATTTGTAGGCGTCCTTGAGCACCGTGTACTTGCCGACCACGGCGACGGTCACTTCGCCGTCCGGGTTGGTGGTGACCTCGTCAATCGCCTGCCAACGACTGAGGTCGGGCTTCGGCGCGTCCTTGATGCCGAAGACGTCGAGCACTTCCACGTCGAGGCCCTGCTCGTGGTAGTCGAGCGGCACGGCGTAGATGGACGAGGAGTCCATCGCCTGGATCACGGCGCTCGGCCGCACGTTGCAGAACTGGCCGATCTTGCGCTTTTCCTCGGTGGGGATCGGCTGCTCGCAGCGGCACAGCAGGATATCCGGCTGGATGCCGATCGAGCGCAGTTCCTTGACCGAGTGCTGGGTCGGCTTGGTCTTCATCTCCCCGGCCGTCTTGATGAACGGCAGCAGGGTCAGGTGCACGAAACAGCTGTCGCCGCGGGGCAGGTCCTGGCCTAGCTGGCGGATGGCCTCGAAGAACGGCAGGCCCTCGATGTCGCCCACCGTGCCGCCGATCTCGACCAGCACGAAGTCCGCCTCATCCCCGTTCTCATCGACGGCGGGGCTGAGCACGAAGGCCTTGATCTCGTTGGTGACGTGCGGAATCACCTGGACGGTCGCGCCGAGGTAGTCCCCCCGGCGCTCCTTCTCGATGATGGTCTTGTAGATCTGGCCCGTGGTGATGTTGTCGGCACGCGAGGCGTTCACGCCGGTGAACCGCTCGTAGTGGCCGAGGTCGAGGTCCGTCTCCGCCCCGTCGTCGGTCACGAAGACCTCGCCGTGCTGGTAGGGACTCATCGTCCCCGGATCGACGTTCAGATAGGGGTCGAGCTTCCTCAGGCGGACCTTGTAGCCGCGGGCCTGCAGGAGCGCGCCGAGGGCGGCGGACGCAAGGCCTTTCCCCAATGAGGAAACCACGCCGCCGGTGATGAAAATGTACCGGGCCATGGGAATCCAGATTAGCGCCGATTCGAGTTCGGCGCCGCCTTACTTCTGTTGAATGCGGGTTTTGACTACTGCGGCGCGACCGGCGCGGTGACCGGCGCGGCGGTCGCCGGAGGCGGGGCGAGCGGAAGCCCCGACTGCGGCAGCGGCGCGGTCGGCAGGGCCGGCGTCGCGTCCGGCGCGGGGGCCGGCGCCGCCGGCAGCGGCCGGGTCAGGCTGTTGGGATCGACCTTTTCGATGCCGCCGGTGAGCGAGTTCGAGTTGCGTTGCGTCGCCGCCAGAAGGGTCAGACCGATGCTCAGCACCAGGAACAGCGTGAACAGGATCCAGGTGATGCGGGTCAGCAGGTTGCCTGCGCCACGCGCTGTCATGAAGCCCGACGGCCCGCCGCCCATGCCGAGCGCCCCGCCCTCGGACTGCTGAAGCAGCACCGTGATGGTCAGCGCCACGGAGATGATGATGTGGAAGACGAGCAGGATGGTCAGAAGCATCGATAAGGGTCCGTTGGGCGCCGACGGCGGCGTCCGGTCGAAACGAAGGCGCCCCTCTAGCACTCGATACGGGGTCACGCCATAGCTGGGGAACCGCAGGGGTTTCGCAAGGCCATGATTCTCGAGACCGAACGCCTGACCCTCGCCCCGGTGACCGCCGGGGACAGCGCGCTGATCTATCCAGTGATGGCCGATCCGGAGGTCATGGCCCACATGGATGTGGCGGCCATGGACGACCCGGACATGACCCTGGCCTTCATCGAGGGGCGGGTCGAGGAGATGGCGCGTGGAGACGCCTTCTACTGGTCCGTGCGCCTGACGGTCGACGGGACCTTCCTGGGCAGCGTCGATCTCACCGACATCGACCGCCGCCATCATCGCGCCGAGATCGGCTTCGTGCTGGCCCGGCCCGTCTGGGGCCAGGGGTATGGCTTCGAGGCGGTCCAGGCGGTGCTTGCCGAGGCGGCAGCCCTCGGCTTCCGTCGGCTCTGGGCCAGAACCCAGGTCGGGGACAACGCCTCCGAGAAGCTGCTGACCAAGCTCGGCTTCGAGATGGAAGGCTACCTGAAGGGCCACGTCGACCACGACGGCGAGCGTCGCGACTGCCGCCTGTGGGGTCTGCTGCTCTGAGCGCGCGCCCCGGGACCGCTGCGCGAAGCGTCGCTGTCCCGCCCCTAGGCGCCGGCGATGATTCCCAGGAAGTCGTCGGCCTTCAGCGAGGCCCCGCCCACCAGCGCGCCGCCGACGTCCCGCACGGCGAGGATCTCGGCCGCGTTCGAGGGCTTCACTGAGCCGCCGTAGAGAATCGGCACGACGGCGCCCTCGGCGCCGAACCCTTCGACCAGCACGCCGCGAATGGCGACGTGGACCTCCTCGATCTGCGCCAGGGTCGGCGTGAGGCCGGTGCCGATCGCCCAGACAGGCTCATAGGCGACCGCGAACGGCCGGCCGGCCAGCTGCGGCGGCAACGATCCCCTCACCTGCCCGGTCACCACTTCGAGCGTCCGGCCGGCCTCGCGCTCGGCCAGGGTCTCGCCGACACAGATGACGGGCTCAAGGCCTGCCCGCAGCGCGGCAAGCGTCTTGGCGGCGACCAGGGCGTCGGTCTCGCCGTAGCCCGCCCGACGCTCGGAATGGCCCAGGATGACCAGCGTCGCGCCACAGTCGGACAGCATCTCCGCCGAGACATCGCCGGTGAAGGCGCCGGACGCTTCCGCCCGGCAGTCCTGTCCGCCAACCTCGACGCCGCCGCCGGCCAGGGCCTGCGCCATGCGGTGCACAAGGGTCGCTGGCGGGCAGAGCGCCACGCGCGCCGCCGGCGGCTGGGCGTCCACCGCGGCGGCGACGGCGCGCGCCTCGGCCAGCGAGGGCTCCAGGCCGTTCATCTTCCAGTTTCCGGCGATCAGCGGGCGAGGCGTGGTCATGCGAGACATCCGTGCAGGTCGTATCCAGAGGCTCGCGCCTACGCGAAGCGGCGGCCGCTGTCACGCCACAGCTTTGTCGCCGCATCCGCGCCACGCTTGCGGGGCCTCATGGGCGTCCACTATACCGCCGGGGCGGCGTTCTTCGCCCCGCGCTCTCACAGGGTTCGTCTCCAGCAATGCTCGCCGCCTTCCGCAGTTTCGCCAAGTCTCCCTGGGCCATCGGCCTGCTGGGCCTGATCATCATCGCGTTTGTGCTCGTCGGCACGACCGACATCTTCGGCCCGCGCGTCGGCATCAACGTGGTCACGGCCGGCTCGCGCAATGTGACCCAGCCGGAATTCCAGGCGGCGTTCCGCCGTTCGCTCCAGCAGCTGGGGCAACGGTCCGGTCAGCCGCTGACCCAGGAGGTCGCGCTTGAGCAGGGGCTGGACCAGCGGCTCCTGACGGAGATGACCCGCACAGAGGCCCTGGCCGAGCTGCTGCGCCGGCTGGGCCTGCGGGCGCCGCAGGAGGCGCTGCGGGAACAGCTTCGCGAGATCCAGGCCTTCTTTGATCCGCTCACCGGCGAGTTCAGCGAGAGCAACTACCTCGAGGCGCTGCGTCGCGAAGGCCTGACCCGTGAGATGTTCGAGAAGGACATGCGCGACGGTCTGATGCGCGCCCAGTTCATCCCGGCCGCCGCAGATGGCCTCAAGGCCCCGCTGGCCTACTCCGCCCTCGGCGGCGTCATCGCGCTGGAGCAGCGTGATCTCGCCTACTTCGTTGTCACCCCCCAGAGCGTCGGCAAGGTCCCCGAGCCGACCGAGGCCGAGATCCAGGCCTTCATGAAGGAAAACGCCGCCCAGCTGACCCTGCCGGAATTTCGCGGCATGACGGTCGTGCGCCTCTCGCGCAAGGCCACCGAGGGCTCCGTCTCCATCGATGAGGCCGCGGTTCTGAAGCGGTTCGAGTTCGAGAAGGAGTCGCTCTCCCGCGCCGAGCTCCGGACCGTGATCCAGATCCCGGTCAAGGACAACGGCCAGGCCGCCTCGGTTCTGGCGCGGATCAGGAAGGGCGAGGACGCGCGCGTCGTCGCCGGACAGCTGGGCATCAAGCCGATCTTCTTTACCGACAAGCCGCGCTCCGCCTTCTTCGACGCCAGCATCGGCGACGAAGGCTTCAAGCTGCCGCTGGGCGGCGCCAACATCGTCAAGGGCGGCTTCGGCCTGGCCGTGATCGTGGTCGACAAGATCGTGCCGGGCGCGACGGCCACCCTGGAGGCCAACCGCGCCGACATCGAGGCCAAGGTTCGCGCGGAAGCGGCCGACCGCAAGGTCTCCGAGGCCTCCAAAGTCTATGAGGACGCTCGCGCCGAGGGCGTCGACATGGTCGCCGCCGCCGCAAAGGCCGGCCTGCCGCTGACCACCATAGCGCCGGTCTCGGCCCAGGGCGCCGGCCAGGACGGCAAGCCTGTCCCCGGCCTGAGCCCCGCCGTGGTCAAGGCCGCCTTCGAGGCGACCCAGGGCCAGGACAGCGAGATTCTCGAGGAAGCGCCGGGCGAGTACTTCGTCGTCCGCGTAGACCGGGTCGTCGCCCCCGCCATGCCGCCGATGGCCGAGATCCGTCCCTTCCTGGCGCGCAACCTGATGATGCGGAAGATGGCCGAGGCCGTCCGCGCCCGCGCCGAAGCGCTGCAGGCCCGCGTCCAGAAGGGCGAGTCGCTCGACGCCGTGGCCGCCTCGACGGGCGCCAAGGTCGTCCGCGTTGCCGGGATCAGCCGCGCCACCGCGCAGACGCAGGAGGGCCTCGGTCGCGAGCTTCTGGGCGCGGCCTTCGGCTCGAAGAAGGGCGATGTGTTCACCGCCGCCACGACGACGGGCGTCGCTGTCGCCACCATCACCGGGCTCCGCCCCGGCGATATCCAGCAGATCGCCCTGGCGGCGCTTCAACAGCAGCAGCCGTTCACCCAGCAGATCTTCAGCGACATCGGCGAGTCCGTGCAGACCTACGCGGTCGCCAAGGTCAAGGCCAAGGGCAACATCGTGAACGCCAGGGCCGCCCTCGGCATCGCGCCTGCTGCGACGCCCGAGAAGGCCGACGCCGCGCCGAAGGACAAGTAGTGTCCGCACAGCCGTCCTTCGACGACTTCGCCCGGGCCTGGGACGCCGGACGACCACAGGTCGTCTGGACCCGTCTGATCGATGATCTGGAGACCCCGGTTTCAGCCTATCTGAAGATCGCGCGCGGTCGCCCCTACGCCTTCCTGTTCGAGTCCGTCGAGGGCGGCGCCTGGCGGGGTCGCTACTCCATCGTCGCCATGAAGCCTGACCTTGTTTGGCGGTGTCGCGGTGATGCGGCCGAGGTCGCCCGGGGCGAGGCCATCGCCGCCGGCGTGTTCACGCCGCAGACCGGCGGGGCGCTGGACAGTCTTCGCGACCTGATCGCGGCCTCTCGCATCGAGCTGCCGGACGGACTGCCGCCGCCGGCGGCCGGCATCTACGGCACGCTGGGCTACGACATGATCCGGCTTGCCGAGACGCTGCCCAACGTCAATCCCGATCCCCTCGGCCTGCCCGACGCGGTGATGATCCGCCCCTCGATCGTGGCGGTCTTCGACGCCATCGCCCAGGAGATCGTGCTGGTCACGCCGGCCCGTCCCGTACAGGGTCTTTCGGCGAAGGACGCGTGGGCGGCCGCCAACAGCCGGCTGGACGCCGTTCTGGCGGACCTGCGCGCGCCGATGACGCCGCCGGTCCCGGGCGAACCGGAGGAGATCAGCTTCTCCACCCCGGTCAGCCGCGCCGACTACGCCGATATCGTCGAGCGGACCAAGGGCTACATCGAGGCCGGTGATATCTTCCAGGCCGTGGTGGCGCACCGCTTCCGGGCCGAGTTCAAACGCGACCCCTTCGCGCTCTACCGCTCCCTGCGCCGGACCAACCCGTCGCCTTTCCTGTTCTATCTGGAGTTCGGCGACTTCCAGCTGATCGGGTCCAGTCCGGAGATCCTCGTCCGTCTGCGCGACGGCAAGGTCACCATCCGCCCCATCGCCGGCACCCGTCCCCGCGGCGCGACGCCGGAGCAGGACCTCGCCCTCGAACAGGAGCTGCTGGCCGATCCCAAGGAGCGGGCCGAGCACCTGATGCTGCTGGACCTCGGCCGTAACGACGTCGGCCGTGTCGCCCGCCTGCGCGAGCCGGGCCGCAACGAGCCCGCCACGGTTCGCAAGGGGCCGTCGGTGAGGGTCACGGAGAGCTTCGTGATCGAGCGCTACAGCCACGTCATGCACATCGTCTCCAACGTCGAGGGCGACGCGCCCGAGGGGCTCGATCCGGTCGACGTGCTGATGGCCGCCCTGCCCGCCGGCACGGTGTCCGGGGCGCCCAAGGTCCGGGCCATGGAGATCATCGACGAGCTGGAGATCGAAAAGCGCGGCGTCGGCTATGCCGGCGCGGTTGGTTACTTCGGGGCCGACGGCTCGGTCGACACCTGCATCGTGCTGCGCACCGGCCTGATCAAGGACGGCATGCTCTACGTCCAGGCCGGCGGCGGCATCGTCGCAGACAGCACGCCGGACGCCGAGTATGACGAGACCATCCACAAGTCGAACGCCCTGCGGCGGGCGGCGTCGGAGGCCTGGCGGTTCGGCTAGTTCGGCTCGCTGCCGGCCGGCGCGACCTCGGTCGGCTCTTCCATCACCAGGCTGCTTGTCGTCGCCGGCGGCGCCATGATCATCGCCGTCGCGAAGGCCATGGCCGAGATGGCCGCAAAGGCGGCGGCGGCGAGCACGCCCCACAGGTTCTCGCGCACGATCGGCGGCTTGAGCAGGCCGCGCGCATAGGCGAGGGCTTCGGGATCGAGGGCGGAATCGGCGGCGGCCATGGGGTGAGGATGGCGTGCGTCGGGCCTTGGCGCAAACGCCCTCAAGCCCTATGAGCAAGGGACCATGATCCTCGTCATCGATAACTACGACAGCTTTACCTACAACCTCGTCCACTATCTGAACGAGCTGGGGGCGGAGACCGTCGTGCATCGCAACGATGCCCTGAGCGTCCAGGAGGCCCTTGGCCTGCATCCGGAAGCGGTGCTGCTGTCGCCCGGGCCCTGCGCCCCGGACCAGGCCGGGATCTGCCTGCCGCTGCTGCGCGGCGCCCCCGAAGACCTGGCCATCCTGGGCGTCTGCCTCGGTCACCAGGCCATCGGTCAGGCCTATGGCGGCGATGTCGTGCGGGCCAAGTCGATCATGCACGGCAAGACCAGCCTGATCCATCATGCCGACAAGGGCCTGTTCAAGGGCCTGCCCAACCCGTTCACCGCCACCCGATACCACAGCCTGGCCGTCGATCGCGCCACACTGCCCGACGACCTGGAGGTCACCGCCTGGACCGAGGATGGCGAGATCATGGGTTTCCAGCACCGCACCCGTCCGGTGTTCGGCGTGCAGTTCCACCCCGAGTCGATCGCCACGGAGGGCGGCCATCAGCTGCTCGACAACTTCCTCGATCTGGCCGGCGTCAAACGCCTGACGGCCGTCTGAGCCGATGAGCGACGCCTTCAAGCCGCTGCTGGGCCGTCTCGCCGACGGCGCCACGCTGTCCGAAGAGGACGCCGAGACCTTCTTCAGCGCCTGCCTGCGCGGCGAGCCGACGCCGGCCCAGGTGGCCGCGGCCGTCACCGCCATCCGCCTGCGCGGTGAGACGGTGGGCGAGATCGCGGCCTGCGCCCGGGCCATGCGCCGCGCCGCCGTGCACCTCGACCTCCCCTACGAGACCATCGACGTCTGCGGCACCGGCGGCGATGGTCTGCACACCCTGAACATCTCTACCGCAACGGCCTTCGTGGCGGCCGGCGGCGGGCTGAAGGTCGCCAAGCACGGCAACCGGGCCATCACCAGCAAGTCCGGCACGGCCGACGTCCTGGCCGCCCTGGGGGTCAACATCGACCCCGGCCTCGAACGGCAGCGCCGGGCGCTGGACGAGGCCAACATCTGCTTCCTGTTCGCCCAGGCCCACCACGGCGCCATGCGCCATGTCTCGCCGATCCGGCAGGAGCTTGGGTTCAGAACCATCTTCAACCTGTTGGGTCCCTTGACGAATCCGGCCGGGGCTCGTCGTCAGGTGATGGGCGTGCCGGCGCCGCGCTACGTCGAGCCGATCTGTCAGGCTCTCGGCGCCCTCGGCGCGGTCAGGGCCTGGTCGGTGCATGGCCAGGGGATGGATGAACTGACCACCACGGGCGAAACCGAAGTCGCCGAATGGCGCGAGGGCGTAGGCGTACGGCGGTTTACGATAACGCCGGAAGCTGTTGGTTTAAAACGTGCTTCCCTCGCTGATCTCACAGGCGGCGACCCTGCGTTCAACGCGTCGGCCCTGCGCCGGATGCTGGAGGGCGAGGCCGGTCCCTATCGGGACATCGTGCTGCTCAACGCCGCCGCCGCCTTCCTGGTCGGCGACACGGTCGAGACCCTGCGCGAAGGTGTGGACCTCGCCGGAACGGTCGTCGACGACGGCCGGGCGCTGCAGGCGCTGGACCAGCTGATCAGCATCACGAACGCCGCATGACCGACATTCTCGCGAAGATCGCCGCCTACAAACGGGAGGACGTCAGCGCCCGCAAGGCCTTGCGCTCGCAGGCTCAGGTAGACGCAGCCGCGCGGGCCGCCGACGCGCCGCGTGGCTTCAAGGCCGCCCTGGAGCGCCGCCACGGCCCGGGCCGGCTTGCCCTGATCGCCGAGATCAAGAAGGCCAGCCCGTCAAAGGGGATCATCCGCGAGGACTTCGATCCGCCGGCCCTGGCGCGGGCCTATGAGGCGGGCGGCGCGGCCTGCCTGTCGGTGCTGACCGACGGCCCCAGCTTCCAGGGCGCTGACGACTACCTCGTCGCGGCCCGGGCGGCGACCGCCCTGCCCTGTATCCGCAAGGACTTTCTCGTCGACCCCTGGCAGGTGGCCGAGAGCCGCGCGCTCGGCGCCGACGCCATTCTCGTCATCCTGGCGATGATCGACGACGCCCTCGCCGCCGACCTGATGTCCGAGGCCGCGCGCCTCGGCATGGATGCGCTGGTCGAGGTGCATGATGAAGCTGAAATGGACCGCGCCGGCGCGCTCGGCGCGACGCTGGTGGGGGTCAACAACCGCGACCTGAAGACCTTCATCGTCGACCTGGCTGTCACCGAGCGCCTCGCCGCCCGCGCGCCGAACGCCGCGCTGCTGGTGACCGAGAGCGGCCTGTTCACCGGCGCCGACGCCGCCCGGTTGGAAGCGTCGGGCGCAAAGGCCATGCTGGTCGGGGAGAGCCTGATGCGTCAGGCCGATGTCGAAGCCGCGACGCGGTCGCTGCTGGGCTGACTCCGGGACCCGGCGCGAGCGAAGGCACCGTATTGCCTGGACTGGCCCAAACCCGATAGCGTCCGGCCATGGAAGGCGATGCCGTCGTCGAAATCTACATGGCGCTGGCGCGGGCCGGCGTCGACATCTGGATTGATGGCGGCTGGGCGGTGGACGCGCATGTCGGCCGCCAGACGCGCGCTCATTCGGATCTCGACATCGCCGTTGAAGCCGGGAGCGTCGCCGCCCTGCGCCAGCACCTGGCGGATCGCGGCTACGCCAACACGCCTTCAGGCGATGCGTCCGAGTGGAACTTCGTTCTTGCCGACGCGAACGGTCGACGGATCGATGTCCATGTGGTCGCGCTTGACGAAGATCTCGGCGTCCACGGCGAGCCGCGCGATGGAATCGCCTATCCGGCGGGCTCCCTGACGGGCCAGGGCCGCCTGATGGACATTCCCGTGCGGTGTATCCGCGCCGACATCCTGCTCCGCTTCAAAACCAGCTACCCGCCGCGCCCGGTGGACCGGCACGATGTGGCGACCCTGTGCGCGCTGCTGCGGCAACCGCTTCCTCTGTCGCACGCCCCGGATCGAGGCCAGCACGCCGGACAGCCCGACCGCTGACGGTGATCCGAACATCACGAGACGCCTGCAAGTCGCCGCTTCACCAGGTTCGGAGCCCGGCAGGCGCCGGCTCGGCCGTCAACTTGACATTAACGAAGAACACCTAGAGAACATCGACAGAAGTTGGCGGTTTGTTCCGCGATAGATTCGGCAGCGAGGCCCCGGGATGCTCACCCGAAAGCAGCACGAACTCCTGATGTTCATTCATGAACGCATCAAGGAGACCGGCGTGTCTCCCTCCTTCGACGAGATGAAGGAGGCGCTGGACCTGGCGTCGAAGTCGGGCATCCACCGGCTGATCACGGCGCTTGAGGAGCGCGGCTTCCTGCGCCGCCTGCCGCACCGGGCCCGGGCGCTGGAGGTCACCAAGCTGCCGCAGCAGGCCACCACGGCCGCGCCGGCCGGCGGTCGCCAGTCGTTCAAGCCGCAGGTGATCAAGGGCGACGGCCCCGGCCCGTCCGCTGCGCCGCAGGTCGCCAACGATGTCCGCGAGATCCCGCTGCTGGGCCGCATCGCCGCCGGCTCGCCGATCGAGGCGCTTCAGGTCGAGCGCGACCGGATGCTGGTCTCCGAGAGCATGCTCGGCGCCGGCGAACACTATGTGCTCGAGGTCCAGGGCGACTCGATGATCGAGGCCGGGATCCTCGACGGCGACTTCGTGCTGATCCGCAAGACCGACACCGCCCACAGCGGCGAGATCGTCGTGGCCCTGGTCGAGGGTGAGGAAGCCACGCTCAAGCGCCTGCGGAAGAAGGGCGTCAGCATCGCGCTGGAGGCCGCCAACCCCAAGTACCCGACCCGCGTCTATGGCCCCGACCAGGTCGAGGTCCAGGGCAAGCTGGTCGGGTTGATCCGCAAGTATCACTGAGGGTCAGGGCTTGATGAGTTCGGAAGGGGGCGCGGCGCAGGTCGCGCCCTTTTTCGTTGGCGGGCGGTGCGTCCTTCGACCCGGCGCTTCGCGCCCGCTCAGGATGACGTGAGTTTTCAACATCACGGTGAGCAGCGATCGCATGCCGCGTGTCGAACCACGCCAATCGCGCCGTAGCGATCACCGCGTCCAGGGCCGGTCGCCGCGCAGGTCATTGGCCCAGACAACCGCCCAGCCCTCCCCGCGCCGCCAGAGTTCGGCCGAGCCGCCCTCGGCGAAGTCGTCGGCGCTGAGCAGGAAGCTGTTCTCGCACCCTCTGCCGACATAGCCCGACCGCAGCACCACCAGTCGCCCCGGGGCGCAGAGCTCGGCCAGCTCGGCGGGCCGCGGCGGCTTGCGGCCGGCCCAGACGGCGAGGTCGTCGTTGCCGATCGGGAGGCAGGCGAAACGGTCGCAGGCGAAGCGGGCGTCGCGGACCGTTTCCGGGTCCCCGGCGACGGCAAGGCCCCTCCGCCGGGCCCAGAGGTCGGCGGCGAAGCGGCGTGCGTCCGGGCGCAGGAGGATGGCCTCGCCGCCGTCGCGCAGGGCCACGGCCGCGCCGTCGGCGGCGATCCAGATATCGGGCGGGTCCGGGCGGGGCCAGAGCAGCACGGCGGCGGCAAGCGGCGCGCCCAGCCAGCGGATCGGTCCCTTCCAGAGGCAGAGCAGCATCACGCCGAGGAAGGCGATGGGCAGGGCCGTTCCGGGCGCGCTGGCGACGGTCACGAGGGCGCCGGGCCGGGTGGCGGTCGCCTCGCCCACCCCGACCATGGCCTCGATGCCCCACCCCGCCACCGCCAGAAAGGGGCCGCCCAGCCCCAGAGGCTCCAGAACCGCGCCGACCGCCAGGAACGGCATGATCACGAAGCTCGACAGCGGCGCGACCAGCAGGTTGGCGATCAGGCCGTAGCTGGCCACGCGGTTGAAGTGGTGCATGGCAAAGGGTCCGGTGGCGAGCCCGGCCACGAAGCTGGCGGCGATGGCGGCGCCCAGCCAGACGGCGGCGGCCTGGGGCGCCCGGATCCACCAGGGAATGTCGATCTCCTTCACCGCCCGTGGCCAGGCCTCGGCCAGCGCCACCAGGGCCGCCGTTGCCGCAAACGACATCTGGAACCCCGGGGCGCAGGCCGCTTCCGGCTCGGCGGCAAGGATCACGAGGGCGGCGATGGCCAGGGTGCGGAGGCTGATGGCCTGGCGATCGACCAGGATGGCGAGGAAGGCCGCCGCCGCCGTCACCGCCGCCCTTTCGGCCGGCGGCGGCGCGCCGGAGATCACGAGATAGCCGCCGACCGCGACAAGGCCGGCGACGGCCGCCACCTTCTTTCCGGGAAGGCGCAGCGCCAGCCACGGCCAGGCCGCCACCAGCAGCCGGACCCCGCCGAACACGAACCCGCCGACGATCGCCATATGCAGCCCGCTGATCGACAGGATGTGGGCAAGGCCGGAGGCGCGCATGGCCTCGGTCTGCTCCGGCGCGATCCAGGCCTCGTGCCCGGTGACCATGGCCGCGGCGATGCCGCCGCTGCCTGGCCCCATACGGGCGACGATCCGCTCGGCCAACCGCCAGCGCACGGCGTTGACCGCCATGGTCAGGCGCAGCCGCCATGGCGCCGCCGGCAGGTCCGTCAGCGTGGCATCGCCGAGGGTAAAGCCGACGCCGCCGATCCGGTGGAACCAGGCGTCGCGGGCGAAGTCGTAGGCGCCGGGGCTGGCGGGGTCCGGCGGTGGACCGATCATGGCGCGCAGACGGATCCCGCCGCCCGGTGCAATGGCCGGCTGATCCCGCAGGGTGACCCGGATCCGGACCGGCGTCTGTGCGGGCTCCAGCCCCTCGACCGCCACCGGGGCGATCAGCAGCCGCATGCCTGACGCCCCCGGACTGGCGACGTCGACGACCCAGCCCTCGACCATTCGCGCCCGCTGCTCGGCCGGCGCGATGGGGGCGGAGACCTGCAGGGTGCGGATGCGCCCCGACAGAAAGCCGGCCGCCGTGAAGGCCAGCAGGGCGGCGACAATCACCGCAGCTGTGGAGTCGAGCCGCCGGGCGACCGCCGTGAGCACGACGGCCGCCAGCAGCAGGCCCACCGCCAGCGCCGTCGGCGGTTCGAACCGAAGGGTCATGTATCCGGCGCAGCCGAGGCCGAAGGCGACCGGCGCCCACAGCGTCCATCGGTCCGCCTGATCAGCGATCTCGTCGCGCAGGACGGCGAAGCGGTGCGCGACCCGGCGGCGCATGCTAAGAGCCGCCGCCTCACCCCCCGGCCCCATCGAGATGTCCGACTCAAAGCCCGTCGTCACCCGTATCGCCCCCTCGCCCACCGGTTCGATGCACATCGGCACCGCGCGCACGGCGCTGTTTAACTACCTTTACGCGAAACACTGCGGGGGACAATTCCTGCTGCGGATCGAGGACACCGACCGCGAGCGCTCCACCGAGGCGTCCGTGCAGGTGATTTTCGACGGCCTCGCCTGGCTGGGCCTGCCGTTCGACGGCGAGGTGGTCTTCCAGTTCGCGCGCGCCGAACGCCACCGCGAGGTGGTGCTGGCGCTTCTGGACGCGGGCAAGGCCTATCGCTGCTGGCTGTCGGGCGACGCGCTGACGGATGCCCGCGACAAGGCCAAGGCCGCCGGCCACGCCCTGCGCTCACCGTGGCGCGACCGCGAGCCTCGCCCCGAGGATCTCGCGAAGCCGCACGCCATCCGGTTCCGCGGACCGCTCAACGGCGACACGGTCGTCAGGGACCTGGTCCAGGGCGACGTCACCTTCCGCAACCGTGACCTCGACGACCTGGTGCTGCTGCGTTCGGACGGCGTGCCGACCTACAACCTGGCCGTGGTCGTCGACGACCACGACATGGGGGTCACGCACATCATCCGGGGCGACGACCATCTCAACAATGCCGCCCGCCAGACCCTGATCTATCAGGCCATGGGGTGGGACGCCCCGGACTTCGCCCACATCCCGCTGATTCACGGCGATGACGGCGCCAAGCTCAGCAAGCGTCACGGCGCCACGGCGGTGACCGACTTCGCCACCCTTGGCTACCTGCCCGAGGCGATGCGCAACTATCTGGCCCGTCTGGGCTGGAGCCATGGCGACGCCGAACTGTTCAGCGACGCCGACGCCATCGCCTGGTTCGACATCGCCAACGCAAACAAGGGCGCCGCCCGCCTGGACTGGGACAAGCTGAACCACGTCAACGCCCACTACATCCGGCTGGCCGACGATTCGCGACTGACCGACCTCGTCGCCGATGTCTTCGCCGCCCGCGGGGAGCCGCTGGACGACGCCCGCCGCGCCCAGGCCCTGCGCACGATCCCTCTGGTCAAGGAGCGGGCGAAGACGATTCTCGAACTGGCCGACCAGTTGGTTTTCGTGTTTCAGGCGAGGCCCATCGTCCTGTCGGAGAAGGCCCTGGGCCTGTTGACGGACGAAACCCGAGCCCGTCTGGTCCGGCTGAGCGATCAACTTGCCGCGACCAACGACTGGAGCGCTGAGGGCCTCGACTCGTTGCTGAAGGCCTTCGCCGAGGCCGAAAGCGTCGGTTTTGGAAAGTTCGGGCCGGCCCTGCGCGCGATTCTGACCGGTGGAAGCGCATCGCCTGACCTGCATCGCACGCTTGCGTCGCTTGGTCGCGATGAGGCGATGGCGCGTCTTAACGATGCGCTTTCACCGTTCGCGTAAGACGCTATAACCACGCCAATCAAACGCCCGTTCGGGCCTCTGTGTGTTTCTCACGAAAAGGATCAGGCATGTCCGACAAGGCGGTGCTGACGATCGACGGCAAAACGTTCGAGCTGCCGATCATCAAGGGTTCAACGGGCCCCGACGTCGTCGATGTTCGCAAGTGGTACGCGGACTCCGACACCTTCACCTTCGACCCGGGGTTCACCTCGACCGCCTCTTGCGAAAGCAAGATAACCTTCATCGACGGCGACGCCGGCGTGCTGCTGCATCGCGGTTACCCGATCGACCAGCTGGCCGAGAAGTCGAGCTTCCTGGAGGTCTGCTACCTGCTGCTGCACGGCGAACTGCCGACGGCCGACGAGTTCAGCAAGTTCGACCACAACATCACCTACCACACGATGTTGCACGCCCAGTTCGACCGCTTCTTCGAGGGCTTCCGTCGCGACGCCCACCCGATGGCGGTGATGACCGGCGCGGTCGGCGCCCTGTCGGCCTTCTACTCAGACAGCATCAACGTCGATGACGCCCGCGAGCGCGAGATCAGCGCCCACCGCCTGATCGCCAAGATGCCGACCATCGCGGCCCGCGCCTTCAAGTACACCATCGGCCAGCCGTTCGTGTCGCCGCGCAACGACCTCTCCTACTCCGAGAACTTCCTGCGCATGTGCTTCGCGGTGCCGGCCGAGGACTGGAAGCCCAACCCCGTCCTGACGCGGGCCATGGACCGGATCTTCATCCTGCACGCCGATCACGAGCAGAACGCCTCGACCTCGACCGTCCGCCTGGCCGGTTCGTCGGGCGCGCATCCGTTCGCCTGCATCGCGGCGGGCATCGCCTGCCTGTGGGGCCCGTCGCACGGCGGCGCCAACCAGGAAGCCCTGGAGATGCTCGAGCAGATCGGGACGGTCGACAAGATCCCCGAGTTCATCGAGGGCGTTAAGGCGCGCAAGTACAAGCTGATGGGCTTCGGCCACCGCGTGTACAAGAACTTCGACCCGCGGGCGAAGGTCATGCAGAAGACCTGCCACGAGGTGCTCGGCCAGCTGGGTATCAACGACCCGCTGCTCGAGGTCGCCATGGAGCTGGAGAAGATCGCCCTGAGCGATCCGTTCTTCATCGAGCGCAAGCTCTACCCGAACATCGACTTCTATTCAGGCATCACCCTGCGGGCGATGGGCTTCCCGACCAACATGTTCACCGTGCTGTTCGCCCTCGCCCGCACCGTCGGCTGGATTAGCCAGTGGAAGGAGATGTTCGAGGACCCCGCGCGCAAGATCGGTCGTCCGCGCCAGCTCTACACCGGCGCCACCGAGCGCGATTACGTGGCCATCGACCAGCGCGGCTGACACACCCGCCGATCGACATCAGAAGGCCCCGGAGCGATCCGGGGCCTTCTTCATGCCTGCGGGGACAGGTTGAGGCGTCCCCGCGGGGACACCTTGACCGGTCCCCGACATCCGACCGCTAAACCGCCTGCCCGGCGGCCCAGCCCGACGACCAGGCCCACTGGAAGTTATACCCGCCCAGCCAGCCGGTGACGTCGACGACCTCGCCGATGAAGTAGAGCCCGGGCACGGCCTCGGCCTGCATCGTCGTGGAGTTGAGGTCGCGGGTGTCGACGCCGCCCAGCGTGACCTCGGCGGTGCGGTAGCCTTCCGAGCCGACCGGCTTCATCGTCCACCGGTTCACGGCTTCATCGATGGCGCGCAGCACCTTGTCGGGCGTGTCGGCGAGATTGCCCCGGGCGCCTGCCTCCTCGCACAGCAGGCGTGCCAGGCCGATCGGCAGGACGCCGGTCAGGGCGTTGTGGGCCGACTGGCGCGGGCTGACCAGCTTGGCCGCCTTGAGGATGTCGAAGATGTCGGCGCCGGGAGCCATGGACACCGTGATCGGCTGCCCCTCCCGCCAGTAGGACGAGATCTGCAGGATGGCCGGCCCCGACAGGCCCCTGTGGGTGAACAGCATGGCTTCGGAGAACTTCGTCTTGCCGCAGGCGACGACCGCGTCGACGGAGACGCCGGCCAGCGGCTTGATCCGCTCCAGAGCCCCGACCTCGAACGTCAGCGGCACCAGCGCCGGTCGCGTCTCGGTCAGGCGGAGCCCGAACTGCCGGGCGATCTCATAGCCCCAGCCTGTCGACCCCATCTTCGGGATCGACTTGCCGCCGCTGGCCACCACCAGCGCGGCGGGACGCACCACGGCCCCGTCGGACAGCGCGACCTCGAAGCCGTCGTCGGTCTTGCTGACCCGGTCGACCGCCGTGCCGAGCCGGAGCTCAACGCCGGCGTCGGCCATCTCGCCGGTCAGCATCTCGATAATCTCGCGGGCCGAGCCGTCGCAGAACAGCTGGCCCAGGGTCTTTTCGTGCCAGGCGATGCCGTGGGCGTCGACCATGGCGATGAAGTCGTGCTGGGTGTAGCGCTTCAGAGCCGAGATGCAGAAGCGCGGGTTCTGCGACAGGAAGGCCTGGGGCCGGACGTCCAGGTTGGTGAAGTTGCAGCGCCCGCCGCCGGAGATGCGGATCTTCTCCCCCGGCGCCTTGGCGTGGTCGACGATCAGCACCTTGCGACCGCGCCGCCCGGCCTGGATGGCGCACATCATGCCGGCGGCGCCGGCCCCGACGATCAGGACATCAAAATCGGTCAAGTCAGTCCACGCACCGGCCGGCGGTCGCCTTGCCGTCGATCACCTCGGTGGAACAGCCGCAAACGTCGTTGTCAGCTTCGCAGACGCCGATGGCTTTGGCCCCGACCTCGGGCATCTCGTCCTCGATCACGCAGCGACCGGAGCACTGCGAACTGTCGGTGCAGGCCTTGCCGGCATCGGCGTAGTCGAAGATGCAGGCCGGCTTCTGCATACGGCAGATCGGCTTAACCCTGCCACCGTTCGCGGTGCAGGCGGCGGTGTCGACGGATGGCCCGGTCCTCGGCCCCTCGCCCATCGGCGCACAGGCGGCCAGGGCCAGCAGGATCAGGGCGGCGAAGGCAGCGCGCATGTCAGGACTCCAGGGCGGTCTTGGCGGATCGTTCTGCCAGCAGCTTGAGGATGGTATCCGCCGCCGCCTCGGAAGGGTCCGGGCCGCCACGGCCCATCTTCGCCAACGCCTCGTTCTGCGCCTGCGTCTGCCGGGTGCGCAAGGCCGGATCGTCGAGGCGTTCTGCGACGGCTGCCGCAAGCCGCTCGCCAGTGCACTGATCCTGAACGAACTCAGGGGCGACGAAGGTCCTGGCGGCGATGTTGAACAGCGTGATCCACGGTGACTTGAACACCAGCTTGAGGATCCTGTGCGTCATGGACCCCAGCCGGTAGCCGACGACCATGGGTGCGCCGGCCAGGGCCAGCTCCGTGGTCACCGTGCCGCTGCAGGCCAGGGCCACCGTCGCGCCGACGAAGGCGTCGTCCTTCAACTGCTCATCGGTGAGGACGTGGGCGCGGAACGGCCAGCCGGCGACCCGCGCCGACACCGACTCAGCGACCGTGGTCGCGGCCGGGATCACGATATGCAGGCCCGGCCTCTGGTCCTTCAGGCGCCGGACCGCGTCCTCAAAGGCCGGCAACACCAGCCGGATCTCGGCCGGGCGACTACCGGGCAGGACGAGCAGGATATCATCACCGTCAGCCGCGCCGATCGCACGGCGCAGGCGCGCCGGGTCCGCCTTGCTGAAGTCCTTGGCCAGGGCCGGGTTGCCGACAAAGGTGGTGGGCAGGCCGGCGGCCTCGAACCAGGGTGCGTCAAAGCTGTGGATCGACAGCAGATGGTCGACCGACGCCGCGAGGGTCTTCGCCCGCCCCGGCCGCGTGGCCCAGACCTGCGGGCCGACGTACTTGATCAACGGCAGGTTGGGGAACGCCCGTCGCAGGGCGTGGGCCACCCGCAGCGTGAAGCCCCAGCTGTCGATCAGCACGGCGACATCGGGCGTTTCGCGGACCGCCAGCGCCGCTGTCTCCGCCACCCGGCGTCGGATCCGCGGATAGGCCGGTATCGCCTCGAAGATGCCCAGAATGGAGAGATCGGCGATGTCGAAGGGGCTCTGGACGCCCTCCGCCGCCATGCGCGAGCCGCCGACGCCCACGAACCGCACATCGTCGCCCAGCCGGGCCCTGAGCGCGCGGGCGAGGCCGGCGCCGAGGCTGTCGCCCGACGCTTCGGCCGCCACGAGCATCACGGTCAGGGGGCGGGTCATTCTCCGCGCGGCTCCACACCGAGGATGAACAGGCCCAGCGCATTGGCCTCCGCGACCGTTTCCTCGCGATCCACGACGAGCAGCCGGCCGGCCTCACCGACAATCCCGGCCAGCCCTGCGCGCGCGGCGCCGCGGACCGTGGCCACACCGATGGTCGGCAGGTCGACGCGGACTTCCTGGATCGGCTTGGGCACCTTGGCCAGAACGCCGCGCAGCTGCTCGGGCCGGCCGCGCACCGCCTCGGGCAGCTCATGCACCCGATGCAGCATGCGGTCGGTGCCCTCCTGGGCCTCCACCGCCAGCACCAGGCCGTTGCAGACGACGGCGCCCTGCCCCACGTCCAGCCGGCCGATCGCCCGGGCCACGGTCAGGGCGCGCTCGATGTCCTCGCGATGCTCGGCGGCCGGCGTGTGGCGGCCCAGCAGGCCCAGCGGAAGGGTCAGACTGCCGGCCGCCTCGTGGGCGCCCTCGATCTCGAAGCCTTCCTTTCGGAACTCGTCCAGCACCTTGCGCAGCATGGCGTCATCGCCCTGGCGCGCCGCCGCGATGATGCCGGGCAACGCCGCCATGCCGCGCATGTCGGGCTTGAGCTTGCCGAAGTCCGGACGGTCGACCATGCCGGCGAAGCAGACCGCCTCGCAGCCCTCGCGGCGCAGGGCCTTGAAGCACTTGCCCAGTTCAGCGAGGCCGATCTCCTCGAAGGGATGGTCCCGTGTGCCCTCGTCGGCGAACCCGCGCAGGCGGATCACGAAATAGGGCCGCCCGGCGGCCTGGCAGCGCTGGGCGATCTCGGCCGGAAGGCCGCCGCCGCCGGCGATGAGCCCCAGCTTGCGCATGGTCAGACCTCGCGGTGCGGCAGGCACAGCGGCCGCGTGGCGTCGACGCGGATGAACTCGAGGATCTCGACGATCTCCGGAACGTGGGCATACCCCTCGGCCACATCTTCCAACCGTTCCTGGAAGGTGCCCTCGTCGGCGAACAGCAGCCGGTAGGCGGCGCGCAGCACGGCGATCTGCTCCCGCGTGAAGCCCCGGCGCTTGAGGCCGATGAGGTTCAAGCCCTCGAGGTGGGCGTGATTGCCCCAGACCGAGCCATAGGGGATGACGTCCTTGGTGACGATGCCGCCGCCGCCGACGAAGGCGTAGCGCCCGATGCGGGTGAACTGGTGGATCGCGGCCAGCCCGCCCAGGAACACGAAATCGCTCACCGAGACATGACCGCCCACGGCGACGCTGGGCGCCATGGTCACCTTGTCGCCGATGACGCAGTCATGGCCGATGTGGGTGCTGACCATGAACAGGCCGTCGTTCCCCACCGTCGTCACACCGCGCCCCCCGGCGGTGCCGGCGTGGACGGTCACATGCTCCCGGAACACGTTGCGGGCCCCGACCACGACGCGCGTCGGCTCACCGCGATGGGCGCTGTGCTGCGGCGGGCCGCCGAGACAGGCGAAGGGATGCAGGACGCAGTCCTCGCCGACCTCGGTGACGCCTTCGACGATGGCGTGCGACAGCAGTTTCACCCCGCTGGCCAGGGTCACGTCGGGCCCGACCATGCAGAAGGGGCCGACCTCGACGGTGTCGTGCAGCCGGGCCTTGGGATCGACGATCGCGGTGGGATGGATCCGGGCCACTAGCTGTTGTCGCCCTTCATGGCCGCGAACTCGCATTCGGCGACGAGCTTGTCGCCGACGAAGGCCTTGCCGGCGAACTTGAACACGTCTCCGCGGGCCCGGGTGACCTCGACGGGCATGCGCAGGATATCGCCCGGGCGGACCGGGCGACGGAAGCGGGCCCCGTCGACGGACATGAAGAAGATCGCCGTGCGCGTGATGTCGACATCCAGGGTCTTGGACATCATCAGCGCGCCGGTCTGGGCGATAGCCTCGACGATCATCACGCCCGGCATCACCGGATTGCCCGGAAAATGGCCCTGGAAGTAGGGCTCATTGAAAGTGACGTTCTTGATCCCGACGATCGAGCTGTTGGCGACGTAGTCCTCGGCGCGATCGACCATCAGGAACGGATAGCGGTGCGGCAGGCGCTGCAGGATCTCGTCAAAGGTGATGGCGACGCCGGTGGCGGCTTCCTGGCTCATGCCTTGTTCTCCTTGCCCGGACGGGTGGTTCTTGCGAGCCAGGCGATCTGTCGAAGCCAGGCCTTGATCGGTTGCGCCGGATAGCCGCCCCAGGTCTCGCCGGCCGGGACATTTCGCAGCACGCCGGCCCCGGCCCCGAGCTGCGCGCCGGCGCCGATGTCGAGATGGTCCGCAACCCCGACCCGGCCGCCCATCGCCACGCCGTCGCCGACGGTGACGGACCCCGAAAGGCCCGAATAGGCGGCCATGACACAGTTGCGACCAAGCCGGACGTTGTGGGCGACATGCGTCAGGTTATCGAGCTTGCTGTTCTCGCCGAGCACAGTGTCTTCCCAGGCCCCGCGGTCGACGCAGCAGTTGGCGCCCAGCGTCACCCCGTCCTGGATGATCACCCGGCCGAGTTGCGGCACGTCAATGACGCCGCTCTCGCTGGCCGTGGCGCCGAAGCCGGCCTCGCCGATGCGGGCGCCGGCGAAGATCTGCACCCGATCGCCGACGAGGGCGAACTGCACGCTCGCGTTGGCCCCGACCGAGCAATCCCGACCTATGCTGACACCCGGACCAATCACGGTGTTGGGGCCGATGCGCGTGCCGCGCCCGATCCGGACGTCGGGACCGATCACCACGCCGGGCGCGATCTGGACCTCGTCCTCAAGGACGGCGGTGGGGTGCAGGGTCGGCGATCCGGCTCCGAAATCACGCGGCGTGTGCAGCAGCGACGCGGTCCGGGCCCAGGCGGCCTGCGGGCGGCCCGTGACCACCGCGACGCAACCGGTCGGAACGTCGCCCGCGAACGCGGCGGAGACGAACACCGCGCCGGCCCGGGTGGCTCTCAGAGCCGGGAGGTACTTCCGGTCGCCCAGAAAGGCGATATCGCCGGGCCCCGCGTGATCGAGCGGCGCAACGGCGACTACGGACAGATCGGCCCGCTCCTGCGGCCCGACCGCCCCGCCGACGACGGCGATGAGATCGGCCAGCGGAAGCGGGCCTCTGTTCACATAGAATCGCGGGTCAGGCATGAGATCCTCGCACCAACCCGCGATAGCCCGAGTCGCGCGTTAGGGCTTGGGCTTCGGCGCGGGGGCGGCGGCGGCGACCGGCGCGGCCGGCGCCGGCGTGTCGAGGCGCTCGCGGTTGAAGGTCAGGGTCTTGATCTTGGCGTTCAGGCCCGTGACCACCTGATCGGTGATGTCCATCTGCGGATTGCCGGTCACGACCGAGCCGGTGAGCAACACCGAACAGCCGCGCGCCTGGTAGGTGGCGATGACGACCGAGCCCATTTCCTGCTCGATCCGGTCCAGGGCCTTGCCGCGCGTGGCCTGCAGCTCGCGCTGACGCAGGTCCAGCTTGCGGGCCAGCGCATTGCGGCGGATCGTCAGCTGCGACGCGCGCTGTTCGGCGGCGTCCTGGGTCATGGTCGTGCGCGCACGATCAAAGCCCTGGATGTCAGTGCTCAGGCCCTTCTCCTCATTGGAGAGCTCGACCTCGACTTCCTTGGCGATCACGTTGATGCGCGCAGCGACGGCCTTGCCCACTTCCGAAGACGCCAGGGCGCGCTCGAAGCTGTAGAAGCAGACGCCCGGCACCGCGGCGCCGTGACGGATCGGCGCGGGAGCCGCGGCGGCGGCGGGCGCCGTCTGGGCCGAGGCCGAGGACGCGAAAACGGCGAAGGCGGTCGCGAAAGCGCCCGCAACCGCGGTGGTTTTCCTGAAAGTCATGTGTGTCCTAGAACCTTGTGGAGGTTGAGAAGCGGAAGGTTTCCGTCTTGTCGTAGTCTTCTTTGGCCAGAATTTGGCTAAAGTCGAAACGGATGGGGCCCATGGGGGACCGCCAGAAGACAGAGAGGCCCGCCGAAGCGCGGAGGCTGAGGTCGTCACGGACGCACAGGTCGCTTCCGCTGCCGCAGTTCGCGGCGATCCCGCCGTTGACGTCGACCTTGTCGACATCGTCCAGCATGCCGACAGTGCCGAAGTCGGTGAACAGAGCGGCCTTGATGCCGTACTGTTCCGGCAGGAAGGTCGGGACGGTCAGCTCGACCGAGCCGATCGCGTAGGCCTTGCCGCCCAGCGCGTCTTCACGGTCGGTCTCACGCGGGCCGATGCCGGCGACCTCGAAGCCCCGGAAGCTGTTGCCGCCCTTGTAGAAGCGGTCATTGATGCGAACGCTGTCGCCGCCCCAGCCGTCAATGTAGCCGGCGGTGCCGCTGACGCTCAGCACGAAGTCCTTGTTGAACCCGTGGTACCAGCCGCCCGAGAACTCGGTGCGCAGGTAGTTCACGTCGCCGCCGAGGCCGGCCAGGTCCTGGCTCAGGTCGACGAAGAAGCCGCGCGTGGGCCGCTGCGAGTCGTTGCGGCGGTCCACCCGGACGCCGAACCCGACCAGCGAGGTCACATAAGAGCCGCGCTGCGAGCAGAGCGCCGGCGACAGCAGCAGGGCGCCCGGATCGCAGAGGTAGTCGTCGATGATCACCTCGTCCGACCGCAGCGTGTAGCGCAGCGACATCGAGGCGTTCTGGGTCAGCGGGAAGCCAAGCCGCACGCCGCCGCCGAGCGAGGCGGTGTCGAAGGAGGTCTGGCTGCTGAAGTTGTAGCGGTAGGAGTAGAGGTCCATGCCGGCCCGAAGGTCACGGCCCAGGAAGCGCGGCTCGGTGAACGAGAAGTCGATCTGCTGGCGCAGCGAACCGACGGAAACGCGGGCCCGGACGTTCTGGCCCCGTCCCCGGAAGTTGCGCTCGCTGATGCCCAGATCGATGACCAGCTGGTCGATCGAGCTGTAGCCGGCGCTGAAGGAAAGCTCGCCGGTAGGCTGTTCCTCGACCTGCACCCGCAGCGCGGTGCGGTCGGGCTGTCCGCTCGGGATTTCCTCGATCGTCACGTCCTTGAAGAAGCCAAGGCTGCGGATCTGGTTGCGCGACCGGTCGACGAGGACGCGGTTGTAGGCATCGCCTTCCGACAGATTCAGCTCGCGGCGGATGACGTAGTCGAGCGTCCGGGTATTCCCGACAATGTCGATGCGGTCGATATAGACGCGCGGCCCTTCGCGGACCTGGAAGACCACGTCGACCGTGCGGGTTTCGCGGTTCGGAACATAGCGCGGGCGAACGTCGACGAAGGCGAAGCCGGCGGCGCCGGCGGCGAAGGTCAGGGCGTCCGTGGCCTGCTCGATCGCCTCGTCCTGATAGAGCTCGCCTTCACGGACCGGCAGCAGCTGGGCCAGGACCGTGCCGTCCAGCTTCTTGAGCTCGGTGTCGACGGTCAGCTTGCCGAACTTGTACCGGGGGCCCTCGTCCACCGTATAGGTGATGACGAAGCCGTTCTTGTCCGGCGCCAGCTCGGCGATCGCCGAGACGACGCGGAAGTCGTAGTAGCCCTTGTTACGGTAGTGCTTCCGCAGCTGTTCCTTGTCGTACTCGATCCGGTCAGGATCGTAGTTCGCGTTGTTCGACAGGAATTTGTACCAGTGGCTCTCCTCGGTGACGATGACGTCCGCCAGGTCGCCGTCGGAGAACTCGCTGTTGCCGAGGAAGTTCAGCGAGAGAACGCCGCTCTTGGGGCCTTCGTCGATCTTGAAGATCAGGTCGATCCGCTTCTGCGGGAGCTCGACGATCTGCGGCGTCACGGTGACGCCGATCCGGCCGGAACGCCGGTACAGCTCGATGATGCGCTGGACGTCGCCCTGAACCTTGGCGCGGGTGAAGATGCCGCGCGGACGGATCGTGACCTCGTCCTTGAGCTTGTCTTCCTTGAGCCCCTGGTTGCCCTCGAAGATGACCCGGTTGATGATCGGGTTCTCGACCACGCGGACCAGAAGGTCGCCGTTGGCCTGGAGGTCGATCTTCACGTCCGAGAACAGGTCGGTGCGGAAGAGGGTCTTGAGGGCGACGTCGATGCGCGACGGGTCCACCGTGTCGCCGGGCGCGATCGGCAGGTAGGAGACGACAGTTCCCGCCTCGATCCGCTCGTTGCCCTGGACGGTGATGCGTTGAACGACGCCGGACTGCACCTGCGCCAACGCTGCGGCGGGCACAGCGAGCGGCGCCACCCCTGCCAACAGAGCGAAACCGGAGATGATCGCGGCGCTACGCGCGCGGGGATGCTTCATCATATCTGCCATCGGCGGTCGGCGGGTGCTCACGAGAACAGACCGCCGAGGAAATTGAACACGTTGTAGCGCTGCAGGTCGTTCCAGACCGCGAACAGCATGAATCCCAAGAGCAAGGCAAGACCAAGGCGGTACCCGACCGCCTGTACGCTTGCCGCCAGTGGCCGTCGCGCCACGGCTTCATAGGCGTAAAACAGCAGGTGTCCACCATCCAGAACGGGGATCGGCAGAAGATTCAGGAAGCCGACGCTGACGGAGAGAATCGCCGAGAGGCCCAGAAGGGCGACAAAGCTGCCCAGAAGCCCGCGGGCGGGATCCGGCGCGCCCTCGGCGCCGATCTTGGCGACCTCGTCCGAGGCCTTGGCGATCCCGATGAAGCCGCCCAGCTGGTCAGCGGGCACCTGCCCCCGGATCAGGCGGCCCAGATAGTAGACGGTGGTCTCCAGGACGTTCCAGGTCTGTTTGACGCCGCCGACGACGGCCTCGACCGGACCGAATTGAACCCGTTCAAAGTCCTGCGGCGAACCGAGGCCGAGGCGTCCGAGCTTCTGGCGCCCGCCGACACGATCGGTGCGCTCGACCATTACGGGCCGGACCACGATCTCAAGGGGGCGGCTGTCGCGGACGATGGCGAAGGTGATCGGCACGTCGGCCCGGACGGCGACGTACTGGGCGATGTCGATGAAGCTGTCGACCTCCCGACCGTCGACTGACCGGACAACATCACCGGGCAGGAACCCGGCGGCAGCGGCGGGACTACCGGCCTCGACCGTGGCGATGGTCGGGGGCAGTCGGGTTTCGCCGAACACGCCGAGCAGGAGGGCGAAGAGGGCGCTGGCGAGCACAAAGTTGGCGAACGGCCCGGCGGCGGTAATGATCGCCCGCTGCCATACCGGCTTGAAATGAAAGAATTTTTCGACCGCGGACGGGTGGTTGTGGGCGAGGATCTTCTGTTTCATCGCCTCCAGGTCGGCGTCGTCAGGCACCGTGCTGGCGGCGTTGTCATCGCCGGCGAACCGGACATATCCGCCAAGCGGAATCCAGCCGATCCGCCACTCGACGTCGCGCTTGTCCCGCCATTTGAAGATCGCGCGGCCAAAGCCGATCGAGAAGCATTCGATCACGGTGCCGAACGCCCGCGCCGCCCAGTAGTGTCCCAGCTCGTGAACCGTGACGACAAGCGTCAGGACGAACAGGAACGGCAGGATCCACGACACGAGGTCTGGCATCGGCGCTGTCTACTCCCCTACGATCACTGGAGACGCTGACGTCGGGAAAGCGCATCGACCGCCAGGCGGCGCGCGCTCGCATCGACCATCATCGCCACGTCCAGAACATCGCCCCCGCTGCTGGTCGACCCCTCCCCCATACCATTCATACGGTCGAGGGTTTCAGAAACCAGCGGGACAATATCGAGAAAGCCGATCTTGCGGTCAAGGAATGCGGCGACCGCGACCTCGTTGGCGGCGTTCATGGCGGCAGGCGCGCTGCCGCCGGCGCGAAGGGCGGCGCGGGCCAGATCAATGGCCGGGAAGCGGGCGGCATCCGGGGCCTCGAAGGTCAGCTGCCCGATCTTCGGCAGGTCCAGAGGCTCGGCGGGCCAGGGAAGACGGTCCGGCCAGGCCCATGCGCAGGCGATCGGCGCCTTCATGTCCGGCGGCCCCATCTGGGCCAGGGTCGAACCGTCGGAGTACTCGACCAGGCTGTGGATCACCGACTGCGGATGGATGACGACATCGATCCGCTCCGGCGGCGTGGCGAAGAGGTAGGACGCCTCCACCATCTCCAGCCCCTTGTTCATCATCGTGGCGGAATCGACCGAGATCTTGGCGCCCATGCTCCAGTTGGGATGGGCGATCGCCTGCTCGGGCGTCGCCTGTTCCATCTGCGCCCTCGTCCAGGTGCGGAACGGTCCGCCGGATGCGGTCAGGATCAGCCGCGCCACGCGATGCAGGCAGTCGGGCTGCAGGACCTGGAAGATGGCGGAGTGTTCGGAGTCGACGGGGATGACCCCGCCGCCGGCCTGTCGGGCCACCTCAAGCAACGCGGGACCGCAGCAGACGAGGCTCTCCTTGTTCGCCAGGGCGATGATCGATCCGCGCCGGGCGGCCGCCATGGTCGGCGCCAGCCCCGCCGCGCCGACGATGGCCGACATCACCCACTGGGCGCCCATGTCGGCGGCGTCGCGAACCGCCGCGTCACCGGCGGCGGCCTCGATGCCCGATCCGGCCAGGCGCTCCCGCAGCTCGGCCAGCAGCGTCTCATCCTGGATGACCGCCAGCCGCGGGCGCCAGGTCAGCGCCTGTTCGGCCAGCCGCGCGACGTTCCGCCCGGCCGTCAGGGCGTAGATGTCCACCGGCGCGCCGGACTTGGCGAACAGATCGAGGGTGGAAACGCCGATAGACCCCGTGGAGCCAAGGACAGTGACGGTGCGCGCGCTCAACGAATCCAGCCCCAATGATCGACCACCCGGGCCGCGGCGATAACGATGGTGGCGAACAGCAGTCCGTCGACCCGGTCAAGCAGGCCGCCGTGTCCAGGGATCAGATCTCCGGAGTCCTTCACGCCGAAGCGGCGCTTGAGCATCGACTCCCACAGGTCGCCCGCCATGGTGGCCAGGCCGCCGACAAGGCCGACCGTGGCCGCGGCATGCCACTCGATCTTCAACGGGGTCAGGGCCGTGAAGATCATCGCCGCCACGACCGCGCCCGCCAGTCCGCCGAAGAAGCCGGACCAGGTCTTGTTGGGCGAGAACCGCGGCCATAGCTTGGGCCCCTTCAACAGGCTGCCGACGAGGAAGGCGAAGATGTCCGCCGACCAGGTCACCACGAACAGCAGCAGCATCCAGGCGACGCCCTGGGACATCGACCAGCTGAAGGTCTCGCCCGAGGGATTGCGGAGCCAGACGAGGGCGATGCAGGCCGGTGCGATGTAGATGACGCCGTAGGCCGCATCGGCGGCCCGCTCGACCTTGTGGCGGGTGATGAAGGCGGCGATCAGCGCCCCGCCGATCATCAGGGCCCAGGCGCTGCGGTACCAGCCGACCTGGGCGGCGAAGACGGCCGCCAGCACAGCGACCGTGATCGTCACTGCGATCTCGGCAGGGGCCTCCGGGGTGCTCATCTTGCCCCACTCGATAGCCATCAGCCCGACGGCGACGGCGATCATCAGCAGAAAGGGGCCGCCGCCATACCAGATCGCGCCCAGCACCGCCGGGATCAGCAGCGTGGCGGAACCGGCGCGGACCGCCAGATTGGACCAGTCGAAACGCCTATCCGGTGGCGAGGACGTCATCAGACGCTGCTCCGCCGTATCGCCGCTCGCGGGCCGCGTACTCTGCGATCGCGGACTTGAGGTGTTCAGGACCGTAGTCGGGCCAGTAGACGTCCTGGAACACCAGTTCGGCGTAGGCGCACTCCCAGAGCAGGAAGTTGGACAGGCGGCGCTCGCCGCTGGTCCGGACGATCAGGTCGGGCGCCCGCGCGCCGGCCGTGGACAGGAAGCTCTCGAACATCGTCTCGTCGAGGTCCGCCGCCCGCGCCCTGCCCTGCTCCACCGCCTCGGCGAACTTGCGCGCGGCGTCGACCAGGTCGCCCTGGCCGCCGTAGTTGAAGGCGACCTGCAGCAGGAAGCCGGTGTTCTGGGCCGTCCGGCGCTCGGCGCGTTCGATGATCTCGAGCACATCCGGCTTGAGGCCCGTCCGGCGGCCGAGAATGCGCACCCGAACGCCTTCACGGTGCAGCCGGTCGAGATCGCTTTCGACATAGGTCTTGAGCAGATTCATCAGCTCGGAGACCTCGGCGACCGGACGCCGCCAGTTCTCTGTCGAGAACCCGAATACCGTCAGAATGCCGACGCCCTGGTCCGGCGCGCTTTCGACCACGCGCTTGAGAGCCTTCACACCTTCGCGATGGCCGAAGGTGCGGGGAAGGCCGCGCTTTTTGGCCCAGCGCCCGTTGCCATCCATGATGATGGCGACATGCAGCGGCCCGTCCTTCGGCGTCATCGCCACTCCCCTCGTCCGGCCGGGACCTACCCCGTCCAAGGCCGGATCAAACCTGCATGATCTCTTGTTCTTTGGTTTTCAAGGTCTCGTCGATGCGCTTGACCGCCTCGTCGGTGAACTTCTGAATCTCGGTTTCCATCCGCTTCTGCTCGTCCTGGGTGATGACCGCGTCCTTCTCGGCCTTCTTCAGGTCGTCGTTGGCGTCGCGGCGGACGTTGCGGACGGCGATCTTCTGACTTTCGGCGTACTTGCCGGCGATCTTGACCAGATCCTTGCGGCGTTCCTCGGTCAGCGGCGGGATCGGAATGCGCAGGTTCTGGCCTTCGACGACCGGATTGAGGCCCAGGCCCGAGTTGCGGATCGCCTTTTCCACCGAGACCACCAGGGCGCGATCCCAGATATTGACGCTGATCGAGCGCGGCTCGGGAACGCTGACCGACCCGACCTGATTGAGCGGGGTGGTCGAGCCATAGGCGTCGACCATGATCTGGTCGAGCAGGCTGGCGGACGCGCGCCCGGTGCGCAGCGACGCGAATTCGTCCTTCAGGGCGGCGACGGCCTTGTCCATGCGCCCCTTGTAGGTCGCAAGCACCGGCTTTTCGGTCGAGGCCATGTGCAGATTCCTTCTTCTTACTCGTCTTCGGCGATGACGGTGTGGACGCCTTCGCCCTTGATGACCTTCATCAGGTTGCCGCGTTCACGGATCGAGAACACGACGATAGGAATTCGATTCTCGCGCATCAGGCTGATGGCGGAGGCGTCCATGACCTTCAGGTCCTTGGCCAGGACATCGTGGTAGGTCAGCCGCTCGTACCGGGTCGCGGCGGCGTCCTTCTTGGGATCGGCCGTATAGACGCCATCGACGCTGGTGCCCTTGAACAGCGCGTCGCACTTCATCTCGGCGGCGCGCAGGGCGGCGCCGCTGTCGGTGGTGAAGAACGGATTGCCGGTCCCGGCGGCGAAGATCACAACCCGGCCCTTTTCGAGGTGCCGCTCGGCGCGACGGCGGATCAAGGGCTCGCAGACGGTCGGCATCGGGATGGCGGACTGCACCCGCGTAGAAACGCCGATGTGCTCCAGCGCGTCCTGCATGGCCAGGGCGTTCATCACGGTGGCCAGCATGCCCATGTAGTCGGCGTTGGCCCGGTCCATGCCCTTGGCCGCACCGGCGAGACCGCGGAAGATGTTGCCGCCCCCGATCACCAGACAGAGCTCGACCCCGGCTTCGGCAATCTGTTTCACGTCTTCGGCGACCGCGCTGACCGTCGCCATGTCGATGCCGAAGGGGGTGTCGCCCATCAGGACTTCGCCGGACACCTTCAGGAGGATTCGCTTGTAGGGCTTGGCGGTCATGGGGCGGCTTGCGTCTCGCGAGTCGGAAGTTGTGGGCAACATAGACGAAGGGCGCCCCCAGCGTCAGCCGGGAGCGCCCTGTTAGGTCGTCCGAAGCGGGATCAGTTCCCGCCGGTCATCGAGGCGACTTCGGCGGCGAAGTCGCTTTCCTTCTTTTCGACGCCTTCGCCGAGGGCGAGACGCACGAAGCCGGTCATCGTGATCTCGGCGCCCAGTTCCTTGGCAGTGTCGGCCAGCAGGGCCTTGATCGTCTGATCCGGGTTCATGACGAAGGGCTGCTCGAGCAGCACGACTTCACGCTGGAACTTGGAGATCTGGCCGTCGACGATCTTGTCGATCATGTTCTCGGGCCGGCCCTGTTCCCTGGCCTTCTCGACGAGCACGGCGCGCTCGCGCTCAATGGCGGCGGGATCAAGATCGTCAGCCGACAGCGACAGCGGGTTGGTCGCCGCCACGTGCATGGCGATCTTGCGGCCGAGTTCCTGCATCGCGGCCTGGTCGGCGGCGCCTTCCAGAGCCACCAGCACGCCGAGCTTGCCCACTTCCGGGGCAACGGCGTTGTGCACGTAGGCCGAGACCGAGCCTTCGGTCACGGTCAGCCTGGCGCTGCGACGGACGGCCATGTTCTCGCCGATGGTGGCGATCAGGTTGGTAACCAGGGCCTGGACCTCTTCACCGTCGGCGGTCTTGGCGGCGCGGACGGCTTCGACGTCCTGGCCGTTCTCCAGCGCGACAGCGGCGACCTTGCGGGCGACGCCCTGGAAGGTCTCGTTGCGGCCGACGAAGTCGGTCTCGGCGTTCAGCTCGATGACGGCGCCGGTCATGCCCTTGCCGTCATTGCGCAGGGCGACGGCCACGACGCCTTCGGCGGCGACGCGGTCGGCCTTCTTGCCGGCCTGGCTGAGGCCCTTGGTGCGCAGCCAGTCGGTGGCCGCTTCGATGTCGCCGTTGTTCTCGGTCAGCGCCTTCTTGCAGTCCATCATGCCGGCGCCGGTCTTCTCGCGCAGATCCTTGACCAGCGCAGCGGTGATTTCCGCCATGTCATCTCTCCCGTTTGGAGGGTTCATATAGGTGTGCGGCCGGGCGTTACCGCCCGGCTGCGAAAGGATTGTGAAGCTCACGCCCGCCGGAACGGGCGGGACGTCAGCCGGCGGCCGGTTCCTCGGCGGCGGCGGGCGCCGTCGCTTCGGGTTCAGCCTGGGCTTCGGCCGGAGCCGCTTCGGGGGCCGCGGCGGCCTCCGGTTGAGCGGCGGCTTCAGCGGCAGGAGCGGGCTCCGGCGTCATCTCTCGGGCCAGCATCGGCTCGACCGGGTTGACCGAGGCGCCGATGTCGACGCCCGAGGCGACCGTGCCGGCGGCCATGCCGTCCAGCACCGAGTCGGCGATCAGGTCGACGTAGAGCTGGATGGCGCGGGCGGCGTCATCGTTGCCCGGGATCGGGTAGGTGATGCCGTCCGGATCGCAGTTGGTGTCGAGGATCGCGATGACCGGGATGTTCAGCTTGCGGGCTTCGAGGATCGCGATCGCTTCCTTGTTGGTGTCGATCACGAACATGATGTCGGGGATGCCGCCCATGTTCTTGATGCCGCCCAGGCTCAGCTCGAGCTTGTCGCGCTCACGGGTCAGGGTCAGCAGTTCCTTCTTGGTCCGACCGCCGCTTTCGCCGCCGTCCAGGATGCCTTCCAGCTCGCGCAGACGCGCGATCGAACCCGAGATGGTGCGCCAGTTGGTCAGGGTGCCGCCGAGCCAGCGGTGGTTGACGTAGTACTGGGCGCAGCGCTTGGCGGCCACGGCCACCGGATCAGAGGCCTGACGCTTGGTGCCGACGAACAGCACGCGACCGCCGGCGGCCGCGACTTCGCGGACCTTCACGAGCGCCTGGTGCAGCAGCGGGATCGACTGCGACAGGTCGATGATGTGGATGTTCGAGCGCGAGCCGAAGATGTAGCGGTCCATCTTCGGGTTCCAGCGGTGGGTCTGGTGGCCGAAGTGGGCGCCGGCTTCGAGCAGCTGACGCATGGAATAGTCAGGGAGAGCCATGGGCCTCTTGTATCCTTTTTCCGGTTGTCGCCTCCGCGGACAAACCCCTGGTGTTCCAGGGACCGGAACGGTGCAGAACGGGATTTCTCCCCGAGCCGACCGAACGTCCGCGTGCGTGATGGCGGCGCATGTAGGGGGAATGGCGGGGAAATGCAAGGGGTTGCCCCCTCGCCCCACCCCCGGCCGCGGCCCCTAGCGCTTCTTGCCGAGTTCGGCGGCGATGTCCTTGGTCATCCGGCCGGCCTTGCGATGGGCGGCGGTGATCTGGTCGCGGGTGACGCCCCAGCGCTTCATCCAGTATTCGACGGCCTGGCGCTCGGACAGGTCGAGGCGGTCCTTGTCGATGAAGCCGCGCTTGTCCTTCAGTCCCGCCATTCGCCTGCTCCGTGATTTGCGCCGGTGATCATTATCCCGGTAAGTCGGGGCCATGACCAGCCAGACGAAACTCCGCCGCCTCATCGACCTGCCCGGCATCGCCGACCTCGAGACAAAGGCCCTGATGAAGCCGGCCTGGGTCGAACCTGAAGCGAGGGCCGAGCACCCCGAAATCGACGCCTGTTCGATGGCCATCTTCGGCATCACCGCCGACGACGCCGAAGCGGTCGAGCGCCCCGCGGACTGGGACGATGTCGACCAGCTCCCGCTGCGCGACCAGGTCGACGCCTTCGAGGCTGCGGGCTGGGACGTCACCGAACGCCGCAAGCCGCTGCGCATGCTGGGGCATTTCAACAAGCAGCTCTGGTTGGCCCTGCGCGGCGTCGCCGGAACCCTGCCCTTCGCGCCGGAGGACGAGACGGCGATCACCGGCTGGGGCGCGTCCCTTGCCGCCGAGGCCAAGGCCTTTCGCAAGCGCTAGCCCGACTGCCCGCCCCCCAGCGGATCGGGCGGCCGGACCAGACGGCGGGCGCTGAAGTGCTGGTTCTGCTGCTGCAGGCGGGTCACCTGGCTGTTGAGATCGACGATGTCGCTCTCAAGCTGGGCGATCCGCTGCTTGAGGTAGGCATTCTCGCGCTGCAGCTTTGCGGCGTCGTCATCGGTCATGCGGGGTCCTTGGCGCGATGGGAGGGGGCGGCGACCGCGAGACGCGATCAAAGCCGGATGAAATCGATGACCTTGCAGCGGGCGTCCCAGGCCGCCCCCTCACCCGGGATCACCTCGGCGACCTCGACGTCATAGATCCCGGCCGGACGACTGAAGGTGTAGACGTCGCCGACCACCGGCGGCCGGGCGCCTGTCGCACGGATCGTGACCTCCATCGCCTGCTCGAGCCGCGTGTAGACGATCTCGTAGTGGTGAGCGCCGAAGTTTTCAGGACTCCGGAACGGTTCATCTTCAGACTTTGCCATGAACCGCCGCTCCCGACGCAGACGCCCGATCACGGCGCCGGCAGATCGTACAAAGATCAGCCATGCGATAGGTTCCCAACGGCCGGCCGGAAAGACGATCCCGATGCCATCGCTATTCACCGAGGCATTTTGTCCGGAGCGTCGCTGACCTTAGCATGACGCTCGTATCCGCCGGCGCCCTATTATCCGGCAAGGGTCAGATGCGGGCGGAGTCAGGGCCTGAGCGACGCCCACGGCGCGCCGGCCCAATTCCCCGGCGCCGGGAAACGCTCTAGAGAGCCGCCATGGCCTGGACCCGCACCTATGACGAGCCCGAACCCCAGCGCGTGAACCGCTGGCTGGCGCAGAACGGCGTCTGCTCCCGCCGCGAGGCGGAGGGGTTGATCGCGCGCGGCCTGGTCAGCATAGACGGTCAAACCGTCGAGGACGTGGGGCGCAAGATCCTGCCCGGCCAAACCCTGACCCTCGCGGACGTCGCGACAGCCGACCTGGGCGCGGCCATGACCCTGATGATCCATAAGCCGGTCGGGATCGTCTCGTCCCAGCCCGAAGGCGAGCAGGTGCCGGCCGTGCGGCTGATCACCCGCAACGCCCTCTGGGGGAAGGCGGAGGCCATCCCGGGCCGCGACAGCCGGCTGGCCCCGGTCGGGCGGCTGGACATGGACTCTCGCGGTCTGCTGATCCTGTCCGAGGACGGCGTGGTGGCCAAGGCCGTCATCGGCCCGGACTCCCAGCTGGAGAAGGAGTACCTGGTCACCGTCACGGGCCAGATCACCGAGGCGAAGCTCGGGCTGCTCCGCCACGGGCTGGAGCTCGACGGTCGCCGGCTTCGACCGGCCCGGGTGACGCAGGAGGGCACGCGTACGCTGCGCTTCGTGCTGACCGAGGGCCGCAACCGGCAGATCCGGCGCATGTGCGAGCTGGTCGACCTCTGGGTCGCCGACCTCTACCGCATCCGGGTCGGCCCCCTGACGCTCGGCGATCTGCCGGAAGGCTGCTGGCGACCGCTGACGGCGGACGAACGCGCGGCGCTGATCAGGGGCGCCTGAGCGCCGCAAGAATGATCCCGGCGCCGATCAGCGCGACACCAACCGCATGGAAGCCGTGAAACGCCTCGCCCAAGAGGGCGACGGCCAGCACGCTGCCGAACACCGGCATCAGGTGCATGAAATGCCCCGCCCGCCCTGCGCCCAGCAGTTCAACGCCGCGATTGAAGAAGAGATAGGCCAGGAAGGACGGGAACACCGCAACATAGGCGAGACCCGCCAGAGCCCCGGGCGTGATCGGAAATCCGCCGAGCCGGGAGACCTCCCAGGCATAGAGGGGGGCCAGCAGCAGGATCGACACCATGAAGGTCGCCCACAGCAGGCTGAGCGGGTGCACGACCGGCTTGCGGCGCAGCAGCAGCGAGTAGCCGGCGTAGAGCAGCACGCCGATGAGGACCAGGCCATCGCCGGCATGGATGTCCAGATGCAGCAGGTCCCAGGGGCGGCCCCGGGCGATGACCACCAGCACGCCGGCCAGGGACAACATCACCCCGAGCGTTTGGGTCCAGCCCGCCCGCTCCCGCAGAAAGACCAGCGAGAACAGCAGGATCAGCGGCGGGATCGCAGCCTGCATCAGCAGACTGTTGAGCGCCGTGGTGGTCTCCAGTCCAAGGTACAGCAGGGCGCCGAACGAGGCGACGCCGGCGGCCGCCAGCAGGACCACCATCGGCCAACGCCGGCGCAGCTCGCCGAAGTCGGTCTTCAGATGCGGCCAGGCGAAGGGCGTGATCAGCGCCGCCGCCAGCACCCAGCGCCAGAAGGACAGGCTCATTGGCGGCACCACGCCGGCCATGGTCCGCCCGGCGATCGAGTTGCCCGCCCAGAACAGCATGGTCAGGCACAGCAGCGCCGGCGCGGCGCGCCACAGGCGGGTCAGAAGGCTCATCGCCTCCGCATAGACGGTCGCAGCCGGGACGTCATGGCCTGAACAGGCCGCACCGTGGCGTCCGGACCGTCCCGCCCGGCCAGTCCCGTCAGCCGCCGTCGGGCAGCCGGGTGCTGATCGGCGCGTCCGGATCGACGGGCGGACGCGACGCGGGCGGCGGAGCCGGCCTCGGGGCAGGCGGAGTCACAACGACCACGGGCGGCGGCGGCGGCGGCGCGGTAATGACCGGCTGGGGCGGAGTCGCAGGCACAACGCCGCGCAAGGCGGGCGACGGCGACGGCGGCCTGACCGTTGCCGTCGGCTTAACCGGCGCGGTTGCGACGACCGACAGGGTCGGCTCCACGGGCGAAACGGCCTCCGGCGCGAGCGGAGCGGGCGCCGGGGTGACCGGTGCGGCCGGGGGCGCCGGCGTCTGCACGGGGGTGGCGACGGCGGAGGCGACGGCGGGGGCGGCAGGTCCGGGGGCGGCCTGCGGACGCAACAGCACCCACGCGAGGCCCGCAGCGGCCACCAGGGCAAGCGCTGCGGCGGCGCCGAGTAACGGCAGACGGCGTCCGTCGCGCTCGGCTCGCGGCGGCGGCCCAGCGCCCTCGACCGGCGCGCCGAGCGCGGCCAGCTGCTCTGGCGTCAGCATCGGCCGCGCACCGGTCGGAGGGGCGAGACCGGGGGCCGCGGCGCGCGGCTCAGGGGCGCTCTCAGGACGGGCCGCGGGCCTGGCGGGCGACGCGGGGCGGACGGGCGGCGCTGCGCCGAGGGGCATGGCTTCGGCCGGAACGGAGGGTCCCATCGGTCGAGGCGGGCGCGGGCGCACCGGCTGGCGCGGGGCGGCGAACGGCGTCTGAGGGCTGGATGCGGCGGCCGAGCCGGTCAGGATGCTGGACGGACGCTCCGGCGTCGGCTCCGGAATGGGCCGGGCCTGGGACTGTGGCGGCGCCTGGGGCCTCGGCGTCGGAGGCGGGGCAGGCATGCGGATCGGCTCCGGACCCGACTTCGGCATGGGCCCGATCCGGAAGGCGCCCTGCGGCTGCTTCCCCCAGGCCTTCTTGAAGCCGTAGGGATTGGCCGGATCATCCTTGGAAGGCGGCTCCATGTCTTGATCGTCTCCACGCCGGGGGGCCGCGAACCTCGCCGCTGATCTGGTCGCTAGTGTGACGATCAGACCCGGCGCTGACAGATTCGCCAAGACAGGCCGGCGGTCAAGCAGCGGCGACGATCAGGGAGCCGCTCAGACCCGCAGGGCGTCCTCGATGAAGTCCAGCCGATCCTGACCAAAGAACATCTCGTCCTCGACGAAGAAGGTCGGGGCTCCGAAGGCGCCGCGGGCCACGGCCGACTCGGTGTTGGCCTTCAGCCGGTCCTTGGCCTCCGGGCTCTCGGCCAGGGCCAGCAGCGCCTCCGGATCAAGGCCCGCGCCGCCCAGCACCGCCGCCACGACCTCCGGGTCGCCCATGTTCTTGCGGCCCTGCCACATGGCGTCGAACAGCGCATCGACGAGCCGGGGAAAGGCCTCTTCCCCCACGAGCCCCGCCGCCATCCGCATCAGGGTGATGGTGTTGATCGGGAAGTAGGGGTTCATGTTCAGCGGCACGTCGAACTTCTTCGCGAACCGGGCCATGTCGGCGCCCATATAGGCGCCCTTGGCCGGCACCATCACCGGCGAGGCGTTGCCCGTGGCCTTGAAGATCCCGCCCAGCAGCACCGGCACGTAGATCACCTCCGCCCCCGTCCTGGCGATCAGGTCCGGGATGCGCCTGTGGGCCAGGTAGGTCGTCGGGCTGCCAACGTCGAACAGGAACTCGAGGGTGCGGGCCATCAGAAGGTCTCCATCCAGGGCCGCAGATCCAGCTCGTGGGTCCAGGCGTCGCGGGGCTGGCTGTGCAGCATCCAGTAGGCGTCGGCGATGTGGTCGGGATCAAGGATGCCGTCCTGGTCCTTGAGCGCATGGCGCTGCGGGAAGTTCTCGGCGATCCAGGCGGTGTCGATGGCCCCGTCGATGATCGTGTGGGCGACATGGACGCCCTGTCGCCCCAGCTCCCGCGCCATGCTCTGGGCCAGGCCCCGCAGCGCAAACTTGGCGCCGGCGAAGGCGGAAAAGCCCTTTCCGCCCCGCAGCGAAGCCGTCGCGCCGGTGAAGAGGATGGTGCCCCGCCCGCGCGGGACCATGTGTTTCGCCGCCTCCCGCCCCGTGAGGAAGCCGGCAAAGGCCGCCATCTCCCAGACCTTGCGGTAGACGCGGGCGGTGGTGTCGCGGATGCCGAAGTTGACGTTCGCGCCGATGTTGAAGACCACGGCCTCCAGCGGTGCGATGTCGGTCTCGATGCGCTCGAACAGCGCGACCATCGGCTCCTCGAGGCGGGCGTCGACGCCGAAGGGATGGGCCTCCCCGCCCTCGGCGCGGATCTGCTCGGCCAGCGCGGTAAGGTTCTCGGCGTCGCGGCGCACGATGACGGCGGCCATGCCCTCGCGGGCGAACCGCCGGGCGATGGCGCCGCCGGTGGCGTCTCCGGCGCCGATGACGAGTACGGACTTCCTGGACATTCGCGACGCCTCCATAGCGGGTTGCGAATAGAAACTTACTTCGCGTCGGTGTAAAGCCCTGCATGAATCTCCCGCAGCAGCGCCTTCTGGACCTTGCCCATGGCGTTGCGCGGCAGGTCGTCGACGAACAGGACGCGCTTGGGCTGTTTGAACCGCGCCAGTCGATCCTTGAGCGCGGCGATCACGGCGTCCTCGCTGAAGGCGCCCTTGCCGCCAGTCGCCACGACGGCGGTGACGCCTTCGCCAAAGTCCGGGTGCGGCAGGCCGATGACGGCGCTCTCGACCACGCCGGGCAGCGTGTCGAGCTCCTCCTCGACCTCCTTGGGATAGACGTTGAAGCCGCCGGAGATGATCAGGTCCTTGCCGCGCCCGACGATGCTGACGTAGCCGCGCGCGTCGATGGTCCCCAGGTCACCGGTGATGAAGAAGCCGTCGGGGCGGAACTCGGCGGCGGTCTTCTCGGGCATGTTCCAGTAGCCGGCGAAGACGTTGGGGCCCTTGACCTCGATCATGCCGATCTCGCCCTGCCCCAGCGGCGCGCCGCTCTCCGGGTCGGCGATGCGCAGCGCCACATCGGGCAGCGGGTAGCCGACGGTCCCGGCCACCCGGTCGCCGTCATAGGGGTTGGAGGTGTTCATCCCCGTCTCGGTCATGCCGTAGCGTTCGAGGATGGCGGTGCCGGTGCGATCGGACCATTCGCGGTGCACCTCGGCCAGCAGCGGCGCCGAGCCGCTGATGAACAGGCGCATGCCGGCGACGGCCTCGCGGGTCAGGCCGCTCTGGGCCAGCAGGCGGGTGTAGAAGGTCGGCACGCCCATCAGCGCGGTGGCGCGGGGCATCAACGACAGAGCGTCCGCAGCATCGAACTTCGACCGGAAGATCATCGACCCGCCGGCCATCAGCAGCACGTTGGTGGCCACGAACAGCCCGTGCACATGGTAGATCGGCAGGGCGTGGATCAGCACGTCCTCGGCGGTGAACTTCCACAGTCCCACCAGCGTCGCGGCATTGCTGGCCAGGTTGCCGTGGGTGAGCATCGCCCCCTTGGACCGGCCCGTGGTGCCCGAGGTGTAGCAGATGGCGGCCAGATCGGTCGGCGCCCGCTGGACGGTGGCGAAGGTCGAGGGCCGGCTCTCGGCGATGTCGGTCAGGGTTCCCTGCCCGTGGGCGTCCAGGGTCGCGACCTTCGCGTCCATCGGATCGATCAGGCCGGCGATCTCCTCCTCGACCAGCGGGTCACAGACGACCAGCGCGGGGCCGGCGTCGGCGATGAAATAGTCGAGCTCGCGGATGGTGTAGGCGGTGTTGAGCGGCAGGAAGACCGCCCCGGCCCGGATCGTCGCCAGATAGAGGTAGAGGTTCTCGGGGCTCTTCTCGACCTGCACCGCCACCCGGTCGCCCACCTTCACCCCCAGCGCGCGCAGGGCGTGGGCATAGCGGGCCGTGTGGGCGTCGAGATCGGCGTAGCTGTCGACCCGGCCGTCGGGGCGCTCAAGGAAGGGCGCGGCGGGGCGGCCGTTGGCGGTCAGCAGCTGGTACAGGTTGCTCATAGGCCCCCACTCCGTCATGGCCCAACTTGTTCGGGTCACCCATGTACACGGTCTTGATCGTGCGTCCTTCGACACGCCGCTTCGCGGCTGCTCAGGATGACTGGGTGAGAAAGCTCTCCAACATAGTCATGCTGAGCAGCGCTCGAAGAGCGCGTGACGAAGCACGCAACCCGTCGTCCGCTTCACCACGCATGGGTGGCCCGAACAAGTCGGGCCATGACGATTTCGTGGCTATGCCGCCAACATCCGCTCCAGCCCCGCCCGGTCCCGCACCGTGATCACGCCGTAGCCGCGCGCCACCCGGCCCTGCCCCTCCAGCTCGCCCAGCCAGCCGTTCACGGCCTTTCGGGTGACGCCGATCATCTCGGCGAGGTCGGCCTGGGATACGGCGATCTCGCCGCCGGACTGGGCCGACATCTGCAGCAGGCGGGAGATCAGCCGCTCGCGGGGCTTCAGCGCCACGAACTCGGCCACCGCCTGGGCGTTGATACGCAGCTGGCCGTAGACCAGCGCCGACAGCGCCTCCCAGAGACCGGCGTGGTCAGTTGCGACCTGGCGCAGGGCCCGGTCGCTCAGCGTGAACACCGTGGCGGGCGTGGCGGCGATGGCGGTGACGATGCGCGGGCCGCCGCCGAAGGCGACGCTCTGGCCGATCAGGGTCCCGGCGGGCAGAAGGCCGATCAGCGCCTCGCGGCCGCCGGGCGCCTGGCCATAAAGCTTCAGGCCGCCCTCGACGACGGCCAGCACGCCGGTCTCCTCGTCGCCCTCGCCGTGCATCCACTCGCCGGCGCCCCGCCGCGACAGCCGGCCGGCGCGCAGCAGGGCGTCCCGCCGGTCGGCGGGCTGGCGGGCGAACCACGGGATGGCCGCCACGCGGGCGAGGCTTTCGTCACTCATGGCGCACTGTAACCGCAGTGACAGTCACCCCGCCAGCGCCGTGGCCTGATCTGGCCAACGAAAAGGGAGACCGCCATGCTCGCCACCGCCCTGAAGATCGATCCCGCTGACGGCTGCGGGGCCTATGTGTCGGGTGTCGACCTGGCGAACGCCAGCGACGCCGACGTCGCGTCCATCCGCCGGTCGCTGTTCGACCATGGCGTCCTGTTCTTCCGCGGCCAGTCGGTCACGCCCGAGCAGCATATCGCGTTGGCCGAGCGGATCGCGCCCATCGACGTCAACCGCTTCTTCCCCGCCGCGCCCGGCTATCCGGTGATCGCCAAGGTCGAGAAGACCGCCGAGCAGACCACCAACATCGGCGGCGGCTGGCACACCGACCACAGCTACGACATCGCCCCGGCCATGGGCTCGGTGCTGGTCGCCCGCGACCTGCCGCCCGGCGGCGGCGACACCCTGTTCGCCGACATGTACGCGGCGTACGACACGCTGGACGCCGAGACCCAGGCCCAGATTGCCGGCCTGCGCGCCGTGCACGGCTCCGACCATGTGTTCGGCGAGAAGGGCGTCTATGCCAAGACCGACCAGCCGGAACTGGCCAAGGGGGGCGTCGAGACGCCTGAGACCGTGCATCCCGTGGTCATCAGGCACCCGGGCAGCGGCAAGCCCGTGCTCTACGTGAACCCCAGCTTCACCCTGCGCTTCGAAGGCCAGACCCGCGAAGAAAGTATGCCGCTGCTGATGAAGCTCTACGCCCACGCCATGAACACCGCCCACGTCCATACCCTGGTCTGGGAGCCCGGCACGGTCGCCATCTGGGACAACCGCGCCACCTGGCATTTCGCCAAGAACGACTACCACGGCCACTACCGCCTGATGCACCGGATCACCCTGGCGGGGTGTGAGCTGGAAGCGGCATAGGGGGCTGGACAGCCCGGCCGGACGCAGCGAAGGCTCGGCGGAGGAGCTTCGCCTATGTCTCGCCCGTCCGTCGACTATGACAACAACCAGCACGCGGTCTATGCCAAGGCCCGCTCGATCAGCGGCGAAATGCTGTCGCGCTGGATGTCTGTCTTCGCCGAGCAGCTTCCGGCGCGCAGGCCGCTGACCATACTGGACCTCGGCTCCGGCACCGGGCGTTTCAGTCCGGCTCTGGCCGCAACCTTCGGCGGGCCGGTGCACGGCGTCGAACCCTCGGACAGGATGCGCGCCGTCGCTGAAGCCGCCAGCGCCGCGCCGAACGTCCGCTATGTCGCCGGCGAGGCGGCGCGCATTCCGCTGCCGGATGCGTCGGTCGACGGGGTGCTGATGTTCCTGTCCTTCCACCACGTGCCCGACAAACGCGTGGCGGCGCGGGAGATCGCACGCGTTCTCAAGGCGGACGGGCGGGTGCTCATGCGCGGACAGTTCTCCGACCGCCGTACCCCGGCCTGGTACAGCCGCTACTTCCCGAGCCTCGCGACCATCGAGCAGACGTTGTTTCCGACCCTGGGCGAGACGCTGGAAGCGTTCGAGGCGGCCGGCCTTCGCCAGCTCACATTCCTTGAGATCGAGGAGGTCTATCACCAGACCGAGGCCGAGGCGGTCGAGAAGCTGCGCATGCGCGGCATCTCGGCGTTCGACCTGATCGCCGAAGATGAAGCGACGGCCGGCTTCGCGGCCCTCGACGCGGATCTCGCGGCCGGCCGCGCCACCATCCGGCTTACCGGCCGCAGCGATCTGCTGGTGCTGGGACGGTAGAGTCCCCTAAGGCTCCGCGTTCCGCAGCGCCGGGCTGCCGAAGGCGTCTACGTCGGTCACCTGCGTCACCACCTCGCAACCCGCCGGCAGCTTCGGCCCGATGAGCGGCAGGTCGCGCGCCGAGCGGTCCGCCACCACGAAGAAGCCCGCCGCGCCCAGCGTCGACTCGAGCGGCGTGCCCAGCGACGGGGCGCGCATGAAGCTGCCGATGTAGGTCGCCTGCCCCGGTTTAATGGTGAAGCGGATCGCGAACGGCCTGGCCGACGACCAGTCGTAGGCCGCGCCCGTCGGGCTGGAGCCATAAAAGACGAAGTTGTCGATCAGGTAGTCGCCGGGCGGCAGGCGGCGGACGACGATCTGGCCGGTCTCGCGCCCCTCGAAGTCGGGGTTCTTGATCTTCAAATAGATCGCGCCGCCCAGCTTCGGCTCGATCGTCCCCCTCCAGTCGCTGACGGCCGTCCCGTCCGGCAGCGCCACGCGGCCGTAGGGAAAGTCGAAGTGCATGCCGATGGCGATCGTGCCGACCGCATAGGCGACATAGCCGCCGTCCTCGCCGGCGTAC
>JAIYCQ010000020.1 GCA_027487945.1 Caulobacteraceae bacterium
CCCAGCTCGAACACCACCAGGCATTCGTCTTCCATGGAGAGGTCGAGGCCGCCGTATTCCTCGGGGATGGAGATGCCGAACAGGCCCAGCTCGCGCATCTGCTGGATGACGCTCTGCGGCACCTGGTCGTCGGCGGCCACCTGGGCCTCCAGCGGCCGGAGCTGCTCGCTCACGAACCGCCGCAGCGTGTCGATGAACTGGTCCCGGGTTTCGGCGTCGAGAGCCATGGCTGCGCGTCCCCTTCAAACGATTGTTGGGGAGATGCAGTAAGGGAGGAGTCGTCGAAGGGGAAGGGGTTAGCCGGTGTTCCGCAGCCCCGCCGCAACTCCGGCGACCGTCAACTGGATGGCCAGCCGCAGCTGCTCGTCGTGATCGCCCTTGCGGCGGCGTGACAGCAGCTCGAGCTGCAGGTGATTGAGCGGGTCGACGGCGGCGGCGGCCAGTTCGACGGACTCGGCCAGGTCGGGCCGGTCGTCCAGCAATCGCATGCCGCCGCGGATCGACAGCGCGAGCTCGGAGGCGCGATCGTGCTCGCGGCGGATCGTCTGCATGATCGCCTCCGCGCCGGGCACGTCGGCGGCGAGGGCGGCGTAGCGGGCGGCGATGGCCATGTCACTCTGGGCGAGGGCCAGCTCCATGTTCGAAAGCAGGGCGGCGAAGAAGTCGTATTCGTCGCTGAGGTCGGCCAGCTGCGGCACGCTCAGACCCGCCCGCTCGACGCCGCCGGCGAAGCCGTACCAGCCCGGCAGCATGAACCGGGCCTGCGACCAGCTGAACACCCACGGGATGGCCCGCAGATCCTCGATACGGCGACTGGCCGTGCGCGAGGCGGGCCGGCTGCCGATGTTGAGCTGGACGATCTCGCCGATCGGCGTGGCGGACCAGAAGAAGTCGGTGAAGCCGGGCGTCTCGTAGACCAGCGCGCGGTAGGCGGCGAACGAGCCGGCGGCAAGGGCGTCCATGGCCGCTTTCGAGGCGGCGGACGGCTCGGGATCCGGCGTCTGGCGCGTGGCGGTCAGCACCGCGGCGGCGAGGCTTTCCAGGTTGCGGCGGGCGGTGACCTGGTCGCCGTACCGACGGGCGATCATCTCGCCCTGCTCTGTCATCCGCAGGCGGCCCTGGACGGTCCCGGGCGGCTGAGCCAGCACGGCCTCGGCGGCGGGGCCCCCGCCCCGGCCCACCGAGCCGCCCCGGCCGTGGAAGATGCGCAGGCCGACGCCGAGCCGGTCGCACTCGGCCGCCAGGGCCGAGGCCGCGCGGGCCACACCCCGGCGGGAGGCGACATAGCCGCCGTCCTTGTTGGAGTCCGAGTAGCCGACCATCACTTCCTGGACCGGCGCCTCGCCGAGGATCGACCGGGCCAGCGGCAGCTCCAGCCAGCGGCGGAGGATGGCCGGGCCGTTCTCGAGGTCCTCGATCGTCTCGAACAGGGGCGAGACCCGCACCGCCGCGCGCGGCTCAGCGCCCCCCCAGACGAGGCCCGACTGGGCGAGCAGGACCAGGGGTTCGAGGATGTCCGACAGGGTCGCGGTCTTGGACACGACGTAGGCGCCGATCACGTCCGGGCCATAGTGGCGCACGGCCTCGGCGGCGGCGTCGAGGGTCGCGAGCTCTCGCGTCGTCTCTTCGCTGTAGTCGGCGAAGGGCGAGCGCAGCGGGCGCTGGTGGGTCATCTCCGCCAGCAGGAAGGCCACCCGGGCCTCCTCGTCGAGCGCCAGGTAGTCGACGGCCTGGCCCGACCGCTGGATCAGCTCGGCGATGACCCGCTCGTGGACATCGGCGTTCTGGCGCATGTCGATGGCCATCAGGTGGAAACCACAGGCGCGGGCGACCTGCAGCAGCGTCGTCATCCGGCTGCCGACCAGGCGCGCGCCGCCATGCGCCGCCAGCGAGGTCCGGACGGTCTCGAGATCATCCACGAAGGCGGCGGGGCTGTCGTAGGCGCCCTCCGTCGACGGCGCGAGCGCGTAGGAAACGGGTTGGCCGGCCAGCTTCTGGGAGGTCGCCGACAGGCGGTCGAAGATGAACTCCAGGGCCAGGCGGTAGGGTTCGTCGGCCCGGTGGGGCGACTGGTCATCCGAGGCCCGGGCCAGCGCCAGCAGAGCCTCCGAGGCGCCGGTGTAGACGTCGGAGATGGCGAGGTCGCCCCAGAGCTTGCGCACCTCGCCCGCATAGAAGTCGAGGATGACCCGCGCCTGCGATTTCAGCGCCAGTCTCAGGGTGTCGCCGGTGACGCCGGGGTGACCGTCGCGGTCGCCGCCGAGCCAGCTGCCCATGCGCAGGATCGGGGGCACGTCGCCGCCTTTGGCCAGACCCTCGGTCCAGCTCTCGTACAGGTCGACCATGGCCGGGAGCACCGACGTCCGCACGATCGACAGCGCGTTGCGGATCTCGTCGGCGACGGTGATCTTCACCGGCCGATGCAGTCGGGTGCGCCACAGCAGCGCGACCTCGCGGAACAGACCCTCGCGGATGCGGGCATCCAGATCCGGCGGCAGGCTGTGGCGGCGCAGCGCCATCAGACGGGAGATTTCGGCTTCCCGGTCGACCAGGGCCCGGCGCCGGACCTCGGTCGGGTGGGCCGTCAGGACCGGGACGATGTCGAGGGCGTTCAGGGCATCGGGCCCCAGCTCGAGCGCCTCCAGGGCTCCGGCCAGCGTCCGCGCCGCACCCGCGCGGCTCTCGGCCTCGGCGTCGCGACGGCGGCCGGCGACGTCCTCGCCGATGTTGGCCAACATGGAATGGCAGGTGAAGGCCCGGGCCAGCAGCATGGCCTCATCGGCCTTCACGGCGCTGAACAGGAAGTCCAGGTGCGGCCGGGACTCATCCTTGGACGCCGCCTTGCGGGCGGCGGCGACGAGGTCGCCCGCCTCCTCGCCGTCCAGGTAGCGGATCGCCTCGTCGAGCAGCGCATCCATCAAAGTGACGTTGGCGCGGACGTGCCGGCTCGTCTGGCCGGACTGGGACGTGGAGATGCGGAGCGACAGCGGGTTGGCCATACCCCGCTTTCTAGATCAACGCCGGCCCGGGGTACAGAGTTATGACACCGGTGTCACGCCCTCTCTGGCAAGTTATCCCAGATCACCTGCCGCCGCATCCAGCAGGAGCCAGGACCGCCCCCCGTCCGTCGCCAGCAGGGTCGCCACCAGCAGGCCGCCGCGATCACGCTCGGCGGCTTCCTCGATCATGCCGCCGAAGCGCTGCAGGAACCGGTCGCTCTGGCCGCGCATGGCGGCGTCGGAGAACAGGCGGCGGACCAGCCGGCGAATGGCGGCCGGGGCGAGGCGGCGGACGATCTCCCGCGCGCCCCGGGCGTCGCGGGTCTGGACCGCCATGGCGATCTCGTCGATGCGGCCGCGCGGCAGCAGGGCGGCAGGATCAATGCCCATCCCGATGATCTCGGCCGCCATGCGTTCGGCGAGAGACTCGGAGTCGCTCTCGTCACCGTCGATGGAGGTCAGCAGGTCGCGCCAGCTCCAGGGCCCCTCGGGCCCCTCCCCGGCCGGCAGGGTCGCGGGACCCCGTCCACCGGCGGTGTCGAAGACGCTGCGGAACTCTTCATCCGTGGCGGTCGGCGTCAGCTTGAGGCGCGGGCGCGGCTCGTCGGGGATGGGACGCTCCAGCGGACGCGCGGGCTCGGACGGGGCAGCCGTCGCCGCGGCCGGGCGGGCGGGGCGGGCGGCGGCGGCGGCCAGCGCCGGGGCGGCCGAGCCGGCCGCGCCGGCGACGACGCCCATCACCTTCACCGCCTCGCTCAGCATGTCGTAGTTCCGGCGAACACGCTCCTGGAAGGCAGCGTCGATCGTCTGGGTCTCCTCGGCGGCGCGGCGGGCGGCGGACATCAGGTCGTCCATGCTCTGTTCGACCGAGACGCGGACCTCCTCGACCCGGCCCATGGCCATCTCCGGCAGCAGCGCGGCGCGGCGATCGACCTCCTCCAGCAGGTGCTCCAGATCGGTCAGGGCGCCGCGGGCGGCCTGCGCACCCTGTTCCAGGCGCTGGGCGGTCGCGGCGCCGGCCTGCTCGACCATCTGGGCGGACTGTTCGATCAGGTCGCGGGCGTCCTTCAGGCGCGCCTCGAAGATGCCGTCGGCCTTCTGGTGGGCGGAGAAGGCCGCTTCGCTGAGCTGGTCGACGCGGGACTGGGCGGCGCCGGCATGCGACTCTGCGGCTTGACGCGCGTCGTCGGCGGCCTGGGCGAGGCGATCGATCGAGACCTGCAGGTCGGAGGTCAGCAGGGCGCGCTCGCGAGCGGCGGCCTCACCGACCTTGCCGACGACATCGGCGGCCTCCTCGCCCAGCGCCACGCGCTCGGCCTTGGCCTGCTCGGTCAGCTGCGTAAAGCGTTCGGCGGCCTCCTGGATCAGCGACCGCAGCGCCTCGGCGCCCTTGGCGGCGTGTTCGCCGACGTTGGTCGCGCCCTCGGTGGCCTGCACCATGAACTCGGCCAGCTGGGCCGAGCGGCTCTCGGCCAGGGCGGCGAAGTCTTCCTGGTCGGACCGCAGCGCGTGGGCGACCGTGACCAGAGCGGCGCGCTGCTGGGTCAGGCCGGCCTCGACCGTCCGCATCTGGTCGCCGACGCCGACGCCGGCGATTTCGAGGCGCGCGACCTGTCGCGCGAGGTCCTCGCCGGCCACCCGGGCGGCGTCGCTCGCCTCCCCGGCGGCGGCGGCAAGGTCGGCGGCGCGGGCGGCCAGGGCCGCCTCGGCCTCGCGCAGCTGGGTCTCGGCGAGGTCGGAAGCCTCGGCGACCATCCGCGCCTGCTGGGTGATGGAATCCGCGACCGCGGCGGACCGCGCGTCCAGCTGGCCGCTGAGCTCGCTCAGCTGCTCCCGCTCCGAGCCGAGCGTCAGAGACAGGTCCGCGGCCGTGCGCGCGGAGATCGCCGCCGCCTCGGTCAGGCGCTCGGTCTCTTCGGCCAGGGCCTGGCGCAGGGCAAGCATGGTCTCGCGCGCCTCATGGGCGGCGCCCGCGGCGCTGTCGATCTGCAGACGCACCGACTCGACGGCCGAGCCGGTCTCGATGGCGGCCATGGCGGCCGGGGCGAACATGCGCTGCGACAGGTCCTGCATCCGCCGGACCTCGGCGGCCAGCTTCTGGCCTTGCCGCACGAAATAGGCCGCGACCAGCACCAGCGCGGCCGGCCCGACGGCCAGGATGCCGAACAGGGCAAGGGCGACGGGATCGTTGTCCAGCGGCACAGCCCGGACGCGCCAGCCGAGCGCGAAGGCGACCGGCGCGGCGGCCCAGAGCGCACAGACGAAGATGGCCACGACCCAGACCGGCCAGCCGGACGGCTCCTTCACGGCGCGCGGCGTCGAGCCGATCACCGCGGGGGTCAGAGGCGGCTCGGCATGGGGGGCGGCGGGACGGACAGGCGGAGGCGAGGTCGACTCCGGCGTCGCCATCTCAACAGCCGGCGCTTTGATGATGTCCAGCTCCGCCTCGGGCGGAGCCTCCGGCGCACCCTCGCCGCCATACGCCTCAAGCCGCGGCTCGGGCGGGACGCCTTCGCTGTCGGACAGGCGCGAGAAGTCGAAGGGGCCGCTGGTCTTCCTGGACGTCATACGCGGAGTGAATCCTGCCCGGGACCGATGCGAATGTTCCACGCGCGCGGCGCCAGCCCCGTCGCCTCGCGTGCGAGGTGAAACCTAGCGGCGAAACTCGCGCGCGCAAAGGGGCTTGAAAGGTTTCGTTAACGTGCGGGAACGGACGAAGCGGCTTTGTCGTCTCAGACGGCGTGCCGCGCGCCCTGGCGGGTCACGCCGGCGGCCTCGGGACAGGGCGCCGAGGCGGGTGTTTTGTCGCGTGCGGAGCGGTCGTTCTCGATGACCCGCTCGACGGTCGGGACCGGATCGCGAGACAGATCGACCTCGACGCCGAACTGCGCCAACGCAACGGCGGCCACCCAGACCGCCACGGCCATCAGAAATTCGGCGAAGATCTGCAACGGGCCCTCCCCCGAGCTAACCGCCCTCTTATGCTGTGGCCGAACGCTGTTCGCAACCGACGCGCGCATGAAGTTTTCGTCATGTTGGACGGTCAGGCGGCGACGCGGCCCGCGCGCAGCAGGCGCAGCGAGAAGATCAGGCCGATGGCCGCCAGGGCGCTCATGGCCAGATATCCGCGCGGCCCGACCGCGTCGTAGAGCGGCCCGCTCGCCAGGGTGGCGAGACCGATGACCAGCCCCCCCGAGAAGGCCGAGCTGATGGTCTGGGCCGCCGAGGCGGAATGGGCCGGGGCGGCCCGCTCGATCAGCTGCAGGCTGCCCATGAAGACGGCGGCGAAGCTTAGCGCATGCAGTCCCTGAAGCGGGAACAGCAGCCAGAGCGGCGGCGAGAAGGCATAGGCCGTCCAGCGCGCCACGGCCGCCACCCCGCCGATGATCACCATCCGTTCGGGGCCGATGCGGCGACGCCAGGGCTCGAGGAACCACATGAAGGCCACCTCGACCGCGACGCCGGTCGCCCACAGCAGCCCGATGGTCGCCTTGGGCAGGCCCTGGGCCGTCCACAGCAGCGATGAAAAGGCGTAGTAGAAGGCGTGGGTCGCCTGGATCAGGCCGGTGGCCATGACCGCCAGCATGAACGGCCGGTTGCGGACCAGGTCGGAAATACCCCGCCAGCGGTCGCGCCGCCCGGGGCGCTCGCCACCCTCATGCACCGGATCGGGCGGCAGCAGAAAGCGGGCGGCAAGACCCGTCAGGGCGGCGGCGGAGGCCGTCCAGATCAGGATCAGGTCAGGCCGGACAAATGAGAGCAGCGCGCCCACCCCGACGTTGGCGGCCACGAAGGCCACCGACCCGAGCCCCCGCGCGTGGCCGTAGTTGAACCCCTCGAGCCGGGACCGCTTCATCGCCAGCACGTCTGCCAGCGGAATGACCGTCGACAGGCAGGAGGCCGCCGCCACCCAGCAGACCAGCCAGATCCAGAAGCCCTGGGTCACGCCGATCAGCGCATAGAAGAGGCCGGCGGCGAGGCCGAACAGCAGGATCGGCGTCCGCCGCAGCAGAAAGCCGTCCGCCCAGACCGCCATGGCCGGGGTCACCACGATCCGCGCCAGCATCGGCGCGGCCAGGATCAGCCCGATCTGGGCCCCGCTGAGCCCCCGGGCCTCGAACCACAGCGGCATGTACGGCAGGCTGACGCCCGTGCCGACGAACACTGCGCAGTAGAAGAGCCCAAGCTGGAGGACGCGAGACATGACTCCCGCTAGCAGACTCGACGGCGAGATGCACTTGAGCGCTCGGGCGCACGGACCATTCCCCCCCTTTCGCTGGTCGCCGGGCCGGGGGATCGGCGCGATCCTGTCACCGAACAGGAGGACCGATCATGCGACGGCTCATGCTCGCGGCGCTTGCCGCGCTCGTCTAGACCCCGGCGGCGGCGGCGGACGCCAACCTGCTCGATGGCACGTTCGAGGGCGGATACACCTGCGCCCAGGGCCTGACCTTCCTGCGGCTGACGCTGGACGGCGACGCCGACGGCTATCTCCGGGGAAGCTTCTTCTTCAGCAGCGTCAAATGGCAGGGCGGCTCGAACCTGACCGTACCCGATGGCGAGTTCACGGTGACCGGCCGTCTCAACGACCAGGGGCAGATCGTCCTGCAGGGCGACCGCTGGGTCCATCAGCCCTTCAACTACGGGATGGTCAACCTCGCCGGCCTGGTGCGGCGCCAGTCCGACGGCGCGCTGGTTCTGGAGGGCAACGTCGGCGGTGCGCCCGGCTGCACGACCTTCCAGGTCGGCCGCAAATAGGTCAGCTCGCCGGCATCGGCGGCAGGTCGAGCCGGCGGGCGTCGGCCATCTTCACATAGAGCTGGCGGATGGCCGTATCGAGGGCGGCGTCGCGCGCCGTCTCCACCGCGATGTGCAGGTCGATCAGCGACCGGCGCAGAGCGGCGTTGGCGCGGTCCATGGCGGCCAGCGAGACGTCGTGGTCCTCGCCCTCGGCGGCCTCGGCGAAGGCCTCGCCGTAGGTCGGGGCGGAGGCGGCCAGCAGCGCCCGGATCGCCGTATTCTCCCAGGCGCGCGCCTCGATGCCGCGCTCGGCTTCCTGGGCGCAGAGCAGGGAGATCATGCCGGTGACGCCGATCCGGGCCTGCATGAAGTCGCCGGTGGATTCCGCCGGCGGAGCATCCAGCATCGCGAGGAAGTTGCCCGTGAGCAGTTCCGGGACGGTCGGGGTCATGACAGCGCCTCCAGGGCGGCGAGCCGGTCGGCCAGGATGACGTCCTGGCGACGGGCGGTGTACCAGCCCGAGAGGGCCAGCACCGGATCCTTGAAGCCGCCGGCGCGATACTCCTTCGCCGCCGAGGTCCAGATGGCCTGCCCCTTCACCGAGGCGAACAGTTCCCACCAGGCGAAGGCCTTGAGGTCGACGGTAAGGCCGCTGGCCGCTTCCCAGATGGCGATGGCCTGCGCCCGGGGCAGCATACCCGAGACGCGGTCGGTCTCGCCGTAGCACCACAGTGGCTCCATGGCCCAGCCGAGGTCCTCGAGCGGATCGCCGATATGGGCCATCTCCCAGTCGAGCAGGGCGATGACCTTGCCGGCCCCGTCATGCATGAAGTTGCCGGTCCGGTAGTCGCCGTGGACCACCGACAGCCTCTGGGCCGGGGGCGGCGGATTGGCGCGCAGCCGACGGATACAGGCGCGGACGATCGGCTGGGGATGCTGCTCGTCTTCGTTGATCACGCCCTCCCAGTAGTCGAGCTCCTTCTTCCAGCAGCCCTCGGGCGCCGGGATCGTCGCCACCTCGGCGATCGGCAGCGTGGCCGGGTCGGCGGCAGCGATGGCGCCGAGATGGCTGTAGAACTGCTGCCCGATGGTCTCGGCGTGCTCGCCGTAGGGCGGCAGCGTGAACGGGCTCTGCGCCTTTCCGCCGTCGATGCGACCCATGATGAAGAAGGGGCGCTCGAGCTCGGCGCCCTCCTCCTCAAGCGCGACGGCTTCCGGAACGGGCAGACCACTGCCGAAGAAGGAGCGGAAGGCCAGGAACTCCAGCCGCCGGTCGGTGTCGATCAGGCTGCCGACCGGGTCACGGCGCAGGATCAGCCGCTTGAGCTCGCCTCCGACCTCGACATCGAAGCGGTAGGTCTCGCGGCTCGCACCGCCCGGGATGCGCGACAGCATGGTGACCACCGCCGGCGCGCCGAGCGTGCGGGTCAGGTAGGCCTCGAGCTGGGTCTGCAGGCTCACTCGGCGAAATCCAGGATCGCCTTGAAGCCCGACGGCGCGTGCGGGCCCATGACGAGCTGCTCCAGAACGCCACGCCCCTTGCGCACCTTGCCGGCGGCATCGGTGAAGGTGACGTAGGACAGGGCCTGGACGTGAAGGTTGAACGGCAGCTGCGGGTTGACCTCCGCCAGGACGATATCCTCGCGCTCGACGGTCAGCTCGCCATGCAGCAGGCCGTGGCTCCACTTGGGATGGGTGTAGCCCAGGCCCATCATCTGGAACTCGTAGATGGGGTCGAACTCGACCGTGCCGGCCGGCTTTCCGAAGTCGTCGGTCAGCTTGATGATCGCCGACTGGGCGTGGCGGGTGCCCTGCTTCCAGCGCACGTCGGCCTCGCCGTTCATATGCTCGAAGTCGTCCTCGCCGTCGCCGTCCCGGCACCAGACGGCGCGGGTGTTCCAGGCGCGGCCGACGCCGTCCTCGTTGCTGTGGAAGAAGAAGCTGCCGTCCTCGAAGCTGCTGGGCGACCAGAGCCAGTAGAACTGCGGCAGCTGCTGGGGAACGACCTCCTGGCTGTCGCGGGCCCCGACCGGGCGCACGCCCCAGGAGCGGTCGCGGGTGCCGACGAAGCCGTCGATGGAGCGCCGCTCGCCATCCAGCTCGATCCAGCCGCTGTAATGACCGTTCTGGGTCAGGCGGGTGTAGTCCATGAAGGTCCGGGTGCCCTGACGGCGGACGAAGCGCGGCTCCTCGATCGGGAAAGCACGACCGTCGAAGGTCACTTCGCCCTTCAGCCCGTGCTCGGGCGAATCGACGGTGACCTTCAGCTTCTGCAGCGGCTCGAGGATCTCGATCTTCACCGGCCCGACGGTCAGGTCCATGCGGTCGCCGAGCCAGCGGCTGGCGTGCAGCGCCACCTCGACCCCGTTGCGCACGACCACGAAAGAGGCGTCTGCGACGTTCAGGTGCGGATAGACCCCGAAGGCGATGGCGAAGAAGTCCTCGCCCTCGACCGGGTGGTAGCCGTTGAAGAAGTACCGGTCGTAGAAGTTCCGGTCCGTGCCTGAATAGGCGATCGGCTCGGCGGTCTGGTGGATGGGGAAATCGTCGCCCTTGGTAAGCGCCATGCTGGTTCCTCCCGTATCGCCGACGCTTCTCACGCGAGCGTATCAAGCCTACAGGGCTCTAACCTGAACGATGACAACCTGACTAGGCAACCGTGACGGAGGGGAAGCGTGATCTGGAACCGGCGAACCTGGATGACCCTGGCCGCGATCAGCGGCTTCCTGTCGGTCGCCATCGGCGCCTTCGCCGCCCACGGGATCGCTGATCCGCAGGCAAGGGAGTGGCTGAAGACCGGGGCCAGCTACCAGTTCATGCACACCATGGCGATCCTCGCCTGCGCGACCTTCATCAACGTCGGCGCTCGGGGGGCCAGGCATGCGCCGGCCCTGTTCCTGACCGGGATCGTGCTGTTCTCGGGATCGCTCTACGCCATGGCGCTGGGCGGACCGCGCTGGCTCGGGGCGGTGACTCCGCTCGGGGGGCTGCTGTTCCTCGCCGGCTGGGCGGTGCTGGCGTGGTCGGCGCGCGGGGTGGATCAGATCGAGGGCTGAGCGGCTTTCGGCAACGCCAGGAACCACAGGGCCGAGGCCGAGCCGAGCAGGCAGGCCAGCATGACGCCCGCCATCGGCAGAGCCGTCCCGTTGTGCAGAGCGCCGCCGGCCCAGGACGCCAGGGCTCCGGCGCCGAACGACAGGCCGCCCATCAGGGCCGAGATCGAGCCGGCGCGGCGCGGATCGACGCTGAGCGCCCCGGCCATGGTGTTGCCGGCCATCAGGCCGTAGCTGGCCAGGCAGCAGAACAGCAGAGGCAGCACCGTCCACTGGCCGCCGAATCCGGTCGCGGCGGCGAGGGTCAGGACCAGGCCGAAGGCGATCGCCGTCAGGCTGGCCCGGCGCAGCACGCCGTCCGGGGTCATCCGCCGCAGCAGCATGCGGTTGACCTGGCTGGCCCCGATCACCCCGACCGCGTTGACGCCGAAGATCCAGCCGAAGGCCTGTGGCGTGTGGCCATAGATGCTGATGACCAGCTCCGAGGAGCTCGAGATGTAGGTGAAGAGCACCGCGCCGTTCAGCGCCCCGCCCAGGGCGTAGCCGAGCAGCCGGCGCTCGCGCAGCAGGGCGGCGAAGGCGCGCGCCGGACTCTCCGACCGCGCCTGGGCCGCGGTCTCGTCGGAGCGCGATTCCTTGAGGCGCAGGAAGACGGCCGTCCCGCAGGCAAGGCCGAACAGCGCCAGGATCCAGAAGATCATCCGCCAGTCGGCGACCAGCAACACCCAGCTGCCAAGGGCCGGCGCGACGATAGGCGCGATGCCCATCACCAGCGTCAGCAAGGAGAGCACCCGCGCTGTCTCGGTGTGGTTGAACTGGTCGCGGACCACGGCGCGGGCCACGACGGCGCCGGCGCAGCCGCCGAGCGCCTGGACGAAGCGGGCGAGCTGCAGGCCCTCGATCGAGGTGGTCAGGGCGCACCAGACCGAGGCGGCGACATAGACCCCGACCCCGACCAGGATCGGCGCCCGGCGGCCGAAGCGGTCCGAGGCCGGTCCGTACAGGAACTGGCCGATCGCCATGCCGAACAGGAAGGTCGACAGCGTCAGCTGTGTGGCTTCCTGGGTCGCGCCCATCGATGTGCGGATATCCGGAAGCGCGCCCAGGTACATGTCGATCGACATCGGGGCGAACGCCGTCAGAGCGCCGAGCAGGATGACCAGCCCCCAGGGCGTGGCGGGCGGACGGGCGGGCATGTCGGAGGACTGAGTCACGATGGGTGTTGTTTAGGCCGCGGCGCGCCATCGGGGAAGCGCCAGCCCCTTGCCTTCCCCGGCGACCACCGTTCACCGTATGGGCAAATACTGCAGGGAAACGCCATGTCCGCCATCCAGACCATGATGCCGCCCGTCCGCCATGCCGACGTCAACGGCATCCGCATGGCCTACTATGAAGCCGGCCCCGAGGGCGAAGGCGTGCCGCTGGTCTTCTGCCACGGCTTCCCCGAGCTCGCCTTCTCCTGGCGGCACCAGATCAAGGCGATGTCTGAAGCGGGCCGCTGGGTGATCGCCCCGGACCAGCGCGGCTACGGCCTGACCGAGGCCCCGGCCGAGGTCGAGAGCTATGCGCTGGAAAACCTCTGCGCCGACCTGGTGGCGCTCCTCGATCACAAGGGCATCAAGAAGGCGATTTTCGTCGGCCACGACTGGGGCGGCTTCGTCGTCTGGTATATGGCCATCCGCCACCCCGACCGCGTGGCCGGCGTGATCGGCATGAACACGCCCTTCAGCGAGCGGGCGCCGCTGGACCCGATCGAGATCATGCGCAGCCGGCTGGGCGAGCGGATGTACATCGTCCACTTCCAGACGCCGGGCGAGGCCGACGCCGTCCTCGACCGCGACGTCAGCAAGACCATGAACCTGTTCATGAAGCGGCCGCTGGACATCCCGGGCGCGCCGGTTGACGCCGGGGCCGGCTTCGCCGCCGAGCGCAAGCCGGGCGATCCCAGCCTGTTCGCGCTGGTTGACGCGCTGGAGGCCTATGACCCCGCCGTCGACCCCCGCCCGCCGCTGCTGACCGACGAGGAGTTCGACGCCTTCGTCGAGACCTTCGAGCGCACCGGCTTCACCGGCGGCATCAACTGGTACCGCAACTTCACCCGCAACTGGCATGCGTCGAAGGATCTTGTGCACCGGGTTCATCAGCCCAGCCTGATGATCATGGCCGAGAAGGACGCGGTCCTGCCACCCTCCGCCGCCGACGGCATGGAGGCGCTGATCCCCGACCTGGAGAAGCAGCTCGTGCTGGGCTCCGGCCACTGGACCCAGCAGGAAGAGCCCGAGCAGGTGAACCGGCTGATGCTGGACTGGCTGGGCCGGCGGTTTCCGCTCTAGGTCGCGACGGCTTCCGGCATCGCCGACAGCTGCCCCCGACAGGTGGCGGCATGTCGGAGACAGTCACGCCTCGCGAAGCCTTCCCCACGCTTTGTCATTGGCCCCCGCCCTACCCCGGCGGTAGAACGACCTCATGGACCGTTCAGCCTATGCGCCCGCCGTCGGACAGAGCTCGTCACGCCGGGGTCTCTATCCGGAGATCGACCCCTACAGCTTCGGCTGGCTGGCGACCGGCGGACCGCACGAGATCTACTACGAGGAGTGCGGCAATCCTGACGGCAAGGTCGCCCTGGTGCTGCACGGCGGTCCGGGCGGGGCCGTCAACCCGACGATGCGGCGGTTCTTCGACCACGACAGATGGCGGAGCGTGCTGTTCGACCAGCGCGGCTGTGGCAAGAGCCGGCCCAACGCCAGCCTCGACGACAACACCACCTGGTCGCTGATCGAGGACATCGAGCGCCTGCGCAAGCATCTGGGCGTCGAGACCTGGACGGTGTTCGGCGGCAGCTGGGGCTCGACCCTGGCCCTGGCCTACGCCATCACCCATCCCGAGCGCGTGTCGGGCCTGGTGCTGCGCGGCATCTTCCTGCTGACCCAGCGCGAGCTGAAGTGGTTCTACCAGGACGGCGCCAGCTACCTGTTCCCGGACGCCTGGGAGCGGTTCAAGGCGCCGATCCCTCCCGGCGAGCGGTCCGACATGATCGCCGCCTACCACCGCCGCCTGACCCACACCGACCGCAAGGTCCAGGCGGAGGCCGCCGCCGCCTGGAGCCAGTGGGAGGGTGACACCATCTCGATCCGGGGGCCCGAGGCCCGGCCGCCGAAGTTCAACGAGGTCGACTTCGCCATCGCCTTCGCCCGCATCGAGTGCCACTTCTTCGCCAATCGCGGCTTCTTCGACGAGGACGGCTGGATCCTGAAAAACGTCGACCGGATCCGCAAGATCCCCGGTTGGATCGTCCAGGGACGCTTTGACGTGGTCACCCCGCCGGAAAGCGCCTGGGCGCTGCACAAGGCCTGGCCGGAAGCGAAGTTCGACATCATCTGGGACGCCGGCCACGCTTCGACCGAGCCGGGCATCATCGATGGGCTGATCCGCGCGACCGACGCCGCCGCCCGCCTCTAGCCCCCCACAGTCGCTAGGCCGGGACCAGCGCCAGGAACGCCGCATGGGCCGCCTTGCGGGCGGCGGCGAGGCGAGCGCGGAGGACCTTGAGGTCCCGCGCACCGCCCGCCCGAGCGAGCAGGGCCTGAAGCGCCCGGGGCTCCTGGCCCGGATCGGCGCGATCCTCGAGGGCCAGCTTCAGCAACTGTGAGAGGTCCTGCTGCAGCCGCCAGGCGGCGGCGAGCAGTTCCAGCGCGCCGGCAGGCGCCAGCCCGGCCTCGCCGATCGCCGTCAGCGCGTCGGCGGTGTTCTGGGCAAGAGGACCACCCTGCCCCGCATGAATGATCTGCAGGTACTGGGCGGCGAACTCGATGTCGACCAGACCACCGTCCGACAGCTTGAGATCCCAGTCGCCGAAGGGCGGCCGCTCGCGGGCCATCAGCGCGCGCATCTCCCGGACATCAGCCGCTGTGCGGGCCGTATCGCGCCCACGGCGAAGCGCGCGATCAATGGCGGCCTCCGCCTCGCCGCCGAACCGGTCGGAGGTCGACCAGACCACCCGCGCCCGGGTCAGGGCTAGCATCTCCCAGGTCTCGGCCTCGCGATCATAGTAGCCGTCGAAAGCGCGCATCGAGACAGCGACAGGCCCCTGGCTGCCCGTCGGACGCAGCTGCATGTCGACCTCATAGAGGCCGCCCTCGCCGGTCGGGGCCGACAGCGCCGCGATCAGCCGCTGAGTGAAGCGGGCGTAGAAGGTGTCGGCGCTCCAGCGCTTCACCGCCGACATTCCGGCCGGGTCCGTGGCGCTGTACAGGGTCATCAGGTCGAGGTCCGATCGCGCGGTCATCTCCCGACCGCCGCACTTGCCGAGCGCCACCACAGCGACATCGCCGTCGAAGGCGCCGCCCTGACGGACGGTCTCGGCCAGCGCCGCCTCGGCGAGGCCGCGGATGCAGAGGTCGGCGAGGTCGGCGAAGGCCGCGCCGGCCGCCCGGGCGCTGGTCGTGCCGCTCATCACCTGGACGCCGATTCGGAAGGCCTGTTCGCGGTGCACGCGTCGCGCGGCGTCCATGGCCTCTTCGAACCCGTCCGCCCGGCTGAAGGCGTAGCGCAGCGCCGTCTCTCCGGGCTGGCTCTCGACAGGGTCGAAGAACGCCGGGTCCAGCAGCGCATCCAGCGCTGCCGGCCGCCGCGCCAGGGTCTGGGCCAGTTGCGGCGCAAAGGCCATGACCTGAACGACCAGCTCGAACAGCCTGGGCTGCGCCAGGAAGAGCGACTGCACCTGGACGCCCGAAGACAGGCCTCCGAAGAAGTCGGCGAACCGGTTGAAGGCCGCGTCGGGCGCACCGGTGCCCTGGGCCGCGTCGAGCAGCCGGGGCGCCATGCGCGTGAACAGCTCCCGCCCCCGCTCGGTGCGCGTCGCGCCGATGCGGCCATGGTGCCAGCCGCGGATCGTCTGGGAGACCTGGGGCGGGTTGGAGAAGCCCATTCGCTTCAGCGTCGCCAGGGTTTCGGGATCGTCCTCGACACCGGTGAACACCAGGCTGCCGAAGCGGGACGACAGCGCCTCCTCACCCTTGAAGAGCTCGCCGTAGCGGGCATTGACGCCCTTCAGCATCCTGCCGACCACCGCATCGAAGGTCCGCAGGGTGTCATGACCCCACAGGGCCGCAACGCGCTTCCGGTCCGCATCGGACTCGGGAAGCCTGTGGGTCTGGTCGTCGCCCAGCATCTGGGCGCGATGCTCCAGCGCCCGCAGGTCGACATAGGCGCTGGCCAGTTCCGACGCCGCGTCCGGCGTGACATGGCCCGCGACGGACAGCGCCTGGAGCGCGTCCAGCGTCCGGTTGGAGCGCAGCTCCGGATGACGTCCGCCCAGGATCAGCTGTTGGGTCTGGACGAAGAACTCGATCTCCCGGATCCCGCCGCGGCCGAGCTTGAGGTCGGCGCCCTTGGCCGTCATCCGCTCGTCGACCTTGAAGGCGTGGATCTGCCGCTTGATCGAGTGGATATCGGAAATGGCGCCCCAGTCGAGGTTTCGGCGCCAGATGAACGGCTGCAACTCCTGCAGGAACGCTTTCCCCGCCGGGATGTCGCCCGCCGCCGCCCGCGCCTTGATGAAGGCCGCCCGCTCCCAGTTCTGGCCGACGGACTCGTAGTAGGTGAAGGCCGCCGCCGAGGGGATGGCCGGGGGCGTGGACGACGGATCAGGCCTCAGACGCAGGTCGACCCGGAAGACATAGCCGTCCGCCGTGCGATCCTGCATGGCGCGGGCGACGCCCTGCGCGATGCGCACCGCCTCGTCGCCGGGCTCGACCCCCTCGGCCAGCGGCAGGCGCTCGGGCTCGTAGAAGAAGGTGATGTCGATGTCGCTGGAGTAGTTGAGCTCGAAGGCGCCGTGCTTGCCCATGGCGATGATCATCAGCCCGGGGATCGGCCCGGCGGGACCGGGAGGAACGGCGACCAGGCGCCCGCGCGCGACCTCGTCCCGGGCGACGATCGCGACGGCGGCGTGAAGGGCCGCGTCGGCGAACCGGGTCAGGGCGCCGGTGACCTGGTCCAGGTCCCAGACCCCGCCGAGGTCGGCGAGGGCGGTGAGCAGATGAAGGTCGGCCTTCAACGCCCGCAGGCGCTTGCGGGCCTCGTCGCTGTCAGGCTCGGCGCCGGCGCCCTCGGCTTCCGCAAGAATGCCGTCCAGCCGCGCGTCGGGATCGGTCTCGAGGGTCTGCAGCATAGCCCGTGGCCGCCGCCGCGCGAGGCCCGACAGGTAGGGCGCGGCCCCGAAGACCGGCGCCAACGCCGGCCAGGCCGCCAGCAGCGCCTCCGCGCCGTCCAGCCTGTCGGTAAGGATCTCGCGGGTGCGCTCAGCCGCCCGGGCGTCGATGACGGGGCCGCAGGGCGTGAGGCGTTCGGCGAGGCGAGTCATGGCCGCAGACTGCCCCTTTCGGTGACCGCGGACCAGCCGGGCGGTCGACGCCCGAGGCCTACTCCACCCGCGGCAGCACCAGCGCCACGCGCAGGCCCGGCCCCGAGCCGTTGTATTCGCCCGGCCCCTCATCGAGCTCCAGCCGGCCGCCGTGCGCCTCGGCGACCGCCGCCACCAGCGACAGGCCAAGCCCGCTGCCTGGCTCGCTGCGGCTGTTCTCCAGCCGTACGAAGCGCTGGACGACGCGCGCGCGATCCTCTTCGGGCACGCCGGGACCGGTGTCGGTGACGGAGAATTCGATCTCGCCCGACGAGCGGCGACGCACGCGCAGCATCACCGCCCCGCCCGGCGGGGTGTACTTGATGGCGTTGTCGATGATGTTGGTCAGGGCCTGGGTCAGGATCGGCCGTGCGGCCTTGACCGTCAGCTGCGGCGTCAGCTCGGCCTTGAAGTCGAGCCCCTTGTCCTCGCAGAGCGGCTCATAGAGCTCGGCGATATCGGCGGCCAGATGGCCGGGATCGAAGTGGGTCTGGTCCGGGGCCTGCCCGGCCGCCTGCAGGCGGGCGATGGCAAGCACGGCGTTGAAGGTGCTCAGAACGCCGTCTGCGTCGTCCAGAGCCTGGATGAGCGCCTGTTTGGGATCGCCCTTTCCGGCCTCGACCTCGATCAGGGCGGACTCCATCCGGGCGCGCAGGCGAGTCAGCGGCGAGCGCAGATCATGGGCGATGGCGTCTCCGGCATGCCGCAGACCGCCCATCGAGCGCTCCAGCCGGTCGAGCATCTCGTTCAGCCCCTCGGCCAGCTCGTCATACTCGTCCTGCACGCCCCGGATCCGGGCCCGGGCCTTCAGGTCGCCGCTCCGCACCGCCGCCACGGTGTCCGTCAGCCCCGCCATGTGACGACTGACGTTGCGACTGACGATTGCGCCCCCGGCCAGACCCAGCACGATGACCAGCGCGCCGGCGCCCCAGAGGGCGTTGACGATGCCGCTGACGAACCCGCGGGACTCACCGACATCGGCGCCGACGAACAGGAGCTCTCCGCCCTCGAGTCGCTCCTGCAGCCCCCGGGCCGGTCGTTTGATCTCGCCGCCGTCCATGTCGATATCGGTGACCGCGAAACTGGCCCAGGTCTCGCCGGGTCCGGCTTCGTCGACGGGCGACTCGGCGATGGTGCCGGTCATCCGCCTCCCGTCCTTGTCGAGCAAAAGATAGAGGAACGGCCGCTCGCCGCCCGCCCTTTCGATCAGCGCCTGGTTAAGGGCGACCGCGCCGCCACGCCGGTAGACGGCCTCCAGGGAGTTCATTTCGCGCGTGATCTCAGCGTCGGCGCGGCGCGTCACTTCCCCAGCCGTGGCGAACCAAGCGTAGAAGAGGAAGGCCGCCGCCGCCATCGCGAACACCGCCAGGAACAGCAGCGTCATCCGGAAGGTGGTCGTGCGGAAGATGCGCGGCAGGCGCATGGGCTCTGGATCCTAGGGGTCGAGCCGGTAGCCGGCGCCGCGCACCGTCTGCAGCATCTGGCGTTCGAAGCCCTTGTCGATCTTCGAGCGCAGCCGCGAGATGTGGACGTCGATGACGTTGGTCTGGGGATCGAAGTGGTACTCCCAGACCTTCTCCAGCAGCATCGTGCGGGTCACCGACTGCCCGGCGTGGCGCATCATGAACTCCAGCAGCTGGAACTCGCGCGGCTGAAGGTCGATCTCGGTCTCGCCCCGGTGCACGGTGCGGGCGATGAGGTTCATTTCCAGATCGCCAACCTTCAGGGTCGTGGCCACCGCGCCGGTTTCCCGGCGGCGGGACAGCGCCTCGACGCGGGCGATCAGTTCGGCGAAGGCGTAGGGCTTAACCAGATAGTCGTCGGCGCCGGCCTGGAGCCCGTCGACGCGATCGGAAACCTCGCCCAGGGCCGACAGGAACAGCACCGGCGTGGCGTCGCCCTCGCGCCGCAGGGTTTCGACCACCTGCACGCCGTTCAGCTTCGGCATCATCCGGTCCACGATGAGCACGTCGAAGCCCCGCTTCTGGGCGGCGGCCAGCCCCAGCGCTCCGTCAGCGGCATGGATGCAATCATAGCCGTTGTCGCTCAGACCACGGACCATGGCCTCGGCCGCTTCGACATCATCCTCGATAATCAGGATACGCATCTGCCCCCTCCAGCGGTCAGCGGCCAGCGTCGATTCGGGCGCCGGCCGTTGCTACTCTAGCTTGATCCGCGGGCCGCAACAGCGCCACGGAGCATATCCCTCACGGGTTCCGACAAGGCGGACCCGGAGACCTACTCGACCTTGACCGGCACCACGCCGGTCTGACCCCGGCGATTGGCGAAGCCGAGCAGGATCGTCGGACGACCGGCCTTCTTCGCCGCCTCGACCGCGGCGGTCACCTCGGACGGCGAGCCGATCGGCTTGAGGTTCACCGAGGTGATGACGATGCCCTGGGTCAGACCCTTTTCAGCGGCGTCGGAGTCGCCGCGAACCGACTCGACCACGACGCCCTTCACGTCGGGCGCGAGGCTGTAGCGGGTGCGGGCCGCGGCATCGAGCGGGATCAGCCCCATGCCCAGCACATTGACCCGCGCAGGGGCGCCCTTCTGGGGCTTGGACTCATTGCCATCCGCGTCGTCGTCGCCGCTGCCGCCGGTGACTTCGGCCAGCTGCTGGTTGGACGGCCGGACGCCGGACCGAACGTCGATGAACCGCTTCTTGCCGCCGCGGATGATCTCAAGGCGCAGGTTCTCGCCGGCGCCGACCCGGGCGACCTGACGGGTCAGGGCGGTGGAGGAGTCGATGGCGACCCCGTTGACCGACAGCACGATGTCGTCCCGCAGCACGCCCGCCTTGTCCGCCGGGCCACCCGGGGTGACCTGGGCGACGACCGCGCCCCTGGTGCCGGACAGGTCGAGCGCGTCGGCCATTTCCGGCGTGAAGTTCTGGATCTGGGCGCCGATGTAGCCGCGCACCACCTTGCCGTTGGCGATCAGTTGCCGGGTGATCCCCTCGGCGGTGTCGGCCGGAATAGCGAAGCCGATGCCGACCGAGCCGCCCGTGGGCGAGAAGATGGCGCTGTTGACGCCGATCACCCGGCCGAACAGGTCGAACGTCGGGCCGCCGGAGTTGCCGCGATTGATCGGGGCGTCGATCTGCAGGTAGTCGACGAACTGCGAGGAGTCGTCGTTCAGGTTCCGGCCGTAGGCCGAGACGATGCCGGCCGTGGCCGTTCCGCCCAGACCGAACGGGTTGCCGACCGCGATCACCCAGTCGCCGACGCGCGGCTTGGCCACGGTCTCGAAGTTGACGAAGGTGAAGCCGGTCCCCTGGACCTTGATCACCGCAAGGTCGGTGTTTTCGTCGCGGCCGACGATGGTGGCCTTCAGCTCACGGCCGTCCTTCAGGGTGACGGTGATTTCGTCGGCGCCCTCGACCACGTGGTTGTTGGTGACGATGTAGCCGTCGGCGGTGATGAAGAAGCCCGAGCCGGACGACTGCTGACGCGGCCGCAGGCCGTCGCCTTCGTCCTCGCCCGCGCCCTCACCCTCGCCCTGCCCGCCCGAGCCGCCGTTGCGGTCCTCGTTGCGGCCCTGGGGACCGAAGTTGAACGGCAGGCCGGGGAAGCGCAGCGAGCGGGCGTCGACCCGGGTGCTGACGTCGATCGACACCACGGCGGGCGAAACCTTCTCGAAGATGTCGGCGAACGACATCGGGGCGCCCGGCGGCGGCGCGAACATCATCGGACCGGTCGAGGCGGTCTGGATCACCGCCGGGGGCGTCCTGGCCTCGGCGGGCGACATACGCATGCCGACACCCGCGAGGGCCGCTGCCGCCACGCCCGCGCCGGCGACGGCGCCAACAAAAAACCCGGTCTTCTTCGCGACCATCTGTGTTCCGTTCCTGTCCCCGGCGACGCGGGTTCTGAGATGCTCTGGATCGTTGCCAAAGAGCCCTGCGGCTCTCAAGTTATCTTTCCGTCATGCACCGTGGCGTTTCTAGGGCGCGCCGGCGCGACGGGGGTCAAGCGTCGCGGTCTTCGAGCAGCCGCGCAAGCCGCGCTTCCTCGTCCACGGTCAGGGTCTCAGCCAGGTCGCGACGCCGGACACGCAACGCCAGGAAGGCCAGACCGGCCAGCACGGCCGCGAAGGGCCCCAGCCAGAGCACGGCATTGCCGAGGCTGAAGGCCGGCTTCAGCAGCACATACTCGCCGTACCGGTCAGTCAGGAACGCCTTCACCTGCGCCGGATCGCGCCCGGCGGCGACCTGTTCGCGGACGACACGGCGGAGGTCCCGGGCCAGTTCAGCGTCGGAGTCGTTGATCGATTCGTTCTGGCAGACGAGGCAACGGACCTCCTCGAAGATCTCCCGCGCCGCCGCTTCCTGCGTGGGGTCGGCCAGCCGCTCGGCGGGATCGGACGCCGCGGCGATACAGAGTCCGCCGGCGATCACGGCCAGGATGCGCCTCATGCCGCCTTCCTCCCCGCCGCCAGCCGCAGCCGCCGGTCCGACAGGGACACCAGACCTCCCACGGCCATCAGCAGCGGCCCCAGGAAGATGAGCTGGACCCACGGATTGAAGTAGCCACGCACCAGCCAGGCCGGACGACCACCCTCGCCGGCGCGGCGTTCACCCAGCACGATGTAGATCTGGTCGAGGCCGCGGTTGCAGAGCGCGACCTCCGAGGTGGTCTGCTTTCCCGTCGGATAGAAGCGCCGCTCGGGACGGGCTTCGCAGATGACCCGCCCGCCATGGGTGACGGTCACGTGGCCGCGCTCGGCGATATAGTTGGGGCCCTCGCCGGTGCGGACGCTGTCGAGCGTCAGGCTGTAGGCGCCGACCTCGATCCGCCCGCCCAGGGACAGGGCCTCGGCGGCCTCGATCTTCCAGGCGGTCTCGAAGACGGCGCCCAGGGTGAACAGACCCAGCCCCAGGTGCGCGAGGGTCATGCCCCAGGCGCCGCGCGGCAGGCCGACCAGCCGGCGCCAGACCTCGGCCGCGGGCGCGCGGAATGCCCGGGTGCGCTCGGCGACCTCGGCCAGGGCGCCGAAGACGAGCCAGAAGCCGAGCGCCACGCCGGCCGCCGCCAGCGCCTTGCGCGGGCTGACCAGCGCGAAGGTCGCGAGGGCGAAGATGATCGCCGCCGCCGCCGCCAGCATCAGGCGCTGCCCGGCAGCGCCCAGGTCCCCGCGCTTCCAGGCCGTCAGCGGCCCGAACGGCAGGATCAGGAACGCCACCGCCATCAGCGGCGTGAAAGTCAGATTGAAGTAGGGCGGACCAACCGACACCGCCTCGCCGTCCATCGCCTCGCGGATCAGCGGATAGAGGGTGCCCAGCAGCACCGTCGCGGTGGCGGCGGTCAGGATGATGTTGTTCAGCACGATCAGGCTTTCGCGGCTGACCGGGGCGAACAGGCCGCCGGGCTGCAACGCCGGCGCCCGCCAGGCAAACAGCGCAAAGCCCGCGCCGGACGCAGCGCCCAGGATGGCCAGCAGCAGCGCGCCGCGGGTCGGATCGACCGCGAAGGCGTGCACGCTGGTCAGGACGCCGGACCGCACAAGGAAGGCGCCGAGCATCGAGAAGGTGAAGGCCGCCAGCGCCAGGAACAGGGTCCAGCCGGACAGTGCGCCGCGCTTTTCCGTCACGACGGCCGAATGCAGCAGGGCGGTCCCGATCAGCCACGGCATGAAGGAGGCGTTCTCGACCGGGTCCCAGAACCACCAGCCGCCCCAGCCCAGCTCGTAGTAGGCCCAGAAGGAGCCCAGGGTGATGCCGACCGTCAGCATGCTCCAGGCCGCCAGGGTCCAGGGCCGCACCCAGCGCGCCCAGGCGGCGTCGATCCTGCCTCCAATCAGGGCGGCGACCGCGAAGGAGAAGACCACGGAAAACCCGACATAGCCCAGGTAGAGGAACGGCGGGTGGAGGACGAGCGCCGGGTCCTGCAGAAGCGGGTTCAGCGACCGCCCTTCGACCGGCGGGTCCAGCAGGCGGGCCAGCGGGTTGGAGGCGAACACCGTGTAGGCCAGGAACATGACCCCGAGCACGCCCTGCACCCCGATGACCCGGCTGCGCAAGGCCAGCGGCAGGTCACGGCCGAAGGCGGCGACCGCTGCGCCGTAGCCGGTGAGCGCCATGCACCAGAGCAGCATCGAGCCCTCGTGGCTGCCCCAGGCGCCGGCCACCTTGTAGAGCATCGGCTTGGCGGTGTTGGAGTTGGCCGCGACGTTGGCGACCGAGAAGTCGGAGGTCACGAAGGCGACCATCAGGGCAGCGAACGCCGCCGTCACACAGAGAAACGCCCCGAGGGACGCTCCGCTCGCCGCGCCGGCCAGGGCCGGTCGACGGGCTCCGAACAGACCCAGGGCCGTCTGGCCGATGGACAGCGCCAGGGCCAGCGCCAGGGCGAAAGCGCCCAGTTCAGCGGTCATAGGCGCCCTTTGCTCCGTCTCCGCGCCACTCGCCCTGTTCCTTGATGGCGTCGGCGACCTCGCGCGGCATGTACTGCTCGTCGTGCTTGGCCAGCACGCGGCGGGCGATGAACAGACCGGACGCCTCGAAGGCCCCCTCGGCGACGATGCCCTGCCCCTCGCGGAACAGGTCCGGCAGGTCGCCCTTGTAGCTGATCCTGGTCGTGGCCCTGTTGTCGGTCACCGAGAACTCGACCTTGCCGTCCGGGTGTTTGAGAACGCTGCCCGCGACGACGAGCCCGCCGAGCTGCACGGCTCGGCCGGGCGCCACGTTCGCCTCCCGGGCCTGTGCAGGCGTGTAGAAGAGGGAGATGGAATCGCGCAGGCCCCACATGGTCAGCCCGACCGCCAGGATCAGCACCGGCGCGATCGCCAGCACGATCGTCAGACGACGGCGGGCGGTGCGGGATTTCGGCCAGAAGCTCATCGCGGAGCCTCCGCCGCCTGGTCGAGGGCCTGAAGCACCTGCGGATTGTCCTTGAACAGCGTCCGCGCGCGATCACGGGCGGCGTCGCGTTTGCCGGTCTCGCCCAGCACGGCCCAGGCGCGGACGAGCCGCACCCAGCCCTCGGGGTCGTCGGGTTGGGTCTCCAGCCGCGCGGCGAGGCCATCGACCATGCCGCGGATCGCCGCGTCATCGGGCACCCCGGGCTGCGGCGCGGGGGCGGGCGTTGTGGTCGGCAGGGCCCCGGCCTTCTCGACGGCAGCGATCTCGGCGGTCAGGGCCGCGCGAACGGCCTGCTCGGAGGGCGCCGCGGACGGCAGAGCCGTCAGCAGCGCCCGCCAGCCGGCCAGACCCTCGGCCACCCGGCCGTCCTGGATCTCGGCCCGCGACAGGAAATAGCGGGCGCTGACATTGGTCGCGTCGCGCTTTAGCGCCTCGCTGAAAGCCGCCTTCGCGTCGTTGTCGACCCGCCCCTCGGCCTGGACCACGAACGATTCGCCCAGGAGCGCCCAGAGATCGGCGCGCTCGGGAGCGATGCTCACCGCGCGGCGCAAGGCCGAGCCGGCCGCGACGGGATCGCCCTGACCGAGTTCGACCGAGGCGAGCTTGTAGTAGGCCTCGGCGTCATTGGGCCGCTCGACAGTGATGGCGCGGAGGATGGCGGCCAGCCTCGGCATGTCGAGCCGCTCGAGGTCGCCCGAACGCCACTCGGCCAGGCGGGCGGCGAAAGGTTGATCCTTCAGCCCGGGCGCGCCGACCGTGACATAGGCGCCGGCCGCCAGCAGGGGTGCGATGAGGGCCGCTGCGAGGACCAGACGGCGGCCCGCGGCGCTCTCCGGCGCGGTCGCCGTGTCGGCCGCGGCCAGAAGGCGCCGGCCGGCCTCGGCCCGGGCCGAGCGGACTTCGCTCTCGGGAAGCAGGCCCCGCGCCGCCAGGTCGTCGATCTCGTCCAGCTGACGGCGGTGCACCGCCAGGGTCGGGTCATCGCCCGCGAAGCGCGTCGCCGCGCGCGCGCCGTTGAGCATCAGCCAGCCAACGACTGCTGAAAGGGCCGCCGCCGCGATCCAGAATGCGAACATGGCGGCGTGTTAGCGGATCACGTCGACGATAGCGAGAGGATCAGGCCGCTGCGGCGCGACGACGCACCACGCCGGCGGCCTGGCGGTCCCTGACGAGGGTCATAAGCTGCGCGGCGACGTCCAGGAACTCCTGGGCGCGATGGGGATCGATGGCGTCACCGAGGCGGAGCTGCTCGAGCACGTCCTCGACATAGCGGTCGATTCGCAGGCCGACCGTTTCGTGAACCTTGCCGCGCACGCCGGCGAACCCGCCGTCGTTGGCGCAGCCACGCACAGCCTCGGAAAAGGCCAGTAGTCCGAGGGCGAGCTTCAGGGCGCCGTCGTCGGGCGGCTCGTCGAGCTTTGGCGCGTTGGAGACCAGCCGCGCCGAGTAGCGCAGCTTTTGCATGGGGAGGGCCAGCTTCACTGCATCATCGATCTCGTGCAGCCGCTGTTCGACGGTAGAGGCCAGGGTCTGTTTGAGTTTGACGACACGCTGTCCCCAGGGGCCGTCGCGATACAGTTGCACCGACTGGTCCAGTTCGGTGATGGTCTCGACCGCCCGCTGGACCGCCTGGGCGGCCTGGTCGGCGGCGCCCGGACCCATGCCGGGTTTAAGGGTCTTCAGCAGCGTCACCTGCGCCTCGATCGCGTCGATCGCCCGCTCGCCGAACGACGCGAGTTCGGAGGCGGCCAGGTAGCGTTCGCCGGGGTGATCCATGATCGCGGAGACCACACGCAGGATCTGGCAGGGATGCTTCAGATGCGAGGCGAGCATCTCGAACATCAGCGGACCGCCGCCTTCGCCGACGGCGCCCGCATCCTTGTAGGCGATACGGGCGCTGGCGCGGCGATCATCCGACATGCGCTGCAGCCAGTCGGTCAACCGCAGCAGGGGCGGCCGAACAATCGGGGCGAGGTCGAGCGCCATGATCAGGGCCTGCGCCGAGCCCCGGCGATCAGCCTCGAGCATGGCGATGACGGCGACATAGCCCGGCATCTCGGCCGCCCGCAGCCCGCCGGCCGCGCGGCTGCAAAGCACGTCGAAGATCTGTGGCGAGGGCTCCTCGGGATCGATGTAGTAGCAGGCGTCCTGGGCCTGTTTCACCCAGTCGGGCTTGTCGGCCTGGAGCGCGGACCACAGCAGCGACAGGGCGGGAATCGGGAAGGCCAGGCGGCTGTCGGCGTGGCGGACGCGGAACAGGCCCTTGACCGGCGCCAGGACGTGGGCGCGCACGGAGCGCGTCGCCACCTCACCCTCGATCATCGCGCCGATCGCGGCCAGAGACCCACTCGAGCCCTCCTTGCAGACGGCGCGCTCAAGGCCGCGCACCACGTCGTCGGGCGACGCGGCGAGAAGGCCTTTCAGCATCGCGATCTTGTCAGGCGACAATGTCTATCAACCGCGCTGGACGGAAGCGGATCGCTTCCTCGCAATCCTTGCCCTGAACGGGGTTAACGGCGGCTGAAACCCGGACTCAGGTTTCGGCGCGCGGCAGGACGATCTCGACCTTCAGGCCGCCCATCGCGGAGTCGCCGAGCGTCAGGCTTCCGCCGTAGGCCCGCGCCAACTCGTCGACGATGGCGAGGCCAAGGCCCGAGCCCGGCGCACTCTCGTCCAGGCGCGCGCCGCGCTTGAGGGCGTCCTCGCGCTGGTCGGCCGGCAGGCCCGGCCCATCGTCCTCGACCGTGACGGTCATCACCTCGGCGCCCGAAGGCGCGGCATTGACCCGCACCCTCGCCCGGCACCACTTCCCGGCGTTGTCGATGATGTTGCCGACGATCTCCATCAGGTCCTGCTTCTCGCCGCGGAAGCAGAGGTCATCGGGGCAACGCCAGTCGATCTCGACGCCCTTGTCCTGGAAGATCCGCTCAAGGGTCACGGCCAGCTCGTCGATGACCGGTTCCACCAGGGTCCGCTCACCGTGCGACTGGGAGCGGGCGGCGGCGCGGGCGCGGCGCAGGTGGTGCTCGACGTGGCCGCGCATGGCCTCGGCCTGACGGGTCACGACCTCCGACAGCTGGCCCGGCTGCTGCACCGCCTCGGTCAGCATGACGGAGATCGGCGTCTTGAGCGCATGGGCCAGGTTGCCGACGTGGGTGCGCTGGCGCTCGACCACGTCCTGATTGTGCGCGACCAGCGCATTGAGTTCCGTGGCCAGGGGATTGAGTTCACTGGGATATTCACCCGCGATCCGCTCGGCCTTGCCCTTTCGGACATCGGCCACCTCGCGGCGTAGCTGGAACAGCGGCTGCAGACCGATCCGGACCTGCAGGAAGACGCCGGCCAGGATGCCGCCGCCCAGCACGATCAGCGCCCCCGCCGTCAGCAGCGCGAACCGCCGGGCCTCGCGGTCCACCGGCGAGCGGTCCTCGGCGGCCATGATGATCACGGGGGCGATACGGTCGCCGATCGTCACCTGCATCGCGCTGGCCCGGAGGGGCTGACCCAGCGGCCCTTCGGTCTCGTAGAAGATCTGCTCCCCCGGACTGGCTGCCACATCGGCGACGACAGCGTCCGGAATCTTCAGGTCCTGATCGAACAGAGACCGCGACCGCACGATGAGCCGGATCTTTCCCGACTCGCCGTGCTCGGCAAGCTGCCAGTAGCGGCCCGAGTAGACGCGCAGCGCCCTGGTGTCTGTCAGCGGAGGCGCGATGACCTTGCCGTCCTCGATGCTGATCCCCGCGCCGAGGCCTTGGGTCAGGTCGACCAGCCCCAGGTCGAAGCGGCGGAGCGCCGCCTGCTGGAAGAAGGCGGTCAGCGCCACCCCGGTGACGATCAGGACGATCAGGCTCCAGCCGGCGGCCAGAAGAACCAGCCGCCCGACCAGCGAGCGACGGGCCAGCCCGGGCAGACCGGGTCGCCTCACTCGGTCGCCTCACCCTCGAGCGCGGTGAGCCGATAGCCGAGGCCGCGCACCGTCTCGATGCGGTCCGGTCCGATCTTCTTGCGCACCCGGCCGATGAACACCTCGATGGTGTTGGAGTCGCGGTCGAAGTCCTGGTCGTACAGGTGCTCGACCAGCTCCGTGCGGCTGATCACCCGTCCCTGGTGCATGATCATGTAGTGCAGCAGCCGATACTCGAGCGAGGTCAGCCGTAGCGGCTCGCCATTGACGCTGGCCCGGGCCGAGCGCGGATCGAGACGCAGGCCGCCGCAGGCGAGGTTGGGCGTGGCGTGGCCGGCCGAGCGCCGCAGCAGCGCGCGCAGCCGGGCCAGCAGCTCCTCGGTGTGGAACGGCTTGGTCAGGTAGTCGTCGGCTCCGGCGTCGAACCCGGCGACCTTCTGGCTCCAGTTGTCCCGCGCGGTCAGGATCAGGACCGGCATGGCGATGTTCTCGCGACGCCAGCGCTCCAGCACCGACACCCCGTCGATCTTGGGCAGGCCGAGGTCGAGGATCACCGCGTCATAGGGTTCGGCCTCACCCAGATAGTGGGCCTCCTCGCCGTCGGCCGCATGGTCCACGGCGTAGCCGGCGTCGCCGAGCGCCAGCTTGAGCTGACGCGACAGGTCCGGATCGTCCTCGACCAGCAGAATACGCATGCGGGGCCTAGTTCCTTCCGATGATCTGGCCGGTCGTCGCATCGACGATGAAGTCGATGCGACGGCCGTCGTTGGTCTGCCAGCGGACGCGGTAGATCGGGCGGCCGCCGCGGTCTTCGAGACCGGCGTCGAGCAGTTGACCGGGATTGGCGCGGGCGATGCTGCGGATGACGGTCTCCAGCGATACCAGTCGCCCGCCGCGGACGCCGTCGCGGGCTTCGCTCTCGCGCGGGCTCCAGCCGTCGCCCAGGGAGTTGCGGCTCCAGCCCGGCGGGCGGGACCGGTCGCCGTCGTCGCCACGGTCCGGCAGACGCCCGCGCGCGGAAACGCCGTCTTCACGCTGGTCACGCAGGGCTTGCGCCTCGGCGACGGCGGGCAAGCCGGCGCTGATCAGGGCAGCTGCGAAGAGGGCGACGAAACGGTTCATACCCGACGGTCTAGGGCGCCGACGCTGAATGGCGGCTGAATGGGCGACTTATGGCGGGCCCGCGACAGCGTGTCACGCCTGGACGGCCCTCTATCGCTTGCGGGGCGAGTAGGGACGCTCCTTGCGCCACTGTTCCGCGAACTTCTCGAGCGCGGGGTCGGCGATCTCCGGCAGGGTGACGATCAGGCGGGCGACCAGGTCGCCGCGCTGGCCCTTCGGACTGACGAATCCCCGGCCCTTGAGCCGCAGAAGCGCGCCGCTGTTGGCGCCGCGGGGCACGGACACGTTCACCGGGCCGTCGGGCGTCGGCGCCTCGACCTTGCCGCCCAGCACCGCGTCCGGCACCGACACCGGCAGGTCCATATGCAGGGTGTCGCCCTCACGGCGGTAGATGGCGTGGGGCTTGAAGCCGATCTCGATCAGCGCATCGCCCGGTCCGGCCCGGCCGGGGGACCCCTGCCCCTTCAGGCGCAGGGTCTGTCCCTCCTGGGCGCCCTTGGGGATGTTCACTTCCAGAGTCCGGCCGTCGGAGAAGGCGATCCGCTTCTTGCCGCCGCGGATGGCTTCCTCGATCTCGATGTCGAGATGGGCGCGCAGGTCAGCGCCCTTGCCGCCGCCGAAGCCCCCGGCTCCACCGCCGAAGCCGCCGAAGCCGCCCCGTCCGCCGCGCCCGAAGGCCTCGCCGAGGATGTCGTTGATGTCGACGCCCTCGAACCCGGGACTGCCCGGGCCTGGCCGGTAGCGGCCGCCCGAGGCGCCGCCCTGACCGAAGGGGCTGCCGCCGCCAAAGCCCGGGTGCTGGTCATGGCCGTCGGCGTCAATCTCGCCGCGGTCGAACTTCCGGCGCTTGTCCTCGTCGCCGATGATGTCGAAGGCGCTGGCCACGCGTTTGAACCGCTCTTCCGCGCCCGCGTTGCCCGGGTTCGCGTCGGGGTGGAACTGCTTGGCGAGCTTGCGGAAGGCTTTTCGGATCTCATCCGAGCTCGCCGTCCGCGGTACACCGAGTTCGAGATAGGGATCGCGCGCCAAAGGCCCCTCGCAGCGGAATCTGAGCCGCCTGAAATAGAGTGTCCGGCCTCGCGATGCTACAGGCTGCGGGTGGTTGTCGCGCCGGGGCCCCAGACCGCTGACAATTGGGCCACACGCACCGTCACCCGGGGCGGCGCCCCCGCCGGAAAGTCCGTGGCCTGCATGACCGGGGTCCAGACCCAGGCGGGGGCGTCGGTCGGAACGGTCCGGACGACGGCCCCCCCGTCAAGGATTTCGAGGCGGTAGGCCTCCCGCTCCTCCGACAGCGGCGGCTCGCCGTCCAGGGCATCGCCGGCCAGCCGCGCCCGCCGGATCCAGCTGAACAGGATATCGCCGCCGGGCTGAGCGGTTCGCCGCAGGTGGCAGGGGCTCCAGGGACGGTCAGCGAGCCCGCGCCAGACGGCCTCGACCTGCGTCATCGCCGCACCGCCCGGCGGCCCGCCGGCCGACGCCGCGCGCCAGACCATCGGCAGGCCGCGCTCGGACAGCGCCACCCCGGCCCTCGCCAGCCCTTCGCCCAGCAGCACGACTGGCGCGCCTGCGGGCGTCACGGCCGCCATGGCGGGGTCGGTCCCGGCCTGCCCCCGCAGCAGGCCCGACAGAAGCCATACGTCAGGCTCGACGGGCTCGGCGGTCAGGAACTGGACAATCTCCCAGTCGGCAGCCGCTCCCCGCACCGCCAGGGCATTGGCGCCGGCAAGGACGGCGGTTGGGGAACGGCTCTCCAGCGTCGCGCCCTCCAGACGCACCATCAGCCGCGCGGCGTGATCCAGCCTGTGCAGCGGGCCGGCAGCCAGATCCGCCAGCGTCTCGCCCATCGCCGCCGGCTGATAAATCCGGGCGCGGGGACCCAGGGCCTCGACCGAGGCGCCGGCATGGATGTCGAGGGTCCGCCACGGCTCGGCCGCGGCAGCGATCAGCGGCCGGTTGTCGGCCTCCGCACCCGGCAGCGCGGGCAGGTCGAGTACATGCAGCACGGGCGGGGCCGCAGGCTCGAGCGGCGGGGGCGGCGTCCAGCCATCATCGCCGCCGCCGCCCGGGACGAGGACCTCGGCTGGCGTCAGGGCTGCCCGCGGCCGTTCGTCGAGATCGATGCGGCCGACCCGCCATAGTCGGGTGTCGCCGTTCAGCCGGAGCCGATCACCCGGCTCCAGCCGCAGCGCGTCGAGCGGCGCCAGGTTGATCGCGACGTCTTCCATGGCCGAGACCCCGCGCGCCAGCAGGCGGCGACCGACGCTCTCGGCCCGTGCTGGGGTCAGCACCATCGGCAGATCGGCCCGGGCGACATCGCCGGTCCCGGCCGGGTCGCGGCGCACGGTGGCGCCGCCGACCTGGTATTCGGCCGTCTCGTCAATGAAGCGAAGGCTCAGGACGTCGCTGGGGGCCTCGAAGGTGCGGGACGCCTCCAGCGCCGCACGCTCATGCGGCAGGGCCAAGGCTTCGGCCTCGAGCGTCAGGGCGGCGGCGCCGTCGCGGGCGATCAGGGTCACCCGGCCGCCCCGCTCCGCCGGGTCGAAGGCGAACGCCCCGGCCAGCGGCTCCAGCGCATCGCGCAGACGGGACGGCTGATCGAGGACAAAGCCGGTGACCACGCCGCCGACGTCGCCCGGATCGATGTGCACCCGGGCGCGCAGGCCCAGCTCGACCACCAGGTCGGCCAGCGGCGCGGCGCCGAGGCGGCCGTTCAGCCAGTGTCCGCGCGCCCAGTTGGCGGCGTCCGACCAGATGTTGGCGCGGGCGGGAAAGTCCGGAAACGGCCGGGCGTCCCAGCACCAGGCCCCCATGGCCTCGATCATCGGTCCGCCGTAGAGGGGCGAGACCGGGTTGGCGACCGGGTCGTCGAAGTGGGCGAGCACCGCCTCCAGCGCGCGGCGCTGGGCGTGGTCGTCGCGCAGGCCGGTCGAGAACGGCGGCAGGGCGCTTTCGCTGCTCTTGGGATCAATGAACAGATTGGGGGCGTTGGCGCCCCGGTCGACCGCCGGGCAGCCGAACTCGACCAGTCGGATCGGCTTGGAGCGCGGGATCCAGGCGGTGGGGGTCGTATCGCGAACGCCGCCGGGCCGGTTGTGATGGGCATGGCTCCACCAGCCGAGCAGATCCTTGGGCCGGAAGACCCAGGGCTCGGCATACGCGCCGTCGGTGATCGGTGTGCGGAGGCCGGCGGCGCGATCCTCCGGAGTCGCGTAGAACCAGTCGAAGCCCTCGCCGCCGGCCACGGTGATCGCGTCGAGGGCGGGTTCGCCGCGCCCGTCCGCAAGCGGCGGATAGAAGTCGACGCCGACGAAGTCGATCGCCTCATCGGCCCAGAGCGGGTCGAGGTGGAACATCACATCGCCGGAGCTGTCGGCCGGCTGATGGCCGAAGTACTCGCTCCAGTCGGCGGCGTAGCCGATGGCGGTCTCCGCCCCGAGGGTGGCGCGGCAGTCGGCGGCCAGGCCGCGCAGGGCCTCGACCGCGGGATAGCCGCCGGCGCCGTCGCGGATCGTGGTGATCCCCCGCAGCTCCGACCCGATGAGAAAGCCGTCGACCCCGCCGGCCAGCTGCGCCAGACGGGCATGGTGCAGCACCATCCGCCGCAGGCCCCAGTCGCTGCCGTTGTGATCGATGCGGTCCCCGTCGATGACGATGTCGGCCGGCGTCGTCGAACCGAAAAGGGCAGGAACATCAGCGGCTTCACCGCTGATTCTGCCACGCCAGGGAAAGCCGTCGCAGTCCATCAGGATGAAGGGACAGAGGGTGACCTTGAGCCCTCGCGCCTTCAGCTCGGTGATGACCTGGACCACAGTCGCGTCGGCGGGAGTGCCCCCGTAGGCCGGGGCGCCCGCGATGCTGCTGACCAGACGGGCGCCGCCACGCTCCACGCCGCCGGCCCGCCAGGTCAGGGGCAGCGTCGACTTGGAGGCCTGCTCCACTCCCGGCTTGAACGTACAGGCGCCGGCGTCGAGGCTGGACCCGAACCAGGCGACGACCAGGGTGACCGCCGTCACATTCGGCAGCTGCGCCTGCAGTTGGTCGAGCGAGACCAGAAGGTCGGGTCGACCCTCGACGTTGTTGACGTTCTCGACGCCGAACCGGGTCAGGCCGTCGCGGCGCTGGACGGCCTGGGTGGCGTAGGCGAACTCGCCCGCGCCCGGGATCAGGCAGACGCCGGTCAACCGGTCCTCAAGCGCCGGTCCGCCGCCGCGCGGCCGCCGGAACACCTCGAAAGACAGCTGCGGCAGGCGGTTGCCGAACGGATCGAGCGGCAGGTCCTCGAACACGACATAGGCGCAGCCGCGATAAGCCGGCGCGGCGCCCTCCACCGCCTCGATCAGCGGGTCGGGGGTCTGGTTCTCGCCGCCCGTATGAAGACGCATGGCGACGCCGGTCAGGTCCATGGGCTTGCCGTCCGCCCAGACCCGCCCGACGCCGTCGATGGGGCCCTCGCAGAGCGCAACCGCGAAGGACAGGCTGTAGCGGTGCTCCACGGTGCGGGAGCCGCCCTTGCCGCCGCCAGCCTGACGCTCGATGCGCTTCTCGCGGAAACGGGCGGCCCAGATCACCTGCCCGCCGATCCGGGCGCGTCCAAACACCGCCGGCATCGGGGCGCCCTCGGCGGCGGACATCACATGCAGATCCTGCAGCCGCGGCCCGCTCTCGCGCGGCGCCCGGAGGGAGGCGATGGCGTACTGGTCGACCGCGCGACCGACGACGCTGCCCAGGGTGGCCAGGGCATTGCCGCCCAGAGCCCGTCCGATGCCGGAAAGGATCAGCTGCGCCATGGCTATTCGTCGCTCACATGGGGGAAGGCGAAGGCAGCCACGAGCCGGCGACGCCACCAGGGACCCAGCCAGCTCTCCACCACCGCCCGCCCCCAGTAGGCGTGGATGATGCGGGGCTCGGGATCGCCCGGTCGGGCGGCGGAGACGATGGCGCAGTGTTTGACGCAGGCGTCCGGACTCATGCGGAACAGCAGCACATCGCCGGCACGGACGGCGCCCGGCGGCGCCGGGACCAGATGGCGGACGGCGGCGCCCAGCAAGGTCTCGGCGACACCGGTCTCGGCCCAGTCGGGCCGGTAGGGCGGCGGGATCTCCGGCTCGGCGCCGTAAAGCTCGCGCCAGACGCCGCGCACCAGCCCCAGGCAGTCGCAGCCGACTCCCTTCAACGACGCCTGATGGCGATAGGGCGTGCCGAGCCAGGCCCGGGCCGCGAGAACGATGCGCGCCCTATCCACGGCGACTGCTCCCGTCATGACGCTCACCCTCGGCCGGCCAGCGGCTCAGGAAGTCGTTTCCCGGGATGGCCGGAAAGCCCCGGAAGTTGAGGCTGTTGCCGAACCGGGCCCGGCAGGTCTCGAACCGCTTGTCGCAGCCGCTGCCGAACTCGGGATGGTCGGTCGACACGCGGCATCGCCCGTCGCCGAGGTTGGCGTCACAGATCCGGCTGTAGCTGCGGCCCGCCACCCGCTCCAGCTCGGCCAGCGGCCCTTCCAGATCGGCGGTGAAGGCTTCGCCGTCGCGGCGAACGCGGCTGATCCTTGCGGTCCACAGCGGAACGAACAGGTGCGGCGCGGTCCAGTCGACGCGGCAACAGTCCACCACGGCGCCATCGTAGAGACCGGCCTCCAGGTCGGCGACGTCCAGACCCTCGGCGGCCAGCACCCCGGCCGCGACCATGGCCCCGGCCTCTCCGGCGCCCAGTCCTGCGCCCGTCGCCCCGCCGGTCCAGCCGTCTGCGGCCCGGTAGAGCAGGCCCTCGTGGGACAGGTCGCGGTCATGGTCGGTGAAGCCGCTGACGGCCCCGTCGGCCCGGGTCAGCCGCCAGACATGACAGAGGGTCGCGGCCCCGGACTCGATCCGGGCCGCAAGGTCGGCAGGGACGGTTCTCATGATCAGACCCGGATTTCGATCAGCGGGACAGCGACCAGACGCCCGGCCTCGAAGCCCTCGAGGCTGACGTCGATGCGGTCGGTATCGAAGCGGACGGGGGTGTCGAAGGCGAACCCGGCGGTTACGACCGCCCCGGCCGGCGGCGGTTCGGTGAAGGTGGCGAGGCCCGTCGTCGGGTCGACGGCGGCGGCCGTCTCGACCCCGCCGACGGCCAGGCGCGTGGAGCCGTCGACCGGCTTGCAGATCGGACGCTCGACATCGCCGTATCGCTTGAGCAACGGAAACGCGACCCGGTCTCCATCGCCGGCTCCAAGCATTTGATCCAGCGGGGAAATCGCCCCGGACGGCGCGCAGGATCTGAAGTCGGTGAAATCCTTGAACCGGAAGCCGTGCAACCGTCCGCGACGGGCCTCGAAGAAGGCGACCAGCAGGGCGACGTCATCCAGCGACCGCACGCCGGCTCCGATCAGATAGCGACGCCGGCCATGGGCCCAGGGCGTGGCGCGACGTTCGAACCCGCTGGCCAGGGTGACGACCTCGGTGCGCCGTTCGACGCCGCCGGTCGAGCCGAACGCCAGTCGCGCGGGCAGGCGGACTTCGTGGAATGCCATGAACAATCCGTATGTTGACGCCCGCCGTCGCCCCGTGTGACCTCGGGCCACTGGGGAATTCGGGGGCTGCGATGGACTGGACGAAACTCTTCTTCTCTGCGGACGGCCGTATCGGCCGTCAGGCCTACTGGATCGGCTGGCTGGTGCTGATCGGCGTGAACACCCTGCTGTTCTGGGTGCCGTTCCTGTCGCTGGTGACGATCTACTGCTGGATCTGCATCTGCTCGAAGCGGTTCCACGACATGGGTCGGTCGGGCTGGCTGGCGGCCATTCCGGTGACGCTCAGCATCGTGGTGCCGATCGGCGCGGTGATCGCCATCGCGGGCGCCGCCATCATGTCCTCCCTGTCCGGGGCGGCCGAGGGCACGATCGTCGCCACGGTCATGAGCGCGGTCGCAGGCTCGGCCCTGCTGCTGCTGGGCGCCTTCTTCGTCGGAGTCGGCTTCCTGATCTGGCAGGGCGTCGCCCTGGGCGAACCGGGCGAGAACCGCTTCGGCCCCGCCCCCACACCCGCCCTCTGATCAGAGGCGTCGGGCGCCCAGGCTGACCGCCCGCGCCAGGGCCTGGGCGATCTGCGCCTCCGACCGCAGCAGCGAGGGCGGGCCGCCCTCGCCCTGTACCGTAACATTGACGGTCAGGCCGCCGATGGCCGGCTCGACCGAGCCCGCCGAGGCCGGCCGAAACACCTCCGGCCCCCGCTCGCCCACCAGATAGGCGCCGCCGGGCGTCACCGGCCCGCCGCCGGCGCGCGCCCCGCTGAACGCCCCGCCGAGCGCCGAGGTCAGCGCCTCTGCAAGCCCGCCGCCGGCTCCGCCGCCCGCGGCGGCGTTGACCGCGCTCAGCACCGCCTGGGCCAGTTCGGCCAGCGACACCTCGCCATCGGCGGCGGCGCGGCCCAGCGACCGGGCCAGACTCTCGCCCGCCCTGGCGAAGGCCTCGTCGATGGAGGCGGCGGCGCGGGCGGCGGGTTCCTTGAGGGCTTCGATCGCGGCCGCAGCCTCGGCTGTCTGGCGGGGCAGCCCGGCGAGGCCGTCGTCGTCGAACGTCATGGGATCACCTGTCCGGCCAGGCGCGGGCCAGGGCCTCCAGCCCCGCGCGGTTGAGGGTGTCTGCGGGCTCGTCGGCCAGGGCCCGCCACTCGACCAGCGACAGCCGCCAGAAGGCGTCCGGGGCGAGGCCGAAGCGCAGCGCGGCGAGCCGCAGCAGGCCCGGCCAGGGGATCATCGCGCCGCCGCCGAGAAGGCCGCCGCCACGGCCTGCGCCGCGTCGTGGAAGTCGATGGACGACACGTCCACCCCGGCCTCGCCGCCGCCCCGCAGCAGGGCGCCCAGCACGAAGGCCAGATCCCGCGCCGACAGGCTGCGCAGACGGTCGGCCAGAGGCCCGAAGCCGTCGACCTCGAACGCCGTCTCCAGCTCGGCCAACGCGCCCAGGGTCAGGCACAGCCGGCGCGGCGTTCCGGCCAGGGGGACGACCACCTCGCCGCGCGCGGCGTTGGCGGCGATCACGTCAGGGCCTCGAAGGCGATCTCGCCGGCCGAGGCCAGGGTGAGGGCCCAGGTGGCCTCGCCCTCGTGCTCGCCGGCATACTCCAGCGCCGCGACGAGGAACGGCCCCTGCAGCTGGCCGAAGTCGGGGATGATCAGCCGCCAGGTCCGGGCCGACTGGGCGAAGAAGGCGTCGCGGATCATCGCGTCGCTGACCGCGTCCCGGAAGATGCCCGCGCCGCTGACGCTGGCCTGTTTGACGCCGGCCCCGGCCAGCAGCTCGCGCCAGCGGCCGGCGCTGTCACTGTCGGTGGCGTCCACGCCGCGGGCGTTGAGCGAGAGGGTCCGGGCCCGCAGGCCGGCGACAGTGACGAACCCCTCGGGCTCCTCGCCGTCGCCGATCTTGAGCAGGATGTCTTTTCCGCGCTGTGCGGCCATGGGGGTGTCTCCTTCCTCCCTCCCCGCCTGGGGAGGGTGGCCGCGAAGCGGCCGGGTGGGGCAAGGTTGGCGAAGGTCGGCGCCGACCGGCGACCAGGCGGTTCCCCGCCCGTCCGGCCTTCAGCCGTCCACCCTCCCCACAGGGGGGAGGGAGCGACCTACATCGTCTCCGTCACCGCCCGGATCCGCAGCAGGCCGTAGAGTGGCCGCCAGCCGGGAGCGCGGAAGACGTCGGCGTAGGTGACGCGCAGATTGACCAGCCGGTGGCCGTCCAGCGCCGGCGCCGCGCCGTGCAGGGCCGTGCGCAGGGCGGCGATCACCGCCTTGACCTCCTCGGCGCCGTCGAAATGCGAGACGCAGGTCAGGGTCAGCAGATGCTCGATCCCCTCCCCGTCCAGCCCGCCCCAGGGGCGGGTCTCGGCGCGGCCGAGCGCGACGTAGGGATAGACCGGGGTCTCGGGCGGTTCGTCATGCACCCGGGCCGGATCGCCCAGCAGGGCCGTCACCGAAGCGTCGGCGCGCAGGTGGTCGAGCAGCGCCTTGTGCAACGCCAGGTCGGGGCTCATGGCCAGGCCCTTTCGAGCTTGAGGATCATGCGGCCGGGCCGTGGCCGGGCCGGCTGCACCGCGACGATCCGCCAGGGCTCGCCCCCGGCCTTGAGCCGCATGCCGCGGGCGGCGACGCCGGTGCGGGCCTCGGCCTCGGCGGTCTCGGTCAGGACGGGCCGCGCCCCGGCGTCGCCGGCCTCGCGGTGGCCGGCGGGGCGAAGGTCGATCCAGACGGCGGCCACCTCGGTCCAGGTCCGCGACCGGCCGCCGAACACGGTCTCGGCCTGCGACAGGGATTCCAGCACCGCCAGGGTGCGCAGGGCGGCGATGCTCACAGCCGGGCGTTCCGATAAGCGGCCAGCCAGGGTTCGACCAGCGCGGCGGGCGCCTCGCCCTCGCGGTGCTCGAAGCCGTGGGCGACCAGCATCAGAATGGCCAGACGCAGCGGCGACGGGGCCGGATCGGTGAGAACAAGGCCGACCGATCGCTCGACGCGTTCGGTCGCCGCCGCGATCAGCAGCTGGATCAGCGCGTCCTCGGCGGCGTCGGTGACGCGCAGGAACGCCTTGGCCTCGGCCAGGGTGATGGGGGTCATGGGGATTTCTCCTCCCTCCCCCTTGTGGGGAGGGACAGGCCGCGAAGCGGCCAGGGTGGGGCAAGCGGTGGCCGCCTTCAGCGCCCGGTGAGGATCGCTGCTTGCCCCACCCGTCTCGTCTCGCTGCGCTCGCCGATCCACCCTCCCCACAAGGGGGAGGGAGACCAGATGAGCGCCTCCTACGAGGCCGCGAACTTCATCAGCTTGATGGCGTCGAAGTTCTGGACGCCGCCGCCGACGCGCCGGGTGGTGTAGAACAGCACGTAGGGCTTGGCGCTGTAGGGGTCGCGCAGCACGCGGACGCCGGC